>CAVXDM010000064.1:0-167987 GCA_963760455.1 uncultured Alphaproteobacteria bacterium
GCTCTCCGGCACGCCCGCCTCGAACGTGTCGTCGCCCCGGACGATCGGCCTCGTAGACCTTGGTGCGGCCGGCCACGTCGTCGGACTTGACCGTCAGCATCTCCTGCAGCGTGTAGGCGGCGCCATAGGCTTCCAGCGCCCACACCTCCATTTCGCCGAAGCGTTGGCCGCCGAACTGCGCCTTGCCGCCCAGCGGCTGCTGGGTGACGAGGCTGTAGGGGCCGATGGAGCGCGCGTGGATCTTGTCGTCCACGAGATGGTGGAGCTTCAAGAGGTACTTGTAGCCAACCGTGACCTTGCGGTGGAACTCCTCGCCCGAGCGTCCGTCGAAGAGCGTCACCTGGCCGGAGGTGTCGAGACCCGCGGCCCTCAGCATGTCGTCGATGTCGCGCTCGCGTGCGCCGTCGAACACCGGCGTTGCCACGGGCACACCCTTGCCAAGGTTCTCGGCAAGCTCGACCAGATGGCTGTCTTCCAGCCCTATGACCGCCTGGTCGTTCTGGTACGCCTTGGCGACGGCGGCGCGAAGCTCGTCAGCCCGGCTCGTCTCTGCGGAAGACTTCGAGCGCCTGGTTAATCATCTTGCCCAGCCCGCGCGCGGCCCAGCCAAGATGGGTTTCCAAGATTTGCCCCACGTTCATGCGGCTTGGAACGCCCAGCGGGTTCAGAACGATGTCGACCGGCGTGCCGTCCTCAAGGTACGGCATATCCTCGATGGGCACGATGTGGCTGACCACACCTTTGTTACCGTGGCGGCCGGCCATCTTGTCGCCCGGCTGGATCTTGCGCTTCACGGCCACGAAGACCTTGACCATCTTCATCACGCCGGGCGGCAGTTCGTCGCCGCGCTTCAGCTTGTCGATCTTGTCGACGAAGCGCTGCTCAAGGCGCTTCTTGGCGTCGTCGTACTGGCGCCTGATCGCCTCGATACCGGACATGGCCTGCTCGTCCTTGAGCGCTATGTCCCACCACTGGCTGCGGGGCAGATCGGCGAGGAGTTCCTCATTGATCTCCGTGCCCTTCCTCATGCCCTTGGGACCGCGGGCGACTTCCTTGCCGCTAAGGATATCGCGCAACCGGCCGTAAACGTTCCGGTCGAGGATGTGCAACTCGTCGTCACGGTCCTTGGCGAGACGCTCGATTTCCTCGCGCTCGATGGCCATGGCGCGCTCGTCCTTCTCGACGCCGTGCCGGTTGAAGACGCGGACCTCAACGACGGTGCCCGCCACGCCGGGCGGCAGTCGCAAGGAGGTGTCGCGCACGTCGGAGGCCTTCTCGCCGAAAATGGCGCGGAGCAGCTTTTCCTCCGGCGTCATCGGGCTCTCGCCCTTCGGCGTGATCTTGCCGACCAGGATGTCGCCCGGCTGGACCTCGGCGCCGATATAGACGATGCCAGCTTCGTCGAGGTTCTTCAGCGCCTCTTCCGAGACGTTCGGAATGTCGCGCGTGATTTCCTCCGGCCCGAGCTTGGTGTCGCGCGCCGAGACCTCGAACTCCTCGATGTGGATCGAGGTGAAAACGTCGGTCGAGACGATGCGCTCGGAGAGCAGGATCAAGTCCTCGAAGTTGTAGCCCTGCCAAGGCATGAACGCGACCAGCACGTTCTTGCCGAGCGCCAGATCGCCGAGGTCGGTCGAAGGACCGTCCGCGATGATGTCGCCCCTCTCGACCTTGTCGCCCACACGCACCAGCGGCCTCTGGTTGATGCAGGTGTTCTGGTTCGAGCGCTGGAACTTGCGCAGGTTATAGATGTCGACGCCAGACTTGGACGGATCGGTCTCGTTGGTGGCGCGGATCACGATGCGGGTCGCGTCGACCTGATCGATCACGCCCGAACGCCTCGCACCGATGGCAGCGCCCGAATCGCGCGCAACCACGCTTTCCATGCCGGTGCCGACCAGCGGCGCTTCCGCCCGCAAGAGCGGCACGGCCTGGCGCTGCATGTTCGAGCCCATGAGCGCGCGGTTGGCGTCGTCGTTCTCAAGGAACGGGATCAGCGCCGCGGCCACCGAGACGACTTGCTTCGGCGACACGTCGATGAAATCCGCCTTGGCGTGGGGCACGAGCGAAACGTCGCCCTGATGCCGGCAGATAATCAGATCCTCGGCGAAGCTGTTGTCCTTGTTGAGCTTCACATTCGCTTGCGCGATGTGGTAGCGGGCCTCCTCCATCGCGGAGAGGTAGACGACCTTATCCGTGACCTTGCCATCCACCACGCGGCGGTACGGGCTTTCGATGAAGCCGTATTTGTTGACGCGCGCGAAGGTGGCCAAGCTGTTGATGAGGCCGATATTCGGGCCTTCCGGCGTCTCGATCGGGCAGATCCGGCCGTAGTGGGTCGGATGCACGTCGCGAACCTCGAAGCCCGCGCGCTCGCGGGTCAGGCCGCCCGGTCCAAGGGCCGAGAGGCGCCGCTTGTGCGTGATCTCCGAGAGCGGGTTGGTCTGGTCCATGAACTGGCTGAGCTGCGAGGAGCCGAAGAACTCGCGCACCGCGGCACTCGCGGGCTTGGCGTTAATCAGGTCCTGCGGCATGACCGTGTCGATATCTACCGAGGACATGCGCTCGCGGATCGCCCGCTCCATGCGCAGGAGGCCAAGGCGGTACTGATTCTCCATCAGCTCGCCCACCGAGCGCACCCGGCGGTTGCCGAGATTGTCGATGTCGTCCACCTCGCCGCGCCCGTCGCGCAAATCGACGAGCGTGCGGATGACGCAGATGATGTCTTCCTTGGTCAGGATGCGCATCTCGTCTGACTGCTCGATTTCGAGCCGGATGTTCATCTTAACGCGGCCGACCGAGGAAAGGTCGTAGCGCTCCTCGTCGAAGAACAGGCTCTTGAACAGCGCGCGCGCGGCGTCTTCCGTCGGCGGCTCGCCGGGACGCATGACGCGGTAGATGTCGAACAGGGCGTCCTGCTGGTTCTGGTTCTTGTCGTTGTGCAGCGTGTTGCGAATGAAGGAGCCGGTGTTGACGTGATCGATGTCGAGCACGGGCAGCTCGTCCACATTGGCCGCGCGCAGCCTGTCGAGCACCTTGGTGTCAAGCTCGTCGCCGGCCTCGGCGTAGATCTCGCCCGTGGACATGTTGACGATATCCTCGGCCAGATACCGCCCATGCAGTGCGTCGTCGGGGACCGCAATCGCCTTCACATGCTCGGCGAGCTGGCGGACGGCGCGCGCATTGAGCTTCTTGCCGGCCTCGATGACCACCTCGCCAGTGTCGGCGTCATAGATGTCCTGCGTCGCCTTTACGCCGCGCATGCGCTCGGCAATGAAAGGCGTGCGCCAGCCTTGCGGCGTCGCGGTGTAGATGATGCGCTTGTAGAACGTGGCGAGGATTTCCTCGTTGTCCATGCCGAGCGCGTAGAGCAGGGTGGTCGCGGGCAGCTTCCGCTTCCGGTCGATGCGCGCGAAGACGATGTCCTTGGCGTCGAACTCGAAGTCGAGCCAGGAGCCGCGGTAGGGGATGATGCGCGCCGCGAACAGGAGCTTGCCCGACGAGTGGCTCTTGCCGCCGTCGTGATGAAAAAAAACGCCCGGCGAGCGGTGCATCTGGGAAACAATGACGCGCTCTGTTCCGTTGATGACGAAGGTGCCGTTCGACGTCATGAATGGGATGTCGCCCATGTAGACGTCCTGCTCCTTGATGTCGCGGACGGAGCGGGAGCCTGTCTCCTCATTGACGTCGAAGGTGATAAGGCGTAACTTCACCTTCAGCGGCGCCGCGAACGTCATGCTTCGCTGCTGGCATTCATCGACGTCATATTTCGGCGGCTCGAAGTCGTAGCGGACAAATTCGAGTTGCGCTTTATCCGAAAAGTCCTTTATGGGGAAGATCGAGGCGAAAACCGCCTGCAGGCCGGTGTTCGGGCGCCCGCCAACCGGATCTTGAACCATAAGAAATTGATCGTAGGATTGCTTTTGCACCTCGATCAAATTCGGCATCTCAGCGGCGTCGGCAATATGCCCGAAGCGCTTGCGGATACGTTTACGGCCGATAAACGTCGTCTGCGCCATTTGATCTCCTTAATTTTCACCGGCGGCGGCTCTCCCCGCACGCCGTGCCGGCATGGCGTGGAAGGAAGGCCAAATTCTGGGAAGCCTCGTGATATGGCGTCCCATCGACAATTTACAAGCCCTGTTCTTGATCGCCGACGCCCCCCACCGGTTTTCCGGAGGAGGGCCTCGAACCTCAACCGCACGTGGCATGTACCGTGCGTGCTTTGGCCGGCTGGGCGCAGGACGCCCAGCCAACGCGATAAACTACTTAATCTCGACCTTGGCGCCTGCCGCCTCGACCTTCTTCTTGATGTCCTCGGCTTCCGACTTCGACACCGCTTCCTTGATCGCCTTGGGAGCGGCTTCGACCAGATCCTTCGCCTCTTTCAGGCCAAGGCCCGTGATCGCGCGGACTTCCTTAATGACGTTGATCTTCTGCGCGCCAGCGTCAGCCAGGATGACGTCGAACTCCGTCTTCTCCTCGACCTCGGCGACAGGAGCGGCAGGGCCGCCCGCCATCATCATGGGCATGGCGGCAGCAGCGGAAACGCCCCACTTGTCTTCGAGGAGCTTCACCAGCTCGGCGACTTCCAGCACGGTGAGGCCGGACAGCTCGTTGTAAAGTTTGTCAAGTTTATCAGACATTTAAGACCTCTAGAATGTTTTAGACCGGTTGGTGATTGGAGGCTCTGCCTTGAGCCGTCACGCCGCTTCTTGCTTTTCCTTGTAAGCTTGCAGCACTCTCGCAAGGCCTGCCGCGGGCGCATTAAGCTGCCGCGCAAGCTTGGAACCGGGTGCAAGCAGCACGCCCAGGAACGTGGAACGAAGCTCTCCCATCGAAGGGATGGCGGCCAAAGCCTTTACACCATCCGCATCCAGCGCCTGCTTGCCGAGCAAGCCGCCGACAATGACGAACTTGTCATTGGTCTTGGCATAGTCGGCTGCAACTTTCGCCGCCGCCGTCAGGTCTTGCGAATAAGCAATGCCCGTTGGCTCAAGGAAGAGATCCGCACCCGCGCCGTCTGCGGCGGTGCCAAGTGCAATTTTGGCGAGACGGTTCTTGATGACTTTGAACTGAGCACCTGCGCCGCCCATTTTACGGCGAAGATCGCTCATCTGCGCTACGGTCATGCCTTTGTAGCGCGCCACCACGACAGAGCCGCTTGTCGCGAAGATGTCGTTGAGAGTCTCAACCATCTCCTTCTTTTCAGCTCTATCCACCGCTTCTCTCCGTTTATGGCGGGCCGCAATTGCGAACCGCCGCTTCGATCACGCCGCTGCCCGGTGGGGCGAGCGACTGCTCAAACCTGTCCCGAGGCGTGATGCGGCGCGATCCACCAACCAGACTATGCTGGCCGCCGGAAACGCTAACATTCCGTTCCCCGTCTCATGCTGGCGTACATTAAGCCTTTGGGGAGGCCCCTCAGGCGCCAGCAATCTTGGACAGGCTGCCCCCGGTTTCCCGGAGACAGCGGCCAAGACCGTTGCCGCTCTTGGCCAATCGGACGGCGAACCGCCCGAAACTCATAAGGTGGCTGAAGCGCCACCTCTGCTGCCATTCCCGCGAGTAGTTACCACTAGGACCTGTGTCGGCCCTGACCGTGGCACCCTCCTTGCGCGGAGAAGGCGTGCGACTTTAATGCGCCGCGCCGCTCGAAAGCGTAGACGGCTCGATCTTGACGCCTGGCCCCATCGTCGAGCTGAGAGCCACGCGCTTCACGTATGTTCCCTTGGCGCCTGCGGGCTTGGCCTTGTTGACGGCCTCCGCGAAAGCCTTCAAGTTTTCGATCAATGCTGCGTCGGTGAAGCTCGCCTTACCGATGCCGGCGTGCAGGATGCCCGACTTCTCGACGCGGAACTCGACCGCTCCGCCCTTGGCACCGCGGATCGCCTCGACGACGTCCATCGTAACCGTGCCCACCTTCGGGTTCGGCATCATGCCGCGCGGACCTAGGATCTTGCCCAGCCTGCCAACCAGCGGCATCATGTCGGGCGTGGCGATGCACTTGTCGAAGTTGATGCTGCCGCCCTGTACCTGCGTGACCAACTCCTCGGCGCCGACAACATCCGCACCCGCGGCCTTGGCCTCGTCGGCCTTGGCACCGCGTGCGAATACCGCGACGCGCACCGTGCGGCCCGTGCCGTTCGGCAGTGCGCACACGCCGCGCACCATCTGGTCGGCGTGTCTCGGATCGACGCCCAGATTCATGGCGATCTCAATCGTCTCGTCGAACTTCGCCTTAGCGCGCTCCTTCACGAGCTTCACGGCCTCTTCGATCGGATAAAGCTTGATGCGCTCGATGTCCTTCTTGGCTTCGCGTAACCGTTTGCCTTCCATCGGTCTTACTCCTTCACCGTAAGGCCCATGGAACGGGCAGAGCCGGCAATAATCTTAGCCGCCTGATCGATACTGGTCGCGTTCAGGTCTTTCATCTTCTTCTCGGCGATCTCGCGCACCTGATCCATCGTGACGGTGCCGGCGGAACCGATGCCCGGCGTTTTCGAGCCGCTCTTGATGCCCGCCGCCTTCTTGAGGAAGTGCGACGCGGGCGGCGTCTTCATCGCGAAGTTGAAGGACTTGTCCTGGAAATAGGTGATGACGACCGGAACCGGAGAGCCGGGTTCCATCTCTTTCGAGGCCGCGTTGAAATCCTTGCAGAACATCATGATGTTCAGGCCGCGCTGACCGAGCGCCGGGCCAATGGGCGGCGACGGGTTAGCCTGGCCTGCAGGAACCTGCAGCTTGATATAACCGGCAACTTTCTTTGCCATTGTTTTCCTCTCCGGGCATGCCGCCCTTGATGTTGAGGTTTGTGGTCCGGCCCTTAAGCGTCTGCCTGGCAAGCAGACGCGAACCTCCCACGGCGAAAAGCCAGGACAAGACGTCTAGCGCTGGAGCGCTAAATCTTCTCGACCTGAGCGTACTCCAGCTCGACCGGGGTCGCCCGGCCGAAGATGGAAACTGCTACCTTGAGCCTTGCGCGCTCCTCGTCGACCTCTTCGACATGCCCGTTGAACGAAGCGAACGGACCGTCGGCGACGCGCACCTGCTCTCCAATCTCGAAGCTGATGGTCGGCTTCGGCCGGTCCACCCCTTCCTTAACTTGGTTCAGAATACGCTGCGCCTCGGTCTCCGTGATCGGCTGCGGCTTGTTGTCCGCGCCAAGAAACCCGGTGACCTTGGGCGTATTCTTGATTAACAGGAAAGCCCTGTCGTTCATGTCCATCTTCACGAGGACATAGCCCGGAAAGAACTTCCGCTCCGTCGCGACTTTCCTGCCGCGCCGCACTTCGACAACCTCTTCCATCGGCACGACGATCTCTTCGAAGCACTCGCCAATACCTTCCGCAACCGCACGTTCACGGATAGCGTCCGCCACCTTTTTTTCGAAATTGGAATAGGCGTGAACGATATACCAGCGCTTTGTCATTAGTCTTGCTGCTTTTTGGTTAAGTTTTAATTTAAGGGGCTACTGCCCAAGGCTTAAAATTAGAGCAACGACACGGCTGATAATCTGGTCGGATAAAAGGAAGAACACGGAGGCGAACACAGCCATGGCGACGACCATCAACGTCGTCACCACCGTCTCGCGGCGTGATGGCCAGGTAACTTTCTGGCCCTCTGCCCGGACCTGCTGCAGAAATTCGAGAGGACTGATGTTTGCCATTTTCTTCCGGTGTGAGCGCGAAGCCGGTCCGGCCGCGCTTTGAATTCTTGTTGAGCCTCTAGGCTTTTATTGCCCGACTATACTTCAATTTCCTGCCGCCTATGGTGGCAGGAGTGGAGGGACTCGAACCCCCAACCCCCGGTTTTGGAGACCGGTGCTCTAGCCGATTGAGCTACACTCCTCCATCTCACCGGTCTTAAGTGGCAGCACGGCTGCTGGATAATTATCCACAAAAACGCTCCTGCCTGCTTAAGCTGATTGACCAGTAGTAGGGGCCTGATAGCTATCATGCGAACGGACCGCATGCCAAGCGTTTTTCGCTGCGGGGCAAAACAAAATTGCAATTGTCAAGGTCCGATTCACAAGCGGTGGAAAACTGCTCTCTCGCTTTTTTCGTTGAGCGCCGCCGCAATATCGCTAATGTAAGGGCTGCGCGGGTGTAGCTCAATGGTAGAGCAGCAGCCTTCCAAGCTGAATACGAGGGTTCGATTCCCTTCACCCGCTCCAAATTAAGGGACGCTCCAGATCGCATCGCCCCAGACGAGCGCATACTGTTTGTCAGCCCCGTCGCGCTTCGGCTCCGGTTTCTGCGACCCTAACGCTAATCCGTTCACCAATGCCACACCGGGCACGTTGCCCCGCGGCACGCCTAACAACGGTATTGCTTAGGCTGTTGCAAAGGGCTATCCGCTGCCTGTTTGCGTAAACGCGGAGCCTTCGTAATGGACAGTAAGCCAATTTCGACATCCGTGAGCGTCTGGAAACGCTCCATCGCTATAATGCTATCGAAACAATATAGGGAGAATAGAAAGGCCGACATCACATTGCTGGCACTTGCTTCCTCCATACTAATCCTCAAGTATGCAAATATACATCTTGTTAAAGTCTCCGTTTTAGGCTCGGAAATTGAAGCAGATAAGCCATTTATCATTACAGGTGCGCTTTGTCTGGTTCTGGTATACATATTCCTATTTAATATTCAAAAAGTGTTCGTGCAATATGTGCTTTCTGAAATAGAGCCGTTGCAAGAAGTCATGCTGATACCAAAAATAGAAAATAGGCCGAAAGCATATATCGGACTTATTGCGACGGCGGCGTATTCAATGCTCCTGCATCTCGGAGAAGCTGTTATTATAGTATTGTCAGTTGTTGCAGCACGGCACGACCTCTATGAGCTAGTAGCGCTATTGTTCCAGGCGTTGCCTTGATCTTCCCGCTGCGGCTATGCCTTGGCCCACACCGATTGTGTACCGGCGCGGGCTTCGTAGCACTTCGCCGCTTGGCCGTGGCCTAGCCCTCGCCGTGCCCGTTATTATCTCTGCCCGCGCGCGTAAACTCCGCTTGGTCGCCGGCGGAAAGCTCCTTCGTGCCGAGTGCGTCCGCGAGCCGTGCCGCGGCGGAGCCGGGTTTCAGCGGCTTCTGCTGGCTTTCATGCGGCGCCCATCCGCATAGATAAAGAATCTCGAACGTCGCGCGCACCCGCCCGCCAGGCTCGCCAAACCGCTCCGCATAGATGGCGGCGGCGCGGGCGAGCGTGTCGCGGCGGAGCGGCTTTCTTGAGCGCGCGGAAAGCGGATTGGCCGCGCCCATGGCTTTCAGCTCCCGCATCAGGGCCAGCGGATGAGCATAGGTCGCGGTCAGCGTCTCCAAATCGGCCACGGGCAGCGCAAAGCCAGCGCGCAACAGCAGTCCACCTAGATCGCGCACATCAGCCGATGGGAAGACGCGCGGGGTAACGCCGCCCGCGGTCTCCATCTCCGCAAGCATGAAGGATTGCCGCAGCTCGATGAGGCTGTCGCCGCCGAGTATCGCGCCGAGGAACAGGCCGTCGGGGACGAGCGCGCGGCGGATCTGGATGAGCGCGCCGGGCAGGTCGTTGACGAGTTGCAGCGACAGCACTGAGGTAATGAGGCCGATGGCGCCCTGCTTGAGCGGCAGCACCTCCTCGCTTGCCACCGCGGCGGGGGCAGGGCAGGCGCGGGCCAGCGCCGGGGTTCCGCTAAGCGAAAACACCGTCAATCCGCCGATGCGCCTGCCTAAAGCTCGCGCCATCACGCCGTGATGCGAGCCCACGTCGACGGCGATCTTGAAGCTGCGCTTGATCCCGGCAAGCCGGCCGGCCAGTTCCTCCGCCGCGTGCCGGACGAGAAAATCCGCAGCTTCCGCTCCCGGTGCCGCGCGCTCCAGATTGCGGTGGATATGCCGGCGGTCGAAAATGTCGGGGCTGGTCAACGCTTGCGCCTTCGTTTAAGTTCTAGTTTAAATTGCATTGAACGGTTCATCCGAACCGTCGGCGAGGCGCGGAAGCCCCGGAGCAGTCCAGGAGAGGCAGGTTGGAGCCTGCGGTGTAACTTGCTGGATCGCCACGGCGCGGGCGCCTCGCGATGACGATGGGTTGTTCATGCGCCTCTCATTGGCTTAATGTCATGTTCCAGAGTATAACCAGCCTCGCCGTATCGAGCTTGCGCTACTCCGCCGACCTGATCCTGCCTCCCGTTTGCGTCTCCTGCGGGACGCTGACAACGCACCACAATTTGCTCTGCCCGAAGTGCTGGGCGAGCCTTTATCTCATCACGGCGCCGCTTTGCGACCGGCTCGGCATCCCGCTCCCTGGATATGAGGGCAGCGGTCCGCATATCTCAGTGCAGGCGATAGCCAATCCGCCGGTTTTTTCGCGGGCGCGGGCTGCCGCGCATTACAGCGGGATCATGCGCCGGCTTATCGTCCGCTTCAAGTTCGAGGACAAGCACGAGCCGCTGCCGCTGTTCGTGAGGCTGATGCGCGCGGCCGGGCGCGAGCTTTTGGACGAAGCCGATCTCATGGTGCCGGTGCCGCTGCACCGGTTGCGCTTGCTGCAGCGGCGCTTCAATCAGTCCGCGCTGCTTGCCAGGGGGATTAGCCGGGCTGACAGGGGTGCCGGTCGAGGCGATGGCGCTGCGGCGCATGCGGCGGACGGAGGCGCAGGTCGGGCTCACCCAGGAGGCGCGGCAGGAGAATGTGGCCAAGGCTTTCGGCGTGCACCCGCGCAGGCAGAAGTTCATCGCCGGCAAGCGGATCGTGCTGATCGACGACGTGGTGACGACCGGCTCGACGGCGAATGCTTGCGCCTTGGCACTTCTGGCGGCAGGGGCGGCGCAGGTGGACCTGCTCGCCATCGCGCTCGTGGCGCACGGCCTGGGGGAGCCCGACGCCGAGGACTTCATGGGGAATCCGCTTGCGTAGGCGCGGCTCGTACAACCGCCGGCCTGGCAGGAAGACGTTGCGCTGATCCGGCCTTGCCGGGCGCACACAAAGAAAAGCGCAGGCGGGCGGGGTTCGCTAGCTTTAGGACGGCGTCCGGAGGCGCTGCTTTCGGACCTCGTAATCTATATGTGCTATCGCAGATTGCATCTAACGCTAATTCCAGTGCGCGACTGCCGCGAATAGACTATTGTGCGTTCAACTCACGCGGCGCGAAAAATGCAGGGACGGCAATGGAACGGCGATATGCGATATGGGACGTATTCACCACCCGGCCCCTCGCCGGGAATCCGCTCGCCGTCGTTCTCGATGCCGGTGGCCTGACGCCTGAAGAGATGCAGGCCATCGCCCGCGAGTTCAATGTGTCCGAGACCGTATTCGTGCTGCCGCCGCGCCTTCCCGCTCACACCGCCTATATTCGCATCTTTACGCCATTCACCGAGCTTCAGTTCGCGGGCCATCCGACGGTTGGGGCCGCCATTCAGCTCGCCGACGACAGGATCTCCGGTGCCGCCGCGGATTGCGACGCGCTCGTCGTTCTGGAAGAGGGCGTTGGCAGCATCCGCGTTGGCGTCGTGGGCAGAAGGGGGCAGGCGCCCTATGCCGAATTCGACGTGCCGAAGCTGCCTGAGCTTTCGGGCGCGCCTGCGCATGACGACCGCATCGCCGCTGCACTTGGCCTGTCGCCGCAGGAGATCGGTTTTGCGAATCACCACCCGTCGCAATACGACGCGGGCAGTTCGTTCGCGTTCGTGCCAGTGCGCGGCCTGGATACGATCGCCCGCGCGCAAATCGTGCCGGCGCATTGGGACGAGACCTTTGGCCCGGCCGGCAAGGTCTTCCTCTATTGCCGGGAGACCATCCAGCACAGCGCCTCGTTCCACGCCCGCATGTTCGCGCCAGGAGTGGGCGTACCGGAGGACCCCGCGACCGGATCGGCGGCGGCGGCGTTTTCCGCGGTGCTGAACCGCTTCGATCAGCTCCCTGAAGGCACGTCCGACTTCACCATCGAGCAGGGGATCGAAATGGGTCGCCCGGGCGAGATCAAGCTTGAGGTCGAGGTGGCGGGCCGGAAACTGAAGCGCGTGCGGATCGGCGGGTTTGCCTGCCTGGTCGCTCGCGGCAAGCTCTTGGTCTGAGCCGCCTCCCGTATTTTGTGGACGCAAGGGGCGCCAGAGTACAACCCAGTGCAGGTCGCGGTAAGTCCTGACGCATATCGCCGTCATCGCGAGGCGCGGAACGCGCCGTGGCGATCCAGGAGACACAGATGCGGCTCCTGGATCGTTGGATTGCTTCGCTGCGCTAAGAAGAAACTGACCCGGCCGCTACGCGGCCGGGTGGTCGGCCTCGTATAGGACGCTCGTTTCTATGAGCCATCAAGCAGCCTCCGCCAGAGGTTGAAGTTCGGCCTTGAAGCCAAGCTTGGCGAGTTGAGCAACCAGGGACTTGGCTTTTTGTCAGGCCGGGCGGCGATCGAAATAGCCAACCCCAAGATCCTGGTGTTCGACGCCATCCTTGAGCATGTGATAGATCGCCGTGAGCATCGAGGCGGCCACCGCACAGATCGCTTTCTTGGGGCCACGCCTGGCCTTGAGACGGTTGAACTGCGCCTTGTAGTAGCTGTCCTTCTTTTTGACGGCGGCCCAGGCGCATTGGACGAGCATCGTCTTGAGCCAGGGGGCGCCTTTGCGAAGCCGCGAGGATTTGCGTTTGCCCGCACTTTCGTTCTGGCCGGGAGACAGGCCCGCCCAGGAGACGAGATGCCCATCGGTTGCAAACCGGCTCATATCGGTTCCAATTTCAGAAAGGATCGAGGTTGCCGCCAAGCTCGCAATGCCAGGGATGGTATCCACAAGCGCGATCAGATCGCGAAAGGAGCCGCGGCCCGCGGCCGCCTCCTCGTCGATCCTGGCGATTGCCGCATCCACCTGGCCGTCGATCTCGCCAATGGAAGCAGCCAAGGCATCGTATTGACCGAGGTGAAGCCGCAGCATGAACCGGTGATGCTCCGTCAGCCGGCCGTGCAGCGCATCGTAGAGCTCTTTGGGCGAGGCCTTGATCCGCCGGTCAGCCAGTTGCGCCAGCTTGCCGGGGATCGCGCACGCCCGCAATCATCGCCTCGATCATCCGCCGCCCGGACAGCCCCATGATGTCGCTGATCACCGAATCGAGCTTGATGTTGGCCTCTTCGAGCGTCTTCTGTATCCGCTGTATATGCCTCGTTTGCTCGCGGCCCAGTTGCTTGCGCGCGCGCATCAGCGAGCGCAGTTCCTGGATTTTCTCTTCCGGAACGAAGCTCGCCTTGATCAGGCCGAAGGCCACCAGATCGGCGATCCAGGTGGCATCGTTCACGTCCGTCTTGCGGCCGGGCACGTTCTTGATATGGGCCGCATTGGCCAAAATCAGCTCGAACTTGCCATCGCTCAGGATGTTCCACACGGGCTTCCAATAAACGCCGGTGGCCTCCATCGCCACATGCGTACATCCGCTCTCCGTCAGCCAGGCCAGCAAGGCCTCAAGGCCGGCTGTGGTGGTCTCGAAGGTCCGGCATTCCCGCGAGACCTTCCCGCCGGCAACGATGCGCACACAGGCAACAACCGTCTCCTTGTGAACATCGAGGCCGGCAACACGCTCATGCATGACTTCCATCGGGTTCTCCCTCGGCTGCCGCCAGCGTGGGGACCTCATCGAAATGAACTCTAAGAAACGTGCTCCAGGAGCATTGCTGCTCCTTGGCTCCATTGGGGGTGATCGAGGCGCCCCGGGATCCAACTAGGAAACGGGCTCTTGCGCACCATAGAAGGAAACGACCTCTGTGCCAGCGGCGCCCTATAGTAAGCTATGCGCCAAGCCTGCCCAAGACAGTTTCAGTCATGGGGGCCGGCCGCTCCGGGCCGGTGCGGAACTAGGAAGAAAGAGTTCAGCGCGTAGCTGCAGCGGCGCTGAGCAGTTTCATCCAGAAGGGCCGGCCGTTCCGGCCGGTGTGAAACTCGCGATGACGGCATGACGGGCGGCTACTTCCGGTTCAGCCGCGCGATGAGGCTCGACGTGTCCCAGCGCCGCCCGCCCATCGCCTGGACCTCGGAGTAGAACTGATCGACGAGCGCCGAGACGGGCAAATGCGCGCCGTTGCGGCGGGCCTCGTCGAGGACAATCGCCAGATCCTTGCGCATCCAGTCCACCGCGAAGCCGAAATCGAACTTGCCCTCGGACATGGTCTTCCAGCGGTTTTCCATTTGCCAGGATTGCGCGGCGCCCTTCGAAATCGTCTCCATCACGGCGCCAACGTCGAGCCCGGCCTGTTGCGCGAAATGGATCGCCTCGGACAAGCCCTGGACAAGGCCCGCGATGCAGATTTGGTTCACCATCTTGGTGAGCTGGCCCGCGCCCGAGGGGCCGAGCAGCTTCACCGCGCGCGCGTAGCAGGCAATCACCGGCTCCGCCTTGGCGAAAGGCTCCGGGTCGCCGCCCGCCATCACCGTGAGCATGCCGTTTTGCGCGCCGGCCTGGCCGCCCGAAACGGGGGCGTCGAGGAAATGCGCGGAGCGGGCAGAGGCGGCGGCGTGAAGCTCGCGGGCGATGTTGGCGGAGGCCGTCGTGTTGTCCACGAAGATTGCGCCGGGTTTCAGTCCGTGGAAGGCCCCGCCCTTGCCGGTTGTGACCTCGCGCAGATCGTCGTCGTTCCCTACGCAGCAGAACACGAAATCCGCATCCTTCGCGGCCTCCTCCGGTGTCAGGGCCACCCGGCCGCCGAACTCAGTAACGAAGGCCTGCGCCTTGCCAGGCGAGCGATTGTATACGGTGAGATCGCGCCCGCCCTTGGTGCGGATATGCCCGGCCATGGGATAGCCCATGATGCCCAAGCCGATGAATGCAACCTTGCTCATGGCGCGTTTCCTCCTGACGTAGGCGATGAGTTTTAGCGTGCCGGGCGGCACAGGCAAATCACGAGCGATGGAAAGCGCAGTATTCCTGAACAAGATTGGGCTGCGCCGCTGCTACGGCTTTGAAGGTGGCATTGCGATTCTAAGCGAATATCTTGGCCCGGCCGGCGAATTGGCGTTAGTTGTGGGCGCTTCGGCGGCCGAAAGAGGTACTTCCCTTTGGAGCGAAAACCGCCGTTCAAGATATCCGATGCCGCCCAACAGGCAGAAACAAGCCTGCCTAGGTAAGGCGGCCCAATCCGGAATCCGCAAGCAAGCCGGCGCGCACCGCGCGGTAAGCGCTGCCCAATCCATAGTTTCAAGGCCTGTTTTGCGCGATGGAGGCGGGTATGACAGGCAGCGGTTGTGCCGTTTTTGCTGGGCCGCCGGGTGTGGAACGCCTGGGCTAAGGACATGTCCGCCAAACGCAAGATGCTGGCGGCGTCCAGTGCGGAAGACTGCAAGCATGGCGCGGAAGATGCTCTTGCCAATTTGGCGGGACAGTGCGCGGCACGCCGGCAGGCGCGGTAGTGCCGGGGTTCGCTTTTCCGGCGGCGGCGCTGGCGTCCCGCCGCGCAGCTTGTTGACGAAGGTCCACGCATAGCCGAATTTCATGACACTATCCTACATCCGCAGTCGCAAAACCTCGCGCCGCAATATCCCGGCACGCTTCCTTGTTCTTCCATTGTCTGCACGGGAGGCTTGCGCAGACCTTGTCTCGCCGCGCCCGCCTGGCTTGATTGTACAATGCGCCAGAAATTATCGTAAAGATTGTGGATAATTGCACGGTCAGGTTGCGCTTGCGTTTGGCTACTGCCATCTTATGGCCATCCGCAAAGCGATTTTGAATTGCTGAGTATAGTAGCGCCATGCCTGTGGGATTGCTTAAAAGAGCGTTAGCGTCGTTGGGAGTTAGATGAAGTACTCGATCGTATCCGGGGCCGATGGGCCGATTAAGCGTCATTGCAATAGTGAACGGTATTTGGCATTGGAGATGGAAAATCTATCGCCGACGGATGGCACCCGGTCCAGCCATGTTCCGTGGCGGCAAAGCGTAAGCGCGCGCGATACCGGCGGCTTGAAAAGCCAGTTTACGAGGAGCGCTAAACTCCCGATAAGAGACGGTATCGCCAGCAGACCGCAAGTGCGCTGCCAGCCTGAACTGCCTTCGGCGATTTGCCCAACCGCTGGCGAAGCCGGACATTCTGCCCAGGCTACGGCGCAAACGCGGAGCCCCCTGGCAGTTGGAAGGTTTGACGAACGGTTAAGCGGCGTAGGCGGTGGCTCTTGGTTAACTCCGTCGTGGTAAACGGCCGTGGGCGATGGCATTTTCTGGCGGATTCGTGCGCATTTCGTGTAAATTCAGTCCGTTTTCTGCATGTCTAGAATCCCGTTAAATATGGAACAACTCGCAAATTAGGCGTAATTGCCCGCGCCGGAATCGTGGGCGCCGCTCTTTGCGCGGCAAAAACACTACAATAAATCAATGGCTTGTGCAGGTTTAATCGCTTCTGTAAAACACTTGTGCTAGATTGTCTAAAGATCGAAATGGGATGCAGGCGCCCCAAAAAGCCGCCGGATAGCGCACAGACAGGGTTAAGACCTGATGAATAGGGCAGCACTCATGCGCAAGCGCGCCGCTTCAATTTCAGGCTTTGTTCCCCATTTAGGCCGGACGGAGGGAAGCATCGAATCGTTTTCAGGAAAGGACGGCCGTATCGCCTATATTGACGAGGGCGAAGGCGCGCCCGTTCTGCTTATTCACGGCTTCGCCTCCAACGCGCGGACCAACTGGCGCGATACCGGCTGGATGCGATTCCTCGGCGGTCACGGCTTCCGCGCCTTCGCGCTCGACAATCGCGGCCACGGCTCCAGCGATAAGCTCTACGATCCGGAAAGCTACACCGGCCCGGCCATGGCGGAGGATGCGCTCGGGCTTCTCGACCATCTCGAAATCGCCAAGGCCGATGTCATCGGCTACTCCATGGGCGCGCGCATCGCGGCCTTCTTGGCGCTGGCCCATCCAGAGCGCGTGCGCAGCGCCGTCTTTGGCGGTCTCGGCGCGAACATGATCCATGGCGTGGGCGATCCGGCTCCAATCGCGGCGGCGCTTCTCGCGGAGGACGTGTCCGCCGTCACCGATCCGCAGCCCCTCGCGTTCCGGGTTTTCGCCGATCAGACCAAGAGCGACCGCCGCGCGCTTGCCGCCTGCATCATGGCAACGCGCGACCGCATTCCGGCCCAGGAGCTTGGTATGCTTAAAGTGCCGGTCCTGGTTGCGGTGGGTACGGAGGATGCGATTGCCGGCGCGGCACAGCCGCTTGCAGACGCGATCCCGGGGGCGATGGCGCTCGATATCCCCGGACGCGATCACATGAAGGCCGTGGGCGACCGGGTATTTAAAGAAGGCGTTCTCGAATTTCTGAAAAGGAGGCCTTAATGCCAACCTTTGCGCCCAGGGCGTCAATCGTCTAAACTTACCGGGATTTTATGTTGCAACGGGGTGTGTGAGGTCTGCCAATGCTCGAAGCGAAACGGCGAGGCAAAGCCGCCAAGATTACAGCCTACGATCCCGTTTGGGCAGGCTTGCGGCACGACGCAGAGGAAGCGGCCAGGGCCGAGCCGGAACTCGCAGCGCTCATGTTTGCGAACATCCTCAATCACAGCAAGCTTGAGCATGCCGTATGCCACCGTCTCGCCCAGCGCCTGGATCACGACAATGTTAACGCGGACCTGATCCGCCAGACCTTTCTCTCGATTATCGAGCGGGAGCCGGAGTTGGGCGCTATCGTCAGGGCAGACCTGTCGGCGGTGTACGACCGCGATCCGGCCTGCAGCCGCCTGATCGACCCTTTTCTCTATTTCAAGGGCTTCCATGCGCTTGAGACCTATCGCTTCGCGCATTCGCTTTGGCTCGCGGGCCGCAGGGATTTCGCGCTCTACCTGCAGAGCCAGTCGTCCATGGTTTTCAACATCGACATTCACCCGGCGGCGAAGATCGGGCGCGGCATCATGCTCGACCATGGCTCGGGCATCGTGATCGGCGAAACCGCCGAGATCGGCGACCACAGCTCGGTGCTGCACAGTGTCACGCTTGGGGGCAGCGGCAAGGAGACGGGCGACCGCCACCCGAAGGTCGGGCGCTGCGTAATGATCGGTGCGGGTTCGAAAATCCTAGGGAATATCCATGTTGGCGATTGCGCGCGCATAGCGGCGGGCAGCGTGGTATTGAAGGATGTCCCGCCAAAAACAACGGTTGCCGGCGTGCCCGCGCGGGTGATAGGCGAAGCGGGATGCAGTGCGCCGTCGCGGATGATGGATCAGCTCCTGGTGGGTACGGAGCTTGGCGGCGCGGAGCAGCAACCTGAGAAAACAGGCAGGTCATGAAACCAGAAGAGATCAAAGCCCTCGAAGTTTACCTGAGAAAAAAGTTCGATCTTGATGCAATCGAGGTTCGAAGAAGACACAAGAAGCAGGATTCGGTTGAGGTATTCGTAAAAGAAGAATTTATCGGCGTCATCTATAAGGATGACGAGGACAATGAGGTAACTTATCAGTTCCAGATGGCCATCCTGGAGGACGACCTGAAGGACTGAGGTCTGGCATCTGTAGTCATCGTCCCGTGCGGCGATATACGATTTGCAGCGGAAGCCCCCTCACTCTGTCTCTCTCTCCGTAGGGCGAGGGAACGCCAGAACTCTCGTTGCGGCATGTTCCAGCGTCACTTCTCCCCATCCGCATCCGCGGGCGAATGCGGACATTCTAATTTGCAAGCTTGCCAAGGCGAGCTTGCTGCGAGGAACAGGGTGAGGGAGACTTCCGGCTGCCGGTATTCCTGAAGGAGGCCCGATATGTCCAACTACCCCCGCGTCGCCATCGTCACTGGCGCGACCTCTGGCATCGGCGAGGCCACCGCCCGCAAATTCATCGCCGCCGGCTTCGGCGTCATCGGCAACGGCCGGAACGCGGCAAAGCTTGGTGAGCTGGAACGCGAGCTGGGCGCCGCATTCCGGGGTGTGGCCGGCGACGCGGGCAGCAGCGCCGTGGTGGACGAGCTGTTCGCCGCTTCCGTCGCGCATTTCGGAAAGCCTGCCACCATTGTGGTCGCCAACGCCGGGCGCGGGCTCGGCGGCTCGGTCAAGGATGCCGATCTGTCCCAGTTCGAGGAGATGCTCCGGACCAATGTCACTGGCGTGACGCTGCTTCTCCAGCGCGCCGCGCGCGAGCTGGTGCCACTCCAGGAGGCCGCCTTCCCCCATTCGGCCGCCGACATAGTGGTCATCGGCTCTGTCGTCGGGCGGCATATATCGCCCTTCGGTGCGGTCTACAGCGCCACCAAATTCGCAGTGCACGCGCTCACGGAAAGCCTCCGGCGCGAAATCGGTCCGAAGGGCGTGCGCGTTTCGCTCGTCGAGCCGGGCGTGGTGGTCAGCGGCTTCCAGGCGGTCGCCGGCTACGGCGAGGACACGGCGAAATTGTTCAACGACCGCTTCGGCCCGCTGCTCTACGGCGCGGAGATTGCGGACGCGATCCAGTTCGTGGTTTCGCAGCCGCCGCATGTGCACGTCAGCGACATCGTGGTCCGGCCCACGCGCCAGGATTACCCGTAAGAAGCGCGCGGCATTTTATGCCAGCCGTCGAAAGTTTTGCCGCTTTCCGTCTTTGCGGGTTTCGCACCGGCCGGGAGCCAGTCCTACTGGACGAAACTGTTCAGCGCCGGTGCAGCTACGCGCTGAACTCTTTCTTCCGAACGAAGCGAAGCAATCCAGATCGAGTTGCGGATGTTGCCATGGATCGCCAGCGGCGCGTTCCGCGCCTCGCGATGACGCAGAGCGTCGCCGGTATATGTCATTTGCGATTCGCGACTAACCGGGCACATCCGCCGGCGGCTGGTGTGGGGCGGTCGCACCAATCGCGGGCTGGCATTACTGCTGGGTTGGCACCTGCGCAGCCCGTTGTTGGCCCGCGCGGGCCGCATTAAGCGCAAGCCGGCGCTCCTGTTGGGGCACCGGCTTGCGTTGGTTCCGGCGGACGGGACATTGGGGCAAGGGGAGGCCGGACCACGGAACCGTTAGATCAACAGTGTGCCCACGCAAACGTTCCGCTGCTCCGCCAAAACACTCAAATGTTAACGCCCGTCCGGTTGCAATAAAGTTCCCCCGGCCGCATCATGAACGGCAGACTAAGCCGCAGCTTCAATGCGGCAGCACACAGCGGATGCTAATCCGGCTGGGAGGAAACCATGACCGTCGCGTGGATTTTGAAACAAAAAGGCCGCAACGTGATAAGCGCGATGCCCGATACGCTCGTCGGGCACGCGGTCTCGCTTCTCGAAAGGCACAATATCGGTGCTGTTGTGGTTGTGGACGAGCAGAACCGCGTTCAGGGGATCGTGTCCGAGCGCGACATTGTCCGCATCCTGGCAACCGAGGGGCCTGGCGCCCTGAGCGAGCCGGTGGCTGGGCACATGACGCGGAATGTGGTTGTCTGCACCGAGCATCACAGCATCGACTGGCTTATGGAGCAGATGACGATGCGCCGTTTCCGGCACATCCCCGTGGCCGAAAACGGCCGCCTGGCGGGCATCGTCTCAATCGGCGACGTGGTGAAGCACAAGCTCGCAATGGCCGAATCCGAAGCCGCGCAAATGCGCCAGTATATCGCGGCTGGGTAGCAAGGTGTCCGTCATCGCGA
Organism: uncultured Alphaproteobacteria bacterium; assembly: GCA_963760455.1. Taxonomy (GTDB): domain Bacteria; phylum Pseudomonadota; class Alphaproteobacteria; order Rhizobiales; family Rhodomicrobiaceae; genus Rhodomicrobium. The sequence goes on from CAVXDM010000064.1 coordinate 20,527, forward strand.
GGCGCCATCGGCGCCGTGGCGATCCAGAAATTGGCTCGATACTTTCAACTTCTGGATTGCTTCGGCCTTTGGCCTCGCAATGACGGCGATGGGTTCAACCGCGCGCGGCCGCGCCGGCTTCGAGCTGCCCGCGATCCCAGTGCATGCCATCCAGGAAACGCTGCACGGCGGCGCGGCCCTGCTCGATGGCTTGCTCGGCCTTATGAAAATCGAAAAGGCCGATGCCATCGAGGCTTACCTGGATCGTGGCGTCGGGCGGGTCGCCTGCGAGCCGTGAGCGCGCGATGCGGTTCTGCGTGATGTTGAAGGCCTCAAGCACGACGCGCGGGATTCCTGGCGGGCCGTCGCGCCGCTGGCCGATAAGCTGGCGCTTGACCAGCGCGAAGCGGCTTTTCTTCGGTTGCTCCTCGGGGGTGGGCGCCTTGTCCTCGAAGGCGGCCTCCGCCTCGACGGGGAACAGCGTATTGCGGACATATTGCCCCTGGTGGAACGTCACCGCGATCACGAACTGGGCGCCAAGCGCCCGGGCGGCCGAGACTGGGACGGGATTGACGAGTGCGCCGTCCATGAGCCAGCGCCCGCCAATGCGGATAGGCTTCAGAATGCCCGGCAGCGCGTAGGAGGCGCGCAAGGCGGCGGCGAGCGAGCCCTTGTTGAGCCAGACTTCCTGGCCCGAGCCAAGCTCCGTAGCGACCGCCACGAACTTCTTCGGCAGGGCCTCGATCTGAAGATCGCCGATGTGGGAGGCCAGCGTCTTTTCCAGGCGCTTGCCCGTCATCAGGCTGGAGCCAGACAGGTTCACGTCGAGATAGCGCAGGAGCTGCCGCAAGGTGAGCCCGCGCGCGAGGCTGTGCAGTTCGTCGAGCCGCCCCGCTGCGTAGAAGCCGCCGGCAATCGCGCCAATCGAGGTGCCTGCCACGATTTGCGGCTCAAGGCCCGCTTCCTTTAGCGCCTCCAGCACGCCGATATGCGCAAGCCCCCGCGCCGCGCCGCCGCCAAGTGCCAGTCCTATGCTCGTCTTATTCATGGACTGCATCGTCCCCGTAATTTCGCCAGTCTGCATTGCAGGGCCGCAGCGCCGTTCCCGCGCAGGCGAGGCCCCATATAGGCTCTTGTGCCGGTATCGGAGTTCGATCCCCGCCTTCGAGCGTGTGAAAAAATCGGCGGCGCCCTCTATCGTCTTGGCCGGGCTTGACCCGGCCATCCAGTGCCATGCGGAATTCATTGGATTTTTCGTGGATGGTCCGGTCAAGCCGGGCCATGACAACCGGGTTTTTGGCGGCCGCGCCGATTTCTTCACACGCCCCTTTGCGGGAACGACGCCACGGAATTGCCGCGCTAACCAAATCTGCCGATCGCTGCATCGCCGCCGCGCCTATGCTTGAGGGCCATCCTCGATGAATTCTAGGCCGTTTCGCGTTACGCGCCGGTAAAAGCAGCTTCGCCGCCCCGTGTGGCAGGCCGCCTCGCCGGAAAGCCTGACCTGGACCCAAAGCACATCCTGGTCGCAGTCGGTGCGCACCTCGTCTACCAGGAGCCGGTTGCCGCTGGTCTCGCCCTTGCGCCAAAGCGCCTTCCGGGAGCGGCTCCAGAAATGCGCCTCGCCCGTCTCAAGGGTCAGGCGCAGCGCTTCGGCGTTCATATAGGCGAACATCAGCACGCCGCCGCCCGCCGCATCGGTGACGATGGCGCCGATCAGCCCGGCGCTATCGAATTTGGGCGCGAAAACGCTGCCTTCCTCTAGCTCCTGCTTGCTGAGCCCGCTTGCTTCCGGCATGAGCTTGTCTCTCCGGCGCTTATCTGATGGAGACGGGGCGCTGCCCGTTCACGAGTTGCATGAAGCGGTCGCGGTAGGACGGATCGTCCTTGAACACGCCGGTGAAGCGCATGGTGATGGTGGTGGTGCCGGCCTTATGGACGCCGCGCGTGGTCATGCATTCGTGCAGCGCGTCGACCATTACCGCGACGCCCCGCGGCTGCAACACTTCCTCGATGGCGGTGGCGATCTGCGCGGTCATGGTTTCCTGCGTCTGCAAGCGCTTGGCGTAGAGGTCGGCGACGCGCGCGAGCTTCGAAATGCCCACCACCCGGTCGCGCGGCAGATAGGCGATGTGTGCGACGCCGACGATGGGCAGCATGTGGTGCTCGCAATGCGACTCGATGCGGATGTCGCGCAGCATCACCAGGTCGTCGTAGCCCTGCACGTCTTCGAAGGTGCGCGAAAGAATATCGTAAGGTTCGCCGCTATAGCCCGCGAAGAACTCCTCGTAAGCCTCGGCCACGCGGGCGGGCGTATCGGCGAGGCCCTCGCGCGATGGATCGTCGCCGGCCCACGCAATGAGCGTGCGCACCGCTTCCTCCGCTTCAGCCCGGCTCGGCCGTTTTTCGGCCCGGTCACCGGCATGGCCGCCATTGAGGCCGCGGCTGCGCGGTTCCCGGGGTGAAGCTAACGTGTCCATAGGAATATGCCCTTTCGGCAGGTGGTTACTCGCCCCAGATCCGGACGGAAGATAGGCACGCCATCCAGCCGTTCCAGCAGCGTTCGGTGCACGGCCCCCGCCGCGCGGAAATACGGGGCTCGCCGCAAATTTTGGAGCCAGCGCTTCGCATGCCAGGGCTTGGAAGCCCTAAGCGATTGCAGGTGCTGAGACGCAACTGTATATAAGAAGGGCGACTCCCCCGGCAAGGCCGGCTGCGTACTCAGAGTTTAAGCCTATGGTTGACCTGGAAGATATCTATAGCCAGCGAGTGCTGGAGCTATCCGCGAACATCCCCCGCACCGGACGGCTCGAAGACCCGCACGCTATAGCGAGCGTGTACTCGAAGCTTTGCGGCTCGCGCATCACCGTCACCCTCAAGATGGAGGGCGATACGGTCACCGACTATGCGCAGGACGTGCGCGCCTGCCTGCTGGGCCAGACCTCGGCTGCCGTGATGGGGGCCAATATCGTTGGCTCTACCGCCGCCGAGCTGCGCGAGGTCCGCGAGCAGATGCATCGCATGCTCCGCGAAGGGGAGGCCGGCTCCAAGCGGGCGTTGGGCCGACCTCGCGATCCTCGAATCGGTGCGGTATTACAAGGCGCGGCATGCCTCGACGCTGCTCGTGTTCGAGGCGGTTGAGGAGGCCATCGCCGCCGTCGAAAAGGACCGGGCCGCGTACGCCGGCGGTCTTCCGCGCACGTTCGGCCCAGCCTCGCCCGTGCCGGGATGAAGCCGGCGGCCCATAAATTTGGCAGGATTGCACTCTTTTTAAACCGGGACGTGTGGTGTTGCAGGAACTTCGCGCGTCAATTTTTTCCAAAAGAATCCAGCATCTAGCTGCAATTTCGCAGCGTGAGACCACGCGTCGCAGCGGTTGCCTCGCAAAGCGTCATAACGGCTAATTGTATGGCGGTTAACACAGTCCTACCATACTTTGGCGCCGCCTCGCAGCCCTTCGCGCACGCGAGTTAATTTGCTTCTTGGGGGAGGAAAATGAGCACCCTAGAATCCAGCGAAAATGGCCTACAGAAAACTCTGCTTTGGATAGCTATTGCCGTTGCCGGCGCCTTCGCGTTCGGCTTCGTGGCGTTGCATCAAGGCGAAACCATCAGTGCCGCGTGGCTCGTCATCGCGTCGGTCTGCGTCTATATGATCGCCTATCGCTTTTACGCCCTGTTCGTCGCGAACAAGGTGCTAGGCATCGATCCCTCCCGGCAGACGCCGGCCTACCGTCACAACGACGGCCTCGACTACGTGCCCACCAACAAATATGTGCTGTTCGGGCACCATTTCGCGGCTATCGCGGGGGCGGGACCGCTCGTGGGTCCGGTGCTCGCGGCGCAGATGGGCTACCTGCCCGGCACACTCTGGATTTTGGCCGGCGTCGTCCTGGCTGGCGGCATCCAGGACATGACCGTGCTGTTCATGTCGACCCGCCGCGACGGCCGGTCGCTCGGCGACATGGTGCGCTCGGAGATGGGGCCAACGGCGGGCGGCATCGCGCTCATCGGCGTGCTGCTCATCATGTTCATTCTGCTCGCGGTGCTTGCCATGGTCGTGGTGCAAGCCCTGGCGCAAAGCCCGTGGGGAACGTTCGCCGTCTTCTCGACCATTCCGATTGCGCTGTTGATGGGGGTTTACACCCGCTTTATCCGGGTTGGCCGCATCGGCGAAATGTCGGTCATCGGCATCGTCCTGCTTCTGGCGGCGCTGTTCTACGGGAAGACCGTGCACGAGACGCCGGAATTGGCGGCCATGTTCACGTTCGATGCCAAGACGCTCTCGCTCCTCATCATCGGCTATGGGTTTGTGGCGTCGGTCCTGCCGGTCTGGCTTCTGCTCGCCCCGCGCGACTACCTGTCGACCTTCCTCAAGGTCGGCACGATGGTGCTGCTCGCGATAGGCATCCTGATCGTGCAGCCGGAGCTTAAGATGCCGGCGCTGACGAAGTTCGTGGACGGCACCGGCCCGGTCTGGGCGGGTAGCCTGTTCCCCTTCCTGTTCATCACCATCGCTTGCGGCGCGGTTTCGGGCTTCCATGCACTGATCTCGTCGGGCACTACGCCTAAAATGGTGGAGAACGAGCGCCAGATCCCGATGATCGGCTACGGCGCCATGCTCACCGAATCCTTTGTGGCCATCATGGCCATGATCGGCGCTTCGGTGCTCCAGCCGGGCATCTACTTCGCCATGAACAGCCCGGCCGCCATCATCGGCCCCGACGTGGTGGCAGCCGCCGCGAAGATTTCGAGCTGGGGCTTCGTCCTTACGCCGGACATGATGACCCAGCTCGCGCAGGACGTGGGCGAGAAGACGCTGCTGTCGCGCGTCGGCGGCGCGCCAACGCTCGCGGTCGGCATGGCCTATATCCTGTCGGGCCTGTCCGGCGCCTTCGGTGCCACGATGATGGGGGTGTGGTATCACTTCGCCATTCTGTTCGAGGCGCTGTTCATTCTCACCACGGTCAACGCCGGCACGCGGGTGGCGCGCTTCATGATCCAGGACACTCTTGGCAGCGTGGTTCCAGCCTTCAAGAACACCGAGAGCTGGGTCAACAACTTGATCGGCTCGGCACTCGCGGTCGCGGCCTGGGGCTACTTCCTGTACCAGGGCGTGATCGATCCCTTGGGCGGCATCCGAACGCTGTGGCCGCTGTTCGGCATCTCGAACCAGATGCTGGCGGGCATCGCGCTGATTGCCTGCACCGTCATCCTGTTCAAGATGAAACGCGAGCGCTATGCCTGGGTGACGCTGATCCCGACGACCTGGCTGCTCGTCTGCACGCTGACTGCCGGCCTGGAGAAGATTTTCCATCCGGCGCCCGCCATCGGCTTCCTCGCTCAGGCGCACAAGTTCGAAAGCGCTCTTGCCGCGGGCACGGTTCTAAAACCCGCCAAGGACATGGGCGAAATGAGCCGGATCATCTTCAATAACTACTTGAATGCGGCCTTGTCGGCGATCTTCGTGTTGGTCGTCGTGACCATCGCGATCTACGGAGTGATCTGCATCCGCCGCGCCTTGGGCACCCCCGCCGTTACCGCCGTCGAGGTGGGCGGCATGGCGCCCGCGGAGTAACCTATGCCCGAGAAGCTTAAGTTTTGGGATCTTGTCTCAAAGACAGCTCGCCTCATGGTCGGCGTCCCCGACTATGAGAACTACGTGCAGCACCGGCAGACCCGCCATCCGGGCGAGCCGGTGATGACTTACGAGGAGTTCTTCCAGAACCGGCTGCAGGCGCGCTACGCCGTCGGCAAGGGGAAGTTCCGGGGCTGCTGCTGATACTGTTGCGAGGGGTGCCCGCCGCCCCTCGCAATGCCTTATTGCGGGCGTTCGCGCCAATGGGCAGGGCGCCGCTGGCGATATCGCCGCGACAACGATCTCACCCGGTTCGATGGGCCTTTGCCCATTCCATATCGAGCGGCTGTGCGCGGCGCGGCGGTTGCCCGTCTAATAATTGAAAAATGCCGCAACGGGCAGCGTGAGGCCCGGCGGATCGAGGTGCAACTCGCCGTCGCGCACAAGGCGCGTGCCGCGCACGTCGCCCGCGCCCCGCGTGTGGTGTATGACGAGCCGGTCTTCGGGATCGAGGATGAGATAGTGCTCGACGCTGGGCACGAGGAAATAGCCTGCCAGCTTATCGCGCATGTCGCGCTTCTCACTGTCCGGCGAGAGCACCTCGACCACGATGACCGGGTTCGGCACCTCAAGAGAACGTCCGGGCAATTTTTCGCCGCAATATACCAGCGCATCCGGCTCAAAGGCCGTCTTATCGGAAATCCGCACCGTTGCCCCATCGCCGACCGCGAAGCAGGCCAAGCCGGCAGCGCCGATGGCTTGCTTCAGCGCGAGCGCAGCCGCTACCTTGACTTGGATATGCTCCAGCCGCTGCGCTGCCTGCATGACAATGACGCCGTCAATCAGGTCCGAGCGCGGGCACCCGTTGGCCAGCGACCACGCGATGTAGTCGTCCACGGACATGGGTTTCGGTTTTGCGAGTGCGGCCATGTAAGAATAATAGCAGTAGCAGCGGTGGGCGGCAATGGCGGCGTCTGGGCGCTCCCATTACCGCCACGCCTGAAACGCGAGCTTCCCCAAAACAGGGCAAGCGAACCGGCAGCGTCTTCCCCTTGGCGCTTGCCTCAGCCAAAGCGAACGCCTATCTTCGTTTTGCTCCGGCGGGCTACCTCTTCGGCGGATCCGCTTATTGTTTGTGTCGGCCATCTGGTTGTTGAGAGCATCGATGGCATAGCCCATGCTGCGGTCGGTATATGACGGCCCTATGCGCGGCGCGGCAGATGCCGGTCCAAAACTTGCGCGTTGCATATCGATAGGCGCATGCGTCTGCCGCGGCCGCTATACGGCGGCCGTGATCGTTAGCGTCGGATCGAGACTGAGATGTCCTGATCGAAATCGGCGATAGCACGGTCACGCTCGCGCCTTATGGCGGCAGTAGAGCGAGGCCCCGGCTAAGATAGGCGCACTGCGTCGGTATCGGGACTCGTATGCGGATGGCCTGATCGTAGATCAGCGATAGGCGCGGTCATAATCGCCCTCTTTGACGCATAGGTCGCACGCTGCGCATGCGCATATAGGTCGTGCGCGGGCTTATTTGGACGAGGTGCTGGCCTGTGCGACTCGGCTGCGCAGCGGCATTCGCGCTGAAATGCGGTTCGACGATTTTTGGCAGATGCGGACGCCGAAGGCCGAGGCGTCGGCCGCGAAATAGCGCGCGTCGGTTCTGAGCTGAAAGCCATTCATCCACGCAAGCTCTTTCAAGCCGTCCGGCAAATCCGCCTCGCGCAGGATCTTCGCGTCGTCTACATAGACCGGCACCACCGGAATGCCGCGCTTCAGCGCCGCCTCGATCTCGATGCGCACGAAGTCGTTCGGGCTGTCGAGCCGCCGCGCGCCGTGCTCGTCCACCGCGGTCAGCCAGCGGTCCGCGACCAGCGCCAGCAGCAGCTCCGCGCTCGCCACCTGCTCGTTCAGATAGCCGCGGAAATTCACGCCCAGCGGAATGCCGTGCACGTCCATGAACACTGCACCCGCGCCGCATTTCGCCTCAAAATGTTTGGCAAGCGGATCGTAAATCAGGGTGGCGACGGGCCGGGAATCTTGCCGCCGGTAAGAGATGAAAATCTTGCTCATGAATGCCGCGCCGCGAAGCTGATACTTAGCTCACATTAGCGCGTTCGGACCATCTATCCAATCGCCATTACAAGCCCGCGGGCGGCGCTCACTCCGGCAAATGCCACAGCTTCAGCGTCTTGTCGTCGCTCCCCGACAGCGCGAAGCGGCCATCGGGCGAAAAGGCAACCGCGTTCACCTCGCCCGCATGCCCGGCAAAGGTCCGGACCGTCTTGCCGGTAGCCGCGTTCCAAAGCCTCACGGTGCGGTCTCCGCTGCCGGAAAGAGCGAAACGCCCGTCGCGAGAAAAGACAACCGCCCGCACATTGCCGGTGTGCCCCCTGAAGGTTCTGATTTCCTCGCCAGAGGAAACGTCCCAGAGCTTCAAGGTATTGTCGTCGCCGCCCGACAGGACCGTGCCGCCATCGGGAGAAAACGCAACCGACCGCACGCAGCCGGCGTGCCCGGTGAGATCCCAAACGATCTCGCCGGTGAACACGTTCCAAAGCTTCAAAGTGCTGTCGTGGCTGCCTGACAGGACAGTGCGGCCATCGGGAGAAAAGGCAACGGAGGAAACCCAGAGGCTGCTATGCCCGCTGAAAGACCTGACCTCCTCGCCGGTTTCGAGCTGCCAGAGTCTCAAGGTACGGTCGGCGCCGCCCGACAAGGCCAGGCTGCCGTCCGGGGAGATCGCGGCCGAGAGAACCCAGCTCCCATGCCCGGTAAAGGTCATGACCGCGTTGCCGGCCGCTACGTCCCAAAGTTTCAAGGTGCGGTCGCCACTGGCGAACAACGCAAAGCGGTCGTCTGGAGACAAAGCCACGGACCAGATGATGTCTGGCTCCTTGACGAGTATCCGGCTGGCACCGCTTGCAAGATCCCAATAGCGAAGGCTTCTGTCGATACGGTTGAAAACACGCTGCTCGCCGCTCGCGGAGAAGGCGGCTTCGCCGTCGTGGCTGATTGCTACGGACCTTATGGGCTCTCCGTGACCTCGAAAGGTCCGTACCAGGTGTTTCGCGGCGTCTTCGTGGCGGGGCGCCGGTCTTGGCTCCGGCCTTGGCTCCGGCCGCTCTGGCGCACGCTCCATAAGCTGCGGCGGGGCTGACGCGGGCCGGATCGCACCCGCAAGAAGCGCTTCAAGATAGTCGATCAGACGGGCGATTCCGCTCTCCAAATGGCGGGCATCGGTATTGAGCGTGATGCCGTTCAGCCGGGCAAGCTCGTTCAAATTGTCCGGCAGGTCCGCTGCGCGCAGGAACTCCGCGCCGTCCATATAGACCGGCACGACCGGGATGCCGCGCTTCAGGGCCGCATCGATTTCGATATGCACGAAATCGTTGGTGCTATAGAGCCGCCTGCGTCCCAACCCGTCCGTCGAGGTGAGCCAGCCGCCGGAGATCGCCGCGAGCAGCAGTTCCGCTTGCTCCACATGCCCGCTCAGATAGGCCCGGGCGTTCGCGTCTTGCGGAATGCCGCGCACATCCATGAACACCGCGTCCGCCCCGTATTTCGCATTGAAATGGCGGCTGAGGCGGTCGTAGAGCTGCATGGCGGATGGCCGGGAACCCTGCCGCCGGTAAGAGATGAAAATCTTGCTCATGAAGGCGTGCCCGGAATCTAATACTTAGCTGACACATTAGCGCTTTCCGGACCTGTATCCAATCGTCATTATGAGGCAGGAGAGGCTGCGCTCCAGGCAGGCGTCAGGCCAAGTCTCGAAGCTTAACAAACCGTTCGCTCCGGCTAATACTCCATCGTAGTTAATGCAGGTATAGTAAACGGTGGCTCCCCACCTTTACTTTGCGTGAGTTTCTGCGAATTTTTTCGCGATTCAGGCCGTTTTCTGCATTTCAAAAATCCCCTTAAATATACGCACAGATCGCGCGTTAACCGGAATCGCGACAGCCGATGTGCTGGTGGCGTTGCAATTTAATGTTGTGCGCCAATGGCTTATCGAAAAGCCGTGGCGCTTTACGCTTTCTCAAAGCGCATCTGCTATATTGTCTCAATATCGAAAAGTGGCGCGGGCGGCACCGGAATGCAGGCAAATAGCGTTAACGGCCAGTTAGTTGGCGGCCCGGCAACGCGGGACTCAATGGCCAGGCTTCAGCGGGAAGAGCTTGTCGTAGCGCGTATTGTCGCCCGGTTTCAGTTCGTAGCAGCTATCGGCGATTACCGGCTCGCCCTTCGCCAGAAGCTCGCTCACGGTCGCGAACTCGAAGCCGCGCTTCCGGAGATCGGCGATCAGCAGCGGCAGCGCCCCGGCCGTGTGAAAGCCGCGGCCATTGGCGTGCATGACCACGATGGAGCCGGGTTTTACATGCGAAACAACGCCTTGGCGGATCGCCTCGGCGGTGATTGCCTTCACCGGATCGCCGGACACCACGTCCCATTGGATGGCGAGCAGGCCCGCATCGTTCACCGCGTTCAAGGTATCGGAATTGCAGGTGCCGAAGGGGAAGCGGAACAGGGCCGTGTGCTCCATGCCGGGAACTGGCCGGTAGCACGCCCTGGCGCGCAGACCGGCGCGGACGGCCGCATCGGCCTTGAGGTCGAGCGCCAGGTCGGCCGAAGCATCGGCGGGCGGCAGAAGCCTGAAATTCAGGTGGGTCCAGCTATGGCTGCCGATTTCGAAAAGCGGGCTGGCGATGAGCTGCTCCGCGCGCTCCCGGTGGTCGAGGAGCCATTTGCCGCTCGGAAAGAACGTCGCCTTTACGCCGAGCCTGCGCAGCGTATCCACGATTTCCCCATCGTAGCCCGAGATTTCGGAAGCGTTCGAGCAAAGGTCGAAGGTGAGGGCCACGAGCTTCTCGCCCTTGGGCAGCCTCACGCCGCGGATGGAGCCGCGCCGGTCCGCGGGCACTTGGGGAAGCGTCACGTCCGCGCCTGCGGGCTCGATGGCTGGATCGTAAGTGCTTCGCCGGATTTCTCTTTCTCCGGCGCGCCCAGCCAGCGCCTCCGTACTCCAGCATCGTTCGCCCTGCGCCTGCGCAGCCGCGAGGCCGGCGCATGCAAGAAGAGCGCCACAGCCAAACCCAAGGATTGCCAGCTTCATCCGGACCCGCATGCTCTCTATTCTCATCTTCAGCTCACAGATTCCATTAGAATTCCAGTAAATTTCTTATTGCGTAAATCCGGCATTGCTCGCAAACTCTGTTTGCGCCCTTTCGGTTTGGCGCTCTTTCATAGGTGAACGGATATGGCTAAAAAACCCGAACCCAAGCCCAAGGATACCAAGCAGGAGAAACCTAAGGCAGACGCCAAGAAGAAGAGCGGTAAAAAATAAGTTTCTGCCGGAGTGAAGAAGGGCGAAGAGAATTTCTTCCCCTTTTTTCTCCGTTGTGTCTATAAGCATGGCCGCACCAGCATCTTACCAATCCAGGATGGCATCGCAATGCGGCTTGTTTACCGGTTCCTGATAATGCTGCCCTTGGCCGTGGCCCCCCTCGCGGCATCGGCCATCAGCCTCACAAACCGCGACACCGCCGACCGGAAGCTTATCGTCATCGAAGGCGACGCACAGCGCGAGCGCGTCATCAAGGCGGGCGAGAAACTCGATCTTTGCGAGAAAGCTTGCGTGATCCGCCTGCCCGATGGGGAGGACTACGAGTTCGACGGGCCTGAAATCGTGTCCCTGGAGGAGGGGCTGCTCTTCCTCGATGCGCCCGAAGAACAGGGCAAAGCAACCCGCTAGAATATCCACAGGTTGTGCGAGTATATATGCGGGCTTTGCCGGATCTACGGGCCTTCGGTCATTCCGCAATACTAAGGGAATCTCCCCTCATCTTGTCCTTCTCCCCATGAGAGAAGGGACCCCTGCACAACGGTTACGATATCGTCCCCTCTCCCATGGGGAGAGGGGCAGGGTGAGGGGTAGAAGGCGCGAACTATGCTGCGGCTTCACAAGGATGAAGCCGCAGCCTCTCAGGACTTCAACGGCTTGTTATAACCGCCGCGCCGGCAACCCCTAACCTGTGCCAACCGGCACAGCGACGTAGATTTGGTTCTTGCCGTGCTTCAGCAGAACCAGGGTATGCTTGTGCCCGGCAGATTGCGCGGCATCGAGAGCGCTCAGGAACTCGCTCGGCGTAGAGATATTCTTGCCTCCCGCCTTCAGGATGACGTCGCCGGCCGACATGCCGAGGCTCGCCGCTTCCCCGCCCGGCTCGATGCCGACGATAGCCACGCCGTTGCTGCCCTCGCCCTCGACATCGCCCGCGGGTGCTAGCTCCAGGCCAAGTCTATCTGTCTGCGAGCGGTCCTTCTGCTCCCGCGACGCCAACCTAACCTGCTCATGCATCCGGGCTATTTTGACCGTCACGGTTTGAGGCTTGCCGTCGCGCTCGATGGCCAGCGTCACCTCGGTGCCGGGTGCCACGCTTGCGATCCTGCGGGCAAGCGCGCGGGCATCCTTGATGCCGTCATTATCGACCGCCGTAATCACGTCGCCCGACTTGAGGCCCGCCCGGGCCGCGGGGCTATCCGGCTGCGGCTCGGTGACAAGCGCGCCCTCATCGCTCTTCAAGCCGAGGCTGTCGGCTATGTCCTTGGTAACTGGCTGAATTTGCACGCCAAGCCAGCCGCGCGTCACCTGGCCGGATTTCTGGAGCTGCGGTATCACGCTCTCGACGGTGGACGCCGGGATGTCGAAAGCGATACCCACGGAGCCGCCGGACGGCGAGAAGATGGCGGTGTTCACGCCCACGACCTCGCCTTTCAAGTTGAAGGTCGGCCCGCCCGAGTTGCCGCGGTTGATGGGCGCGTCGATCTGCAGAAAGTCGTCGTAGGGGCCTTCGCCGATATCCCGGCCTTCCGCCGAGATAATGCCCGCCGTCACCGTGCCGCCAAGGCCGAACGGATTGCCCATTGCGACAACCCATTGTCCTATCGCAGGTCTTTCCTTGGACAGGGTGACGAACGGGAACTTCTTGTCCGAGTCCACCTTGATAAGCGCAAGGTCGGTCTGCTTGTCCGTTCCAACCACCTTGGCCGTCAGCGTCTGGCCATCGTCGGTGGCAACCTGTACCTTGGTGGCGCCGTCCACGACATGGTTGTTGGTGACGAGGTAGCCGTCCGCGGAAATGAAGAAGCCGGAGCCTTGCGCCTCTACGGGCGCGGGTTGGACCCGCTTCCACTGGCCGCCGCCGCGGCCAGGCAAGTCCTTGAAGAACTTGTCGAATGGCGTGCCCTTGAACGGATCGTCAGAGCTGTCGTCCGGCGTGGCCTGCCCGGGGGCTTGCTCCTTCACGCGGACGGACACCACCGCAGGCTTCACGCGCTGCACAAGCTGCGTAAAGTCCGGAAGCCCTATCGTCTTTTGATCGAGCGTCAGCGTGCCCGGCGCCTCGTTCTTCTGTAGCACCGGCGCATCTGCATTCGCATGGTACATGGCGGGGGCAGCGGCAATCAGCGCGGCTGCGGCCACGCCAGAAAGCAAATAATGCCGGAGCCGCCGGCGTGGCGCCGTGCCGCTTCCGCTCGCTTTTGCTTTTTCGTCTTGCTCAAACATCTTGGTTTTCCTTCCTCAAGGACAAGAAGCGCTAGAGGTCAACACATATGTAGTGAGCGCGCTTCACTAGATCCGTGCCGTAAACATTAAGTTTTCTCAATCTGCGCGGCCGGGCGCTGCAGCCAGGGTCCTCTTTGCGCTGGCATGGCATGCTGTGCTAGTATCGGTCAGGTGAAACGAGGAACCGATGCAGCACCCACGGATTAAGCGCGACCCGAACGTGATGTTCGGCAAGCCCGTCATCGCGGGCACGCGCATTACAGTCGAACACATCCTCCGCCTTCTCGGCGCCGGCGATAATGTCGAGGAGATCATTGAGGACTATCCGCCGCTGACGATTGAAGATATCCGGGCGGCACAAAATTATGCTGCCGATTATTTGGCTCACGAGTCGCTCGTCGCGGCCGAATGATGCGGCAATAGCCGCGGCCTATCGGCGAAGAACAAAGAGTTTGGATTTCGCAGCCGCAGATTATTCGGCGCCGCCGCTTTTGGAAACCGGCGGATTTCCAAGGGTTGCCCAGTGACGATGCCCGCTTACATCGCCGATGAATGCTTTTCTGGACGCATCTTGCGAGCGCTACGCGATGTAGGTTTCGATATCGTCCGGTCTGCCGATATCAAACCTTCCGCTGACGATATCGAAGTACTCGCGCTGGCCTTTTCGGAAAACCGCATCCTCTTGACGGAGGACACCGATTTTGGGGATTTGATCGTGCGATTTGGCCTGCAAACGCATGGGGTTGTCCGTTTGGACTTAAACGCTTTGAGCCGCGAGGCTAGAGCGCAGCGGGCATTGCACGCGCTGAGACAGCTTGGCGAAAGCGTCCGCGGCGCTATCGTCTCCATTGAACCTTCCCGCACGCGCATTCGCAAAGTGACCGATCTCTATAGCCGCTAATCGTAAAGGCTTGCGCTGGGCGCCGTTCCCGGACATTTTGCAGCGATGCTGCACATCAACGATCTCTCATACCGCATTCAGGGGCGGCCACTGTTCGAGCACGCCACGGCGGGCATTCCGGACGGCCACAAGGTTGGCCTTGTGGGCCGCAACGGCACCGGCAAGACCACGCTCCTGCGTCTGATCGCGGGCGAGATTCACGCCGATGACGGTGCCATCAGCTTTCCCAGGAACGCGACCATAGCGCATGTTTCGCAAGAGGCGCCGGGCGGGCCGGAGACGCTCTTAGATACGGTGATGGCCGCGCATTCCGAGCTTGCGGCGCTCAGCGCCGAGGCCGAGACCGCCGAGGACGCGCACAGGATCGCCGAAATTCACACGCGGCTTTCGGACATCGACGCCCATTCGGCGCCCGCCCGTGCCGCGCGGATTCTCTCCGGCCTTGGCTTCGATGAGGCGGCGCAGGCCCGGCCGTGCGCGGAATTCTCGGGCGGCTGGCGCATGCGCGTGGCGCTGGCGGGTGCGCTTTTCGCGGCGCCGGACATCCTGCTTCTCGACGAGCCGACGAACTATCTCGACCTCGAAGGCACGCTGTGGCTTGAGGATTTCATCCAGAGCTATCCCCACACCGTGCTGATCGTGAGCCACGACCGCGACCTCCTCAACAAGGCGGTGGACAGCATCCTGCATCTCACCGAAAAACGCCTCGCCTTCTACACGGGCGGCTACGACCGGTTCGAGGAGACGCGCCGCGAGCAGCAGCGTCTGCAGTTGAAGCTGAAGAAGGGCCAGGACGATCAGCGCCGCAAGATGGAAGCCTTCGTGGAGCGCTTCCGGGCCAAGGCCACGAAGGCGCGGCAGGCGCAGAGGCCGGCTCAAGGCACTGGCCAAGATGCAGCCCATCGCGGCCGAGATCGATTCCGAGGTGGTGCCCTTCCGCTTTCCCTCTCCCGAGCGCCCGCTGGGCAATCCATTGATCCGCGTCGAGAATGGCAGCGTTGGCTACGATCCCGCCAAGCCAATTCTGCGCAATATCAACCTGCGTCTCGATAGCGACGACCGCGTGGGACTGCTGGGGGCCAACGGCAACGGCAAATCCACGCTCGCCAAGCTGCTTTGCGGGAAGCTCAAGACGCTGGATGGCCACCGCCGCGCCTCCAATAAACTCGAATACGGCTATTTCGCCCAGCACCAGCTCGACGAACTGCGCCCCGAGCTTTCGGCCTACGATCATATTGCCGAGCTTATGCCAGAGGCCACAGAGGCTCAGAAGCGGGGGAAAGTCGCCGCCATAGGGTTTGGCGCGGACAAGGCCAACACGGCCTCAGAGAAGCTCTCTGGCGGCGAGAAGGCACGTCTGCTGTTCGCGCTGGCAACCTTCCACGCGCCGCATCTCCTGATCTTCGACGAGCCCACGAACCACCTCGACGTAGATAGCCGCGAGGCACTGATCCATGCGCTCAACGATTTCGAAGGCGCTGTCATTCTCATCAGCCACGACAGGCACTTGCTGGAGGCGACCGTCGACCGGCTCTGGGTGGTGCGCGGCGGCACGGTAACGCCCTACGATGGCGATCTCGAAAGCTACCGCCAGGAAGCCCTCGCCGCTCTCAGGCAAGCCTCCGGTGCGAAGGGCGCCAATGGCGGTGCCGGCGGCGCAAGCGTCAAGCTGAAGCGCGAGGACGAGCGGCGGCAGGCCGCGCAGCGCCGTGCGGATCTTGCGCCGCTTCGCAAGCAAATGGCCGGGCATGAGAAGCATGTCGACACGCTGCAAAAGAAGATCGCCGTCATCGATTTGGCGCTGGGCGACCCGGCCTTCTACGAGAAGCAGGCCGCGAAGGCGCAGGCGCTTACGTTGGAGCGCGGCCAGCTCGCCAAAGAATTGAAAGTGGCCGAGGAAGCGTGGTTCGAGGCATCCATGGCTTACGAAGAGGCTTCGAGCGCCGATTGATTGGCGCGTTTACGTCATTTCAGCAAGCAAGGTGAATTATTGCCGGCGGCGGATTGTTCAATTTTTGCGTAACTTGCTTATGCTGCCCCGCGCTCGCAGCTTAGAACGCTTACAAAGAGTTGAATTTTATTGCGCTACGGATCAAAAGACCGTATTCGATGGGCATGGGTTCGAGTAAAACAGGTCCGGTGGAATGATCCTCTGTTCTTGCAACGTAATCAGCGACAGCGCCGTTCGCGAGACGCTCGCCTCTCCGAATCCGCCGCGCACGCCAAGCCAGGTGCACCGCCATCTGGGCTGCAAGGCGCAGTGCGGCAGGTGCGTGCGCTCGCTGAGAGAGCTGATGGATGAGGCGGCCGCGACCTGCCAGTCCGCGGACACCCCCGCCGAGAAAGTAGCTTGAACGCGCTCCGCGTTTGCAATGCTATTTTAAGATCGCCCCTCAATAATTACTTCTAGCGGTAGCCGGTGCGCATCCGGCTAAAGCTGTGCCGTAATAACGGAGAGTAATATGAAGGGCGAGCCGAAAGTCGTTGAGTACCTGAACATGGGCCTGCGTCACGAGCTGGCCGCGATCAACCAATACTGGCTGCATTACCGGTTCTTCGATAATTGGGGCTATAAGGAGCTTGCCAAGAAGTGGCGCAAGGAATCCATCGAGGAGATGGAGCACGCCGATAAGCTCACGGATCGCATCATATTTCTCGAAGGCTTTCCCAACATGCAGGTGCTCGATCCCTTGCATATCGGGCAATCGGTGAGCGAGATCCTCGAATGCGATCTTAAGCTTGAGCTTGAGGCGCGGGCGCTTTACGAGGAAGCGGCCACCCACTGCCATGCCGTCAAAGACTATGTGAGCCGGGATCTCTTCGAAAAGCTGATGCACGACGAGGAGGAGCATATCGATTTCCTCGAAACCCAGCTCGATCTGGTGGAAAAGCTTGGCGTCGATCTCTATGCGCAGGCGCACATCGGCAAGTTGGACAGCGATTAATCGGGCTTGCGTACCCCGGCGCTTCTCGCATCGTCCGCCCACCAGGTTTCGAGACGCGCGCCGTAAAGCGTCGATCCCGGCGGCTGGCGCAGGTGCGCCCACGCGGCGATCCATTGCTTGGGCGCGTAGTAGAGCGGAATGCCGTAGCGGCCCGAAAGCAGGAGGCGGTCGAGCGCGCGTACCGCTGAAACGAAGTCTTCGCGAGTATTGGCGTTGAGCATCGCCGCGATCATGGCGTCCACAGCCTGGCTCTTCACGCCCGCGTAGTTGAAGCTGCCTTCCTCATCTGCCGAGGCGGCGGACCAGCGGAAGCTTTGCTCGTTGCCGGGCGAGAGCGAGGAAGCCCAGGACGCGGGCATCATGTCGAAATCGAAGGAGGTGCTGCGCCTTTGGAATTGCGCGGAGTCGACCATACGGACTTGCGCGCCGACGCCGATCTGGCGCAGAGCCGCGCCGTAAGCGAGCTGCAACCGCTGCTGCTCGCGGGTCACGCACAGCATCTCGAAGGTGAGAGGCTGGCCCGTCGCCCTTGCGGTCATGGCGCCGTCCTTCAGCTCGTAGCCGGCTTCGCTCAGGAGCGCGATCGCCTCCTTGCGCCCGTCGCGGTTCGTTCCCGAGCCGTCCGTGACCGGCTGATTGAAGGTGCCTTCCAGCACGCCAGGAGCGAGCTGGTTCGCGTAAGGCGCAAGCAGCTCACGCTCGCGCCCGTCCGCTGGAACCCCGTGGGAGGAAAGCTCGGAGCGGTCGAAAAAGCTTTCGGTCCGGGCATAGAGCCCGTGGAAGAGCTGCTTGTTGAGCCATTCGAAGTCGAACATGCGCGTCAAAGCCTCGCGCACGCGGGGTCCGCGAAGACCGGGCGCCTCGTGTTGAAGGCCAGCGCGGCCATGGGCGCCGGTACGCCCACGCTGAACTCCAATTTCTTGACGAGCCCCTGCCGCACCGCTGGAAAATCGAAAGCGTCGGCCCATTTCACTGCGTCGATGGAGTCGCTGTCGCCCATCACGTCGAAGAGCCCCTTGCGGAAGGCTTCCAACATGGCGGTGTTGTCGCGATAGTAGTCGATGCGGATCGTGTCGAAATTGAACTGGCCGCGCATGACTGGGAGGTTCCGGCCCCAATAGCCCGGGTTGCGCCTCAGCACGATACTGGCGCCAGGCGAAACTTCCGCGACCGCGTAGGGGCCGCTCGCCAGCGGCTTCTCGAAGCTCGTCTTGTCGAAGCTTTCGGGCGTGACCGCGTGACGTGGCAGCACAGGCAGCAGCCCCATGATGAGGGGCATCTCGCGGTCTCCGCCACCCGCGAAGGTGAATTTCACGCCGCGCTCGCCGGTCTTTTCGGCGGAGGCGACCTTGGCGTAATAGGATCTGTGGTTCGGCCGGCCTTTGATTTTCAGGAGCGACCAGGAAAACAGCACGTCGTCCGGCGTTACCGGCGTGCCGTCCGCAAAGCGGGCCTCGGGGCGGATCTGGAACGTGACCGAGCTGCGGTCCTCCGGCGTGTCCACGCTTTCGGCAATCAGCCCGTAAAGCGAAAAGGGCTCGTCGTAGCTGCGCGCCATGAGCGTGTCGTAGACATATTCGCGCATCCCGGCGGCAGGCGCTCCCTTGATGATGAACGGATTGAGGCTGTCGAAGGAGCCGAGGACGCCAAGGCGCAGCTCTCCGCCCTTGGGTGCGTCCGGATTAACATAATTTAAGTGTGGAAGCGCATCGGCGTATTTTGGGCGGCCGTGCATGGCAATCCCGGCCTCCGGCGCAGCCCACGCCGCCCCGGCGAAAAGGCAGGCCGCCACTGTTGCCAGAATGCAATTGCCGCCGGCCAATCTGGGGGCCTGAGCCCGGCGCTTGATGATTCTGCGAGCCAAAATGATGGCGCCCTTTGCTTGTACTTCGGATTTGAGGCGAGCTTTAAGCACTGAAAACCTCGAAAAAATGGCAGCTGAGCAGTTCGTGAGGCCGGCAAGGCACGCAAAGGATGCAGTTTGATTCGGACTGGCAGACTGTCACGGGAAAGCCGCAATTGGGCGGTTTTCAAGCAACAGCCCCAAATGAGGGGCGACGGATAGGATACCCAGCACGTTCGGGGAAAGGTTCGCATTAATGGTTTTCGCAAGGCTTGTGAAAGCATCCACCTTCAGTGTGGCTGCGACATTGGCGCTTACGCTCGGCACTGCCGGGAGTATGGCCGCCGACAAGAAACCCGCCGCACCCGCTGCATCCGCTGACGCGGCACAGAAGCCGGCTGACATCTGGTACAAGCTCTGTATCGATGTCCCAACTCCGGAGGCCACCAAGCCTGGTGAGCAGCCGAAGCCGCAGAAGCCCGAGGAGATGAAAAAGACCAACGTATGCTTGACGCAGG
Organism: uncultured Alphaproteobacteria bacterium; assembly: GCA_963760455.1. GTDB lineage: Bacteria > Pseudomonadota > Alphaproteobacteria > Rhizobiales > Rhodomicrobiaceae > Rhodomicrobium. The sequence goes on from CAVXDM010000064.1 coordinate 39,854, forward strand.
TTGACGTCCGCGACAACGCGACCGCCATCCTTATCGGCAAGCTCGCGGTCCGCCAGGTTGCCGGCCAGGATAAGCCGCAGCTTTTGGCCATGCTCCCGCTCGGCTCGGCCCTGCCCCCCGGAGCGCTCGTGAAGGTCGACGACAAGGAGCCGGTCAAGCTCGCCTACACGACCTGCGATCAGGCCGGCTGCTACGCCGAAGCCAGCATCGAGCCCGCTCTCGTCGCTACGATGAAAACAGGCAAGCAGATCGCTTATCTCGGCATCGACGTGACGGGCCGCGCGCTCTCCATCCCGCTGCCGCTCGAAGGCTTCGCCAAGGCAATCGACGGCCAGCCGGTGCCGGTCGAGAAGTATAACGAGGACCAGAAGAAGATCGCCGAAGTGATCAAGTCGCGCTTGGCCGACCTCCGCGCCAAGCAGGCTGAAGCTCAGAAGGCCGGCGGCACTCCGGCTCCTGCTGCGGATCAGAAGAAGAAGTAAACTTCGGGAAATCCAAGCAAAAAGGCCGCTTTATGCGGCCTTTTTCATGTTACGCCAACCGTCTAAAGTACCAACGGTTCCGGTACACTCCCGTCATCGCGAGGCGGCCCTGGCTGCCGCGGCGATCCATAGCAATATTCGCAGCTTAGCTGGATGCTTCGCTTCGCTCGCAATGACGAAAGAGAATCAAGACTTATGGCCGTTGGTATACAGGCAGGCGGTTCACAGAAAGGCATGTCATGCCCGCGCAATTCTGGCTATTCCTTGCGGCGATCCTGGGCGGCCTGGCGGTGGTTGCTGGCGCCGTTGGCGCGCATGCGCTCACTGATACGGCCGCGGCCGATGGCCCTCTGCTGCAGGCCTATCGGTCCGCCCAGCTCAATCACGCGATCCATGCGGTTGCGCTCTTGGCAACCGGGATTCTGATGCTCTATTCGCAGCAGCGCGGCGGGACCTTTTCCGCGCTGGCGCTGCAAGCCGCAGCCGTAGCATTCACAATCGGCATCGTCCTGTTTTCCGGGGGCATATACGCGCACGTCGTGGGCGGTTTCGCTGCCGTCACCAAGGTTGTCCCGGCAGGGGGCATGTGCCTTATCGCGGGCTGGCTGGCGCTCGCCGTTGGCGCCCTGGGACTGCGATCCTAAGCAGAGTTCGCAAAAGTGGCCTTCCCGGTTTTGCGATAAAACACGGAGCGAACGTTTATCGTGAGCGACCGCAAGCGAACGTTTATCGTGAGCGACCTGAACCAGCGAACGTTTATCGTGAGCGACCTCAAAGCCAAGCGAACGTTTATCGTGACCGGCAAGCGCTCACTCTGCGAAAACAGCGAACTCTAAGCGGGCATTCGTTTGCCTGCCAAGGAATGTTTGCTTAGTGCGGACGGCCAGGGTCTCCGGTGGCAAACAGGAGGAAATCCGGTGCTTAGGCTTCGCCGGCAAATAGCTGCGCCATCCAGCTTGCTCTTTTGCCCGTCTGCCGCGCCGCAAAAAGGGTTACATACCCCCTGGCGGCGCGCTACCGCACGCCGCTACATGAGCGCTTGCGGGTATGCGCCCCTTTTTGCGCCTTGCGGCCGGCCAAAACTCCTGCGCCGCCTGACGCACGTATTTATCGGCGAAGCCTCAGGGCATGCACGCAAAACAGAACAGCGCCTGCGATCGGCTCACGGCAACGAGATTAGTGAGCCACGGCGCCGTTGAGCGTGCGGGGCTTGCTGCGGCTCTTGGACTGCGGCTGCGGCTTCGCGGAAATTGCGGTGCGCGTGGACTTCGCAGCCGGTTTCGCGGTCCTGGCGGTCCTGGCGGTCATTGCGGTCTTTTGCTGCGTGGAGGTCTTGCGCATGGACTTGGCAACGCGGCCGGCTTCGCTGTTGGCAATGTTAAGCGCGAAGCAGAGGTTTTGCGACAAGTTGGAGTCGAGGCACCGGGCGGCTTCAACAGCCTTGGAGAGGCACTGGATGACGCTTTCGATCCCAGAAGAAGACATGTTCGCCATTTTCTTTGCTTTCATTTGAAAACTGGCCGGATTGGCCGCATCCTAAATAGCAACCCACGGTTGATGCTGGTTTAAGCTGGCTTTTTCAAATTGAAGCAATCGCTTGTTTTGGCATAGGTTTCACTAACAACCTATGCGTGTTCTGCGGAATTGGCGCCACGGCGGGGCTAAAGCCTGCTCAAAAGCTCGGCCTTCTTGGCCGCGAATTCTTCCTCGGTGAGTATGCCCTTCTCCTTCAGCGTGCCGAGTTGCGCGATCAGCATCAGGATCGAGCCTGCGTCGGCCGTGGCGGGCTTCTGGGCGGGCGCTGCCTCGGGAGCGGAGGCAGGGGCTTCGGGCGCTGGAGCCTTTCCCTGGGGCGCTGGCTTGGCCTCCTGCGTCATGCCATGGACGCGGGGGAAGGCGGCTAGGCGCACGGGGCCGCGATTGCTTGCGAAGGTCAGTGCCTCGCCATCGGCGCCTTGCGGGGCCAGCCCCGCGATGTTGAAGCCGGTCGTGTCGTAGACCTCGGCGTGGCCGCCCGAATTCGACCGCGAGCCGGCGGACTTGCGCGAAATAGGCGTAGCGGCTCGACGCCCGCGAGCCGGCCGAGCTGGGCTCTCCAAGCTCGGCGGGCCACCAGCGCTCCGATGCAGGCCACTGGGCCGCCGGCATGAACAGGCTCGCCTGCGCCGCCATCAAGTTCGACAGCTCGTTGCAGAGGCCGTCCACGGTGGCCTTCACGGGATCGCCGCCCATGCCGCCCATCAGCGCCATGCCGCGCATCCATTCGCCAGCCCCGCCGAATTCGGGCAGGTTGAACTTGGCCATGCCGCCGCCGCCCTTGGCCACCGCGTCGAGCATGACCTTCACCGCATCGGCGCCGATCTTGTACTGCGCCGCGAGCGCTTCGACGATCTGTTCACCCTCAGGCGTAAGCTTGGTCATGACCTGCGTCTCCCAACCGCTTGTTTTCTTTTTAGATTAAGACGATGCGTCGCGGATTGCAATCGATTGTTGGCCGAAAGTGCCGGGCGTCCCCGGTGCCGCGATGAGCCCGGATATGGTTTGCAAACCGTTACCATGACGCGCGGTTTCCTGTTGACGGAAGCGATTCTCGATCTTGAATAAATATAGCACAGGCGCGTTACGGAAGCTTTAAGACAGTGAGTCCGGATAACGCATTGATATAAAATGGCAAAAGGTGATGGCGGTGGGCTTGGGAGCCCAATTGTGGAGACTATCTTGCGTTAATTGGCAAGTTGCCGTATATTTAACAGGGTTTTTGAAACGCGGAAATCGACCTGAAAACGGCAAAAATTTCGCGGAAATGCGCGTGAATTAGACATAAGAGCTTAGCGTTTACCATGGCCGCATTAAACATAACACGGTTACGTTTGTGTTGTAGGGGCTGAGCGGTTTGCGGAAAGAAGCCTCCCTCACCCTGTCCCTCTCGCCGCTGGGGCGAGGGGATGCCTTCACAACGGGCACAGCCTACCCACTCTCCCCTCCGCATCCGCTTGCGGATGCGGGCACTCCAAGTGGCAAGCTCGCCAAGGCGAGCTTGCGCGGGAGAAGGCTGGGGTGAGGGGGTCTTCTTCCCACTTCGCCCCCATCGCAGACGCATCCGGCCCTTGCCCGCGCGCGGGCGTTGCAACTACATAGGAGCATGCGGCGGCGGCTTCGCGCGGGGGTTCCATGTCCGGCAAAATCTTCCTCAACTACAGGCGCGACGACGCGCGCTGGCCAACCCTGAGCATCTACAACCTCCTGGCGCAGTCCTTTCCGCGTGAGCGGCTGTTCATGGACGTGGAGGGCTACATCAAGCCCGGCGACGATTTCGTCGAGGTGCTGGAGGAGCAGGTCTCGGCTTGCGAGGTCATGGTGGCGGTGATCGGCCCGCACTGGCTGGCGCTGGCGGGCAAGGACGGCAGGCCGCGCATCCACGATCCGGCCGACTTCGTGCATATCGAGATCGCAACGGCGCTCGCGCGATCGCGAGGCGCTGGTCGACGTGCGTATGCCGGCGGGGGGCGGCATCGCGCCGGGCCGCGCAGCTGCGACCGGGTAGCGACTAAGCCGACCGATCCCGTTCCGCGAAGTTGCAAACACAAATTCGGTCCTCCGCTTTCTGGAGGACCGGCACGTGTGCTACAATTAGGCGTTTCGCGAGGTTCCCGGCCATGGACGATCCGGTCATCTCGAAATTCCGCGCGGCGCTTGCAAGGGCTTACGGCCCGCGCCGGAGCGCGCCGTGCTCTTCGGCTCGCGCGCAAGGGGCGATGCCAAGCCCGGCAGCGATTACGACATCGCCGTGTTCCTCAGCGGCATGGAAAGCCGGTGGGACGAGGCGGGCGTGCTGGCGGAGGCGAGGACGGCCGCTGACGAGATGGCGCGGTGCGGCACGCGCTGCCTTACCCGCCAAGGGCTTCTGGCTTGGGCATCGCCGGTGACGCAGGCGCGTTGGACGGCGGCGATGGAGGAAGCCCCGCCAATTCAAGGTCTGGAGCTCTGGAGAGTGTGGCGGGACTGCCAGGACTTTCGCGAAGAAGATGAACGCCGCCTTCCTGGCTCGGCCTTGGGCTGCCAACGGAAGCGCAAGGGGAATACCGGGTGTTGGCACCGCGCGGTGCCAATCCGGTCGCGCCCGAAATTGGCGGATATCGCTTGGTTTTCGAAAATAGCCCGAACATCCGGCGGCCAGACCATGCAAACGGGCCTCCAGGCGACATGCTCGAAGCAAATCGCTTCCGGAATTCGAGAAGCTGGAGGCCGATGGGCGACGCAGCTATACTGCCAGGTCCGCATCCCGCTCCTGCTGGATTTCCACACTCTCGCGTAGGCGCCTCGCGCGCGCGCGCAGCGCTCCTGGTGCGACGACGCCAGGTGCGCGCGGGCGGCGAAGCCGGCGGCGCGCGCTCGTGCCGCAACGAGTTCGTGCGCATCGGGTTCGGTACTGGCGTTCAAGCGTTGTGTCCCGTGGGCGCGGAGCAGAGCGACGGGGGGCGGAGCAGCCTGGAGCGGGTGGCGCGGAGGCGCCGCCAAGCATAAGGCAGCTTCGCCGGTTGTGGACGCGAGGGCTGTTCCACGTGCACACGGACCGGCTGATCGCGGACCGGATGGGCGCCGGAAGGGGCGGATCCGGCGCGGTTGCGGAACTACGCCGGCCGGCGGCGATGCGGCAGGCGGTCGCGCGGCCAGCCTGGACCAGCGCGATGTCACCGTGACGACTTCGGCCAGTGCGGCGAGAGTTTGCGCTCGGCGGCGTCAGCAAGCGCATGCGCTGGATCGAGCCGCGTCTGCAATGGGACGCCATGCCGAGCCCGAGCGCTTAAGAGCGTTGCCAGGTCCCCGGCCGAGGTACGCTGAGCATCTTCGTGTTCGCGCGCAGGCGGGCGATGCGGCGGAGATCGAAGTCGATTTCAAGCATCGCCAGGCGTGCCGTGGAGCAAGCGATGCTCGGACGAGCCGGGCGCGGTGGTGCAGCGCGGTCACCGCCGACCGGGCTGCCGGTCTCGCTGCTGATGCTATCCCAAGGACGGCCGCGATATGAAGGAAGCCGCCGCGGCGGCATTTCTGCCCAAGGCCAGCGGCAAGCTCGACAAAGCCCGGCGCGTGTTTCCCATCAGCCTTTACGAGAACGGCGCGGCATGCCTATACGCCGCCTTCCATGCCGCGCAGAGCCCTGCTGTTCGAGCGACGCGGACAAGGTTTACGCAACTCACCCGGGTGTCACAGCGGAATTCGCGCGGCGCCACAATCCGATGCCCCGCATCGAACGCAAGCACACCACTTTCCTGGCCCGCGCCTATAGCCTGAAATCCGCCGCCGATTACGAAACCGGCGCCGCAGCCTGCGCATTACGGCGAGTCCCATTTGCATACCCTCGCAAGAATGATATCATTGTTATCGAATGAGCCGGGGAGGAGGAGGCAACATGGCCGATCTGCTTGTACGCGGTGTCGATGACGAGCTTGTGCGAGCGCTGAAAGAGCGGGCGGGCGCCCATGGCCGCAGCGCCGAGGCCGAACACCGGGCAATCCTGGCCGCGGCCCTTGCCCGGCCCCGTAAACGCAGCTTTGCCGAGGTCATGGCGTCGATGCCAGAGGCGGGCGAAGACGCAGACTTCGCGCGTGCGGAAACCGGCCGGGAAGCGCCCAGTGTATTTGATTGACACGAATGTTGTGAGCGAAGCCCGGAAGAAGGCGAAAGCAAACCCAGGAGTCATCGGCTTCTTCAAAGATCTCGTGGCTTCCGGCGAGCGGGCTTACCTGTCCGCGATTTCGGTGGGCGAGTTCCGGCGCGGCATCGAACTCATCCGGCGCCGGGGAGATGCCGCCCAAGCAAAACTGCTTGAGGCATGGCTGACGGACGTCCTCGATCAATTCGGCGAGAACATCCTCGCCTTCGATGCGGACGCGGCCCAAGTCTGGGGGCGCTTGAGGGTTCCAGATCCCGCACACGAACTCGATAAGCAGATCGCGGCCATCGCCCTTGTGAACGGTCTGACGGTCGTGACGCGCAACAGCGGCGATTTCGCGGGCACGGGCGTTAGGCTGATAAACCCGTTCACCTGAAGGCGGCCGCCCGCGCCGGTTACGAGAAGCCTTCTGGCGTCAGGGATGCGGCCGTTCCGCCGCGCCGGAGTTCGCCTCCTTGGCCGTTTGTGCCGCAAACCTTTCCACGGCTGCCCGGATCGCCTCACGATCCTCGATAATGCCCAGCGTAATCTTCTTGTCGCCGATTTTAATGGAGCGGTGGCCGATGAAGTGGCCCGCCACCGCATCGCCTTGCGGCGTTTTTTCAATCGCGGGCGCGCCCGAAAATCCGGCCGCCCGGTGAATTCTCAGCCTATTCAAATACGACCACTCCGGCGGCAGAATAAAAATCTGTATTCTTTCATAGTCCACTTCCACGCCGCGGCTCGAATTGTGAAACGACATTCTGGTGTCGGGCAGCAGCACCTGCAAAAGCTCGAAACCGCGCACCGCCGGGGAGTTCGAAGCGTACACTTTCCCCTGTCGGGAGCTTTCCCTCCAGCGTGACAATCTTTCCCGGCAGTTCCGAGGGGCTTATATCGAGTGAAACGGTCTGTTTTGCTTCCGCTTCCGTTGCAAGGCGCACGGCTGTATCGCTCTTTGGCGAAGTATAGTAGCGCTTGTCGCCGTGTATCCCATGTGCCGGGGCGATGACATAGGCTTTGCCCTTGAAGGTAACGGCGAACGTCTGATGAGATACCGCGGGCGGGTTCGTTCCATCCGGCAATGCCTCTTTCCATCGCTGAAACCTCCGCCGCGATAAGGACACGGGGCGTATATATGGGCTTAAAGGGCTGGCTTCGTGCGAGTGTTTGGCCGCGATGCGAATCTTATCGTTCAATACAAGAAGATCCCTTAGCAAATTCTGTGAGCCCTCCTGGTTCAGCTCACGGAAGCGGGCGGCGGACTGTGGCGCGCGGTAGTTTCTTTCAAAAGCTTCGAGGGCTTCTTCCAGGCCCATCTGCGGCAGGATGGTCTGCTGCTGGGCTATATGCGGCGCCACTGGCAGGGCTGCGGCGCCGGAGCCCGGTGGCTCGATCGCCAGCGCAGTTCCGGCCAGCCCCGATATCGCCAGCGTGACCGCCGCCAGGAAGTAAAAGGAAAGAAATGGGCGCGGTTTCCGGCCTGGCCGCATGGCGGATTGCTGGCTATCGCCGGTTTTGCGGCGCCCGATGGCTGGATTGTACATTAGCGGCCCCAGATTATGACGGCGCCAAAGGTCACAAACATCTCATTCATAATCAAGTGCCGTTGAAGCGCGATATGGGCTGACGGTCATGAGGCAGGCCGGCCATGCCGCCGCACGGGCCTGGAGGGGACGGCCCACTCCTGAGGTTTAGTAAAATTCCCGCGCCGATTTAAACGCCCGGTTCGGAGCCGCCGGCCTAGACTTCACCGTTGAGAGGAGTCCAGGCCATGTTTTTGCGTACCATTGCGACGCTTCTAAGCGTCGCCGCACTCAGCGCCGCCGCGCAGGCAGCCAACCCCTGCGATACGCCGGGCCGCGCGGGCTGCGAAGGGCAAGCCGCTAATCCCGCTGCCCGCGACGTAGCGCCCGCTGCGGCGATGCTCGCCCGGGCGCTTGCGGACAAGCAAAGCACGCTCGGCGAGGAGCATCCGCGCACGCTCGCCACAGCCAACGCCCTGGCTACGATGTACAAGGTCCAGGGCCGCTACACCGAGGCGGAGGTGCTCTACCTGCGTTCGCTGGCAGTGGCGCAGCGCACGTTGGGCGACACGCATCCCTTTACCCTGGCGACGATCAGGGGCTTGGCGTCGCTCTATCTAGCCCAGGGCCGTCTTGCGGAGGCTGCGTTGCTGCACAAACGCGCAAGCGACCCCACGCAATTCAGCTACTGAGGCTGGATTACGCCGGCCTCCGGCCTCGCAATGAGGAAGCGGTCAGACGTATGGCCGCCGGTATCCGACGCTTCCGGCGCGTAACGCCACCCCCATCATGGGGTCTTGGCGGCCTTGGCCTTCGCGACGCCATCCAGGTTGCTCGCAATGACGGAATTTCGATCACGATGGAGTGTTGCTTCACTCCGCCGGGCTGGCGTTGCGCACCATCGCCACGTCAGCCGCCTGCCCGCCATTGCGCCGCGGCATCCTGAACTTCGCGAGCTTCGGCCCGAGATAGCCCCAGATTCCGCGCGGCGCGAGCAGCATCGTCACCACGGCGACGCCACCCATCAGCACCATATACCAGCTGCCCTCCAGCGGCAGCAGCTCGCGCGTGGCGAAATAGATCGCGGTGCCAACCGCAGGCCCCTCCAGCGTGCCGATGCCGCCGATGACCACGATGAACAGCATGACCACCATCCAATTCACATCGAAGCCGGAATTGGGATCGACATAGAGCGTGGTCATGAAATAGGTGCCGCCCGCCATGCCGCAGAGCGTCGCCGACAGCACGAACGCGATGAACCGCGCGCGCCATACGTCGACGCCCAGCGAGGCCGCCGCCAGGTCGTTGTCGCGCACGGCCCGGAGCGCCAGCCCGAGCCTGGAGCGCATCAGCCAGACCATCATCGCGGCAGCCCCGGCCGTCAGCGCCAGCGCGCACCAATAGGACAGGGCCGCGAACGAGCCGCGGTCCATGACGCGGATCACCGAGAGCGGCATGCCCATGTTGGCGCGCAGCACATCGGAGTTGGCGGTCAGAACCCGAGGATTTCGGCGAACACCCACATGCCGATGGCGAAATAGGCGTCGCGCAGGCGGAACACGAGCGGCGCGATCAGCACCGCCGCCACCGCACTCGCGAGCGCCCGCGACCGGGATCGCGAAATAGGCCGGGATTTCGAACGTGTTGGCGAACAGGAACAGCGAATAGGCGCCAACGCCGACGAAAGCCTGATGGCCGAGCGACATCAGCCCCGCATAGCCCGCCAGCAGGTTCCACATCTGCGCCATGACGAACACGAGCAGGATTTCGGCGAGCAGGTTCAGCATGCCGTGCGAGGCGGTGAGCGGCGCCGCGGCGAGCAGGAGCGAGCGCCAGGAGCGGCCAGGCCAGTGGTCAAACGGGTCATGCACGTCTCCAGATCGCCCCGCGCCAGTCCGACAGGCCGTTGGGCAAGATTAAGAGGATTGCGAAGAACAAGAGGTGCGGGAATAGGAGGCCGGTGTCGGGCATCCATTTGAGCCCCACGAGTTGCACTACGCCCAGCGCGATGCCGGCGGCGAGCGAGCCCCAGAGCGAGCCAAGCCCGCCGATGATCACCACCTCGAAGGCGATCAGCAGCCGCTCGACGCCGGAGTAGGGCGTGAAGGTCGAGCGCATCGCCATCAACAGCCCGGCGATGGCGGCGAGGGCCAGCGAGATGCCCATCACCATCCCGTAGATCCGCCGGTAGTTCACGCCGAACAGCTGGACGGTCACGTGATCGTCCGCCGTGGCGCGCACGATCCGCCCGAACTCCGTATAGCGCATCACCAGCGCCAGCCCGCCGAACAAGAGGATGGACGCGGCCAGGATGAGCATCGGAAACACGCCGACATGCAGCGACCCGATCTGCACGCTGATATAGCGGCAGCGAGCCGATCTTGATGTTGTTGATGTCTGCGCCGTAGAGCTCGAACAGCAGGTTGCGCAGCATGGTGGCGATGCCGAAGGTCAGCATCAGCGGCGGCAGCGGATTGCGCCCCACGACCCGGTTCAGCACCTGCGTCTGCAGCCCGTAGCCCAGCGCCAGGAACAACAGCCCGATGGGCACGATCAACAGGAGCGGCTGCACGCCCTGCGCGGCGTTGGGATAGCGAGAGGCCCACGAAGGCGGCCGCGACGATGAAATCGCCATGCGCGATGTTGACGATGCGCATGATGCCGAAGACGAGCGCGAGGCCCAGGCCCAGCATGCCGTACACGCCGCCCAGCAGTACGCCATTAACGATGGCTTCAACCCATTCCATGAGAGATTACCCCCGAGTTTGTGCTGGATGGCGCCATCGATCTAGGCCGGGCTCCCCTCACCCTGTCCATCTCCCCATGGGAGATGGGACTGAGTGCATCGGTTCCATTCATGGATGTCCCGTCTCGCCATGGGGAGAAGGACAGGGTGAGGGGCGCGCGACCTTCGAGGATGGCAACGACTGCGGAAACGCCGCCGGAGCGCCAAATCAACTCCCATCAAGCGTGCCCTCCGAAATAGGCGTGAGCGATATCGGCGTGCGAGAGCCCGCGCGACGGCCCGGCGAGGCTGACCTTGCCCTCAAGCAGGCACGTAACCGTGCCCGCGGCTTCGAGCGCGCGCGACACGTCCTGCTCCACCAGCAGAATGGCCGTGCCGTGCTGCCCGGATGCGCTGGAAGCAGGCGTATATCTCGCCGATCACGATGGGGGCTAGCCCCAGCGAAATCTCGTCGCAGAGCAGGAGGCGCGGATTGGTGAGCAGCGCCCGCCCGATGGCCACCATCTGCTGCTGGCCGCCCGAAAGCCTGGTGCCCGGCAGCATGCGCCGCTCCTTGAGGGCCGGAAACAGCTCGTACACGCCTTCAAGCGTCCAAGGCCCGGCGCGCCTGGCGACCCGGCCCATGAGCAGGTTCTCCTCGACGTTCAGCGAGGGAAAAAGGCATCGCCCCTCGGGAACAAGGGCGATGCCTTTGCGGGCGATCCGGTCCGCACGGACGCCCGCGATCTCCTCGCCTTGAAAACGGATCGAGCCGGAAAGACGCGGCATGAGCCCGGTCAGGCAGCGCAGGAAGGTGGACTTGCCGGCCCCGTTCGCGCCGATTACGGCCACAGCGCCGCCCTCCTCTACCGCAAGGCTCAGGCCAAACAGCGCCTGGAAGTCGCCGTAGAAGGCGTTGAGGTTTTCGACTTCAAGCAAGCACATCGACCGCAATCCCCATATAAATCTCTTTCACCTCGGGGCTCGCCAGGGCCTCCGTTGGCGTGCCTTCCATCAGCTTCTTGCCGAAATGCAGCACCATGACGCGATCCGCGCAGGCGGCGAGCGCATGCGGGATGTGCTCGATCCAGATGACGGCGAGCGATTGCTTGAGGTCCTTCACCAGGGCGACGAGTTGCTCCACCTCGGGCTCCGTCAAGCCGCCGGCGATTTCGTCGAGCAGCAGGAGGCCAGGGGTGGCGGCGAGCGCGCGGGCCAGTTCCAGGCGCTTGCGGTCGAGAAGTTGCAAGCCGCCGGCCGGCAGCTGCGCCTTGCGGTCGAGGCCCGTCCGCTCCAGCGCCTGGCGCACGGACCGGTCGGCCGCCGCACCGCTTTGGCCGCCCGCGAACTGCGCCGCCACGAGCGCATTCTCGTAAACGGTGAGCCCATCGAAGGGCTGCGGGATCTGGAAGGTGCGCGCGATGCCGAGCCGCGCCCGCGCATGGAGCGGCCACGCCCGTGATGTCCCGCCCCCGGAACAGGATGCGGCCCGCGTCCGGCGAGAGCGCGCCGGTCAGGAGATTGAACAGCGAGGTCTTGCCCGCGCCGTTCGGGCCAATCACGCCGAGGCAGGTTCCAGAACTCGAGCGAAAAGCCGATTCCGTCCGCCACGGTGATGGCGCCAAACCGGCGGGTCAGTCCTTCGACGGTCAGAAGTGCGGTCATGTGTGTCCCTGGCTATGTTCCGCAGGCGCGAGAGTGACGGGAGGGGGTGCCCAGGATCGAGGGAATCTCCCCTCACCCAGCCCTCTCCCCATGGGAGAGGGGACGCCCGGCGTCACCGGTTGTTCGGGTGTCCCCTCTCCCCTTCCGCATTCGCTTGCGAATGCGGACACTCTGAGTTGCAAGCTCGCCGGGGCGAGCTTGCTGAGAGGGACAGGGTGAGGGAGAGACCCTCGTTCATTCCACCAAGCCCAGACCCGATTGCGGCGGCGCGCCCCCCCGGGCGCGCCGCCGCTGCTCGCTTACGCGAGCTTCGAGAGCAGCTTCAGGCTGTCCTCCACCGGAATGTTCGGAGCGGTGCCGTTGTAGACGATCTTGAGATCGTTCTTGAACTTGCCGCCGGAAGTCTTGCGCCACTGGCCGCCGAGCAGCGGCGTGAACGCCACGCTCTTCACCGGCGCGTCCTTCCAGTTGACCGGGCCGACCACCGTCTCGCGGTTCATGGTCTTGATGACATCGCGCACGGCGTTGCGGTCCTTCGGATCGTCCACCGATTGCAGCGCCCCAAGTCCCACGTCCCAAAGCGCGTGCAGCATGCCGAGGGGCTGCGTCCACTGCTTGCCGGTCTCCTTTTCGTAGTCGGCGGCAAGCTCCTTGGCGGACTGGCCGGTGAGCGTCGAGTGGAATGGGAAGTTCGGCGTCCACCACACCTCCGTGGACATGCCGTCGCCGCGCCCACCAAGGCTGTCGATGGCCGACGGGAACAGGAAGGCGCCCGCGATGGAGCAGATTTCCGGCCTGAAGCCTGCCTGTGCTGCCTGCGTCCAGAAAATCTGCCAGTGCGGCGCGAACACGAAGCCCGAGGCAATCTGCGCCTGCGCGTTCTTGAACATGCTGATCTGGTTGGAGAAGTCGTCCGTCTCCGGCTTGAAGAAGCCGCCGGCGATCTCCTTGTAGCCGGCCTTTGCCAGTCCCGGAGGCATGCCGCGGTTCGGATCGGCGAAGGCGCGGCCCGCGGCGATGTCGAAATACAGCGTGCCGACATTCGTGTTCACGGCACCTTTCTGCTGATCCCACATGCCAACGAAGTTCTTGGTGATGTCGCCCGCCCCCCACATGAAATGGAAGGTCCAGGGGAAGCCCACGGCCGGGTTGCCCTTGCGCGTGAAGAACCAGCCTTCCCAAGGCGTCATGGTGGAGATGGTGGGCGTGCCGTTGGAATTGGCGATCTCGCCGCTAGCCACCGCGCCGTCGCCGTCGGCGATCAGCAGCAGATCGACGTTCTGGCGCAGGATCAGGTTGTTCGCGACCGGTGCCGTGCCCGCGATGGACGACTGGTTGTCCTGCTTGACGATCTCGACGGCGTAGGTGGACTTGCCGGACTTGAGCCCGTTCTTCACCAGAGCCTGCACCTTGCCAAGCACGTAAGGATCGGGCTCGGAGAAATTGGCGCGCACGCCGCTATAGCTCTGGATGAGGCCGATCTTGATCGTGCGGGCATCGGCCCTGGCGATGTTCACCAGCGGGAAGGCCGAGCTGGCCGCCGCCGCACCCGCCACAGCTGCGCCCTTCAGCACCGCGCGGCGGGAAAATTTTCCCTTATCTTCCGTGGTCATTGCGTTACTCCCTGTGTTTTACTTTTTTAGTTGTCTGTGCGCCGAATGCTTTGCGAAGACCCCCCTCACTCTGTCTCTTTCCCAAGGGGAGAGAGGACGCCAGAATTTTCCTCCTCCATTGATCGAAGGGTCGCGGTCTTCTCCCTCTCCCCTTGGGGACAGGGGCGGGGTGAGGGGGTCTTTCGCTGGTTCCTGGCCATGCAATCGAGCGCCTCGGCATTACTGCTCCATGCGCACGATTGGCTTGATCGCTACGCCGGACTCGCTGTCGGCGACGGCCTGGTTCAACTGGCTGAAGGGGTAGAAGCGGACCAGCTTGTCGAAGGGGAAGCGGCCCTGCCGGTAGAGGTCGATCAGCTTCGGGATGAAGACATCCGGGTTGGAGTCGCCTTCCACGATGCCCTGGAGCTTCTTGCCCACGCTCATGAAGGACACGGAGTCCAGCACGATCTCGGAGCCGAAGGCGAAGGCGCCCAAGATGCCGCAAGTGCCGCGCGGCGCCAGAGCATCCACCGCGCTGCGTACCACCTTCACATTGCCCGTGGTGTCGAGTGTGAAGGCCGCGCCGCCGCCGGTGATCTTTTGGATTTCCGCGACAACATCCGTGTTCGCCGGATTGATGGTATGCGTGGCGCCAAGCTCGCGCGCCACGGCCAGCCGCATCTCGTTCAGGTCCACCGCGATAATGGTGGTGGCGCCCACCACGCGGGCGGCCATGACGGCGCTGAGACCAACCGAGCCGGTGCCGAACACCACGAAGGAGTTGCCGATGCCGACCTTCAGCGCGTTCATCACCGCGCCCGCCCCCGTTTGGATGCCGCAAGCGAGCGGGCCAAGCAGGGCGAGCGGCGCATCGGCCGGAACCTTCACGGCGTTGGCTTCATGGCAGATCGCGTAAGTCGCAAAGGACGACTGGCCGAAGATGTTGGCGTTGATGCGCTGGCCTTCCTTGGAGAGGGCGGTAGTGCCGTCGGCGCGGGCGCCCAGGAAGTTGCGCGGGAAGAACTCGTGGCAATAGGTGGTCTCGTGCTCCTTGCAGGACGGGCAGGCGCCGCAGGAGTTGTAGGTCATCACGATGTGGTCGCCCGGCTTCACCTTGGTCACGGCCGCGCCCACCTTCTCGACGACGCCGGCGCCTTCGTGGCCGAGCACCGCGGGCTGCGGTACGGGCAAGCCCTGGTCGCGCATCACGATGTCGGTGTGGCAGACGCCTGTGGCTACGACGCGCACCAGGATCTCATTGGCGCGCGGCGCTTCCAGGTCGAGCGTCTCCAGCTCCATGGCAGCATGGGGTGCGCGCGCGACAGCGGCTTGAATTTTCATGGTCTTTTCCCTCGATGACGGCGATGTTTCAGTATTTGCGATCAGCTTCGCGGCAAGGCCGGCCGTCAGAGCCCGGTGCCGGCGGCCAGTCCCTGGATGCGGGGGCTGTCCTGCCTGCGGCTCGTTGGCCGGAAGAAACGCGCAAGAAACGTTCCAGATTTGCGCGGCTTCTGACTGCGATTAAGCGGCATGACCGCGCCTCCTTGCCCGAGCGCGAGGCTCTAAAGCGGCAATACTTAAACTCTTTGCGATCACGATCCCTCCACTTAACCGGACACAAATGGCCACCCCACGCGCAAGTTAGCGCGCGTCATCCGCTTGTCCGGTGTTGTTTGGCGTTATTTCAATGCATCTTGCGGATGCACCGTTTCCTCACCTGTTTTATTTGTATAACGGATCGCAAAACCCGTGCCAGTCCGGGGAGATAAGTCCCTCTGCGATCCAAAATACCAAATAGCGCAGGGAGTTCAATTTGTTATATGGTATAACTGTACAACATATAGTGATAGACGCCGCGGCTGCGGCGCAGCCAGGAGAGGCCGCGGCTTCATGAAATGCTGAATTCATGAATCGATGAATTCACGAATGCGGAGCCGGCCGCGATAGAGAGAGTGAGCTTGAGAGTGCGCCGCCGCGCCTTACGCGCGGGATCACATTATTTGCTTTTTCGAAGGCCGCCTCCGGCGCCCCGGCCCGGGAGGTCCTGAGTTATTCCCGCTCTCCTCAAGCCGGCTGCAGAGCTTAAGCGCGTCCCGCGCCACTTCCGCGGCGATCACAGCAACGTTTCGAGCGGCAGCTATTATTGCTTCCCTCTCTGCATCCCCGCTCGCCTTGGTGCCGTTGCCGGCTAATGGCCAGCCGGCTTGCTCTAACAGTTTCAGGCCGTTGGCAACCTGTTTCAGGTGCTCAAGCATATTTCCGAAAAGTGTTTCCGCGCTGCCAACGGCCATGTCACGCTCCCCACTCCTACGTGCCCGCCGCGATGAAGCGCATGATGTAAGCCGGTCAACCTTACACAGCGCATGGATTTTGAGGGCGCAGGCGGTATCCATCAATCGATTGCCCGAGGGTATACGGAGTAGCCTGCAGGGCGTAAAGAGCTAAGTCTATAAAATGAAATAATAAAACCTGCCTGTGTCCGGCAAGGCTATCCAGTGCGGCGGCTCTGGCTTCCACTTCCGCGCTGTTATTTAAAATGTCTTAATTGTGTGTATAATTGTAAAAGTGTTTGGGAAGCCCGAAGTGCAATTTTGAGTTGGGAGTGGCGTACTATGTTTGGGCACAATCAGCGATTGGCTCCGCAGGCTTTGTTCGAAGGCTGTAGACAAGAGAGTGTTTCACCGAAAGCGGCCGACGATTTCATGAGCGTGTTGATTATTGCTTATGAGCAGGCACTTGAAGAAGGCGTAAGCCCGAGCGCCGCCCTCGTGGCGGTGCTGGACTGGGTGGTGATCGAGTTCAAGAGAAGTGCTGGATTGCGTCACGTCGAGGAGTGATAAGAATTCCGGCGGAATAGTTCCGGGAGCGTCATCGCGAGGCGCGGAACGCGCTGCGGCGATCCAGGGCGGTCTGCACTGCGCGCCCGGATTTTGCCGCTGGATTGCTTCGCTTCGCTCGCAATGTCGGCCAAGGCGACGGCGAAGGGCTGGCGCGCGGTGTAAATCGAAAGTTGGCAAAGCCGCGGCCAAGGGCCTGCTTTCAGTCCCGGCCGCCGAGCAGCCCGAACTTGGTCAGCCTGTATTCGAGCGAGGCCCGGCTGAGCCCCAACTGGCGGGCGGCGGCGGCGACATTGCCATCGGCGGTCTTCAGCGCCTGAGCGTACAGCCGGCGCTCGATCTCGGGAAATTGCAGGCCGAGGCCGAGGATGTTTTCAAGCGGGTCGGAACCCCCGCCATTTGCCGGGGCGACGGCCGTTTGCTGCGCGGCCTTGGCAGGATTGAGCCGCCCTTCGGCCAGGCAGAACTGGCTGCCGCGGACATGCTCGCCCCGCCTGAACATATGCGCGACATCGATGAAATCGCCGTCGTCCGCGAACACCACGCCGCGCTCGATGAGGTTCTGCATCTCGCGGACGTTGCCGGGGTAATGGTATTCCAGCAGCGCTTCGGTGGCGCGGCGGGTCATGCCGGCGATTTGGCGGCCATGCTCGCGGGAATAATGGCGGATGAAGTATTCGATCAGGAGCGGGATGTCGTCGCGCCGGTCGCGCAAGGGCGGCACCGCGATTGGGAACACGTTGAGGCGGAAGAACAAATCCTCGCGGAAATTGCCCGCCCGCACCTCCTCGCACAGGTCGACATTGGTCGCGGCCACGACGCGCACATCCACCTTGACGGTGCGCGTGCCGCCGACGCGCTCGATCTCCCGTTCCTGCAGCGCACGCAACAGCTTGCCCTGCGCGGTGAGTGTCAGCGTGCCGATCTCGTCCAGGAACAGAGTGCCGCCGTCCGCCCGCTCGAACCGGCCTGGGCGTTGCGCGGACGCCCCGGTGTAAGCGCCCTTCTCGACGCCAAACAGCTCCGATTCCACCAGTGTATCGGGGATGGCGGCGCAGTTGACCGCGACGAACGGCCCGCTCGCGCCTGGGGCTCATGTCGTGCAGCGTTTGCGCGAACATTTCCTTGCCGGCGCCCGACTCGCCGGTGAGCAGCACGCTCGCCCGCGTGCCCGCCACGCGCTCAAGCATGTGCCGCGCGGCCATGAAGCTGGAGGATATGCCGATGAGCGGTTTCTGCCCGGCCTCGGGCTCCTCGCCGGGCACAATGCGAATGCCCGCCTCGTTCCGCGCGCGGCTGGGGCGGTAGCCACGTCGCTCCAGCGCCTCCATGCCAAGCGCCTCCATCTCCTCGGAAACGTCGCCCCAGACGGCGGCGGGCTGGCCCACCAGCCGGCAGTGCGACGCCCCCATCCCCCTGCACTCCAACTCGCGGAACAGGATGAGCTTGCCGAAAAGCTGGCTCGTGTAGCCGGCAGCGTAGGCGGTCTGCATCCAGCACACCGGATCGGTGGAGAGGCCGAAAGGCCGCGATGTGCTCGTCGGCCTCGCTGGAGTCGTGCCAGAGGAACTCTCCGTAATAGTGGCCGCGCTCCAGGTCGTATTCGAAGCGCTTGGTCGTGACTTTGACGAAGCCTTCGAGCGTGTGCATGCGCGGGCCGGCTCCGAAAGCGTGCGTGAGGTCCTTGTCCGGCCAGCGCTTGCGGATGAATTGTGCGTCGCGCGCGCCCTGTTGGTAGCCCACGCGCGTGAACATGGCGCGGGCACGCTCGACGCCCAGCGCATCGATCAGCTCACGCCGAGCGTGCCGAAGGTGTTGGCGTGGAACAGCAGCATGCGCTGGTCGTTGAGCCAGATCCGCCCGTCGCCCAGCGCGAAAAACAGGCATTCCGTTAGATCTTCGAGGGTCGGCGGCGCGGCGGCAGCGAGTTCCTCGCTGCGGCCCTTGGCTATGATCTGGCCGGTCTTGCGCGCCGCCTCCGCCAGGGAAATCTGCTCAAAAGCCGCTATTGCCATGTACCCTTCTGCCCATCCTTGGCATGCCGCCCGTCCTTGGAATTCACGATCTCAGCAACCGGCGCTTCATCAATTCATGAAGCCGCTGGACATCCGTGTTTTCCGAGAACCTGCCGCACGTTTCCCATCCCATTGTGTTTTCTTGTCTTTTCAGAGAAGCTTGCCTTCGCTTCCCGGCCGGTCCCGGTTTTGGCCCGCACATTGCTATGCTATATAACAAATCGGCGCCGATCAAGGCGTCTGTTGCGAAACGTTCGTAAGCAACGTTAACGGAGGAAGCGCATGACAACACAAGACCCTAGCTTCTTTTCGGAAGCGACATGGAATTCAAAGTTGTTCCTGGGCGATTGGAAAGACGCACCGGGCAGCGTTCTGGACATCGTGGAACCGGCCAGCGGCAAGCAGCTTTCGCGCATCGGCAAGGCAGGCCCCGCCGACGTAGCCGCCGCCGCCACCATCGCCCGCGAGGTACAGCCCGCCTGGGCGGCACTCCCCGGCGAGGAACGCGCCAAGGTTCTGCGCAAGGTGGTGGCGCTCCTGGCCCAGCATGCGCAGGAGTTCATCCCCTGGATCATGCGCGAGACCGGCGGCATCGCGCCCAAGGCCGCGGTCGAGGTCGAGCACTCCCAAGGCTTCGTCCAGCACGCCGCGAATATGTGCACCGAGCCCACCGGCCTCGTGCTGCCTTCGGTTGGCACGCATTTCAGCATGGTGCGGCGCGTGCCCCATGGCGTGGTGGGCGTGATCTCGCCCTTCAACTTCCCGCTTATTCTGTCGATCCGGGCCGTGGCGCCGGCACTTGCCGCGGGCAACGCCGTCATCCTCAAGCCCGATCCGCGCACGCCCATTTCGGGCGGCGTCATCATCGCCCGCGTTTTCGAGGAGGCCGGCCTGCCGAAGGGCCTCCTGCATGTGCTGCCGGGCGGCGGCGACGTGGGCGCCGCCATGTGCTCCGATCCGAACATCGCCATGATCTCGTTCACGGGCGGCGTCGCGGCGGGCCGCAAGGTTGGCGAGATTGCCGGCCGGCACCTAAAGAAGGTGCAGCTTGAGCTGGGTGGCAAGAACTGCGCTCATCATCCTCGACGACGCCGATCCGGACCTCGCCGCCTCCTGCGCCGCATGGGGCGCCTATCTCAACCAGGGCCAGATCTGCATCGGCTCGGGCCGCATCCTGGTCCAGGCCGGGATCGCCGATGCGATAATCGAGCGGTTGGCAGGCAAGGCAACCCACCTGCCGGTTGGCGATCCGATGACGAACCAGGTGGCGCTCGGGCCGCTCATCGACGTGGCGTCGGCGCAGCGCGTGCACTCCATTGTGCAGGCGAGCGTCGCGGCGGGTGCCAAGCTCGTGGCGGGCGGCTCGCATGACGGCGCCTTCTACAAGCCCACCGTGCTGGCGGGCCTCAAGAAGGGCATGCGCGCCTTCGACGAGGAAATCTTCGGCCCCGTGGCGTGCATCACCACTTTCGACACCGATGAGGAGGCCATCGCCATCGCCAACGACACCGAGTACGGGTTCGCGGCCGGCATCATCTCCAAATCGATCGGACGGGCGCGAGCGCTCGGCGACCGGCTCAATGTCGGCCATCTGCACATCAACGACGTGACCGTGGCCGCCGAGCCTTACGCCACATTCGGCGGACGCGGCGCTTCCGGCAATGGCGGACGCATCAGCGGCCCAGCCAACTGGGAGGAATTCACCTCGTGGCAGTGGGTCACGATGCGCGACACGCCGCCTCAGTATCCGTTCTGAGCCACCAGGCCCCTGTTCCGAAGGACCTCAAGGTTCCGGGTGGCAACGCCCGGAACCAGTCGTTTCCAAGACAATCGTCCGGCGCGCAATCCAATGCGCGCAGCCGCCTCATCGCCGCCAAGCGCCCTGCAACGCTTTGCCGTGGACTTTCGCGGCATCGCGCCTCCCCCGCGCGCCATTTCGTGCTACAACGCACCCCATGAACATCCTTCTCATTGGCGGCGGCGGCCGCGAACACGCGCTGGCTTGGAAGCTCAGGCAAAGCCCGGAGCTTGAAACCCTTTTTTGCGCGCCCGGCAATGCTGGCATCTTTTCGGTGGCGAAGCCTGCCCCCATAAATGTGAGCGATCACGCGGGCGTTGCGGCTTTCTGCCGGGAGGCCGGCATCGGCCTCGTGGTGGTGGGGCCGGAAGCGCCGCTGGTGGCGGGCCTTTCGGACGATCTTCGCGCTCAAGGCATCGCGGTGTTCGGCGCATCGAAGGCGGCGGCGCAGCTCGAAGCCTCGAAGTCCTTCACCAAGGCGATTTGCGACGAACGCGCCATCCCGACCGCCGCATACGGATATTTCACGGAGCGGGCCGCCGCACTTGCCTATGTGCTGGCGCAAGGCGCGCCGCTGGTCGTGAAGGCCGATGGGCTCGCAGCGGGCAAGGGCGTCATCATGTGCGAGACGCCGGCCGAGGCGGAGGCCGCCATCGAGGCTTGTTTCGGTGGCGCGTTCGGCGAAAGCGGCGCTTCGGTCGTGATCGAGGAGACGCTGCTCGGCGAGGAGGTGAGCTTCTTTGCGCTTTGCGACGGCACGCGCGTGCTGCCGCTGGCGAGCGCCCAGGACTATAAGCGCGCCTTCGACGGCGATACCGGCCTCAACACGGGCGGCATGGGCTGCGTTTCGCCCGCGCCGATGATGACGCCGGCGCTGGCCGGCCGGATCGTGCGCGAGATTATAACGCCAACCTGCGATGCCATGCGCGAGCGCGGCACCCCGTTCCAGGGCGTGCTCTACGCCGGGCTGATGATAACCGCCGGGGGGCCGAAGCTGATCGAGTATAACGTGCGCTTCGGCGATCCCGAGTGCCAGGTGCTGATGCTGCGGCTCAAATCCGATCTCGTTCCCGTGCTCAAGGCGGTGGCGGCGGGCGATCTTTCCCAGGCGCGGGCGGAGTGGGCGGAGGACGTTGCGCTAACCGTGGTCATGGCCGCCAACGGCTATCCGGGCGATTACAAGAAGGGCACCGTCATCGGCGGGCTTGAGGAGGCGGCCGCGCTTCCCGGCGTGACCGTGTTCCATGCCGGCACCGCTTCAGGCAGTGAAGGGGAGGTGCTGGCCACGGGCGGGCGCGTGTTGAATGTGTCGGCTACGGGCAAGGACGCGGCGGAAGTGCGCGAACGCGCCTATCGCGCAGTTGACCTGATCGATTGGCCCGGCGGTTTCTGCCGCCGCGACATCGGCTGGCGCTCGCTGAACCGCGAGACCGCGCAGTGACGGAGATCGCGATTAGAGGCGGAGGCTTGAGAGTGCCGGCGCGAAAGATCCCCTCATCCCGGCCCTCTCCCCACGGGGAGAGGGAGAGGAGCTGCGGCCCGAATGAACGCCGCGTGCAATTGCCGCGTTCTCTCTTCCATTCGCGTCCGTTTGCGGATGCGGATACTTGGAGTTGCAAGCTCGCAAGGTGAGCTTCGGGGATAGGCACAGAGTGAGCGGGGCTTCAACACAACCGCAGGAGAACGCACGCGATGAGGATCGGGCTGGCGCTTGGCGGCGGCGGGGCGCGGGGCCTCGCGCATATCGCCATCCTGGAGGCCTTCGACGAGCTTGGCGTCAAGCCGGCCATGATCGCGGGCACCAGCATTGGCGCGCTCGTGGGCGCCGCCTATGCCTCGGGAATGCCCGCCAGCGAAATCCGGCTCTACTGCAAGTCTGCCTTCGCCAGGCGCAGCGCGCTCATCCGCCATTTTTATTTCCGCTGGAAAGGCAGGCTCTGGGATTATTGGCGGCCTGGCTCGCCGGCACTGTTCAAGTCGGAGCGCATTTTCGAGCTGGTGCTGCCGGCCGATCTGCCCAAGACCTTCGAAGCCCTCGAAATTCCGTTCCGCTCGGTGGCGGCCGACTTCTTCACCCAGACCGAATATGTGAGCGACAGCGGGCCGCTGCTCCCCGCGATTGCCGCGAGCGCGGCCCTGCCCGCCCTGCTGACGCCGGTGCAACTCGACGGGCGCACCTTGATCGACGGCGGCTTTGTCAACCCGCTGCCGTTCGACCTTTTGACCGGGCACACCGATTTCTGCATCGCGGTTGACGTAAGCGGTGGCGTCAGCGAAGGGAAGCGCAACTTCCCGAAGCCCATCGAGACGCTGCTGGGTGCCCAGCAGCTCGCACTACGCTCGATCATCAACGCGAAGCTCAAGGTTTCGGCGCCCGACCTCCTCTTGCGGCCCGCCGTTGGCCTGTTCCAGGTGCTTGAATTCAGGCGAATGGAGGAAATCCTCGACGCCTCGGCGGAGGCCAAGGAGCGGGCTCTGCGCGCGCTGGCCGGGCTTCTGGAGCGGCCCCGCCCGCCTGCGCTCCGGCTTCCATCTAGCGGAGAAACACCCCAGCCACCAATGCAATAAAGGGAAAATTGCCGGCGCCAATTCCCTTCCTGCTTGAAACGGCCGTGTCCGGGTCTATAAGCCTCAAGCTAGTGTGGCGCGCCGGAAGTCTCGACTCGTCATTGCGAGCGAAGCGAAGCAATCCAGAAATCGGAAGCACAGCGCCGGCATCTGGACGCCCTCGGCCGCCAAGGCGGCCTCGCGATGACGGCAATGTGTGTCAGGACTTCCTGCGCCCTGTACTAGCCTGGTTGGGAAAAGGACAGATTTCGATGGACACCGCAACCGTGCAGACGGCGCACCGTACAGGCGGCATCCTTGCGGCAACTGCTGCCGGCGCCGTCTTCGAATGGTACGATTTCTATCTCTGCATCATTCTGGCGCCCTACCTTCCCAAAATATTCTTTCCCCTCGAATACGAGACGTCCAGCTTCCTGTCCGCGTTCACGGCCTACGCCATCGGCTTCATGGTGCGGCCCTTCGGAGGCCTGCTCTTCGGCCGGCTTGGCGATACGCTCGGACGCAAACACACGTTCATGATGACCATCGTCTTCATGGGATTTGCGACCTTCACAATCGGCTTGATTCCTACCTTCGCGGAAATCGGCTGGACCGCCCCTGCGATTCTCGTGGCCTTGCGCATCGTGCAAGGCCTTGCCATTGGCGGCGAGTATGCCGGCGCCGCGGTCTATATGGCGGAGTTCGTGCCCGCCAGCCGGCGCGGCCTCACGACAGGCTGGATACAGATCACGCCCACGATCGGCTTGATCCTGGCGATCGCGATCTTCACCGCGATCCGGGAAAAAATGCCGGAAGCGGAGCTTCTTGAGTGGGGCTGGCGCATCCCGTTCTTCAGCTCGCTGCTCCTGTTGATGCTCACATTGATTCTGCGCGCGAGGCTGCCCGAGTCGCCCGTCTTTCAATGGTTGCGGTCCACGGGCGGCGTGTCCCCAGAGCCAATACGCGAGGCGCTCTTTATCCCCGCTAACCGGAATGCGCTTCTGCTTTGCCTGTTGGGCGTGACCGCCGGGCAAGGAGCCGTCGTCTATATCGGCCAAGGCTATGTGCTGTTCTACTTGACCAACACGCTGCAGCTCGATCTCGATACAGCCTCCAAGTTCGTCATGGCGAATGCCTTGACGAGCCTATTCATGATACCGTTTTTGGCCTGGCTCTCCGACAAAACCGGACGCTTGAGGATAATTCTGGCCGGGCTCCTGTTTGCGGCAATCACCCTGCTGCCCGCCTTTGCCATGCTTTCTTACGCGGTGAACCGGGATCTGGTGGCCTTCCGGACGGAGAACTCCGTGACGGTTACGGCCGATAGCGAGAAATGCGGCATGCATCTGTTCGCGGGGCCATGGTCGCAGATCACGCTTTGCGACCAGGTGCGAGGCATGCTCGCGAACTATGGGCTGTCCTTCACCTTCGAGCATTACCCGGGGACGCGAACCGTTACCGTATCCATTGGCAACCACTCCGCGGAGATTACCGGCAGCAACGAGACGGAGATCCGGGCGAGCGTGGAAAAGGCGCTGTTCGCTGCCGGCTATCCCGGAATCAATTGGAAATATGCCGGCGGCGAGCCCTTGGTTGGCCCAAGCGGCGAGCCAATATTGGAGCGAGCCGGCGCGGACCCCTCGAAGGTGGACTACGTCACAGCCACCTTTGCGCTTCAGATCGTCATCCTGATGGCGGCGCTGGTTTACGCTCCCGCGGCGGCGTTCCTGTCGGAATACTTCCATCCCCGGCTTAGATACCTGTCGGTCTCGCTCGTCTACCACATTGGCAATGGCTGGATCGGCGGGCTCGTTCCGGTCATCGCCGCGACCATGGTTCTGGCAACCGGAAACATCTATGCCGGGCTTTGGTATGTCATCGCCGTCGCGCTGTTCTCGCTCGTTATCGGCCTGCTCTTGGTGGGTGGCCGGAAATCGCGGCAGACCTACCTGTAGGGGCGCCAGTGCCTGGCAACGGGTATACTGGGCATGAAGGCCCTGGATAACGCCTGCGGCGTTTCCGGGATGACGTTCAGGGCGATCCAGGCGAACAAGCCTTAGGAGGCCGGCGCGGCGCCTACTCTGCCGGGGCCGCTGGTGCACGGCTTTCATGGGCGCCAACTTGACGATGAACTAGTGGCCTGTATCGGCTAAAATGAATAGTTATGACGCCGGGATTTTTTGACGTGGTGAAGCCAGACGGCGCAGGCTGTACTGGACGTACAGTCAAGCCGTCTTGTTTTGCCACGGCGAAAAAGACCAAGTCAGAACTGCTCGTTTTAGCCGATACAGGCCACTAGCGGCCAGTGGCGTCATCGCGAGGCGGCTCTTCGCCACCGTGGGCGTCCAGAAACCGGCGCAGCGTTCGCCGGCTGCTGGATTGCTCCCGTGCCGCAAGACCCCCTCACCCGGTGTGCGCCGTAGTTTGCCGCCTATGCGCTGACCCTAGCCTGCGTATCCCGCAGGAGTTGGATGCGGCGCTTCACGAACTCGACGTGATTGCGCAGCTCGTAGAAGTCTGCTGACAGGTGGATGGGCACTGAAATCTTCTGCACACCGTCCTCAATGCACGCCAGCTCGTGCTCCCTGCTTTCGATGACATCGAGCTGGGCCGTCTTGGGCAGGCTGTGCTCCAGGTTCTTAAGCTCGCGATACCAATGCAGGATGCGCCGCTTCATGCGCCAGTTGTAGATGACCGGCACAAGCTTGGCGAGCGGCAGGATAATGCCGAGCAGCGGCAGGATTAGGATGAAGGCGCGGTCGACCAGTGTCGCGACCCAAAATGGCAAGACGCGCTGGAAGAAGGTGGCGCCGTTCTTGTACACCCGGCGCGCATCGTCCGGCACGGAAAACTCCGGGTCCTCGCTCAGCGCATCGACGCCCAGCGTGAACAGCTTGGCTTCGCCATTATCCTTCAGCGCGGGCTTGCTTTGCACGGCCAGAATCGCCTGCGACAGCACCGTCACCAGTGCCGAGTGCAGGTCGTCGCGCACGAGCAGCGCCGCCTTCGTCGCCACCAGCGACGCATCGGTCTCCGGCACATCCCGCGCAAAGTCCACCACACCTTGCCGCAGCGTGACGGGGCTGAGATAGGGATAGCGCTGAATAAGCGCGCCGGCCTGGGCCATGTTCATGATGCGGATGCCTTGCTGCTGCAGCAACGCTTGCAGGCGCCCATCCTCCGCTCCGACAACGAGGAAACCGGCATCTGCCGTCCCCTTTTCGAGCGCGGCGGGATAGTCGGCGAGCGGCATCGAGATCAGCGTGGAGTTCTCCGCCGTGACGCCGTTGGCCGCGAGCAGCTTGAGCGCCGGAATGCTGGTTCCGCTGCCTTCAGGGCCGGTCAGGATGCGCTTGCCCTTGAGCTGGGTGAGATATTCGAGCTTCTCCGCGCCGCGATAGAACACCCAAACCGGCTCGGTTATCAGCCGGCCCATCGAATGCAGATTGGGAGACTCGATGCTGTTGGTGAGCCCGCCTTGCACGAAGCCCGCCTGTACGCCGGAGGCAGGGTCTTTGAGGAGCTTGAGGTTTTCGGAGGACGCGCCCGATTCCCGGACCTCGATCTTGACGCCCTTCTTTGCCGCTTCCGCTTGAATCCGCGTTGCTAGCAGATAATAGGCGCTGGACTTGGTCGACGTGGTGATGACGAAGTGATCCGGCGGGGCTGGCTTCACAAAGAGGGCAGCGAACCAGAAGCCCACCACGCACAGAACGATGGCGGCAAGGTACTCACGTGAAATAGCGAAGCGTTTCATCCGGAACCCCGTTCGGCACGTGCAAATATGCAAACTAGCTTTTCTTTACGGGGGCTTAGCCGCGTGCGCAATCCCTAAAGACTAACGCCAGGGTAGCGGTTCGGGCGCCGGCAAATGGCGCAAGAATGAACTTAGATCCGGGTGCGCCAGGAGAAGCTGGCAAAAGATAGGAGGTGCAAGTCCCCCACGGGATAAGGCCTAGTGGCCTATATCGGCTAAAATGAGCTGTTCTGACTGGTCTTTTTCGCCGTGGCAAAACCGGACGGCTTGACTGTCGTCCAGTACAGCCTGCGCCGTCTGGCTTCACCACGTCAAAAAATCCCGGCGTCATAACTCTAGCCGCAGGCCGCCAGCCGCCCCGGCGTGGATGGCCGGATCAAGTCCGGCCATGACAGCGGCGGGCGTTTTGCCGCTTCAACTGCAGTTTTTAGGTTCGACCGGATTAGGTGTGCGTGGGGCAGGGCAAAGCGGCGAGCAGGCAGCGGAATGAAAAAAGCAAGCGGTGACGGTGAACACCGCTTGCCCCCCTCCAAAGGCGTGCCGTTTGCTGCCGTGCAGGCGTTCGCTACGGAACATTAAGGCAGGAACCTGCCATGACAGCTCGCGGTTATGCCGCGTCCTTTGTTTTCTATTTTTTCTTCCTATGTCCGTCAATGGCCTAGTCTCTGCTAGTCCTGAGACCGGCCGCCGCTGTGACACTTCGGTGACAATATTACAATTTTCTGCCCGCAGCCCCCGGCAAAGATGGTTGCATTGAGGGCGCGATAAATCGCACGGTTGTGACTAAGGCCTCCATTTGGCCTTTGCCATGCGCCGCCAAACGGGTTTAACCTCCCGCCCCGATAAGGAGGCCTCACATGAAGACCGATGTGCCGCACCCCATTTATTTGAAAGATTATGCACCGCCGCCCTTCCTCGTCGATGAGACGGTGCTCGATTTCGCGCTGTCCCCGGCGGAAACGCGCGTGCGCTCGCGGCTCTCGATGCGGCCCAACCCGGCTTCCAAAGGCAAGCCCGGCGTTCTGAAGCTGGACGGGGAGATGCTGAAGCTCATCCGTGTGACACTTGACGGCAAGGAGGTGGAAGCCTCGCGCTACAAGATCACGGACAAGGATCTCATTATCGAGGGTGTGCCGGCCAAGCCCTTTACGCTGGAAATCGAGACGGTCTGCAACCCGGAGGCCAACAAGGCGCTGTCGGGGCTCTACCGCAGCCAAGGCGTCTACTGCACGCAATGCGAGGCGGAAGGCTTCCGGCGCATCACCTATTATCCCGATAGGCCGGACGTGCTTTCGAAGTTCCGCGTGCGCATCGAGGCGGACGCGAAGGAAGCGCCGGTGTTGCTGTCGAACGGCAATCTGATTGAAAGCGGCGATGCCGGCGCCGGGCGGCACTTCGCGGTCTGGGAAGACCCGTTCCCGAAGCCATCCTATCTCTTCGCGCTGGTGGCCGGGAAGCTCGGCGTGGTGCAGGACAGTTTCTACACCCGGTCGCAGCGCAAAGTGGACCTCCGGATCTATGTCGAGCCGGGTAAGGAGGACCGTTGCGGCTGGGCCATGGAATCGCTCAAGCGGGCGATGGAGTGGGACGAGAAGCGCTTCGGCCTCGAATACGATCTCGACACTTTCATGATCGTCGCCGTCTCCGACTTCAATATGGGCGCGATGGAGAACAAGGGGCTCAACGTCTTCAACGACGCGCTAATACTGGCGCGGCCCGACACCGCGACCGACGCCGACTACGAGCGCATCGAAAGCGTGATCGCCCACGAGTATTTCCACAACTGGACCGGCGACCGCGTGACCTGCCGCGATTGGTTCCAGCTCTGCCTCAAAGAGGGGCTCACCGTGTTCCGCGATCAGGAGTTCACGGCGGATTTGCGCTCCGCGGTCGTGAAGCGCATCGAGGATGTGCGGTTTCTCAAGAGCGCGCAGTTCCCGGAGGACGCCGGCCCGCTTGCGCATCCTGTGCGGCCTTCCTCGTTCATCGAGATCTCCAACTTCTATACGCGCACCGTCTACAGCAAGGGCGCCGAGCTTTGCAGGATGATGCAGACGGTGCTGGGCAAGGAGGGTTTCCGGCGCGGGCTGGAACTCTATTTCGAGCGCCACGACGGCCAGGCGGTGACGGTCGAGGATTTCGTCTCGGCACTTGGCGATGCGAACGGCACCGATCTTTCCGGCTTCCTGCTGTGGTACAATCAGGCTGGAACGCCAGCGCTCGATGCCAGGCTCTCCTATTCGGCCGATGCCAAGACGGCCCGCCTCACCCTTTCGCAGTCTTATCCGGACGCGGGCGTAGGGGACAAGCGTAAGCCGGTTCCGATCCCGGTCAAGCTCGGCCTGCTCGCCGGCGATGGCCAGGAGTTTCCGCTCAAATGCGAGGGAGAGGCTGTGCCGGGCAGCGTTTTGGTTCTCAGAAAAAAGAAGGAGACCTATACCTTTGAGGACATCGGCGAGCGTCCAGTCGCCTCCCTGCTTCGGGCATTCTCCGCGCCTGTGAAGCTGAACGGCGGGGCTAGCGACCGCGATATGCTCACCCTGATGCGCTCGGACAGCGATCTCTTCAACCGCTGGCAGACCGCGCAAGCCTTCGCGCTCAAGCATATGGCGCAAATGGCCCAGGCGATAACCGAAGGCAAGCCCGCGCGTCCCAATCCGCGGTTCGTGCAAGCGGCGGGCGCCGTTGCCAGCGACGATAGCCTTGAGCACGCCTACCGCGCGGCCTTCCTGGCCCTGCCGTCCGAATCCGATATCGCGCAGGCCATTGGCGGAAACGTCGACCCCGAGGCCATTCACACCGCACGCATGACGCTGCGCTTGGCGCTGGGCAAGAGCCTGCGGCCGGCCCTTGAAGACCTGTACGAGGGGAGCGCACCCGTCGAGCCTTATACACCGGACGCGGAAAGCATGGGGCGGCGTGCGCTCCGTCAAGCCGCGCTGGGGCTGCTGGCGATGGGCAAGAGCCGCTTCGGAATCGCCAAGGTCAAGGAAATCGCGCGGACCGCGTCGAACATGACCGAGTCGGTGGGCATGCTCGGTATCCTCTCCCAGCTTGGCGGAGACGCTTATGAGGATGCGCTTCAGCGTTTCCACCGGCGGTGGAAGGGCGAGGCGCTGGTCATGAACAAGTGGTTCGCCTTGCAAGCGAGCGCGCCGAGCCGCGATACGCTGAAGCGCGTGACCGAGCTTGCCTCCCATCCGTTGTTCTCGATCAAGAACCCCAACAGGGTCCGGGCGCTTTTCGGGGCGTTCGCGCACGGGAATCAGGTCCGCTTCAACGATGCCAGCGGCGAGGGCTACGAGCTGGTGGCGAATGCAGTGATCGAAATCGACAATTTTAATCCACAGGTTGCTTCCCGGCTGCTCGGCGCGTTCGAAAGTTGGCGCATTCTTGAGCCGCAGCGCAGAAGTCTTGCCGAAGCAGCGTTGCGCCGCGTGCTCGCCAAGCAGGCCATTTCGCGCGACGTATTTGAAATTGCCACAAAAATAGTTGGCGAACAGCCTGCCGAGGTGGCAGCCTAAACAACAGAGGTCCGAGTTCGATTCGCTTGCGCGGGACTTGAGCCGTTTTGCGCCGCGATGACGCGCGTCTGCAAACGCCCGTGCAGTTACAGCGTCTCGTTGGCGGAGACTTACGGTCTCTACTTTGAATTGGTGGTCGCAGGGACTCCGGGGCAAGGCTTTATTAACCAATCCCCGGCAAAGTTAAGATCTTATTGAGAAGGGTCAACCCCCACCGGCAGGACGGCATGTCTATCAATGCAACGCGCCAGTCACTTATTCAATCCGAGCCCGAGTCAGGTGCACAACTTCCGGGCGCCTTGAGCTTGGCTCTCAGGGCAAGGCCGCTTTTGGCAGACCTGCAGCGCGCTGCCGACACGCACGCCCAGCAATTGGCGCTGTCGCTTGGATTCTTTGCCCTGGTGCTGCCTGCGGTCAGCGCATTCGGCCACGGTGCGCTTGGCGCCGCCAGCAACCTGATATCCCTTGCCGCTGCTGCGATTGCGCTGCTTCTGGTCTACAAGGCAAGCCGCCGCGATGCCATGAAGCTGGAGGCCCCCGCCCGCTATTACAGCACGCAGTCGCAGTGCGTGGCGGCCGCGGGTGGCGCGGTGCTGCGCTGGAACCTCGTGGACGGCGAGCTGACCTGGGCCGGCGGTGCGCGCGGGCTGTTCTCCAAGGGCGAGGCCCCGGCCAACTTCCGGGATCTGAGCCCTTATCTGCACCCCGACGATTCGATCTACAATCTCGTGTCCGATGCGCTCAAGGCCCACGCCCGCAGCGTTTGCTGGACGCTCAGGCTCAAGGATGGCGAGTATGGCTGGCGCGCCTACAGCCTGCGCGGCCAGATCGACCATGGCGGCCGGAACAATCCAGCGCCCGTCTTTTCGGGTGTCCTTCTGCCCCAGGAGACGGCGCTGGCTAATGCCCCCGCTGAGCATGGTAGCGGCACGGCGCGCATCCGGGCCATCATCGAGGCGCTGCCCATGGCCTTCGTGGTCTGGGACAGCCAGAAACGGCTGCAGCTTTGCAACCGCAAATTCCGCCAGATTTACAGGATCGGCCCAGGAAAGGCGCTTCCCGGAACGCCGTTCGACGAATTGCAGGAGCATACCAAGGAGTTGATGCTGCAGGCCCCGGCGGACACGCCCGGCGCTCCCGGCCGCTTCCAGCTTGTCGAAAAGCAGATGGCCGACGGCACTTGGCTGCAAATTTCGGAATATTGGACCGCCGACGGCACCATGGTGAGCGTCGGGACGGACATCACCGTGCCGAAAGTCAGCGAGCAACGGCTGTTGGAACGCGAGCGCGAGATGCGCGCGACCGTGCAGATCTACGAGCAAAGCCGCAAGCAGCTTGAAGTGCAGACGCACCAGTTGCGTTCGCTCGCCGAAGTCTATAACGACGAGAAGATCCGCGCGGAAGCCGCCAACAAGGCAAAGTCGGAGTTCCTCGCCAATGTCAGCCATGAGCTGCGCACGCCGCTGAACGCGATCATCGGCTTCTCGGAAATGATGCGCGACCAGGTGCTTGGCCCGATCGGCAACGAGAAATACGAGGGCTACGCCACTGACATCGCATCGAGCGGCCACTACCTGCTCGAAATGATCAACGACATTCTCGACATGTCGAAGATCGAGGCGGGCCGCGTTACGATCGCGCCGGAATGGTTCACGCTGGCACCGCTCCTCCAGGAATGCTTCCGTGTGGTTCAGCCGTCGTCCATGGAGCGCGAGGTCGAGCTTACGATGGCGGGCAATTCGAACGTTTCGGTGCTTGCGGACAAGCGCGCGCTCAAGCAGATCCTCATCAACCTGTTGGCGAATGCCGTGAAATTCAGCCTGCCCGGCGGCAAGGTCGTGCTCCGCGCCACGCGCTACAAGGGCAGCATCCGCATCGCCATCAGCGACACCGGCGTGGGCATTGCCAAGCACGATCTGCCGCGGCTCGGCAAGCCCTTCGAGCAGGTCGAGAGCCAGCTCACCAAGGGGCACAAGGGCACCGGGCTTGGCCTTGCGATTTCGCGCTCGCTGGCCGAGCTGCATGGCGGCAAGCTCGACATCAAGAGCAAGCCCGGCGAGGGCACCACGGTGACTTGCGTCCTGCCGGTTGGCGAGGAAAAGGCCCCGGCCCGGGCGGCTGCGTAGGCCTAGCACTGTCCTCTGCCCGAAGTTGGCCGCCAGGCAAGCAATGCGTGCGGGGGCGCAACAGGGGTGGGCTTGTGTGGCCCGTTCTACCTTGACCTTGGCGCAAATTACCTTAAATCCAAGTCTCCAAAGTGCCACGCTTCGAACCTTTCTGTGCCCTATTCGCACTAAATTAGCGGAATGAGGGTCTTCTAGCAGTGCTGCAGCTTCCGCAAGGGAACGAACACCCGGAACGCGCTTTTACCAGCACAAACAACGAGTAAGTCTACCATGACCATTAGCGAAGAAGTTGCCGTTTCGACCGATCTCGGGTTGCGCGAACCCGGGCCTTCTGGCAGCGCCCTTGCAATCGCGGAGCGCGCCGAGGCGCAAGGGCTCCAAGCCTGGAGAACCGCCTTTCAGGCGCAGCGGAAGGACAGGCGCTATTACGAAATCGTCGAGGAGACGATCTGCCCGGACTTCAACTTTCGCTACTTCCTGATCCAGGATGAGAGCGGGCGCACCAGGACCGTGCAGCCCTTTTTCGTTCTCGACCAGGACGTGCTGGCGGGGCTTCCGCCGCGCTGGCAAAGGCTGGCCGCCAGGATCAGGCGCATTTGGCCGCGCTTCCTTTTCATCCGCACCCTGATGGTTGGCTGCGCCGCGGGCGAGGGCCATCTGCCGTCGGGCACCGCAGCCGCACAGGAGCGCGACGCCGAGGCGCTTTCGTCCCACATCTGCCGATTGGCCCGGAAGGAGCGCGCTGGGCTGGTCGTGCTCAAGGAGTTCCCGGCCCGCTACCGCGGCACGCTCTCTTGCTTCCTTGAGCGCGGCTTCACGCGCATTCCCAGCATGCCCATGACTCGGCTCGACATTTCCGGCTTCAAGGACTTCGACGACTACCTGTCCAAGGCCATCAAGAGCAAGCGGCGCAACGAGTTCCGGCGCAAGTTCAAAGCCGCCGCGCAGTCCGCGCCCATCGAGCTTGAGGTCGTCCGGGATGTCTCCGAGGTGGTGGACGAGGTCTATCCGCTGTACCTCCAGGTGTACGCGAAATCGAAGATGCAATTCGAAAAGCTGACCAAGGAATACTTCGTAGAGATCGGGCAGAGAATGCCGGACAAAGCGCGTTTCTTCCTTTGGCGGCAGAACGGGAAGCTCGTCGCGTTCGCACTCAACCTGGTCGAAGGCGACACGCTCTACGGCGAATATATCGGGCTCGACTACGAGATTGCATTGGATATTCACCTCTACTTCTATGTCATGCGCGATATGATTTCCTGGTCCATCGCGAATGGCTACAAATCCATCGAAAGCAGCGGCCTGAGCTACGCACCGAAGCTGCAAATGGCGCATGTGCTGGCGCCGCTCGATCTTTACGTCCGCCATGCGTCGCCGCTCGTCAATCCCATCCTCAAATTCGTCCTGCCCTACCTGGAGCCCACGGGTGCCGAGCCGGCGCTCAAGCAATTCAAGAACTACGATGAGCTGTGGGCCAAGCCTTAACGGCTCGCGGCTTGGGAGGCATGCCGGCGGGCGGGCCGGGCAGCTTTTCGCGGCGCGCTTCACGAAGCTCGTCGCGAATTTTCTCGCCGAAGCGCGCTAGCTTCGGCGCAGCCAATCCCTCGCGCCTCGCTTCCCGCGGCCCGGCGGTGCTAACGCCGCCAGTCACCGCTGCCCCGTTCGATATGCCAGGAACCTAACTTTCCGCATCGCACGCACGGCCCGTTTCCTTAGTGTTAACCTATTTTGCGCCGTTCAGCCCGGTATCCGGGCTGCTTTTCGATATTGAACTAGTTTAGCAGAAGCGCCTTAAAATACCGTTAGGGGCTGGATGTGCTGGCTAAGTGGCTGTGGTGTAAGCGTAAATCGAACGCGCGCGCCTGCGGTTGGAGCGCCGGTTGTGGTAAATATTAGATCGCGCCGCATATTTAACGGGAGTTTTGAAATGCAGAAATCGGCCTGAAACGCGAAAAATATCGCAAAAAACCGCGCGTGGGAGACATGCGAGACTTGGATTAAGCATGTTCATATTTACCATGATGGAGCCGTAGGCGGGAGTAACCTCGCGTTAATCGCCAACGCGTCCACATGAGCTTCCCAGCAGCGCAAAAACTTCAACCGCCGGATTTAGGTTCATTTACTGGCGGGATAGCTTCATCCGGAGGCCAAAAGCCGAAAGTACAAGGAGCTAACCGGGTAGTCTCCTACCCAAGGCAAACCGGCAGTAGCGCACTCGACATCCATTCGTGCCGCAAGGGGGCTTCAGCGCGGTTGGACGCGAAGGCGGGCGGCGAAGAAGCCGTCCATGCCGCCGCAATGGAAGGGCAGGGTGCGCAGCAGGCCCGTGGGCGTCACGCACTCGGGCGGGATGCACGCATCGTCCGTCCTCGCGAGGCCGCCTTGGCCGTCGTGGCGATCCAGCGGGTCGCTGGAGACTTGGCCCTGGGTTGCTTCGCCTCGCTCGCAATGACGAGATGGGTCTATTGGCAGCACGGACACGTCCGGCCGCGCGGCGAGCAGGCGCTCGATCTGCGCCTCGCCTTCCTCCGCCTCCAGCGAGCAGGTGCTGTAGACCAACTGGCCGCCCGGTTTGAGCAGGGTCAGCGCGTGTTCGAGCAGCCGCGCCTGCGCGCGGGTAAGGGCCACGATATCGGACTCGCCCTTGAGATAGGGGATGTCCGGGTTGCGGCGGACGGTGCCGGTGGCGGAGCAGGGGGCATCGAGCAGCACCGCGTCGAATAGTTCGGGCGCGGCCCATTCCGCCACGTTGGCCTGGACGATTTCGGCTTCGAGCCCGAGGCGGTTGAGGTTCTCCTTCAGCCGGCGCAGGCGGGAGGCGGAGATGTCCACGGCGGTCACATGCGCCCCGCGCGCCGCAAGCTCAGCGGTTTTTCCGCCCGGCGCCGCGCAGAGGTCCGCCACGCGCAAGCCCCGCACATCGCCCAGCAACAGCGCGGGCAGGGCGGCGGCGGCGTCTTGCACCCACCACGCGCCGTCCGCATAACCTTCGATATCCTCGATGCGGCCCTTGGCTTGCAGCCGCATCGTGCCCGCGGGCAAAAGCTCGCCGCCAAGCCTTGCGGCCCAGCCGGGCGCATCGGCCTTGACGGAAAGATCGAGCGCCGGCTCCACCAGATGGGCGGCGGCGATTTTGCGTGCGGTTTCCTCGCCATAATGCTGCACCCAGCGTCCGAAAAGCCAAGGTGGCGTATTGAGCCGGTCCGCGTCCTGCTGCGCAACGATTGTTGCCGCATCGGTGCTCACCTTGCGCAACACGGCGTTGATGAGCCCGGCGAAGCGATGGGCGCCCCGCGATGCCTTGGCCTGCTCGACGGCCAAGCTGATCGCGGCATGCGGCGCCACCTCCATGAAGGCGAGCTGTACCGCGCCCGCGATCAGGATGAAGCGCGTCTCGAAGGCATCGGGGGCCAGCGGCTTGCTCAGGAAGCGGCCGAGCAGGTCCTCGATCTGGCCGAGCCGGCGCAGCGCGGTTGCGGCGATGGCGCGGGCGAAGGCGCGGTCGCGGAATTCGAGGCTTGCGAATGCCGCCTTCGTGCCGGTGCTGGCGAAGGCATCGTCGAAAGGTTGCCGCTCACGCAGCACCGCGCGCAGCAAATAGGCCGCGAGAGTACGTGCTTGCAGGCCCGAATTTTCCGATTGCGATTGGCTATGGGGCGAGTTCAATGGAGTTCGATCTGGGCGTCATCCCGGAAACGCAGAAGGCGTTATCCGGGATCTTCAAAGGCCCAAGCTAGAGTTCGGAAAGATCCCGGATAGCCGCAAGCAGCTTTCGGGATGACGAAATTACGATCAGCCCCAAGGTCCGTGCCCCGATGGCCGGCCGTCGCCGGGGCCGCGCTCCGGCTCGCCCCGTCCCCAAGGTCCGGACGCGCCAGGCTCGCCGGAGTCTGCCAGCGGCGGCAGATCGATGCCTCCGCCGCTAGGCCACTGCGCCTGGCCCATCTCGCGGGCCTGCTCCTGCAACGCGGCGATGCGGTTTTCCGTTGCGGGGTGGGTCGAGAACAGATTGTCCATCCCCTGGCCGCTGAGCGGGTTGATGATGTAAAGCGAGGCGCTCGCCGGATTGTCCTCCGCCTGCTCGTTGGGGATCTCGCGGGCGGCGCCCTCGATCTTTTGCAGCGCCGACGCGAGCCACAGCGGATGCCCGGAGATCACCGCGCCATCGTGATCGGCTGCGTATTCGCGCGAGCGGCTCAGCGCCATCTGCAACAGGCCCGCCGCGAGCGGTGCAACGAGGACCGCAAGCAGTGTGCTGACGATCCCGCCGCCGCCCTCGCGCCGGCTACCGCCGCCGAACAGCATGCCGAAATTCGCCAGCATGGAGATCGCGCCGGCGATGGTAGCGGCAATGGTCATGGAGAGTGTGTCGCGGTTCTTCACGTGTGCCAGCTCATGGCCAAGCACGCCCGCAATCTCCTCCTTGCTCATCAGGCGCAGCAGCCCCGACGAGGCGGCAACCGCGGCGTTCTCGGGATTGCGGCCGGTGGCGAAGGCGTTCGGCTGATCGGTGTCGATGATATAGACCTTCGGCATTGGTAGTTGTGCGTTCGCCGCGAGCTGGCGCACGATGCCGTAAAGCTCGGGCGCCTGTGCCTCGTCCACCTCCCGCGCGCCCTGCTGGGAGAGCACCATCTTGTCCGAGTTCCAATACGCGAACAGGTTCATCCCAGCGGCGATCACGAACGCGATGGTCATGCCTGGCCCGCCCCCGATGGCTAAGCCGATGGCCATGAACAGCGCGGTCAGCGCCGCGAGCAAAAGCATCGTGCGGAAATTCATGCGTGGCCTGCCTTTGGTCCTGGTGCCGCGACTCGGGTGGACTGCCCAATATTTCGGCGCTTTATCGCGGCGGTGCAAGTGCCGGCCTCGACAGAGTCGCGGCCGCGCTATCCTGCCCAGCCGCCGCTAGGGTTCCGCAGGGGCAAGGCGGCCGAAAATTTGCGTTCCGGCATTTCCGGGCGCGCAGCCTGGCCCCGAAATGACGGAGGCATTGTCCGGAGATTGCTACGAATGAAGGCGGGTGTAGCGATCCCGGATAGCGAGGCAAGCGGCTTCCGGGACGGCCGG
The DNA here is from genome assembly GCA_963760455.1 of uncultured Alphaproteobacteria bacterium. Lineage (GTDB taxonomy): Bacteria > Pseudomonadota > Alphaproteobacteria > Rhizobiales > Rhodomicrobiaceae > Rhodomicrobium. The sequence continues at coordinate 77,174 of CAVXDM010000064.1, forward strand.
CGGGGCAAAACTTCAAGCCAATCCGGCATCAATCATCGTCGTAATTGCCTTTGGCGGCATCGGGGTGGCAGGCGGCGCAGTCGCTCTTGGACTTGGCGTGCGCGCGCTGCAGCGCGGACGGCGAAATCCGGCCGTGCCTCTCGTGCTCGCGCACAAACCAGGGCATCTCGCTGATGCGCAGCGGCGTCTCGGAGGCAGCGAGCCCGCGCAATGCCCGGCCAGAGAAATAGCCACGGTCGCCGGCATTGGCCGTCAGGTATTCGCCTATGCGTTTCGCGGTGGCCTCGTCGAGTTCCGCGTTCTCGCCGAAGTGATCCTTGAGCCCCTCCATCATCTTCTGCCACGAGCGCGCCGGCAGGAAGCTTGGCTGGAACACCATATGGCAGGCGCCGCATTCCTTAATGACAACGGCGTCCTTGACCGGCGCGACGCCCTCGTCATGCTCCGCTGCCGCCTGCATAGCCAGCGGAAAGCAGGCCAGCGCACCGGCCGCTAGCACGGCCGCAAATGTTAGCTTTCTCATGGAGCGTTATCCTTAGAGCCCGAGTAGATAAGTCAGCACGTCGCCTTTTTCCGCGAGTGTGCACTCGCGCCCGGTAACGTCGTTGCAGTTGCGCTTGAACCACTTCTCGACCTCGGCCTTGTCCGTGTAGCGCTTCGGATTGACCGAGGCGGCCATGGGCTCGATATCCTTGCCGGCGCGGGTCTTGCCCTGCTTGGTGAGATCGGCGGTGTGGCACTCGGTGCAGACGGGCGTTTCCGGCTTGCCGCCCGTATGGCGGTCGCGGAAGAACGCCTTGCCCCGGTCAGCCGAGAAGCCGGCGAAGGCTGGATCGGCCGCTTTGGCATCCGCTGTGTACTGGGAATAGAGCGCCTGCTGCGCCGGGGTCATCGCGGCGAAAGCGGCGGTGGCGATGGACAAGGCGGCTGCCGTGCCCAGCGCGAGGGAGAGTAATCGTTTCATCGGCTTGCTTTTTCCTCTGGAATGGCAATCGCGCGGGGGGCAAAGCGCCCGGATTCCGCATCGCGATGGCATTTGCTGCAGTTGAGCTTTCCTCCCACGGCCTTGGCTTTGAATACGTCATCGGCCAGGCCGCGGTGCAGGCGTTTCCAGCCGCGGGTCTCCGTTATGCGGAGCGGATTTTCCTGTGACGCGGCGCGCAAGCGGTTGGCCGGCCAGGTGTCCCATTTTTCCGCGGCATTATCCGCGAGGTAAGCGGACAATTGGGTTGTGAGGGCGGAGTCGAGGCTGGCGTTTTCGCCGAAATGGCTGTCGAGGCCGGCCATGATCGCTGTCCAGGTCGCGGCGGGGGCGACGCTTGGATGATGGGCGGAGTGGCAACTGCCGCACTCCTTGGCATAGGCCGTATCCATGGGCTTATCGGGCACGCCGAAGGCCGGCAGCATGGAGAAATAGGCGATTGCCGCGCCAGCGCAGGCGGTGAGCCCCATGAAGGCAAAGGCTGCGGTTAAAGGCCGCATGCGGACAGCCGCCGCTACCACCGCGCCATCGCGGGCGTGTTTGTAGCCCGTCACCATGGCGCGGATGAGGTTTTCGCGCGTTCGCCAGCTCTCGCCCAGCACGCCGGCGAGGTGCAGTCCAACAAGCCCGAGCAGAAGGAATGCAAGAAGCTCGTGGATCTCCTTAACTTGATTGGCAGCCGTGAAGGAGAGGAAGGGGGCAAGCGGCCCCTCCTTCACGGCGCCGCCAAGGACGATAACGCCCGTGGCAAGGATCGCCGCAAGCGCCGCAAGCAGGGTCAGGATCATCGCCGAGCCTACCGGATTGTGGCCTAGATAATGGGGCGCACCGCCCCGTAGCAGCTCGCGCGCGTGATGTAGGAAGCTTGGCGGCGCGGGCACAAAACTTTTGAAGCGCGCGTAATCCGGGCCGGTGAAGCCCCATATTACGCGGAAGGTGAGGAGCAGCGCGATTGCTGTCCCCAAAATGATGTGGAAGTCGAGCGAGGTTGCGCCGCCGAAAAAGCCAGTAAGCGCAGCACCTGCCACGCTACCGGCCAGGAGCCAGTGAAAAACGCGTAACGCCCGGTCCCACACCGGGACTTCTGGCGCGGAAGCGGCGGTGTTTGGGTTTGTTTGGTTCAAGTGGGGGGTAGGTGCGGTCATGGTTTCCGGACGGAGTTTTGAAGCGCGTCTTTACGCGGCGCGCCCGGCTTGAAGAAGCCCGTGTTGACGGGGCACGGGCTGCGAAGCCGGGGCGGGATTTCACCCGCCGTCCTCTGCGGCAGCTTGCGTTCCGTGCAACGGGCCGGAGCTTAGCAAAGCGGTGTTATGCGCAGGCTGGCAGGATTTGTTAGGGGATTGACAGGCGCGCCGCGCGCAAGTGCAAAAAGCGGGTCCGGGGTATGCGGGATCGTAACGGGAACGTGTACCGGCGACGATTCCAGGTGACGCCTTCAGCGTTTCGGGGATAATGGTGGCAGTACTAGGAAGTTGGATTCAATATCTGCACAGGGGTAGCGGTTTGTCAGACTTCTTACAGGCCGATGAGAATAAGGAAGCCGGCGAAACCTCCAACGCCGTTGCTGCCCCGGAAGAGGGGGCGAACGAGATTGGGAACGGCGAAGTCATGAGCAATTCTCCCCTAATCACGAGGATAGCGTTTTCTCTGTGGCTGGCGTTGCTTCTGATTAGTCTCGCCACATTCGCGGTGGGCCTCTTGGGGCATGCCCTGACACTGCTGGGCGCGCCTTGGATCAGCCTCAAGACCCAGGCTTTCGTCCACGCGGGGATTCCGGTCTTTCTGACTATGGTCAAATTCGTCACGGTGCCGCTCCTGCTGGTGCTGACCCCCTTCGCAAGCCGTCACCACACGTTCGAATCCTGGACCGAGTGGAGCAAAGACCACTTCCACAAGCTGGAAAAGCTCGCCACGGGGCCATTCAATTTCGTCAAACGTCTGTTTTCTCGCCGCGACGGTAAGTGAGCGCCCAAAGGCGGGCGGGTTGTAAACTGGTGAAGCGGGTTAGACGGATGTCCCCCCGAATAATGCGTGTGCGTCCGTATTGGCGCCGCCGGCTGCGGGCGAATTAGAGTATCGGAAAGTCTTAGCCCATATCCTGCCAGGAAGCGCAGCGCTGGTCAGGGAGGTGCAGCATGAAAAATGAACGCTTCCTGCGCCGGGCGCTTATTCTGTTCGCCCTGATAGCGCTTTGCGCTGGATTGGTGGCCCAGGTGCAAGGGCTGCCCACTCTTGCAATGTGGGCCTGGACTGCCGGAACCGCACCGGCGATCCTGGTGCTGGGCATATCCATTGCGCGCGACCTCATGGCGGGCCGGATGGGGGTCGACGCCGTCGCGCTCATCTCGATGATTGCCGCCTTGGCGTTAGGGGCGCCGCTCGCCGCAATCGTCGTGGCTGCGATGTACACGGGCGGCACGGTCCTTGAGGATTTTGCCGTGGCCCGCGCCGAGCGGGATCTGAAGGCGCTCGTGGACAAGGCGCCGCGCGTTGCCCACCGCCGCGATGGGGATCGCATTACCGATATTCCCGCAGATACAGTGCAGGCGGGGGATATCCTGCTCGTGCGGGCCGGCGAGATCGTTCCGGCCGATGGCGTTATCATGTCTGCGGACGCCGTTCTCGACGAATCGGCACTGACAGGGGAGCCGATCCCGGTTTCGCGGTCCGCCGGTAGAGGTGTGAGGAGCGGCGCGGTGAATGCCGGCGAGGCGTTCGAATTGCAGGCAAGTGCAAGTGCCGGCGAGAGTACGTATGCCGGCATAATCCGGATGGTGACGGCAGCCCAGACCGCCAAGTCTCCCTTCATCCGCATGGCGGACAAATACGCGCTCCTGTTGATACCCGCTACATTTATGCTCGCCGCGCTGGCCTGGATCGTGTCGGGCGATCCTCTTCGCGCACTGGCCGTGCTTGTGGCCTCCACACCGTGCCCACTGATCCTCGCCGCGCCGGTCGCCTTCATCGCGGGCGTCTCCAGGGCCGCCCGCTACGGTATTCTCGTCAAGGGCGGCGGCCCGCTTGAAGCGCTAGCCCGGGTGCATACGGTGCTGTTCGATAAGACCGGAACCCTGACCGCGGGCGGCGCACGCCTGGCCGCCGTCGAAACCGCGCCCGGCGAAAGCGTGACGGAGGTGCTGAGGCTGGCGGCATCGCTTGAGCAGGCATCGCAGCATGTGGTTGCCGCGGCTATCGTAGCGCCGGCGCGAGCGCGCGGCTTGGCTCTGGAGGTCCCGCATTCTGTAAAGGAGACAGCGGGGTCCGGTATTGAAGGCGCAATCGGCGGATATCGCGTCCGGGCAGGCTCGGCCTCCTTGATTTTTGGCAGCAGGCAAGCGCCCGAATGGGCCGTCAGGGCGCTACGCCGTGCCTCTTGGCGCTCCGCACTTTGCGTCTTCGTCGCAAGGGACGAGGCTGTGATCGGGGCGTTGCTGCTCGCGGACGAACTCCGGAAAGAGACGCCACGGGCGGTCCAGGCCCTTCGCTCCGCGGGCGTGGCCCGGATCGCGATGGTGACAGGGGATCGCGCAGATGCAGCGGAGACGATTGGCGCAGCCCTCGATCTCGACACGGTGCTGGCCGACCGCTCGCCCGCGGACAAAGTCGAGGCGGTCGCGACCGAACGCCGGCTTCATCCCACGGCGATGGTTGGCGACGGCATCAACGACGCGCCGGCACTTGCCGCGGCGGACGTTGGCATTGCCATGGGCGCGCGCGGCGCAACGGCCTCCTCGGAGGCGGCCGATATTGTCATTCTCGTGGACCGTCTCGACCGGGTCGCGGAGGCAGTGAAGATCGCCCGGCGCACGCACTCGATTGCCCGTCAGAGCATCGTTGCTGGAATGGCGCTCTCGGGCGTCGCGATGATCGCGGCGGCGTTGGGCTGGCTCACGCCGGTTGCCGCGGCGCTCACCCAGGAGGGGATCGACGTCCTGGTGATCCTGAACGCGCTGCGGGCGCTGGTTTCGGGTGAGAGGTCCATGCTGCTGTGGCGCCGCCCGGCCCTTCCGCCAGAGGCTTTGCGGCACAATCACGATGCGGTGGAGCACGATCTGAACCGGCTTCGCGAAATCGCCGATGCGCTCGACGACGCCTCTGGGGAGGATGCGCTCGCGTTGATCCGGGAGGCCGACGCGCTGGTGCAGCGAACCGTCGTCCAGCACGAAAGGCAGGACGAAACCGCGCTCTTTCCGGAGCTTTCCTCGCATCTTCCGGACTTATCCGGACTTGCCGCCATGAGCCGCGCCCACCGCGAAATCCAGCATTTGGCGAGGCTGCTTGGCCGCATCGCATCGGGCACTTCCGGGGAGGATGCCAGCCGCTATCTCATCCGGGATGCGCAGCGGGTCATCGAGTCGATAGAGGCGCTGGTCCGGCTCCATAATGCGCAGGAGGAGGATATCTACGAGCACGCCGCATCCCTATGAACGCCGCGCCGCTTTCCGCCGTTCTGCCGAAGGCCGGCTTCCAGTTAGCCAAATGCGTGCGCTAGTGCAAAGGCGGCGCCCGCCGCGATGCCGCCAACCAGCAGCGTTTGCCCCGCGGACTTGAGCCAGTTGGCGCCAGTGAAATGGCCCTTCACGGCGCCGAAAATGAACAGCGCGATGGCGGTCATGCCCACGGAAAGCTGGAGCGCCGTGCCCAGGTCCTTGGTCAGCATATAAGGAACGAGCGGAACCAGGCCGCCAACGGCGTAGGACGAGCCGATGGTGAAGGCGCTGATGGGGGCGTGCTTCGGGTCCGGCTTCTTGAGATCGAGTTCGAAGCGCATCAGGAAATCGATGAAGCGCTGGCGGTCCGAGGTGACTGCCGCGACCACCGATTGCAGCTCTGGACCTTCGAGCCCGTAGCCACGGAAGATTTCCTCGACCTCGGCAACTTCGTGGTAGCGCTCGTTATCGACCTCGTGCAGTTCCCGGGCAAGCTCCGCCTCGTAGTGCTCAGCATCGGTCTTGGCGGCGAGATAGCCGCCGAGACCCATCGCCATCGCGCCCGCCGCGATTTCGGCGAGCCCTGCCGTAACGATGAGGCTTGTGCTGCTCACTGCGGCCGAGAGCCCCGCCGCCAGCGCGAAGGGAACGGTTAAGCCGTCGGCCATGCCGATGACGATCTCGCGGACGGTGGCCGAGCCGGTGAAATGCTTTTCGATGTGCGGGGTCGCGGGCATGGAGTCTTTTTACCTGGAGCGGCCTCCGATGCCTTGCATCGAAAAGTGAAGGCCCGCGCGGGCTTGTGCCAAATGCAAGCTGACAAAACGGTGACAGCCGCTTGAGGGGTTTTGTCATCGAAGGCGCGGCATTGTGCCGCGTATGCCTGCGCTTTTATGTCTCGCCGGAAGTGTTGCCCGGGGTGGGCTTAAGCATTGGCGCGTCGAAACGGCGCACGAATAACCGGGGAGGAGCACAGGGTGCGTAAAAGTCTGATTATTTCTGTTCTTGCCATAGCAGCCGTCCTTTCCACTGCTTCTATTGGCGCGGAGATCATGTCCGGCCCCACAAGGCAGGACTTGCTTGTTGCGATGAAGGACGAGGCTTTCTCGCATTTGCGCTATAAGCTGTTCGCCGAGCAAGCCCGCAAGAATGGCAACGCCCCCCTCGCGGATCTGTTCGATAAAATAGCCGGGGCTGAGCTGGATAAGCACTTCAGGGACCAGGCACAGATGGCCGGGCTTGTTAAGAGCGACAAGGAGAACCTCGCGGCGGCAATCTCGGACGAATATCTTGAGACCATGAAGATGTACACTGACATGGCAAAACGGGCCGAAGCGGCAGGCGACGGTGCCATAGCCCAGCACTTTTCCACTGCCGCCACCGACGAAGGCGAGCACCACAAGGCCTTCAAGGCGATGCTGACCAAGAGAAGCGGCGACGGGACCAACTGAGCGGCTGCAATACCAGCCGCCGAAAGTTTTGACTGTTCTGCTGCGGCGTCCGTCATCGCGACACTGGCGCCGTGGCGATCCAGAAGCAACGTGTGCGAGGCGGCCAGGATTGCTTCCGGCCGCGCTTCGCTCGCCGTCGCAACGACGTGTTGAGGTGAATACTTAAGCTGGGTGTAATCGCCTGCCGGCTGCGACGCCCAGCTTCTTTACACTTTCCATCGCGGGGGCACATCGTGTAAATCGCGGCATGGCCGGTTTGCAAGAGGCGCGGGAAACGCTGCGCAAGACCTTCGGGTTCGCGGATTTCCGTGCGGGACAAGGAGACATTATCGCAGCGATCCTTGAGGGCAAGGACGTGCTCGCGGTGATGCCCACCGGCGGGGGCAAATCGCTCTGCTATCAACTGCCGGCGCTCTTGCGCGAGGGGCTTACCATCGTCGTCTCGCCGCTGATCGCGCTGATGCGCAACCAGGTGGCGCAGCTCCAGGGCTATGGCATCGCGGCGGGCGCGCTCAATTCTTCCAACAGCCGCGAGGAAACGGGCTCCCTGCTCGACGCGCTCAGGAGCCGGCGCCTGCGCCTGCTTTACATCGCGCCCGAACGGCTGGCGCTCGACGGCACCAGGGCGATGCTCCTGGAAGCGGGCGTCTCGCTGCTGGCCATCGACGAGGCGCACTGCGTCTCGCAATGGGGGCACGATTTCCGCCCCGACTATCTCAACCTGGGAGACTTCGCGGCCAAGCTCGACGGCGTTCAGATCATGGCGCTGACCGCGACCGCCGACAAGGCCACGCGCGGGGACATCCTGAGCCGGCTGTTCGCCCGCCCGCCCGCGGTCTTCGTGCACGGCTTCGACCGGCCCAACCTGCAGCTTGCCATGCGCGCGAAGAGCAATGCGCTGCGCCAGCTCACGGACTTCATCGGCGCGCACAAGGGCGAAAGCGGCATCGTCTATTGCAGCGCGCGGCGCCAGACCGAGGAGCTGGCGGAGACGTTCTGCGGGCAGGGTATGGCAGCGCTTCCCTATCATGCCGGCATGGATAGCGCGATACGCTCGCAGAACCAGGACCGCTTCCTGCAAGACGACGGCATCGTCATGGTCGCGACGGTGGCTTTCGGCATGGGCATCGACAAGCCGGATGTGCGCTTCGTGGCCCACGCCAACATGCCGAAATCCATCGAGGCCTATTACCAGGAGATTGGCCGTGCGGGCCGCGACGGCTTGCCCGCCTCGACGCTGACGCTTTACGGCCTCGACGACATGCGCCTGCACCGCCAGCGCATCGAGGAAAGCGAGGCGCCGGACGAGCAGAAGCGCGTGGAGAGGCGGAGGCTCGACGCGCTCGTCGCGCTATGCGAGGCCCCGCGCTGCAGGCGGCAAACGCTGCTCGCCTATTTCGCCGAGGACACGGCACCTTGCGGCAATTGCGATCTGTGCCTGGAAGGCGTGGAACTGACCGATGGAACCATCCTCGCGCAAAAGGCGCTCTCCGCCATCGCCCGCACTGGCGAGCGCTTCGGCGCCGAGCATCTGATCGCCATCCTGCGCGGGCAGGTGTCCGACCGGATTACGCAACTCGGCCACGACCGGCTGCCGACCTTCGGCGTAGGCAGCGACGTTAGCGCGAATAGTTGGCGGGCGATCTTCCGCCAGCTTTACGCGGGCGGGATTATCAGCCTCGATATCGCCGGATACGGCTCCTGGGGGATCACACCGCAGGGCCGCGAGGTTTTGCGCGGCAAGGCCAAGGTGGAACTGCGCAGCGAGGCGCTGGTGGAGCGCGGGGACAAGCAGCGCCGCCGTGCAGCCCCGGCCGCAGGCACCGGCGCGAGCACGCTCCCGCCAGCCGATGCGGCCTTGCTCGAAGCCTTGAAGAAGCTCCGGCGCACGCTGGCAGCCGGCAAGAATGTCCCGGCCTATGTGGTGTTTGCTGACAAGACGCTGCTCGACATGGTGCTTCTCAAGCCGCAGACCCGCGACCAGATGGCGATGGTTCATGGCGTGGGCGCTGCCAAGCTCGAACAATACGGCGATGCGTTTCTCGCCGCCGTTATAAAGCATATCGCAGGCGATGGGCCGGATGGCCTAGCTAGCTAGCGGCGCGATCGCTCCGCTCGATGCCAGTGCCGCATCGCATGATGTAGCCGTCGCGCCCGGCGCGGACGAACTGGCTGGAAGGCTTGACGGTTACGCGCGCTCATAGCCGCTAGCACGCCCCGCAGGAAGTCCTGACCCACATGCGTCAGGCACGGAAAGGACTTCCTGCGGATCAGGCGTACTGGCAACTTATTGAATCTAGTACAGCGTGAGCGGAGCCTTGGGCACAGCTTGCGTCACAAGGCAATTACTACTGCTCTGCTATTGTGCGCAGCTATCATGGGCTTGCGGGGCGAACATTGCTGCTGCTGCTAAGGGCAATCGCCAAGCCTGCGCCGCCGGTGGCAGCCAACCCCGCGACAAGAGGTATGGTAGACGAGTCCTCAAATGCGGCTCCAGCGCAAGCCGGTGGATTTGAAAGCACAACGGTAAGCTGGTGCGGACCGACCCTTGCCGCGCAGCCATTCTCATAAACGATATCGGTCGCACCTTCGCCAGTACGGACGCGGTCGCCAGGATTAACCTGTAAGCCTGCCACAACCTGCTGGAAGCCATAGCCTCGATTGACGGATACCGCTCCTTCGGTGTTGGTGAGCGTTGCTGCTTGGGCACTCCATGCACCCACCGCCATGCTGCAAGCGATAGAGAGTAATTTGGGTAACATATTTTCATTCTCTTTGATTGAAGACAGTCCCACCTCGTTAGAAACTAGATGAGTCGAAACAGGAATGCACCTCCTAAGGTAGGTCAGCGCTAGAATTGCGCTCGCACAAATTGCGCATGTGCCTGCGAGGACACTAATTGCCTTCCTTCTGCACGCAATGTTACGGGGAAGTTGTATCGGCATATTAGTAGGCATGTTGAAAAGTATTGAATAAAGCAACCTTAGCTTGTATTTTATGAGGCGTCGTCTAAAATCTATTCAAATCAGCTTGTATCGATGGAGTCGAGAATATGGGATACGAGGTTTTAGAGCCTTTGGGGCTTGCGCTCGTACTTTTTATCGGGGCAGCAATCTGGAAAATTAGGAGCGATTTTAAAGGCGACACAAAGAATCTTACGCGGAACTCACCAAAGAGCCGCAGCCGTTGGTTTTAGCCTTGTGCAAGCGGGCCGGTTAGCAGGTTGTTCTTTGCCGGCCTATTTGCGGATCTGCCGCCAGCACATACTGTTGTGCAGCCTCCAGCCCATGAGAGCATATTGCCTTTGCGAGGGTTGCGGCAAACAGGGCGGCAATGTGGAGACGGGACACCGGTAGCCTTATCGCGCCGGAAGTTCTAAAAGCGCCGCAACATAGGGGTAGAACTTTTGCCGCGGGCCGCTAATCCTCGAAGCAGGGGCAGTAGCAATAACCGTGGCTGCGGTGCTTGTGGAAGTGCCGGCGGTGATGATGCCTGTGCCAGCCGCGCCTGTGCCGGTATGCGCTGTAACGGTGTTTCGCGGGGGCGGAGGCCGTGGCCGGTATTGCGGCTGCTGCTGCCGCTACTGGAGCTATCGAGCCAAACACCGGATCGACCACGTTCTTGAGCGTGAGCTGAGTGCCGTCGGGGAGTTTCAGCTCCGCCCAGCCAAATTGCAATTTGAGGCCGTCTGGAAAGTTGCCTTTGCAAAGGTCGGGCTTCGTGCGCCGCAGTTCGATGGTCGCTTTCCCATTGTCGACGGGGCTTGAGGCGATTTGGAAATCGTCCTTCTTGGCGCAGCCGCCGGTAGCGACGGTGATCGCAATGCCCGCTGGCGTGGGCTCCGCGGCGATGACCCGTTCAAGCTCCTGAGATGCAGCCGCCGGGCAGATGGCTGCCACGAGCAGTGTCAGCGGAAAGGCGAGGGCGAATGGTTTTAGGTGGATACGCATTACCATTGTCTAATCCTGAACTGATTGCCGCCCCTTTGAATTAGGCCTGCCGCAGGCAGAACCCCTTTCACCATAAGGCCATAGCATACGCAATGAGAACTCATTGATTAGTTATAGGTAGACAAACCTTGGATTTTCGTAAATAGGTGCGCCCATTTTGCCGCCTGTGAAGAGGCTACGCACCACTTGTGGATAATAACGCGCGTCCCTCTCATCCATTAGGCGAATTCCGGCTGGCATCGGGGATATAGCGTTGGGCCGTTGAAACCGGAACATCCGCGGACGGCTGGCAAGCTCCCTTCCAATCTGGAAACGCAGCCAATCCAGTGCTGTCCCGAAGCTGGGACGAAGCGGCCAAGACGCTTCCATTTTGGAAGAGCCAGTATATCCAGAGGTCTTCCGGATGTACATATTGCAGACGGCAAATATATGCTTGCCGCTTATTACCCTATGCTGTAACCTCGCTCCATTCTATAGGCGTGTCTTTAGCTTCATCCTGCCCAAAGTGACAGGACCTCCGGTAGCAATATTCGGGGGTGGTAGGCTTTGTGCGGCAAAAGACAGGTGGCCTGCAAGAATAACGGTGCCAACGGGGGAGGAAAATGCCCGCATCCCAGCAAGTAATTGACGAAATCGAGCAGCGCTTCGGCACAAGCCGGCGCGAGTTCATGACGTTTTGCACCGGCATCGCCGCGACCTTGGGGCTGTCGAACAGCGCGACGGCACAGGTTGCCGAAGCCATCACCAAGAAAGAGCGGCCGTCCGTTATCTGGTTGCATCACCAGGAATGCACTGGCTGCACGGAATCGCTGTTGCGCGCCGAGCATCCCACGCTCGAAAAGCTGATCCTCGATATCATCTCGCTCGACTACCACGAGACGTTGTTCGCCGCCGCCGGCCACCAGGTCGAGGCCGCCCGCAAAGCGGCGCAGGAGAAGAACAAGGGCAAGTATCTGCTCGTGGTCGAGGGCGCCATCCCGATGAAGGACGGCGGAATCTATTGCAAGATCGGCGGCCAGACCTCGCTGGAACTGACGCGCGAAGCGGCGGCAGGTGCGGCAGCGGTGATCGCGATCGGGTCTTGCGCCTCCTGGGGCGGGATGCCTTCCACGCCGCCAAACCCGACCGGCTGCGTCGGCGTCGCCGAAGCGCTCGGCCGCAACGACATTCTCTCCATTCCGGGCTGCCCGTCGAACCCCTACAACTTCCTTGCCTGCGTCGTTCACTTCCTGACCTTCGGCAAGCTTCCACCCACCGATGACAAGGGCCGCCCGCTGTTCGCCTACAGCCGGCTCATCCACGAAAACTGCGAGCGCCGCGCTCATTTCGATGCCGGCCGGTTCGCGCTGGAGTTCGGCGACGAGGGCCACCGCAAGGGTTATTGCCTGTACAAGCTCGGCTGCAAGGGACCGGAAACCTACTCCAACTGCTCCATCGTTCTGTTCGGCGACGCGGGCATGCAATCCTGGCCGGTGGGCACGGGCCATCCCTGCATTGGCTGCAGCGAGAAGGGCATCGGCTTTGCGAAGCCCATCCATGCGCTGGCAGACCTCAAGAACCAGCGCCCGCCTGTTGGCTATGCGCGTGCCAATGAGGAACAGGGCACGGGCCTGAATAATGCCGGTGTCGCGGTGGTTTCCGGCGTCGTGGGCGCCGCGGTGGGCGCAGGGGCGATGCTCACCAAGAAGCTCAGCGCGCTCGAAGGCGGCCAGAAGTCTGGCGAGAACCGTCAGGAGTAGCCCGGATGAGCTGTAATCGCCGAGATTTCATGCGCGGAGGGTTGGGGGGTGCTGCGGCTGCGGCAGCCTGCGCAACCTTAGGCGCAGATCCCGCCGAAGCGCGGGAAAACAAGACCGTGCCAGAGCACGCCGTGGGCCTGCTCTACGACTCCACGCTTTGCATCGGCTGCAAGGCGTGCATGTCGGCGTGCAAGACCGTCAACGAGCTGCCGCTGGACGACAGCACAGGCACCGGCCTTTGGGATACGCCGTTGGAGTTGTCCGGCAAGACCTATACCGTCATCAAGGTTTACCAGGACGGCACCTCCGTTAATAAGGATCAGGTCAAGGACGGCTTCGCCCATATCAAGCGGCAATGCCTGCATTGCATCGATCCGTCTTGCGTCTCGGTTTGCCCGGTAAAGGCGATGACCAAGGACCCCGAAACCGGGGTAGTCTCCTATAACGCGGACGCCTGCATAGGCTGCCGCTACTGCGTGGCCGCCTGCCCATTCCATGTGCCGCAATTCCAGTACGACACGCCGTTCCCGCGCATCGCCAAATGCCAGCTTTGCAAGGAGCAATTGACGAAGGGCGATATACCGGCCTGCGCCAAGGTGTGCCCGACCGGCGCGACACTCTTCGGCAGCTACAAGGTTCTGACTGCGGAGATCGAGCGGCGCAAGGCCATGAAGCCCGGCGAGCCGAACGTGTTCCCGCGGCGCACGGTGGACTCCGGCGACACACATGAGCGTGCGTCGGCGCATTACACCGGGCAGGTTTACGGAGCCAAGGCGCTGGGCGGCACGCAAGTGCGCTACCTTTCCGGCGTCCCCTTCGAGAAGTTCGACTTTCCGGTCAACTTGCCCGAGCGCTCCTACGCTGCTCAATCAGAGAGCATGCAGGAAGCGCTTTATAGCGGCCTGACGGTGCCCGCCGCAGCATTCGCCGGCCTGATGCTGGCGGCCTACTTCGGCACGAAAAAACTGCACGACGATGAGGAGGCCTAACATGACAGACATCCCCATCAGGCCAAGTATCCGCAGAAGGCATGAAGCGATTGGCGGCAGGCTGGTTAGCAGGCTGACCATCGCCTTGTCGCTGCTCATCGGCATCGCGCTCTTCTTCCTCTACCAGCGCTTCGTGTACGGCCTCGGCGCCGTCACCAACATCAACAACGGCTACCCCTGGGGTATCTGGGTCGTGTGGGATGTCATCATCGCCACCGGCTTTGCCTGCGGCGGCTACGCCATGGCGCTCCTGGTCTACATCCTCAACCGCGGCGAGTTTCATCCGATGATACGCTCGGCGCTGACCGCGTCGGTGTTCGGCTACTCGCTCGGCGGCCTTTCGGTGCTGATCGACCTCGGGCGCTACTGGAACTTCTGGCACATCCTGTCGCCGTCCTACTTCAACCCCGGCTCGGTTATGTTCGAGGTCGCGGCTTGCATCACGCTCTACATCGTGGTGCTGTGGATCGAGTGGTTTCCGACTTTCCTCGAATGGCTGGGCACGCGCGGCATCCAGAAGGCGTTCGAGCGGATGCTCTTTGTGTTCATCGGCCTTGGCGTCCTGCTGCCCAGCATGCACCAAAGCTCGCTCGGCTCGCTGCTTGATCGCGATGGGCTACCAGGTTCATCCCCTCTGGCAGACGCCGTTCCTGCCGATCTTGTTCCTCATGACCGCCCTTTGCATGGGGTACGCCGTTGTCATCTTCGAGGCGACGCTGGCAGCCGTGGGCTTCACGCGCGACTTGCGCGAGGAGCTTCCGCTCCTGGCAAAGCTCGGCAAGGTCGTCGCGTCGGTGCTGCTGATGTTCATGGTCTTGCGCTTCGCCGACATCCTCGACCGCGGCCAGACCGGGCGGCTGACCGAGGGGAACCTGCAAACCACGATGTTCTGGATCGAGACGGCGCTGTTCGCCTTCCCAATCGCGGCATTCGCTTTCGGCGCGAAACACCCCCGGATGTCCGTGCTGTTCCCGGCCGCGGCGAGCATGCTGGCGGGCGCGGTGCTCTACCGCATCGACGCTTTCCTCGTTGCCTACAACAGCCCCACGCACTGGCATTACTTCCCGTCGGCGCCGGAAGTCCTGGTGACGCTCGGCGTGATCGCCATCGAGGTGCTGGCCTTCATCGTCTTCGTGAAGAAATTCCCCATTCTGCCCGGTCACGAATACCGGACGGGCACCCAGGCTTAAGGAGACCGTTCCGTGTCTAAGAGAATCACCATCGACCCCATTACCCGCATCGAAGGCCATCTGCGGGTGGATGCCGAGATTAACGATGGCAAGGTCACGAAGGCGTGGTCGTCCGGCCAGATGTGGCGCGGCGTCGAGCTGATCCTGCTCGGCCGCGATCCGCGCGACGCCTGGGCCATCACGCAGCGCATCTGCGGCGTGTGCACAACGGTTCATGCAATCGCCTCGGTGCGCGCCGTAGAGAACGCGCTCGATCTCGAAGTGCCGCTGAACGCTCAGTTCATCCGCAATATGATCGTCGCAGCGCATGCGATCCACGATCACATCGTGCACTTCTATCATCTGTCGGCGCTCGACTTCGTGGACGTGGTCTCGGCACTCAAGGCCGATCCCGTCAAGGCCGCGAACTGGATTCAGCAATACACCGACTGGCCCATGAACTCGAAAGAGGTCATGATCGCCACGCAGGAGAAGCTGAAGGCGTTCGTGGGCACGGGCCAGCTTGGGCCGTTCACCAACGGCTACTGGGGCCATCCGGCGATGAAGCTTTCGCCCGAGATCAACCTCGTCGCCGTGGCGCACTACCTGCAGGCGCTCGACGTGCAGCGCCAGGCCAACAAGATCGTCACCATCCTGGGCTCCAAGACGCCGCACATCCAGAACATGGCGGTGGGCGGAGTCGCGAACCCGATTGCGACCGACAGCCAGTCCGTGCTGACGGTGGACCGCCTCTATGCGATCAAGACGCAAATCGACAAGCTCGCCGACTTCGTGAAAAAGGTCTACCTGATCGACGTCGCCGCAATCGGCTCGCAGTACGCGGACTGGACGAAATACGGCGCCGGCGTGATGAACTACCTCTCGGCGCCCGACTTTCCCGTCGACACGAAGGGCAAGGAGTTCATGTATCCGGGCGGGTATATCCCGGATGGCGATCTCACCAAGTATCAGCCCATCAAGAGCTTCGGCGACGACTACTTCGGCAAGGGCGTCGAGGAGTCCGTCAAGCACTCCTGGTACACCTACAGCAAGGAAGGCCCGCTGCACCCCTACAAGGGCGAAACCACGCCGCATTACACCGACTTCCAGGACGACGGCAAGTATTCCTGGCTCAAGGCGCCGACCTTCTACGGCAAGCGCGCGCAGGTTGGCCCGCTCGCGGCTGTGCTCAACGCGGTGGCCGCCGGCCATAAGCCGACTGCCGCTTACGTCACCAAGGTGCTCGATACGGTGTCAACGCTGGTTGGCGCCAAGGTCGGCGTCGATGCGCTGCACTCCACCATCGGCCGCCATGCTGCCCGCGCGGTGCGCTGCGCGGTGATGCTCGACCTGCTTGAAGCCAACTGGGAGAAGCTCATCGGCAATATCGGCAAGGGCGACGTTGCGACCTTCAACAAGCCCACCTTCCCGAAGGGCGAGGTCATGGGCTTTGGCTTCCACGAGGCGCCGCGCGGCATCCTCTCGCACTGGACCGTGATCCGCGACGGCAAGATCGCGAACTACCAGTGCGTCGTGCCTTCGACCTGGAACGCCGGCCCCCGCTCGGAGGATGGCACGCCTGGGCCTTACGAGGCGTCGCTCGTGGACAATCCGGTCGCCGATCCCGAGCAGCCGCTGGAGATCCTGCGCACCATCCACTCCTTCGACCCTTGCCTTGCCTGCGCCGTGCATGTACACGACGAGGAAACCGGTAAGGCCGTTACGGTGACGGCGGTGTAGGGGGAAGAGCCCCCTCACCCCAGCCCTCTCCCCAAGGGGAGAGGGAGTAGGCCGCAGCCGTTGAGAAGGCGTCCCCTCTCCCCTTGGGGAGAGGGACAGGGTGAGGGGGGGCTTAGCCCTCTCGGAACAGGCTACGCACAGTGGAAGAACGCATGCGCGCGGTTGTGCTTGGGGTGGGCAATATCTTGCTCTCCGACGAAGGGATCGGCGTGCATGCCGTCAACGCGCTCTCCGCGCGCTACGAGCTGCCCCCCGAAGTCAATGTGATCGACGGCGGAACCTCCGCGATGGACTGCCTCGACCAGATCGCCAGCGTCGATCTCCTCTTGATCGCGGATTGCGTGCGCGGCGGCCGTGAGCCCGGCACCCTGGTCCGGATCGGCGACGGCGAGCTTCTCGCCTTTTTCCGCACCAAGATTTCGCCGCATCAGGTCGGCCTCTCGGACGTGCTGGCGGCCCTGACGCTGCACGGGAGCGCCCCGGCACGCACGGTGCTGATTGGCGCCGAGCCGAAATCGTTCGAGCTGGGCCTTGAGCCGACGCCCGAGCTTGCCGCGAAGCTGCCCGCCATCGCCGAAGCGCTGGCGGCAGAGCTTAAGGCGGCTGGGTTGAACCTCGTGCCGCGCGATACCGGCGCCGCTTAGGAGGCAACCCCATGTGCATCGGCATCCCCATGCGCGTCATCGAGAGCGATGGTTTCACCGCGCTCTGCGAGGTTCGCGGCGAGCAGCGGCGCGTGAACGTCATGCTGATCGAGGGGGCAGAGCCCGGCGCCTGGGTGCTGACCCACGTTGGCAACGCCGTGCGCCTGCTTGAGGAGGAGGAAGCCTCGCAGATCGTCGAGGCGCTCGAAGCGCTCAATGCCGCGCTCAACGGCGAGCCAATCGATGGCTATTTCGCGGACCTCCAGCGGCATTAGTTGCTGGGGCCGGAACCGCAGTTACGAGACAGCCTGGACCTGGCTGCATAAGCTGCACCGGGGATGGTACGGTTCGGACGTGACCTTCCGTCTGGGGCTGTTGAGGTTGATGAAACCTATGTGGGCGGCCCGGAAGAGCACGCGAGCCGGGAAACCGAATACAAGGCCATCGTCGCGGTTGCAGTCGAAAAGAATGGCCGTGGCCTCGGCCGCATCCGCCTTCGGCGCATCGAGGACGTCTCTGCGAACAGCCGCTGGAAGAGAAAGACAGGATGACGGAGTGCCGCAACACGCCCCGCCAAGCTTGAACGCCGTTGAAGAGCGGGCGCCACTCTGGCTTATTGAAGGAATGGGTATGCAAGGGCGGCACGGCATAGGACATTCGACCAATCTCGTGGGGAGGCCGACGGACCTCCTCGCGAGCTGCGATTTCAATGAAAATCCGGCGCCGCTCTGCATTTGGGGCGTGCGCGAGATGAACCGCAGCCTGTTCGACATGCTGGCCAAGGCCGGCGATCTGGAGGAGGCCGGGGAAGCCTTTTCCTTCTACATGATGGCGATGTTCGGCATCGACCCGGAGCAGCAGGAGAAAGGCGCCAACCGCAAGCGCTTCCGCTCCTCCTTCCTGCGGCTCATCAAGGGCTGGGGCTACGACAGCAACAGCCCCGAGGGCGCGGTGCTCAAGGGCTGGGTCGAAAGCCGCTTCGGCATCTGCCCGTCCTACCACAAGGAGATCCTGGACCGGGTTACCGGCGGCCCCTGGACCGTCTATGTGGAGGAGAAGATGTCGAGCCGCTTTCACAACAACGCCATCTGGGTTCAGCTCGACCTGCTTTTCGAGTTCTGCCAATGGGCGATTGAGCGCTTCAGCTTTCCAGGGCAGACGCATGCAACGCTGTACCGGGGCGTGAACGCCTTCGACGAGCACCGGATCGTGGAGCGCACGGACAAGCGCAACGTAGTGATCCGGCTCAACAATCTGGTGTCCTTTACATCGGATCGCAATGTCGCCACCTGCTTCGGGGATACGATCCTCACAGCGCGGGTGCCGCTCTGCAAGATCCTGTTCTTCAACGGCCTGATGTCCACCCATCCGCTCAAGGGCGAAGGCGAGTATCTGGCAATCGGCGGCGAGTACCGCGTCACGGCCGAATATTACTGACGGGGCTTCCGCATGACCTCCTTGACCCTGGAAAACCGCGCCTTGGCCGCGTTTTTGGGATTTGCCATCGGCGACGCGCTGGGCGCCACGGTCGAGTTCATGACCAGGCGCGAGATCGCCGCCGAATACGGCGTGCATCGCCAGATTATTGGCGGCGGCTGGCTGCGGCTCAAAGCGGGACAGGTGACAGACGACACCCAGATGTCGCTGGCGCTTGGCCGCTCGCTGGTGCGCTGCGGAGGGTTTGAGCCCCGGGACGTCTGCGAGGAGTTCGCGGCCTGGCTCAAGAGCGGCCCCGTCGATGTCGGCAATACCTGCCGGCGCGGCATCCGCCGCTTCATCGTGCATGGAACGGTCGAGGGCACGTTTGCGCCAGGCGATGCCGGCAACGGGGCGGCGATGCGCGATTCTGCCGGTGGCGCTGGCGACCTTCGGCGACCCCGGGAAAGCGGAGCCGTGGACGCTCGGGCAAGGCCGCGCCACGCATCATCATCCGCTGTCGGACAGCGCCTGCCTCGCGCTGGTCGGGATGGTGCACATTTTGCTCGGCGGCGGGAGTAAGGAGGAGACGCGCGGAGTTGCCGATGCCTTGGTGGAAAAACACAAGGGCTTCCGCTTCGTCCCCTATCCGGGCCAGTGCACGCCCTACGTCGTGGATACCTTGCAAACCGTGCTGCATTTCTACTTTAGCACGGAGTTTTTTGCCGATTGCGTCATCCAGACCGTCAATCAGGGCGGGGACGCCGATACCACCGGGGCAATCGCCGGGCATGCTGGCCGGCGCCACCTACGGAATGAGCGCCATCCCCGCGAACTGGCTTGGGAGGCTCGATGCCAAGGTGGCCGCCGCGATCCGCCAGCAGGTGCCGGCGCTGCTCGCGATCTCCGGGGCGGGAGGCGGCGCTCAGGCCAGGCCATGAATTTCGGGGGAGATTGCTCGATCGCTTCACTCGGCCGCGCCGTCCCCGCCGCTTTTCCGCGGCGCCGCTCCAGCGATGGCGGCAATTTATAACGCATAAACAGTGGCTTGCATGGGTCGCAGCCTTTGCGGAGCCGGCGCGGCGGCAAGATTTTGCTCCGGGCGGCGCAAGCCGGTTGGTCCCGCTATCGGCTGAGGTTCGGCAAATTGCCGATGTGAAAAAAACACACGTCAAGCTTTTTTCTCTATCCGGCCTTATTTTCGTCCAATCGCTGCGGCATACATATCACATCGCAAGACGGTGGACGCTCCGGATCGCCCCCCCCCCAGAACGGAGAGCCCCCTTGCGAGGGTGAGTAGAGTAGGTAGAGTTGAGTAGCGTGGCGTTGAGTTCGCCTCCGTCAAGTTGTTTCGCGTTAGGTTGTAGATTGCGTCCGGTTACGTTGTAAGAGTTTAAGCTGTTGTGTCTGTGGTGTTTCTGTAAGCGCGTGGCCGGTATTGCGTGGCGCTGAAGTCCCCCAGTACAGCTTACAAGCGTAACCTGTTGTTAACGAGTTCAGTCTAGCGTTACGAGTTTAAAAGGGCCGGTAAACCCTGTAAGAGTTGCCCCTGAGAGACGAAGCCCCCCTGCATGGCTTCCGCCCCCCGCTAGCCAAAAGGCTTCGTCTCTCCCTTTCCTTCCCATTCAATCCCCCGCCTGCTAACCGCCCCGTTGCCCACCGGGGCGGTTAGGCGTTTCCGTCCCCGGAAAAGCTCAATCCAGATAAGGCAGCAGCGCCGTTGCCGATGACGGCCGCGGCAATGGAACACTATGTTAACCTCGTCACCCCTTCGCCTGCCGTTTTGTGTATTGGCTGTGGTTTCATTGCTGTTGCGCCTCGCGCCATGGTTAATTTGTGCGCTGCTGGGAAATGAGCCGCAGCGTCGTTCCCGCGAAGGCGGGACTTATGGTATGTATATGAGAGACCTGTGTTTCTGACTGACAGAGATTCCCGCCTTCGCGCATAGGCGCTAAAATATGCGGGCCATCCTCTCCCAGCAGCGCATGAACTTCAACTGCCGAATCTAGGATAATGCCTCCGGCATTCCGCGGCTTACGCTGCTTAAGCGAAGCATTCGGCTGGGTCCGATATTACCCGTATGCGCCGGGGTTGCGCGCAGGTAAGCAACGGATGCGACATTAATACTGGAAACGCCAAATATCTTGAGCGATGATTTGAGCTTCGCCCGCGAGGGCCAATCAAAATATGCGCGCGCATAAAGGCGCAGACTCTATTCAAGGCTGCAGCCGCGCCGGCGCAATGGATTGAGGGGGACGGATGACTAGAGACATCGACCGCGCCAAGGTTCTAAGGTTTTTCACTTGGACGAACCGTGAGTTGTACCCATTGTTTGTTGCTCTGGCATGCATGATCGCCGCAAGCTGGATAAGCTATCTGGGGGTAGCTGTCGCGACAAGAAATGAGGAGAAGGACTGGGTTCTTCTATTTACGTCCGCCGCCGCCGCGGTGCTTTTGGCCATAGCCTTACTTTCTGTCAGAAAAGCCTTCCGTGGGGACAAACCGCTCCTGGAGCTTCATGACGAGGTGAAGCGGGCGAAGAATTTCGATTTTGAGAACCTCGTCCTCCGCTCCTTCCGGCAAACGGAAACCAGTCTCGATAGCCTGCTCTGCCTCGAACGAGCAGGCGCGGCAGCCTCAGGCCCCGATGCCGGCACTTCCGGAGACAAGGCGCTTCTGGGCGCACTGCAACAAAAGGCCATCCTTCTTTACGGCCGGCAGGAGAGCGCGGAGTTTCTCAAATTCCTCTTCGATGGCAATGCCTTGGTGGTTGAGCACTCTCCCATGCGGGCAGCAGTCCTCTATCTGACCGGGACGGAGCTTATTGTGTACCTCGCCAGCGCCAATATCGTAAGAGGCGATACGGCCGGGGAGGAGATCCGGCGTATTCCGCTGCAGCAAGTGCTCGCGGTAACGCTGGAACCGGCGAGCCGCCGCATCGCCAGGACAGGAAACGAACGCCTGTTCCAGGAATACGAGCGGGTCATCAGGAATAATCCCTCGCACGAGATCCTCTTGATGGAGCGATCGATACGCGTGGCCAAGGCCGATGGCGAAGTTCTCGTTCTGCCTGCGGGCGATCCGGTCTACCAGCGCTCAAGCCGGCGGTTCCCGGATGCCTGGGAAGAAGACCGCTTCTCACGCGCGGCCTGCGAAATCTCCCGTAGGATCGCCGAAGCCAAGGCCGCTGCCGAAGCCGGGTTGCACACGGAGCCAAAGCTACGGCAGTCATGACGGCGGCGGCGGGCGGGCGGATCAAGCCGATTTGATGCGGCAAGTCTTCAGCGGCGCCATGCCGCAGAGCCGGTATTCCTGCGTTAGCCACACCGTTTGCACATTTTGGTGTTGTTCCACTGAAGCTTCTGGAGGACATAGACGCCAGCAAGGCCACGCCAAGTTCTAGGCGTAGCCTTAACACTTATGATAGAGTTTTTAAAATGTTGTACGGCGGCTAAACCGGCTCAACGGCGGCGATCGGGAGAGGGTGTCACATGCGGGGAGCCAAGGAAAATCCTGAACTTGCCGAAGTCCGGGCCATACTTCTTAAGGTGCAGCGATTGGGCGCCGAGCCCGAGGAAATCTCCGCCGCTGCAGACCCGGCGCCCGGGGCATCGTCCCCAAATCAGGCTCAAGCCACGCCGCCGCGCACCACCGGCATCGCTATATTCGACCGGAAGCATAGGGCAATCCAGAAATCTGAGCCGGAAGCGCCGGTCAAATCCCGGCTGGCGATTTACCTGGGCGCCGCCGGTGCAATCGCCGCAGCACTTGCTATCGTTTTCGCCACGGCGGTCACAAGTCCACCCGCCGGAACTCCCGCCCTTAGCCAGCAGGATGAGGATGCGCTTCTCACCGACGCGCGCCGGCTCTTAAGCGAGGGCGATGTTGCGAGCGCAAGAACCCGGCTGCTACGGGGGGGCGCGGACGCCCACGCGGACGTTGCCTTCGCGCTCGCGCAAGCCTTCGATCCCAACTACCTGCAGTCCCTGCCAAATGCCAACAGCGCGCCAGATCCTTCAGAGGCGGCACGCTGGTACAAGAAATGGTACGAGCTTGCGGTGCAGAGCGGCCTCGAAATGGATGCGGGCCGGCTGCAGCGCATCATCAATGCCATGCCGAAGCACTAAAATCCTTTGGAACATAGGCTTCGCCGTGCTTTAGAAGGGCGGCTTGCACGATTAGCAAGTACGTAAATCCGCCGGCTACTTTCCGGCGTTGCAATTTTGGAAGAGGGGCAGTCCAAATGCGTTCGTTCATCCTTGCCGCCGGGCTTCTCGCTGGACTCTTTAGTCAAGCCTTGGCGCAAAACACGTTACCCGCCCCCAAGGCTGCGAGCAGGCTTGTCACCGTTTTGTCGGACGGGCTTTCGGAACCGGCAGGACCCGGCTCCCAGGTCTTGAGCGAACTCTCCATCGCGCTGGACAGGGACAGCGACGTGCGCGTCCTGTCCATCAACGGATATGGCGGCGCCTCCAACGCGCGCGACCTCCTTCTGCTCCGCGGCACCGATTTCTCGATCCTAAACAACGACGTTCTGAGCTATCTCGACCTCGGAGCCACGCTTCCCGATGCCCGCAAGAAAATCCGCCTGGTGGCACCGCTCGTCCGTCAGCGGGTGCTTCTGTTCGCCAAGCGCGAGATCAAGGGTATCGACGGATTGCGCGGACGCAAGGTCGGGATTTTGGCCAGGCTCCCGTCCCGCGAGGTTACGGCGAAGACCATATTCGGATTGCTGAAAATAAATGCCGAAGTCGTGGAGGCCGATCCCAAGGACCCAGCGAAAAGGCCGCAAGACCTCGATGCCGTCCTGCTTTATGAAAAGGACTTGGCTGCCCTTCAGGCTTTGGGCGTAGCTTCCGCCACCCACCGTCTCCTCGCGATCCCAGCCTCTGGCCCGCTAGCCTCAACCTATGTCCCAAGGAAGCTTGGCAAAGGTACATTACCGGGGTTCGATGCCGAAGGATTGGACACGGTTCAGGTGACAACGCTATTGGCGGCGTTCGATTGGAGCCCGAAGCAGGGCCGTTATGCCGATGCCATAACGCTCGCCGACAGGATCTACGCCATCGCGCCAAAGTTCCGGCAGCGCAACCCCAACTCGCCTTTCAGCGGAATCGACATTAGAACGCCGCCGCCCGGATGGAAATATTTTGGCCCTGCCGAAGTGCTGGCCAAGGCCGCTCCGGCCGCTCCAGTCAAGGACGACACCCTGGTTTTGGCGATGCCGGCGCCGGAAGCCTCTTCCGCCTCCTCGCCGGCGTCCTCCTCGAACACTTTGAGAATCCTCGCCGTCAGGCGTCCGCCACTCCTCAATTCGCAGGACAAGGACGGCGGCATCCTGCTGAAGATCCTGACCAGCGCGCTTGACGCCGCGGGCATTCCGGCCGCGGTGCAGTGGGCCGATAGCGAAAAGGTGCTGCTTGGCGAGCTTTCCGGAAGCAAGACAGCCGATATCGGGCTCTTTTTCCAAGCGCCTCAGTGCGATACGCCGAACAATCAATCTGCCCTGGAAGCTGGGATTTGCGACCAGGCGGCTCTAACCGATCCGCTGATGCAGGCGGTCATCGCGGTATTCACGCCGCTCGATATGCCGCTCGACCCGAAGAACGCGGGTGCTGCGCAAAGCCAGACGCTGTGCGTGCCCGACAACCAGACCCTTCCCGAGGGGACGCTGGAGGAGATTCCCTGGATCAAGGGGGCCAGCGTCAAGGTCATGCGTCCGAAATCGCTGGTCAATTGCCTTGTCGCGCTTCAGCAGCACGAAGCGAACGCGTTGATCGCAATTGAGCCTGAGGTCCGGTTCGCGGTCGAGAAACTGGCGCTGACGCAGTCCTTCCAGATCGCGCAGAGGCCGGGCGTTACCATTGGTCTGCACGCAGCGATTTCCAAGGAGAATCCGCGCCAGGCCGAACTTATCCAGACCATCAACGACGCCCTCGCGAAGTTCAAGGCCAGCAGCGGCTATTCCCAGGTCATCGCGTCCCACCTCGCCGATTTGACCGGCACGCAGGTGAAACAGCCTTAGCGTGCGGGTTGCGCGGACCGCCATTCGAGGCCGCTGCGATTCCTGCGACGGGGCGTGTGTCGAAAGATCGGCCGCATACCGCGCTGCCATCGCCGTGCTTGCGAAGGCCATCCACCAATGCCAACCGTTATAAGCTTTGCTGCTCTCCGTCATTGCGACGGCGAGCGCAGCGCGGCCGGAAGCAATGCAGATTCAAGCTGTGGACATTGTTATGGACGCCTGCGGCGCGTTTCGCGCCTCGCGATGACGCAGAGCGGTCAAGACTTTTGGTCGCCGGTATAAGGCGCTGAGCGCATTGAGTTTATCGTGGATGGCCCGGTCAAGCCGGGCCATGACAACTGCGCTTGCTGCGAGCGCGCGATCACTGCAAACGCGGGAATCCGTTTTCTCCGTTAGAACAAGCAGTTGAACGGAACGTCGCACGCGCCGGATGACGGCCGAGCCGCCTTCTCAGCAATTTTTTCGCACGCTCGAAGGCGGGAATTCATTTCGGGCGGACGCGCCGCGAAATGCATCTGTGCAACAAGGGCATTCTCGATGCCGGTCTCAACTGGGCGTTGGTTGCCCAGTCCAAGCCACTCCATTAGTTAAATGAATATCAGACCTAACTTTTCAGTACTGGGGGATGGCATTATGCTTCTTAGAATCGTTCTCACCGCCGCAAGCGTGGTGGCACTGACGGCAGCCGCGAACGCAGCCGACTTGGGTAGCTACAAGGGTGCCCCGGCTTACGCTGGCGTGAACTGGTCCGGCCTCTACGGCGGCGTCAGCGGTGGCTACGGCTCGGGTAACGAAGCCGACGTAACTGTGACCAACACCACCACAACTGCGGGGAATATGGGCAAGGCGCGGGTTCCACCCAAGCGGGTTGGCTTGCCGGCGGACAAATCGGCTACAACGTGCAAGGTGTATTGGCTCCGAATTTGGTTCTTGGCGTAGAGGCAGAAATCGACGGTGCTGGTATTAATGGTTCGGCTACGACAGCGGCCATGACGGTGCAAATCACACCGCTACTGCAACGGTGGAGAGCACCCTCGATTGGGTTGGGACCGTGCGTGGCCGCTTGGGCTACAGCTTCGGTTCTACTCTCCTTTATGGAACAGGTGGCGTAGCCTTTGGCGGGGTTAACAATAAGGTAACGTACAAGGGCAGCTGGTAGCACACCTCCGCCGGGCTATGATAGCAGCACCACCGCCACCGGTTACACCGCCGGTGCTGGCGTGGAATACGCTTTCAATCAAGCTTGGTCCGCCAAGGCCGAATATCAGTATATCGATCTGGGCACGGAGACTTACGATGTTTCCAACGCGGCCGAACACTTGGAGTTTACGGCTCTGCCAAATTCGATAACGTGTACAACACCGTTCGTTTCGGCGTGAACTATCACTTCGGGCGCGGCTTGGACTCGCTGAAGTAGTCTCCGGCTCAATCAGCTTCGGAAACGGCGCCTGCGGGCGCCGTTTTTGTGTCGATTTTGGTGCGAATCTTCTACGGGCCGATTGGCCGGAACCGCTAGCCGAAGGCAACCGCGTCACCGCGAGGCGGGTGGGAGAAGCCCTCCAGGAAAAGCCCGGGGTTTGACCGGCAGAGGCCTGCCGATGGGATAGGGTAAATTCGGCACCCTAACGGCGCATCTACCGCACGCCGCGTGGCGGGCGGTGATTATGCATAGCCCAAAAAAGAAGAAAGGCAGCAAGTTATGGCTCGCTGCCTGAGTTTCTTGTTCCCGATGCTTTTGTCGATCACTAGCGCAGACAGGGATCGCGCCAGCTTATCCTCCCCAGACTTGGGTGCCGCAACTTCTTGAACGGTGCATCTGTCGACCCATGTCAATTCAGAATGGCAGGGTAGCTAAAAGCGCAGGGCTTGTCACGAACCTTTAACGCGAGCTTGTCAAAAAAATTTCCGTTTCTTTAACACGATCCGGAAAAGTTTCGAAAACACCGGACTAAAACCGGGCGCGCGCCATTGCACCGGCCCTTAGAACACGGTATGTCCCTGCCTTGGAACACGGCCAGAAGTAGCGGAATCAAGCCCTTCTGCCGCTGGGGCTCCCGCACTTCCGGCTTTGGAAGGCGGCGAAAGCGTCGAATTGATTGGGCCGCGCGGCGAGCAAGCGGCGGAGCGGATTATGAGACTTAGCCAATTTTTCCTTCCCGTTTTGCGGGACGACCCTAAAGAAGCGGAAATTGTCTCCCACCGGTTGATGCTCAGGGCGGGCATGATCCGCCAGGCGAGTGCCGGCATCTATTCCTGGCTGCCGCTGGGCTTCCGCGTCCTCAAGAAAATCGAGCAGATCGTGCGCGAGGAGCAGGACCGGGCAGGCGCCATCGAGATGCTCATGCCGACGATTCAATCGGCGGAGATCTGGCAGGAAAGCGGGCGATATGGCGATTACGGCGCGGAGATGCTGCGCATCAAGGATCGCCACGAGCGCGACATGCTCTTCGGACCGACGAACGAGGAGCAGATCACGCAAATCTTCCGCGACGCGGTGAAGTCCTACCGCGACGTACCCAAGAACCTCTACCATATTCAATGGAAGTTCCGCGACGAGGTCCGCCCCCGGTTCGGCGTGATGCGCGGCCGCGAGTTCCTGATGAAGGACGCCTATTCCTTCGACCTCACCCCCGAAGGCGCGCGGCAATCCTACTACCGCATGTTCATCGCCTATTTGCGGACCTTTGCACGGATGGGCCTGAAGCCTGTGCCGATGAAAGCCGACACCGGCCCAATCGGCGGCGACCTTTCCCACGAGTTCATTATCCTCGCGGATACGGGCGAGTCCGAAGTGTTCTGCGACCGCGATCTGATCGAGATGCCAGTCCCGGACGAGGGCACGGATTACAGCCAGAACCTTGAGAGCATGGTGCAGCGCTGGACCGGCAAATACGCCGCCACCAGCGAGATGCACGATCCCGAGCGCTTCGAGAGCGAAGTGCCCGCGGAGCGGCGGCTTTCCGCGCGCGGCATCGAGGTCGGCCATATCTTCTACTTCGGCACGAAATACAGCGCCAAGATGAAGTGCCAGGTGCAGGGGCCGGACGGACAGATTGTCACGCTGCAAGGCGGCTCCTACGGCGTGGGCGTCTCGCGGCTGGCCGCCGCGATCATCGAGGCGAGCCACGATAGCGCCGGCATTATCTGGCCCGATGCGGTGGCACCGTTCAAGATCGGCCTCATCAACCTGAAGCCCAGCGATGCGGCCTGCAACGAGGCGTGCGCCAAGCTTTACGCGGCGCTGGGCGGCAACGCCGGCGATGTGCTCTACGACGATACGGGCGAAAGTGCCGGCGCGAAATTCAAGACCATGGACCTCATCGGCTTGCCCTGGCAGGTCATCGTGGGGCCGAAAGGCCTCGCAACCGGTGAAGTCGAGCTGAAGCGCCGTGCCACGGGCGAAAGGGTCACGCTCGCCCTTGATGCGGCCATAAAGAAATTGCATCAGGGCACTGACGGCGATTCGGGCGCAACGAAAGCAGCGCATGAGCAGGCCGGGCCTCAGAGCCCCGCAGCGCCCAAGCCTAAGACCAAGACCAAATCACGAGGCAAGGAATGAGGCATCCGGCGGCACGCGGTGGTACTGGAGCATTCGCGCCCTTCGAGTGGCTGCTCGCCTTCCGCTATCTCCGCGCCCGGCGCAAAAAGGGCTCGGTGTCTGTCATCGCCGTTTTCGCAGTGATCGGCATCGCGCTCGGTGTCGCCACGCTTATTATTGTGCTCTCGGTCATGAACGGCTTCCGCAAGGAGCTGTTCGACAAAATCCTCGGGCTGAACGGCCATGTCATCGTGAGGCCCATCGCCCGGAGCTTCACCGACTACGACGAGACCGCCCAACGGCTGAAGGCTGTGCCGGGCGTCAAATCCGCCCTCGCGGTGGTCGAGGGGCAGGTGATGATCTCCTCGCAATCGGGCTCTTCCGGCATCATCGTGCGGGGCATCAAGGCGGACGACCTGAACGCGCTATCGTCCATTTCCGGCAATGTCCGCTACGGCACGCTCGAAGGCTTCGACGATTCGGGCGGCATCGCCATCGGCACGCGCCTTGCCAACTCGCTTAACGTCTTTGTCGGCGGCGAGGTTTCGATCCTGGCGCCGCGCGGGGCTTCGACGCCATTCGGCACGGCACCGCGCATGAAGCGCTATCCGATCAAGGCCATCTTCGAGATGGGCATGTCGGAATACGACAACACCATCGCCTTCATGCCGCTGAAGGAGGCGCAGTCCTATTTCAACGTGCCCGGCGCCGTGCATGTGCTGGAGCTTGTCCTCAACGATCCGGACGCCGTCGATACCATGCGAGGCGCCCTGCAGGATGCTGGGGGGCCGGATATCCTGCTCAGCGATTGGCGCCAGCGCAACGCGACCTTCTACAACACGCTCAAGGTCGAGCGGAACGTGATGTTCATTATCGTCATGCTGATCGTGCTGGTCGCGACGCTGAACATCGTCTCCGGGCTGACCATGCTCGTCAAGAACAAGGGGCGCGACATCGCGGTCCTTAGGACGATGGGAGCCACGCGCGGGGCGATCATGCGGGTGTTCTTCATCAGCGGCACCAGCATCGGCATCATCGGCACGCTTATAGGCCTGATTCTCGGCGTCTCGGTGAGCACGCATCTGGAGGATATCCGGGGGTTCCTGTCCTGGGTGTTCAGCATGCGGCTGTTCGATCCGCAGGTTTACTTCCTGTCGAGGCTTCCAACCGAATTGGACCCGGTGGAGGTTGCCGTCGTGGTCACGGTTTCGCTTTTGCTCTCGATGGCTGCAACGATCTATCCGGCGCTGCAAGCCGCGCGGCTCGACCCTGTGGAGGCTCTGCGTTACGAATGACCCAACTGGGACGCGAATTTGCCGGAACACGCCCGGTACTGCAGGTTGTATCGCTGGAGCGAATTTACGTCCAGGGCGACCGCGAGTTGAAAGTCCTCAGCGGCGCCTCTGCCGAAATTTACGAGGGCGAGGCGGTGGCGCTGGTCGGACCGTCCGGCTCGGGCAAGTCCTCGCTTCTGCATATGGCGGGGCTGCTGGAGAAGCCGGGCGCAGGCAGCGTGCTTCTCAATGGCGTCGATTGCACAGCACTTTCGGACGGCGACCGCACCAGGGTCCGGCGCACGCAAATCGGTTTCGTCTACCAATTCCACAATCTGCTGCCCGAGTTCTCGGCCGTCGAAAATGTGATGATGCCGCAGCTCTTGGCGGGCGTCGGGAAGCGCGACGCCAAGGAGCGGGCGCTTGAGCTGCTCGCGAATTTCGGGCTTCTGGAGCGCGCCACGCACCGCCCCGCCGAGCTTTCCGGCGGCGAGCAGCAGCGCGTGGCCATCGCGCGCGCCGTCGCCAACAGCCCCTGCGTGCTCCTGGCCGACGAACCCACCGGCAATCTCGATCCGCACACCGCCGGCCGTGTGTTCGAGGAACTGATCTATTTCATCAGGGCCTCAGGCGTGGCCGCCTTGATGGCGACGCACAATTTCGACCTCGCATCCCGCATGGACCGCGTGCTGACGCTGAACGACGGGCTTTTGGTCGAGGTCACGCAGGCCCAGAGCGAAGCTGCATACGTGCCGCAGCCGCGGTACGGGTAAATTTCGCGCAATCGGTAAAGCGCGCTACTCTCTCTACGCGAATCTCCCCTCACCCTGTCCCTCTCCCACGCAAGCTCGCCCTGGCGAGCTTGCCACTCAAAAGTGTCCATATCCGCAAGCGGATATGGACGGGAGAGGGGACGTCTTTTCAACGGGCACAGCCGTGCTCCCTCTCCCATGGGGAGAGGGCTGGGGAGAGGGGTAATGCGCTATGAACATGCCCCATGCTTCGCCAATAGCGGCAGCCCTAAGACTTCAGGCACGCCGCGAGGCTCGCAGCATCCGTCCGCATAAGCGCAAAATACTGCCCCGGCCCCGCAGGGATCGCCGCGCCCACCTCATCCAGCACGCCCCGTTTCGCGCTCGTGCCCATGGTCAGCATTTGCACGAGCTTGGGCGGAAACTCGGGTTCCGAGAACACGCAAATAGCCTTGGCGTCCTCGATCCTCGCCCGCACCTCGGTGAGCCGCTTCGCCCCTGGGGCTTGCTCCGGGCTGACCGTGATCGATCCGGCGCTGTTCAAGCCGTACCGCGCCTCGAAATACTGCGTGACATCGTGGAACACGATGAAGGGCCTGCCGCCGAGCCCCGAGAGTGTGGCCTTCAGCTCCGCATCGAGCGCCGTCAGCGCCCCTTCGAGCTTGGCTGCGTTGGCCCGATACTGGGCCGCATGCGCGGGATCGACGCCTGAGAACTCCGCCGCCAGGTAGCGCGCCATCGCGACGGCATTCAACGGATCGAGCCAAAAATGCACATCGAAGCCCCCGCCATGGCGATGGCCGTGGCCGCCGTGATCGTGGTCATCGTCTGCCTCTTCGCTGGCTTCATGCAAGCCTCCCGCGCGAACAGGCAAAAGCCTCAGCCCCGGCGTTTTCTCAAGCTCGATCACCCGCGCCTTCGCGGGAAGCGTTGCCAGCGTTCTTTCGAGAAACACCTCCAGGTTACGCGAGGCGAAAATAACGGCGTCCGCCTCGCTCAGGGCCTTGGCATCCGACGGCTTGAGTGCGTAAGAATGCGGGGAGGCGGCCCCGTCCAGCAGGAGCTTCGGCTCCGCGACCCCCTCAAGGATCGCCGCCGCGAGCGAATGGAGGGGCTTGATCGTGACAACCACGCGCGGCCCCGCCCAGGCTGGAATGCCTGCGGCGAAGATGCCAAGAGCGGCCATTGCCATAAGGCCGGCGCTTAAAACGTACCCAAACCTTGCCATCGCCCACCTTTGAAGGCCCTGCCACCGATGTAATGGTGTAACATAGCATAAATGTCAAACCTACGCTGGTGCATGCGATGGCCGTTCCGCGACGCAAGCGTGCGCGTGCTTCAGGCTGCGGACATCATCGGCGTGCGCGGTATACTGGTGGACGCCATTTCGGAGGATGCCAAGGCTTTCTACTTGGCTTTAGGCATGAGCGTATCGCCGCTCGATCCCATGACTCTTATGGTCACGCTCGCGGATTTGCGCGCCAGCACGATGGCGCCCTAAGGCATCGCCGATAAATAAGTGCCTCAGGCGGCGCCGGAATTTTGGCTGGCGAGCCAAGGCGCAAAATGGGGCGCATATCGAGATATGTAACCCTTTTGGCAACGCAGCAGGCGGACAAAAGACCAAGCCGAATGGCGCAGTTATTTGCCGGCGATGCCTAAGGCCCGAACCTGCGCTTTAAGCATCGGCAATAGGCTCCGCCTGTGCGATGTTGTAAGCTTATCGCACAACCGCTAAGACATACCGTATGGATCAGCTTAACTTTCCGGCCCCGCCCTTTTTCGATCCCGTTGCCGTTCGCGCGGAGTTCTCCTCCTATTGGGAGGAGAGCGGCGAGAACCTGCCGAAAGCGCGCGCGCTTGTGCTCAAGCGCCTCAAGGAACTCAAGGCCCACGCCCGCGAGCAGGCGCAAGCTATTCTTGAGCGCACCCGCGACGGCCGCAAATGCGCCGCCGCGCTATCGCTGTTCCAGGACGAACTGATTAAGCTCATCTACGATTTCTCAGCGGGCTACATCTACCGCGCCCAGAACCCCACCGCAGCGGAGCGCATGGCGCTGATCGCAACCGGCGGCTACGGCCGCGGCCTGCTGGCGCCGGGCTCGGACATCGATCTGCTCTTTCTGCTGCCCTACAAGAAAACGCCCTGGGGCGAGAGCATCGTCGAGTCGATTCTCTATTTCCTCTGGGACCTCGGCTTCAAGGTCGGGCACGCGACGCGGACCATCGAGCAGACCCTCCGGGCGGCCAAGGAGGACATGACGATCCGGACGACGCTTCTGGACTTCCGCCTGATCCATGGCGAGGTGCCGCTCTTCGACGACATGTGGAAGCGCTTCGTCTCGAACGTGGTTCAGGGCACGCAGCGTGAGTTCATCGCGGCCAAGCTTGAGGAGCGCGAGCAGCGTCTCAAGCGCTCGGGTAGCACACGCTATAGCGTGGAGCCCAACATCAAGGAGGGCAAGGGCGGCCTGCGCGACCTCAACATGCTGCACTGGTTCGCGCTCTACCTGAACCCAAGCAAGCTGCATCAGCCCGAGAGCGGCATCTTCACGCCGCACGAGACGGCGGTCTTCAACCATTGCGAAGCCTTCCTCTGGACCATCCGCTGCTATCTCCACTTCCTGGCGGGCAAGCCCGAGGAGCGCCTCTCCTTCGACCTGCAGCCCGATATGGCCCGCACCCTGCGCTATCACGACCGGCTCGGGCTGCTGGGCGTCGAGCGCTTCATGAAGCACTACTTCCTGGTCGCGAAGGACGTGGGCGATCTGACGCGCACCGTCGTCTCAAGCCTGGAGCTGTGGCAGCTCAAGAACGTGCCCACGCTTTCGGACTTCCTGGGCACGCTGCCCTGGAGCAACCGGGCCAAGCTCGCCGCCACCACCGATTTCAGGGTCGACAACAGCCGGCTGAACGTCAAGCACCCCGACGTTTTCAAGAAGGATCCGCTGAACCTGATCCGGTTTTTCCTCGAAGCGGAACGGAACAACCTGCTGCTTCATCCGCAAGCGATCCGGGTAATCCGCTCTTCGCTCAAGCTGATCGACGACAATTTCAGGGCCAACCCCGAGGCCAACAGGCTCTTTCTTGAGTGCCTGACCTCGAACAACGCACCGGACACAGCACTCAGATACATGAACGAGGCCGGCGTACTCGGGCGCTTTGTGCCGGATTTCGGGCGCGTCGTGGCGATGGCGACGTTCAACATGTACCATCGCTTCACAATCGACGAGCACACGATCCAGGCGGTGGGCATCCTTTCGCAAATTGAGAAGGGCCGGTTTGCCGAGCAGCATCCGCTCTCGACCGAGATTATCCACGGGCTGCAGCATCGCCGCGCGCTTTACGTGGCACTCCTGATGCACGACGTGGCCAAGGCCGTGAAAGGCGATCACAGCATCGTGGGCGCCGGGATGGCGCAGAAGCTGGCGCTGCGGATGGGATTGGAGCCGGGCGAGGCGGACACTGTGGCCTGGCTCGTCAAGCACCACCTGCTCATGAGCATCACCGCCCAGCATCGCGATATTTCGGACCCGCAGACAATCAAGAAATTCACCGACATCGTGCAAAGCCCCGAGCGGTTGAAGCTCCTGCTGCTGCTGACGGTCGCAGATATCCGGGCGGTAGGCCCCGGCGTCTGGAATGCCTGGAAAGGCCAGCTTCTGCGCGCGCTCTATTACGACAGCGAGCCCGTCCTGGGCGGCGGCCACACGCACGAGCCGCGGGCCGCGCGGATCGAGGCGGCGCAATCCCGCCTGCGCGACGCCATCGCGGACTGGCCGCCCGCCGAGATAGACGGCCTGATCCAGCGCCATGAGCCCGATTACTGGCTCAAGACCGATATCGAGCGGCAAGTGCAGCACGCCAGGTTGCTGCGGTCCTTTGCGGGCGACCATCCTCCGGTCGTATCCGATGTGAAGACCGATGCCTTCCGGGGCCTCACGGAGCTGACGCTGGTGACGGAGGACCATCCGAGGCTGCTCGCGCTGTTTGCCGGCGCTTGTGCCGCGGCCGGCGCGAATATCACCTCCGCGCAAATCTCGACGACTTGCGACGGCATCGCGCTGGACACAATCTTCCTGCAGCGGTTCTTCTCGGACGAGGAGGAGATCGAGCGGGCGGGGAAAATCGCGCGCACGATTGGCGACATCCTCTCAGGCAAGCGCTCGATGGATACGCTCGAAACGCTGCGCAAGCTCATGAGGCCCAAGACCGACGCGTTCACCGTGGCCCCCGACGTGATCTTCGACAACGCCGCCTCGCAGGAGCTGACCGTGATCGAGGTTCACGCGCTCGACCGGCCGGGGCTGCTGTTCGACCTGGCGCGCGGGCTCAGCGATATGGGCCTCGATATCGGCTCGGCGCACATCGCAACCTTCGGCGAGAAGGCGGTCGACGTATTTTATGTGACCTGCCGCGATAAAAAGAAGGTCGCCGGCGACGACAAGCTCATGATCCGCGAGCGCCTGCTGGCCCTGTTGAGCGGCGGCTAGTATGCCCCGGCGGAAGTCTTGCCCTGTCACTGGATGGTACGAAATCCGGCCGATTGGCTGGCGAAGCCCCCCTCACTCTGTCTCTCTCCCGGCAAGCTCGCCTTGGCGAGCTGCATCCCAGAGTTTCCACATCCGCTTGCGGATGTGGATGGGAGAGAGGCGCCTATAATACCAGCAGCCATAAGTTTTGACTGCTTCCGTCATTGCGAGGGGCAAAGCCCCCGAAGCAATCCAGAGGCATGAATTACAACGCTAATTCTGGATCGCCACGGCGGCGGGAGGCCGCCTCGCGATGACGGACGAAGCTTCCGGAACGGTCAAAACTTATGGCTGCCGTATAACTTGCGCAGCTACGAGCCGAGCAGGAGCTTAGCGGCGATGACGATGAGTGCTGCCGAGGCGATCCAGAGCGGGACCGAGACCGCGAGTGGGCCTGCGGAGGCGGACGCCGGGGCGGCACGCTCCTCGCTCAGCGCTTCCGCGATGCGCGCGGTCTTCTCCAGGAGCTGCGGCGCCTGCCTGATCGCCGCCGCGAGCGCGCCGGCACCCGCAACCGCGTCGCGCATCTGCGCCGCCGGCCCAATTGCTCCTCGATCCAGGCGCGCACCACGGGCTCCGCCGCGTTCCACATGTTGATGCTGGGATCGAGCGAGCGCGCCACGCCCTCGACCACGACCATGGTCTTCTGCAACAGCAGCAGCTCGGGCCGCATGCGCATCTGGAACAGGTCCGTGACCTCGAAAAGCTGGGTCAGGAGCCGCGCCATCGAAATCTCGGCGGCGGGCCTGCCCATGATCGGCTCGCCCACGGCCCGGAGCGCCTGCGCGAAAGCGGCCACATCCTGGGTCGCGGGCACGTAGCCCGCCTCGAAATGAACCTCCGCGATGCGCCGGTAGTCCTTGACGATGAAGCCGTAGAGGATTTCGGCGAGGAAGCGGCGCTCGTTGCGGCCGATGCGCCCCATGATGCCGAAATCGACGGCGATGAGCGCGCCGTCGCGCGGATCGGCGAACAGGTTCCCCTGGTGCATGTCGGCGTGGAAGAAGCCGTCGCGGATGGCGTGCTTCAGGAAGGAACGTATGACGTTGAGGCCGAGCGCCTTGCGGTCGAGGCCGGACGCCTCGATGGCGGCGAGATCGGTTAGCGGGATGCCGTCGATCCATTCGAGTGTCATGACGCGCCGTGCCGTGCGCTCCCAATCGACCTTCGGAACGCGGAAGTCCCTATCCTCGGCTTTCGCGATGTTGCCGGCCATCTCCGAGATCGCCGCCGCCTCAAGCCGCAGATCCATTTCAAGCAGCACGGACTGGGCGAGCGTATCGACGGCGGCAACCGGCCGGAGCCTGCGCGATTGCGGCGAGAAGCGCTCGGCGGCGCGCGCCGCGAAATAGAAGCTCTTCAGATCGCGCTCGAACCGCTTCTCGATGCCGGGCCGCAAAATCTTGACCGCGACCGCATGCAGGGCGCCGTTCGAGGGCACGAAGGCCTTGTGCACCTGCGCGATGGAAGCCGCGGCGACGGGCGGGCCGAACTGGCTGTAAACGGCGGTCCAGGGCTTGCCGAAGGCGGTTTCGAGTTCCTTCTTGGCTTGCTCCTCGGGGAAGGGCGGAAGCCGGTCGCGCAAGCTGCCGAGCGCGCCGGCCAGGTTCGGGCCGACCACGTCGGGGCGCGTGGCCAGGAACTGGCCGAGCTTGATGTAGCTTGGGCCGAGTGCGGGGATCGCGCGCGAAAGCCGCTCGCTCCGGCGCTTGGCCGCCACCCCGCCGTCATCCTCCGCATCGCGAAAGGCGCGCAAAGGCCCAGGCAGCGCAATGCCCTCGGGCACGAAGCCCGCCCCGTACCAAGCGAGGGTGAATCCCGCCTTGGCCAGTCGGTATATGTTCTTGATTGCGTTGAACATGGCTGCCTGAAGCTTACTCTTCCCGGGACTTAACACGCGCGGGCGTTAATGTCAGGTTTTGAAATCGTTCGCGTGGACGGGCTCGCGGCAAATTTGCGCGCAGGAGCTGTTTAGTTGCTTATAACCGGATTCTGCGCGATAAGGCTTGGCCCGGCCAAGCGCCGGGAGGTTCGCGAAGTGCTTTGCCTGGAGGGAAGCCGTATGAGCCTCATGCTGGTACTGCACCTTACTTTTGCCGGCATCTGGCTCGGCTGCATCCTCGTCGAAGTGGCGTTCGAGCACGGGGGCGGCGGCGGCGGCGATATGCG
The DNA here is from genome assembly GCA_963760455.1 of uncultured Alphaproteobacteria bacterium. GTDB lineage: Bacteria > Pseudomonadota > Alphaproteobacteria > Rhizobiales > Rhodomicrobiaceae > Rhodomicrobium. Next base: position 113,974 of record CAVXDM010000064.1, read on the forward strand.
GCTCTACATATCGAAGTTGCATTGGGGCGTGGATAAGTTCATCGAGGTTCCTGCCTTCATGGGCGTGCTGCTTACCGGCGGCGTTCTGATTGCGCAGGCCGCGATGACGCCGCTGCTTTGGACGAAAACTGCCTTCGGGGCCGTCGCGATCCTGTTCAACATCGCCTGCGTCTGGCTCGTGCGCGTCAGGCTGGCCCATGCGTTGCGCGGGGATGCGCAGGCGTGGGAGCGGGCCGATTACTGGCAGCACAAGCTGGGCGGCATTGTCCTCGCCGGCTTGCTGATGGCGCTCGGGATCGGGGCCTATATCGCGGCGGGCAGTTAACGCCGCAGGCGGGCGCCGAGCTTCCGCTGTGTGCGCCCGATAATTGACTTGCGCATCGGAACAAATCATGAACATGCTGCGCTGGTCACTATTCGGGAGACACCTCCATGCTTGATCTCACGTCCTTCGGTTTGGGCTTCGCGGTTGCGCCGGTCGCCTACGTCATATTCGGTGCCGCAGCTTACAGCGCCTTTTGTACCGGAAAGTGGCTGGCAACATCGTTCCGGCACTCAAAAGCCGTTTGACCCCCGAACCCGGCCTCAGCGGTGGCGTTACCTGCGATGATAGGGGAGGGCACAAGCTGTGCAACATCGCAGGTGGCTTCATCGCCTTAGGCCGTTTAGGGTCGGAAAGTCCCGCAATGCGCACATGTAGTCTGCTGGCCCCTCGTAACCGGACTCAGCCTCGAAAGTGAAAAAGATCGCCACGGTAAGATGGCTTAGTTGCTGAAGCGCTTCACCTCTTAACTGAATCGCGGGGGATTCCCCTTTTGCGCGATCAGTGAAGCAGCCATAAGGGCAAGGCAGTCCGGCAGGCCATACGCAAGGCTGGCGCCAAGCTCCTGTTCCTGCGATGTCGCGGTCAGCGCCATTCTCTGGCCGTGCGCCGTGAAGAGGCGGCACGGTGTGGTCGAGCCGGCAGCGTCGCGGATCACGACGGCCAACGCGCCGCCGCGGCGGGCGGCGGGAAGTCGTCAGGCAGTTCGGCGTTCACGGCCACACTCTCATTTTGCTGGCGCGGCGGCTGGCACCTTGTACAGCTGCGACATCAGGTCTACGCCGCATTCGAGGCTGGCGCACCAATCGATGAATTTCTGGACCATCGGTTTGCCGCGGAACAGCGCGCCGTGCTGCGGGGCGATGATTTCGATGTCCAGGTTGCGCACCATATCGGCCCAGAGGCTCATGGCGCGATTTCCGGTCATGTAGCGGCGGTGGAAACCTTCCATGTATTTCAGATGCGCGTCGAAGTCGGTGACTTCGGAGTATTCCATGCCGAGCGCAGCGCCGAGGTCGCCAGTGTACAAGATTTTGGCAATGGGGTCGTAAATATGGAAGTTGCCCACGCTGTGCAGGAAGTGCGCGGGCAGAGCGTACAGCGTTTCCCCGCCCATTTCGAATGTCATGCCGCCGTCGGGGATGCCACGCAGCCTTTCCTCAAGCAAATGGTCGAGGCCGAAATGCGGCACAAAGCGCACCCATAGCGTGGAGATATAAGCTGTGGCGTCGGTGGTCATCAGCCAGCCATTGATGGCGGCGACGATGTCCGGGTCCTGGTGCGAGAGGAACAGGTACCGCAGCCTGCCGCGGCCGAGGGCCGAGAAGGTCTTCATCAGAACCTGGGAATAGACCTTGTGCCCGCCCGGATCGAGCAGCATGGCCTCGCCATTGTGCACGATGAGGTGTTGATTCGCTTGCACCGCCATACCGGCGCTGCCGGAATCCTCAAGCAGAATATTACGGTGGGTGCCGTTGTCGAATAGGATTGTATCCGCCATGAGTAGCTCCTGACAGCGATGCGGTGAAGGGCGCGGGATTTGTGGATCTGATTAAAGGACTTTTTGCAGAGCCCTGATCGCTTCGCGCATGTCGAAGAAGATAAGGCCGAGCTTGCTGGCTTCGTTCGTAACGGCGAGCAGCAGCGTGCCGCGCCCGGCGCTGAGCACCACGGCGTAACCGTTTTCGCCGCGCACGATCACTTCCTGTACGGCGCCGCGGGACAGTTCCATGGCCGCCCTGGTGCCCAGGTTAAGAAGCGTGGCCGCCATGCCGGCGACGCGCGTCTCCTCCATGTTCATGTTCCCGTTCTCGGCGCGGGCGATCATCAGGCCGTCCTCGGAAATCAGCGCGCTTGTCTCGATCCCCGGGGAATCGATCTGCAACTTGCGGAGGATCCTGTTTAGCTCATCGAGGCGGTTGCCGCTCCCCTGCCTGCCCTGTGGCGCAACCGGCATATCCAAAAGCCTGGCCATACTTTCACCTTTTATTAAAACACCTTGGTCATCTCTGACACCTTTTCGTTTGTTAGCATAGTAGCCGGAAGAAGGCGAGAGCATAGACAATTGGCGGCGGAAGGCCGCTGAATAAAAATAGAAATTCGTATAACAACGAGGGTGGCGCTCTGAGTAATAATTAAGTAAAAGCCTCGGTAGGCTGGTCTAACCCCGCCAACAGACTTGGCGGGCAATAACCCGATTGGGCCGCTTCCGGCCTTTAACTCGGGTGGCGAATCGGCCGGAGTGGCCTTCGACGCACATCGTATTCCGGGGCTATGCCCGGAGTTGGCGCCAACTGTCAGGTTTTCATCGCCAGGGCCAGGAGCGTTGAAGGCGTATTGCGTCAACGGCCGGAGGTTCTGCCCTTCCGCCGCGCCGGGGACAAAAGTGGCACGATTATGGCGGACCTACGGCCGGCCGTATGCGCCGCTAATCCTGTGCGAGCATCTTTTGAAGCAGCGCGGCGGCTTCGGTAAGGCTCGTGACATGCGCTTCCGGGCCAACGCCCAGCCGCTCTTCCGCCTGGTTGAAGCGGTTCACGTGGATGACGCGGAAGCCGAAGGCGGCGGCGCCGGCGCAATCCCAGCCATTCGCTGAGACGAAGGCGATCTGGTGGGGCTCCACGCCAAAGGCGTTCGGCGCGAGCTTGTAGACCTCGGGGCTGGGCTTATAAATGCGCGCCGTGTCCACCGACAGGATGTAATCGAGCAGGAGCCCGAGCTTGGCCGGCGCCACCGCCGCCGCCAGCATGGCGGGCGAGCCGTTGGACAGGATGCCCGTGCGCGCGCCGGCCGCCTTCACGGCCTCAAGGCACGGCGCGGCATCGGGGTAGGCGGCAAGCGAGGTGTAGAGCGAAAGCAGGCGCTCCCGGACCGGCGATCCTGCGAGGCCGTTCGCCGCGAGCGCATAGTCGAGCGCATCCGCCGTCACTTGCGCAAAATCCGCGTAGCGGCCCATCAGGCTGCGGAGCCAAGTATATTCGAGCTGCTTGGTGCGCCACTGCGCCGAAATCGCTGGCCCCCGCTCGCCCAGCTCGGAAGCCAGCGCCGCAACCGGCGCATGCACGTCGAACAAGGTGCCGTAGGCGTCGAATACGCAGGCTTTAAGCCGCAGGTCTTTTGTCATGGCGTTCCCTGAGATCTTCCCTAACCCGGTATCTGGGAGCCGTGCCCCCGCTAAACGGATGTTGCACCCGAATCTTTTTACTTGCAATGGATCGTGACGCGCTCGGCAAACTGCAGGCCAAGGTTGCTCGCTGGATCGATGTTCTCGCCGAGCTGGGCCGCGTTCGCATCCACGGCCGATGGGCGGCTGCCGATTTTGGCGCTGCATGGCAACGGCTTCGCCGAAACGATTTTCACCGGCGCCTGCTTGTCCAGGGTCAGGGAGATATACATGCTGGGATCGTAAACCACGAAGCTGAAGTCCTTGAACTTCTCCCGCGGGACCGGGGCCGCGAGCGGCAGGGTGAAATAGAGCGTCAGCAGCTTGTTCTTGTATTCCAGGCGATAGTCCAGCGCCGGCTCGTTGAGCGGGAGCTTGTCCTTGCCCTGGAACGCGAAGGTGAAATACTCGAAGTCCTTGAGCGCTTCGACATTGGTCTGCGCGAGCGGCTGCAACTCCTGCTGCGCTATAGGTGCCGTCGCCATTGGCATCGAGCCCGTTGACGGCAAACTCGCTGTACATCTCGTCGAAAGTCCATTTGTGCCGGAAGCCCGTGATCTCCTGGCCGGGGCCGGTCAGGATCTGGGTTTCGACGTTGACCCATACATGGGGATGGGCGGAGGCAATGCCCGCCGGCATCAGGAGCAGCGCCAGGAGGATGGCGCCAGATTTTACGAGTGTGTGTAAGTTCATGTGCTCTCAACGCCGTTTGGGTGCTTTGCCGTGAAGGCAATGCGCTAATTCGGGCATTTTTGCGCAGCCCGGCGAACACTTCGCCGCGAGTCCAGAACTGGAGCAGGGGAGGGCGGTTGCGGGTCCGCAACGGAAATCGATTTTCTCGCACGCGCCTTCCCGGGAACGGCGCCGCGGGGCGTTTACCGGCAGGGCCGAAACTTCTGAACGAAAGATTCGATTCACGTAGGCGCCCTTCAAGGTTAATGCGCGTATGGTAAACGCTCAGGCCTTGTATTTTACTCCCGCCGCATTTCTGCGAATATTTCCGGGTTTGGGGTCGATTTCTGCACTTTAAAAACCCCGTTAAATATAGGGCGACATCCGGTATTAACCAGGAACCTCCGCGTCCCGGTCCGTAATTGCGATTATATATCAATGGCATATGCATCATCTCTCGCACTTAACGCTTGCTCAAGACATTTGTGCTAAATTACATCAAACTCGAAAAGCCCCGTCCAGAGGGGCAAACTGCCAGTCTGGAGCGTCTTTATAACCATCTTCAACCCATTCCACCGATGTATGCATCCGGCTTGAAGAGCCAACCAGCGGTTCCCCCAAGGTTGCTTTTTGCGAAAAATATTTGCAGCTTGCGCTTTGCTGCACTACCTGAGGGACGGTGCAATTCCAACGGAGGCCTTTATGCCAGTCCGGTTATCCCAACGATTGATAGGATTTATCACCGTTATCGCCGCAGCGGTTTTCTTGTCAGGATGCGGAATAAACACCATTCCCACCTATGAGCAGGAAGCCAAGGCGAAATGGTCGGAGGTGCTGAACCAGTACAAGCGCCGCGCCGACCTGATCCCGAACCTGGTCGAGTCCGTGAAGGGCTTCGCGGATCAGGAGAAATCGGTGCTTGTGGGCGTCACCGAGGCGCGCGCCAAGGCGACCCAGGTGCAGGTGGCGCTGCCGCCTGACGTTCTCACCAACCCGGACGCGATGAAGAAGTTCGGCGAGGCGCAAGGCCAGTTGACCGCAGCACTGGGCAAGCTGCTTGTCGTGTCCGAGAAGTACCCCGATATCAAGTCGGGCGCGAACTTCATGGCGCTGCAGAACCAGATCGAGGGAACCGAGAACCGGATCGCCATCGCACGGCGCGACTATATTGAAGCGGTGAAGCACTACAATACCGAGCTTAACACCTTCCCCGGCCGTATCTGGAAGTCGGTCCTCTACTCTTCGAACAAGGACATGGCGACGTTCGATATAGCGCCGCAGGAGCAGCAGGTGCCCAAGGTCGATTTCGGGCGCAAGTAGCAAAAAGATGCGACAGCGGATGTTGCTTTCCCCTCACCCCAACCCTCTCCCGCAAGGGGAGAGGGGACGCCTTCTCAACGGGCACGGCCTACCCCCTCTTCCCATCCATATCTGCTCGCGGATGTGGAAGCGAAAAGAGGCAAGCTCGCCAAGGCGAGCTTGCTGGGAGAGGGCTGGGGTGAGGGGGCTTCATTGCCTGCTGCCGCTTGTGCTGGCGGCGCTCTTTCTCATCGCCACCTCCGCTTATGCCGAGCCGAAGTTCCCGCCGCTGACCGGCCGGATTGTCGACGAGGCGCACCTGCTCACGCCTGCGGACAAGGCGGCCATCGAGGCCGACCTCAAGTCCATGGAGGGAAAGTCCAGCGACCAGCTCGTGGTCTACACCGCGAAGTCGCTGCAGGGCTATCCGATCGAGGATTTCGGCTACAAGCTCGGGCGCGCCTGGGGCATCGGGCAAAAGGGCACGAACAACGGCGTGATCCTCATTGTTGCGCCCACCGAGCACAAGGTTCGCATCGAGGTCGGCCGCGGGCTTGAGCCGCAGCTCACCGACCTGCTCAGCTCGCTCATTATCCGCAATCGCATTTTGCCGGAGTTCCGGCGCGGCGGGTATTCCGCAGGCATCAAGGCGGGCGTCCACGATATCAAGGATGTGCTGCTGGGCGATGCCCAGGCGGTGAAGGAACGCGCCGCCAAACGGCCCCCCGCGGCCGGGAAAGGCGATGGCTGGGGCGCGGTAATCCCGATACTCTTTATCGTTGGCATATTCGGCTTTGTGTTCTGGACGCAGTCGCAGCAGGCGCGCCAGCCGCTTTCGGGCGGGCGGCCCGGAAGGCCCGGCTATATGCCGCCGGTCTTCTTCCCCGGCGGCTGGGGCGGTGGCGGCGGCTCTGGCCATGGCGGTGGAGACGGGGGCGGCTTTTCGGGCGGCGGCGGCGATTTCGGCGGCGGCGGCGCATCGGGCGATTGGTAGGGAGACGGCATGATCTCGGAAGCGGACAAGCTTGAAGTCGAAGCGGCCATCGGCGAGGCCGAGAAGGGCACCTCCGGCGAAATCGTGGCGGTCATCGCGCGCGCCAGCGGCAGCTATGACTACGTGCCCTACCTCTGGGGGGCACTTGCCGCGCTGTGCGCGCCCTGGCCGCTCATCTATTGGACCTGGCTGCCGGAGGAGTCCATCTATCTCATCCAGCTCGCGGTGTTCGCAGGCCTTGCGGCCGTGCTACGCTACGAGCCGCTGCGCTTCATGTTCGTGCCGCGCTCGGTTATGCACCAGCGCGCCCATCGCCGCGCCCAGCAGCAGTTCGTCGCGCAAAACATCTATACCACGCCAGGGCATACGGGCGTGCTGCTGTTCGTCTCGGTGGCGGAGCACTATGCCGAGATCGTGACCGATGCCGCCATCGCCTCCAAGGTCCCCGAGGCGGAGTGGAAGGACATTATCGCCCGGCTCACCGCCGACATCGGCAGCGGCAATCCCGCCAAGGGCCTGGTCCAGGCGATCCGCCGCGTGGGCGAGCATATGTCGGCGCATTTTCCGGCTCCGGCAGACAAGCCGAACCTCTTGCCGAACCACCTCGTGATGCTAAATGCCGAGTAGCGTTTGGTAGGTTTGCTGCATTGACGCGCGATGGAGTGTTGAACCAGGGAATCCTCCTCACCCTGTCCCGCAAGCTCGCCTTGGCGAGCTTGCCACTTAAAAGTGTCCATCTCCGCAAGCGGATATGGACGGGAGAGGGGACGATATCGCAACCGTTGTGCAAGGGTCCCTTCTTTCATGGGGAGAGGGACAGGATGAGGGGAGCGAGCCTTCGGTTTCTGGCACGGCGTGGCATCCGGTACCTTCTAGCCGAGCGCCTATGCGCTCCAGCGGAGCGTGCGGAATCTGCCGGCAAGAGCGCGCATGATCGCGGCTTTTTGAACGGAACGGCCGCCGGTATCCAGCATTCGTGTCTTGCATTGCCGCAGCGCATGTTGCACTGCAAAAAGTGGGGCGGCGCGGCTGGCCGCCGGGCTAGTGCCAGATGTTTTTGTAGGAGAGTGGTCCTGAATGAGTGCGTATAAGGAAGAAACCGTCCTGTCCGTCAAACATTGGAACGAGGACCTTTTCAGCTTTACCACGACGCGGGACCCATCCTTCCGCTTCAAGAACGGCCAGTTCGCCATGCTCGGCCTTGAAGCCGGCGGCCGCCCGCTGGTGCGTGCCTTCAGCATGGCCAGCGCCAATTACGACGACGTGCTCGAATTCTTTTCGATCAAGGTGCAGAGCGGCCCGCTGACCTCGCGGCTGCAGCATATACGGCCCGGCGACCGGGTGCTGGTGGGCCGCAAGCCGACGGGGACGCTGGTGGCCGATAATCTCCTGCCCGGCAAGCGGCTTTATCTCTTGTGCACCGGCACAGGGCTTGCGCCGTTCCTGAGCCTCACACGCGAGCCCGAGGTTTACGAGAGCTTCGAGAAGGTGATCTTGGCCCACGGCGTGCGCTATGTTGCGGACCTCGCCTATTACGACCGCCTCACGGCCGGGCTGGCGAAGGACGAGTTTCTGGGCGAGATGGTCCACGATAAGCTCATCTATTACCCGGCCGTCACGCGCGAGCCTTACCATAATCGTGGCCGCATCACCGATCTCATCCGGAGCGGCAAGTTCTTCGAGGACATTGGCCAGCCGCCGCTGAACCGCGAGGAGGACCGCGTCATGATCTGCGGCAGCCCGGCCATGCTGGCGGAGCTTCGCCAAATGTTCCACGGGCTCGGCTGGACCGAGGGCAACATGGGCGAGCCCGGCGATTTTGTGATCGAAAAGGCTTTTGTGGAGCGATAATGTCGCTCGCCGCAGGTATGATGCCTGCCGTCATCGCGAGGCGCGGAACGCGCCGGGATGTTTCAGGCGCCATTCTCCCCAGGGAAACGCCGACGCGGCGTGCTTGTCGCTTCTGGATTGCTTCCCTCGGGCTCGCAATGACGGTACGGTAGGGCGATGACGGTATGGCGCCGGCGACGACGATGTGCCACTTGAAAAAGCGTGTAAAGCCTGCAAGGTGAGTGCAGATTCCGCCAGCGCGGACGAAGCAGGTTTTCTCATGACATCTCCAAAGACAAAATCGAAGCCGTCGAAGGCTGCCATTTCCTATCAGGGCGAGCCGGGCGCCAACTCGCACATCGCCTGCAATAATTTCGCGGAAAGCCTGGTGCCGCAGCCCTGCCCGACCTTCGAGGACGCCATCGCCGCCGTCCGCAACGGCACTGCGCGCTATGCGATGATCCCTGTGGAGAATTCGGTCGCGGGCCGCGTCGCCGACGTGCACCACCTCCTGCCGAATTCCGGCCTGCACATCGTGGGCGAGCATTTCGAGCGGATTTCCCACCAGCTCATGGCGCTGCCCGGCGCCACGCTCAAGACCGTGAAGACCGTGCACAGCCACACCCATGCGCTGGGCCAATGCCGCACCGCGATCCGCGCATTGGGCCTGACCCCCATCGTCGAAGCCGACACGGCGGGGGCCGCGCGCACGATTGCGGCGGAGGGCGATCTCACCAAGGCGGCCATCGCCTCGAAGCTCGCCGCCGAGATTTACGGCCTCAAGATTTTGAAGAGCGATATCGAGGACGCCGCGCACAACACCACGCGCTTCCTGGTGCTGGCGAAAAAGCCTGAGGTGCCGCCCGCCAGCAGCGGCCCGGTGCTGACCACGTTTCATCTTCCGGGTGCGCAACGTGCCGGCCGCCCTCTACAAGGCGCTGGGCGGCTTCGCGACCAACGGCGTGAACATGACCAAGCTCGAATCCTATCAGCTCGAAGGCAGCTTCAGCGCCACCATGTTCTATGCCGACGTCGAGGGCCATCCGGACGAGCGTCCGCTGAAGCTGGCGCTGGAGGAGCTTGAGTTCCATACGGCCGAGCTGATCATGCTTGGCACCTACCCCGCGAGCCCGTTCCGGGAAACGCTCAAACAGCGAAATGGCGAGGCGGACGAGGCGCCGCGCGTGCGCAGCGCGTAGGCCGCTCCATGGACGCCCAAGAATTCCGCCGCTTCGGCCACCAGCTTGTCGATTGGGTCGCGGACTACCGAGACGGGCTCGCCAGCCGGCCCGTCATGAGCCAGGTGCGGCCCGGCGAGATCCGGGCGGCGCTTCCCGCGAGTCCCCCGATGGAGGGAGGGCGGCTCAGCGAGGCCCTGGCCGCGCTAGACCGGGACATCATGCCCGGCATCACCCACTGGAGCCATCCGAGCTTCTTCGCCTACTTCCCCAGCAACACGAGCTACGCTTCGATCCTTGCCGATATCGTGGCCTCGGGGCTGGGCGTGCAGGGCATGAGCTGGCAGACGAGCCCCGCCGCCACCGAGCTGGAGGAGGTGGTCATGGACTGGCTTCGCCAGATGGTGGGCCTGAGCGGGGCTTGGTCCGGCGTGGTGCACGATACCGCCAGCACTGCGACCCTTACGGCGCTGCTCTGCGCCCGGGAGCGGGTTTCCGCGTTTCAGCCAGAACGGCGCGGGGCTGCAGGCGGCTGCGCCGCCGCTTACGGTCTACGCCTCGGACCAAGCCCATAGCAGCATCGAAAAGGGGGCGCTTCTCGCGGGCTTCGGCCGGGACCATCTGCGGCTCATCCCCACCGATGACAACCACGCGCTGCGGCTGGACCTTCTGGAGGCGGCCATTGGCGGGGATTTGGAGGCTGGGCGGCGACCCTGCGCGATTGTGGCCTGCATCGGCACCACCGCAACGACGGCGGTCGACCCGCTGGCCCAAATGGCGAACCTCGCGGAGCGGCACGGCATGTGGCTCCACGTGGACGCCGCCATGGCCGGAACCGCGATGGTACTGCCGGAGTGCCGCGGCAACTGGGCAGGCGTCGAGCGGGCCGATTCCCTGGTCTTCAATCCTCATAAATGGATGGGCGTGGGCTTCGACTTCAGCGCTTATTATGTGCGCGATCCCGAGCATCTCATCCGCGTCATGAGCACCAATCCGAGCTACCTGCAGACCAGGCAGGACGGCGCGGTGAAGAACTACCGGGATTGGCATGTGCAGCTCGGCCGGCGCTTCAGGTCGCTCAAGCTCTGGTTCTACCTCATGGACGCAGGCGTGGAGGGCCTCCAGGCGCGCCTGCGCCGCGATCTCGCCAACGCACAGTGGTTCAAGGAGCAGGTGGACGCCACGGCCGATTGGGAGCGTCTGGCACCCGTGCCCTTCCAGACCATCTGCATCCGGCATGTTCCGCCAGCGCTGGCGCGCAACGAGGACGCGCTCAAGCTCCACAATTTGGAGCTGTCGCAGCGTGTTAACGAGGGCGGAAAGGCTTACCTCACGCCATCCATCCTGAAAGGGACGCAGATCCTCAGGGTGAGCATCGGCGCCGAGGCCACGGAGCGTGCCGAGGTGGAAGCCCTGTGGGAGCTACTGAAGGGGGCTGCCGCGGGTTAGGCCTCTCAGCCGAGTGCGGCCGGCTGATCGCTTGCGGCGCCCATGCGACGCAGGCTGGCGGCTCTATGTTGTTGCGCGGCCAGAAACCGTAGCAATCCAGGAACCAGCGGGCAAATGCGGGGCCGCCACAGCAGCCCAAAATGCACCGCGATGATGGGCGAAGCCACGGAACGTTCGCGATTTCTGCCCGCCGATATAGTGCTACTCGCAAAATACCGGAAGGAGATGCAGGTTCGTAAAGAGCTGCAAGGGCTGGCCCTTTAGCCCGACGATCTTAAGCTTGTGGCCGCTCGACAGCAGCCGTTTATGCAGAAAAACCAGGATGCCGAGGCCTGAGCTGTCGACAAACTCCACCTTCGAAACGTCTAAAACGACATCTTCGCCCGCCTCAGCGAGGCGCTCAATCTCAGGCCGCACGCGGGCGACGTAAGAAGCATCGAGATCGTCGTCGATATTGTATTTCTGAGACATTGCGGACTCTATCTTTTTCGCTGACTGCAAGCTGATAGTGTCCGATGTTTCTTGCCACAACCTTACCGCCCCGCTCAACGTTCCCCATCTTTTCCAGAGGTTTCTTTATTGTGGGTAAAGCGAGGCTCGCCTGGGCCTCGCCGGGGTCTCAAGCCGGACCCTATTTCTCGCGATCTGGGTGCGGTCTCGCTCATTTTTTTCCCAGCAGGCCTTTGCGATCATCGCCGATATGCCCCGTACCGGCTCCGGTTTCAAAAGACCTGCTGGAACAAATCTCTACGCGATAGCCGGGCTATCTTGTGAGCAATATAGACTAGGTAGGAATAACGTCCACGATCTCGCGCGTGGCTGGGTCCACCACCAGGATCTCGTCGTCGAGTACGACAATTTTATAGTTGCGGAATTCAGGATCGATTTCGACGAAGCGCGGCGGCGGCGCGAAGAACTCTATATCCTCCGGGATGCGCGAGCCCACATTGGCGCTGAAGTGAGTATCGCCGCGGTGGTAGCGGCGGATGGCGGCATCGCGCCTGATGACGTCGTGAAGCTCCGTCCTCTGAGGCCCTGAAATATGGATGCTGACCCGCTTCGAGGTGCCGGCGCCTTCGCGGCCAATGGTTTCGTTTCTCCCGGCCGTGCCAATATTACTTTCGCGCTGGCGGGTTTCGTTGCCCTGACCGCGTTCGCCTTCACGCTGCTGGCTTTGCTCCTTTTGCTCTTCCGAAGGCGCATTTTTGGCTGTGCGATGGCCCTTGGCGCCCATTTCCTGGCGGTTCTGGGACTGCATGTTTCCGTGCTCGGCTTGAGCGCGGTTTTCAGCTTTGCCCCGCTCCTCTTGGGCCGCCTTGCCCTGGTTGCGCTCGCCCTCACGCTGCTGCTCTTGCGAGGGCGCGTATTTGGCTGAGCGCTCGGCCTGGGCGCGATTTTCAGGCTTGCCCTTCTCCTGCTCCGCCGTCTTTCCGTGCTCGCCCTGGGTCTGCTGAGCGCCTGCTCCGCGCTCGCCGCCGGGACGCTCTTGCGCCTGCGCAAGTGAAAAGGCAGCGAGAAGCGCTATCGCGGAAGCACCGTATTTTAGATAAGCTTTCATAATTTCCTCCTGTTAGTCTGCGATATTTTGGAAAACAGGAGGGACGCCGGAAAGTTCACACACGAGCTATAGTCAAGATATCGCAACGAACATAGCGGATGCGAGCATATTGTTACGGTAGCGTGACGGTTTAGGTGTTCTTATAAGGCACCTCTAACTAGGCGCCGCCGATAAGTATACCTGCGGCAAGCACGATCAGCCCGCCGACCACGATCTGGAATACTGCCTGCAGGAATGGCGTATCCATATAGCGGGAGCGGATATAGGCGATGGCCCAAAGCTCGATCAGCACGATAAAGCCGGCGATGGCGGTGGCGATCCAGAATGCGTTGGCCCAGGTGTCCGGCACCAGATAGGGCAGGGTGTGGCCGAGCCCGCCCGCCGTGGTCATCGCGCCGCAAATGCCGCCGCGCAACAGCGGCGAGCCGCGGCCGGTAAGCGAGCCGTCGTCCGAGAGGGCCTCGGCGAAGCCCATGCTGATGCCCGCGCCAATCGAGGCGGCGAGGCCAACGAGAAAGGTCTGCCAATTATGGTGCGTGGCGAAGGCGGCTGCGAACAGTGGAGCCAGCGTGGACACGGAGCCGTCCATGAGCCCGGCGAGCCCCGGCTGGACGTATTGCAGCACGAACATGCGCCTATCGGTTTCATCCTCTTCCTGTTTTGCGCCGGGGGTGAGGATGCGATCCGACAGCTTGGCGGCAAGGTTTTCGTGCTTGCTCTCCGCCGCGGCCAGGTCGCCCAGCAGCTTGCGAATGCCGGCGTCCGTGGATTGCTCTGCCGCCCTTTCGTAAAAGCGATGCGACTCGAACTCCATTGCCTCGGCCTGCTTGCGGATCGTTTCCAGGGGCAGGTTGCGGGTAAGCCAAATCGGGCGCCGCCGGAGAAATCCCTTCACGTCGTCGCGGCGGATGGGCGGCAAATGGCTGCCGAAGCGCTTCTGGTAGAGATCGAGGAGCCAGTCCCGGTGGACATTTTCCTCCTCCGCCATCTCGCGGAACACCTGCGCCGAGGCGGGAAAGCGCTCCTCCAGGTCTTCCGCGAAGGTGAGGTAAATGCGAGCGTCCTCCTCCTCCGCGGAAATAGCGATGGCCAGGATTTCGCGCTCACTCAGTTCGGAGAACTTTTTGGGCGGGTGCATCAATCCTGCGAAAACCATAGGGGGAACTCCTTAGAATTATTCTAAGCGCATCTATGCGGGCGCGGCGGGCATGTCAATTGCGATGCGGGCTTTTCCGCCGTCAGCCGGCGATACCAAATCCGTTCGATCGCTTCGCCATCCGGGCCAGTTGCAAGGCCGCCGCAGTGTCATGTTAACTATTCAGGCATTTTCTGGCACGATTTGGGGCCTCGATCGGGTGCCTTTCGACTTTGAATCAATATAGCAAAGAAATCTTGAGGAAGCCTTAAGCTGCTATCTTATTGTTTATACGCTGAAAATTTCAGGACGGGCGGCTGTATTATGGTAAATGCGAAACGTTCCGCTATATTTAACCGGAGTTTTGAAGTACAGAAATCGGCATGAAACGAGGAAAATTTCGCAGAAATGCGCGTGTGCGAGACAATCTCTTTGCGCGTTTACCTTGTTCTCGTTAACTATATTAGGCTTCTACGGGAAATGAACGGCTTGTTAAGCCGGAGGAGAGGCTTGAATGCCCCGCGAGTTGCGCCGCGCATTCTGGGAAACGCGCGCGATGAACAGACCGCTCTTGTGAAGCCGGATGGCGATGTGGACCGCGGCTACGCTCCGCGATTGATAATAGAAACCTTGCGCTTGGTTCCCCGCGGCTTGGACCGCGATGGGTCGAAAACCGCCGTTCAAGATATCCGAAGCCCCCCAACAGGCAGAAACAAGCCCGCTTAGTTGAGGCGGCCCAATCCGAAATCCGCAAGCAAGCCGGCGCGCACCGCGCGGTAGGCGCTGCCCAATCCATAGTTTCAAGGCCTGTTTTGCGCGATGGAGGCGGGTATGGCAGGCAGCGGTTGTGCCGTTTTTGCTGGGCCGCCAAGTGTGGAACGCCTGGGCTAAGGACATGTCCGCCAAACGCAAGATGCTGGCGGCGTCCAGTGCGGAAGACTGCAAGCATAGCGCGGAAGATGCCCTTGCCAATCTGGCGGGACAGTGCGCGGCACGCCGGCAGGCGCGGGAATGCCGGGGTTCGCTTTTCCGGCGGTGGCGCTGGCGTCCCGCCGCGCAGCTTGTTGACGAAGGTCCACGCAAAGCTAAATTTCATGACACTATCCTACATCCGCAGTCGCAAAACCTCGCGCCGCAATATCCCGGCACGCTTCCTTGTTCTTCCATTGTCCGCACGGGAGGCTTGCGCGGACCTTGTCGCGCCGCGCCCGCACGGCCTACTTGTGCAATACGCCAGAACTTATCGTAAAGGTTGTGGAAAATTGCACGGTCAGGTTGCGCTTGCGTTTGGCTGCTGCCATCTTATGGCCATCCGCAAAGCGGTTTTGAATTGCTGAGTATAGTGGCGGTATGCCTGCCGGATTGCTTAAAAGAGCGTTAGCGTCGTTGGGAGTTAGATGAAGTACTCGAACGTATCCGAGGCCGATGGGCCGATTAAACGTCATTGCAATAGGGAACGGATATTGGGCATTGGAGATGGAAACTCTATCGCCGATGGCTACCCGGTCCAGCCATGTTCCGTGGCGGCAAAGCGTAAGCGCGCGCGATACCGGCGGCTTGAAAAGCCGGTTTATGCGGAGCGCTAAACTCCCGATAAGAGACGGTATCGCCAGCAGACCGCAAGTGCGCGGCCGGCCTGAGCTGCCCGATAAGGACAGCAAAAACATTGGCAATCTTGGCAGTTCTGCTTAGCCGCGGCGATGCTCCGTCTCCCATCCGCATGCGCTTGCGGATGCAGACTCTAAAGTAGCAAGCTCGCCGTTGCGAGCTTGCTGGGAGAGGGGGAGGGCGTCTTAATGGACCGCCAGCGAAGCAATCGAACGGATTTGGCATCGCCGCGCTCGCAAAAACGCCGCAGTGCTCCGGTGGTCAGCCGGCGGGCTTCACATTCTGGTTCATCCGAAAGAAATTATCCGGATCGTAACGCCGTTTGATTTCCGCGAGCCGCTTGTAGTTGTCGCCATAGGCCGCCTCAACTCGGTCTGTCTCGTCCCCCGGCATGAAGTTGATGTAAGCGGTCCCAATCGCATGAGGTTTCGCCGCTTCGAACAACTCCCTCGCCCAGGAAACGCATTGCTGGTCCTGCCCCGGCTCGCGCCAGCGCGCATGCACGTTCATGACGTAGTGCGAGCTTCTTTGCGGAAAGGCAGTGGCCTCCGGCGCGATGCGGCCAACGGCTCCGCCCACGTGGGCGATGAAGATCTCGCATCCCGGGTCCGGCAGTTTGCTCGCCGCGCCGGTCAGGATGTCGATGGCGGTGTCTGAAAGCTCCGCGAAATCGTGGCTTTTCCAGTAATTGCGGGCGCCCGGAGCGAGCAGCGGGTCGAATGCCTGCTGCCAGGCCGCGAACGGGTGCGGCCCTACAACATCGGCGATGGGCTTTCCAATCGAGCGCAGGCCGGCAGCGGCCTTCTCCCCCTCAGCCATATCGCCGCAGTAGCACATGGCAAGTATCAAGACTTCCTTGCCATGCCATTCAGCCGGCAGGAACGGCAGCGGCGGCGCCTTCCGCATCACGGCCCAGCAAGTCAGCTCATCAGGCGCGGTTTCAAGGGCTTGCCTATAGCTCTTGAGGACCTCGCGGGCGGCGGCGAAGGGATGAACCACAAGCCCAGACAACACCTCGGGGCCTGCCTCATGAAGCTCGAACTCGAACGAGGTAACGACGCCGAAATTGCCGCCGCCGCCGCGAAGCGCCCAGAACATATCCGGGTTCTCGCCGGCACTTGCGCGCAGTTGCTCGCAATTAGCCGTCACCACGCCGGCGGACAGAAGGCTGTCGATTGTCAGACCGAACTTGCGGCTGAGCCAGCCAAAGCCGCCGCCCAACGTCAGGCCTGCGATGCCCGTGGTTGAGTTTATTCCCGTAGGTACGGCTAGCCCGAATTTCTGGGTTTCCCTGTCCACATCCGCAAGCGTTGCTCCGGCCTCCACCCGCGCGCGCTTGTTTGCCGCGTCGACCTGCACCGCTTTCATCTGGGAAAAGTCGATGACAAGGCCGCCATCGCAAACCGAGTTTCCAGCGATGTTGTGCCCGCCTCCCCGAACCGCGACGGCAAGGCCATTGCGGCGGGCAAAGCCGATGGCCGCGGCGGCATCGGCCGCACTCGCGCAGCGCACGATGTAACGGGGTCTGCAATCGATCATCCCGTTCCAGATTTTTCGCGCCTCCTCGTAAGATGGGGCGCTCTCGTCAAGCAGGCTTCCATGCAGTTGGGCGGCAAATTCTTGCACAAGACTGGAGCTTTCCGATGTTTTCATCAATTCCGGTGCTGCGAGGTCCGGGCTGTTCATGTTCATTCCTCCGGCGAGATTTCGTCTCGAACAGCGCCGGTGGACGTAACGTGCCGGGTTTCTATCTTAACCCAGCCGAATTTCGACTGAGTGGTTAAAGCCCAGGTAATAAATGATCCAAATCTGGAAAGACTATCGCAGGAAATGGCGTTTCCGCCGCGCCGCTTGGGTGCCGGCGCGGCGCCGGTCTTCGTGCTATTCGTGGCGCTGGATCGCGGAGTGCTTTTTCGTGTCGCGCATGGTCACGTAGACGGTGAGGGAAAGCGCGATGATGATGGTAAGGTAATAGGCGAACCAGTTTTCGTGCCCCAAGGTTTTGAACCAGAGGGCGATAGAGTCGGCGGTGCCGCCGAAGATCGAGACCGTCAGCGCGTAGGGAAGGCCCACGCCGGTCGCGCGCACATTCGTCGGGAACAGCTCGGCCTTCACCACCGCGTTGATCGAGGTATAGCCGCTGACGATCAGCCACGCGGCGGCGATCAGCAAGAAGGCCCCGAACGCGGTCTTGGTCTCGATCAGCGCCGAAAGCAGCGGGATCGTGAATAGCGTGCCGCAGACGCCGAAGAAGATCAGAAGCCACTTCCGGCCGATGCGGTCCGAGATCGCGCCATAGAGCGGCTGCAGGAACAGCGCGAAGATCAGGCTCGCGGCTGCAACCATTGTGGTCTGATTGTCGCTAAGCCCCACCGACAGGCGCAGGAACTTCTGCATATAGGTTGTGTAGGTGTAGAATGCCGCCGTCCCCCCTGCGGTGAGCCCGACCACAATCAGAAGCTCGCGCGGGTAGTTAAAAAGCGAGCGCAGGGTGCTTTCGCCAGTGGCTTTTTTCGCTTCGAGATAGGCGTCGGTTTCGTGCAGGTTGCGCCTCATGATGGCGGTGATGACGGCCAATAGCGCGCCGATCACGAACGGGATGCGCCAGCCCCAGGCGCGGATCTCATCCGCGGTCAGGAAGACATTCTGAAGCAGCAGCAGGACGACGATGCGCGCAAAGCTGTCCGCCGATGAGCGTAACGTACTGAAAGCTCGAATAGAAACCGCGATGTCCTGCGTCCGACACCTCGGCGAGGTAGGTGGCGCTGGTGCCGTATTCGCCGCCGAGGCTCAGGCCCTGCACGATTCTGGCGAAGCCGAGCACAATCGGCGCCGCGATCCCGATGGATGCGTAGGTGGGCGTGACCGCGATCACCAGCGAGCCGAAGCACATCAGCAGCACCGACAGCCGTGAGCGCATTGCGGCGGCCGTAGACATCGGCGAGCCGTCCGAACAGCCAGGCCGCCCAGCGGCCGCACGATGAAGCCCGCCGCGAAGAGGATCGCCGCATTGAGCTGCTGCACCACCGGGTCGGAGGATTCGGGAAAAAGGCGCCGGCGAAGTAGAGCGCGAAAGCGGCGTAGGCGTAGAAGTCGTACCACTCGACGAGATTGCCCGCCGAGCCGATGAAGATGGCCTTGAGCCTGCGCCGCATGTCAGCGGCGGGTGTTAGTTCGCGGCAGTGGCTCGCCGGGGGCTGGCATACAGAATTCCTTGCTGGTTAGATAAACTGTATAACAAGCGCCACCCGCGCAGCAAGGCGGCGTTAGGCTATTGGCCTGTATCGGCTAAGGAATGAATAGCTATGACGCCGGGATCTTCTGACGTGGTGAAGCCAGACGGCACAGGCTGTACTGACGTACAGTCAGGGCCGTCTGGTTTTGCCACGGCGAAAACGACCAAGTCAGAAGCGCTGATTTGAGCCGATACAGGCCACTAGACTTTGGAGCCATATTCCCTGCCACATCGTAACAGGGGCAAAAGTCCGGGCATGCTCTCAGCGGACGACGGTTCCGCACAGGCGAGCGCGTGACCTTGCGCTTGTGCTGGCGGCGCGCCTCTCTTAATCCTCACGCATGGGAATCGAGAACACCGCTCAAGGACAAGATGCAAGCCGTGACACCGCCGGGCTCGCGGAGCACGTGCGCGCTGGCAACCGCGTGGCGCTGGCACGCGCAATCACGCTGATCGAAAGCCGCAAGCCCGCGCACCGGCCGCAGGCCCGCCAGCTTCTGACGCTGCTGAACGGCGATGCCGGCCGCTCGCAGCGCGTTGGCATTACTGGCGTCCCTGGCGTCGGCAAATCGACACTGATCGACGCGCTGGGCAGCTACCTCACGGGCCAGGGCCATCGCGTGGCCGTGCTGGCGGTCGACCCGTCTTCGAGCCGCTCCGGGGGTGCGATCCTGGGCGACAAGACCCGTATGGCGCAGCTTGCCGCCGACCCGAACTCCTTCATCCGCCCCTCCCCTTCCTCGGGCACGCTGGGCGGCGTGGCGCGCACCACGCGCGAGACCATCCTCCTATGCGAGGCGGCGGGCTTCGACGTGGTGCTGGTCGAGACGGTGGGAGTCGGGCAATCGGAGGTCACGGTCTCGGGGATGGTGGATTTCTTCCTCGTCCTCATGCTGGCCGGAGGCGGCGACGAACTGCAGGGCATCAAGAAGGGCGTGATGGAACTGGCCGACATGATCGCCATCACCAAGGCCGATAGCGGCAACGAGGTCGCGGCCCGTGCGGCAGCCGGCGATTACAAGGCGGCGCTGCATATTCTGACGCCCGCCAGCGCCTCCTGGAAGCCGCCGGTAATCACGATCTCCGCGCGCGAAGGACGCGGGCTCGATGAACTGTGGGGCAATATCGAGCGTCATCGCACAGCACTCCAAGCGGCCGGCGAGTTCGAGGCCAAGCGCCGCGGCCAGGATGTGAGCTGGATGCACGCCTTGATCGAGGAGCGCATGCGCCAGGCGTTTCTTTCGAACGAGGCGGCCGCCGCCAAAATCGCGGCGCTGGAAAGCAAGGTCCGCAGCGGCGCGATGCCGCCCTCCGTCGCCGCCGACGAAGCCGCTACCCTTATCGCCGGTTGCGTGTAACGGCTGGTAGCGGCGATGATTGCGCTGGTTTTTGGTAGGCCCCTCACCCCAACCCTCTCCCGCGGAGGGGAGAGGGAAGTCCGGTTGTGCCCGCTGAGAGGGCCTTCCCCTCCCCTCGCGGGAGAGGGGACAGGGGGAGCCATGGTGCTGTGTGGATTAAAATAAGATGACGATGCCGGGTGACTGCGTATGTACTTAAATCCCCGTCCCCCCGTGCGTGTGCTAGTCACAGGCTTCGGGACGTTCCCAGGTGTCACGCAGAACGCATCCGCCTCGGTGGTGCGCGCGCTGGCGCTGTCCGGCGCGCTGCCCGGCATCGAGCTTTTCGCCGAAGTGATCCCGGTCGAGTGGATGCAGGCGCGGGACGCCGCCCGGAGGCGATCGCCAGAGCGCAGCCGCACGCCATCCTGCATTTCGGCGTGACCAAGCGTGCCACCGGGTTCGAGATCGAGACGCGCGCCGTCAATATGAGCGGACCGAAGCAGGATCAGGCCGGGATTGCGCGGCCGGGCCGGCCGCTTGCCCGCTCCGGAGCGCCCGTTCTGTATTCGGCGCTGCCGCCTGCCGCACTCCTGCGCGCGCTCAGGTTGGCAGGCTTTCCAGCGCAGCTTTCCAGGAATGCTGGGCGCTACCTCTGCAACGCGCTCTATTACTGGAGCCTCGCGGATGCTGCCGCCAGCGGCGCGCTGGTAAGCTTCGTCCACATGCCGGCGATTGGCATCGAGCCCGCGCCCAAGACCTGCCTCACCCTCAAGGACGCCACCGCCGGCGCGCATGTTCTCGTTCGCGCCTGCGCCCAGGCTGTGCTATGCGGGCCGGGCAACGTGGCTACCGGCGAATGGGGAGCGCAAGCGCCATGGATCGCAGGCATTTATTGGGGCTCGGCGGGATGGCCGCGCTGGCGGGCGCAACGGCCGCTGAAGCAGCGGCGCCGGCCGCGCCTTTCCGGCAGAACCGTCCTCGATTTTGGCGTCGCCCCGGACTTCTCCGCCGACCAGTCCGGCGCGATGCAGAAGGCCATCGACGAGTTGGCCGCCGCGCGGCAGCCCATCGCGATCCCAGCCGGAAATTATCGCGCCCAGAAACTCGTGCTGCCTCCCAACGCGACCGTGCTCGGCGTGCCCGGATTGTCTGTGCTGACCGCGCCCGGCAAAGCGCCCATCTTCGAAGGTGCGGGCCAGGATGTGAGCCTAAGGGGCGTAAGCTTCGCCGGTTTCGCGCTCCTGGCGCTCGAATGCCGCAACCTCAGCATTTGCGATTGCCAGGTGCTCTCAAGCCCTGCCGACGGCATCGTATGCACGGGCACAGGCCTCTACATCGCCGGCAACCGGGCAGCCTCTTGCGCCAAGGCCGCGATCTGGGCGGGCGGCGACGGCATGGTGACGAACAATATGGTGAGCGGCCCCGGCCAGTTCGGCTTGCGGATCGGCACGCCCCAGCGGCTCGGCACGATCTTCGTCATGAACAACCGCATCGAAGGCACCTCCGCCGGCATCGCCGCCTCGGATTCCGATCACGGCTACGCGGTCATCGCGATGAATATGATCGTGGGCGCCAAGAATGGCGGCATCCGTGCGCTCAACGGGGAGGCGCTTGCCGGCAAAGACCTGACCCATGGCGGCTCCGAAGCCTTCCGCAACCTCGGCATCGCCGCCAACATCTCGCTGTGACGGGCCGTTCTCAATCGAGGTTCCTGGCGTTTTGGGCCGCGAGAAAATGGTCCAATGGCAATGGTCTGCTGCGCGAATGCATCCGGGAGGGCAAACGCATCCGGGAGCAGACCATCGGCATGGTATTTTGGCTGGGTTATGCCAATTGCCAGGGCCGTATTAGCCATGGGCAACGGATGCGGTGACAGCCCACGACACCAGCCGGCCCAGATTTGCCAGCCCGCGCAGGCCTTGATAGCCATCCAAAATTACAGCCTGGAGGCGGGCTCCTCCGTTTATCCTGGCTGCGACCCTTTGGCTCCCATAGCCTCGGCTCCCGTGATGAGATCGATGAGTTCGGTGGTGATCTCCTCCTGCCGCGCGTGGCGCGCTTGGCTTTGCAGTTGATCGAGCTTTTTCGAGACATTGTCGCAGGCGGCCTGCATGGCCGCAAAGCGCGCGGCATTTTCGCTTGCGATGGATTCCACCGCGGCCTCGGTGAGCTGCGCAAACACATATTCGGCGGCGAGCTTTTCTAATAGCGCCTCCGGTTCCAGGTTGTGAAGAGGCGCCTGCCGTGTACGGTCCTTGCTGACAGAGGCGATGTCCAGCGGCAGGAGCAGCCGCCGCTCTATGGCTGGCTGCGCGGCCTGACGGTAGCGGCCGAACATGACTTCCACACGCGCCAGTTGGCCTCTCGCAATCCTGGCATATAGTTCTTTGGCAAGCCTGTCCGCAGTGCCTGGGGCAGCCGCCAGCCGGGTCGCCATCGGCGCGGTCCAGGTAGCATGCCGCCCGCGCTCGAAGAGAAGATTTGCCCCTCGGCTGCCCACCACGAACAGAAGATCCCCTTGGCGAAGCTCCGCTTCAGCCGCTTCGGCAAGGCGCTCATTGAAGCCAGCCACAAAGCCATGCTCGGCTGCGCAGACAATCAGCGCGCGGCGTCCGGCTTGCCCCGTTGGCTCCGGCCCCTGCTGCTGCATGAGCCTAAGCGCTCCCGCTATGCCCGCTTCCATCGACTCGGCATAGCGGCGGATGCCAGGAAGGGCGCGCTGCGCTTCCTGCACGCGCATCCCTGCCAGCGACCGCATGGCACTCATGATGTTCAATAGCTCGCCCAT
Organism: uncultured Alphaproteobacteria bacterium; assembly: GCA_963760455.1. Lineage (GTDB taxonomy): Bacteria > Pseudomonadota > Alphaproteobacteria > Rhizobiales > Rhodomicrobiaceae > Rhodomicrobium. The sequence continues at coordinate 136,545 of CAVXDM010000064.1, forward strand.
GCTGGCGACGCGGGCTTGGAGTTGCGCGAGACGCGGCATCGCTACAGCCCCGCATCCGCGGCTTTGGGCGCCGCAAGGGATTGGGCGAGCGCGGCAAGCGACGTTTTCAAACGGGCGCGAACCTCATCCGGGAGCGGGGGCGCCTCATCGTCGAGCGCTGGGATTTCGGGCATTTTCTCCCTGAGCCAGGGGCCAAGCGCCACGCGGAAAGCACCAACCTGACTAAGCGCCAGGCTATCGAGCGCACCGTCGCTGAGTGCACACAGCAGCGCCACCTGCTCGCCAAGCGAAAGCGGCACGAATTGCCGTTGCGCCAGAACCGCACGGATTCGCCGGCCGTGTTCGATAACCTTGCGGGTGCGCTCGTCCACCATCGTCCCGAAGCGCGTGAATACCTCCAGCTCCAGAAACTGTGCGTATTCCAGCCGCAAGCTTTCAGCTAGCGCTTTGAGGACAGGCGCTTGCGTCTTGCCGCCAACACGCGAGATGCTTCTGCCAACGTCCACGGCGGGCTTCTGATCCTCATAAAACAGGCGCGGATCGAGGTAGATTTGGCCGTCGGTGATCGAGATGAGGTTCGTGGGGATGTAGGCGCTGATATTGCCGGCCTGGGTCTCCGCGATTGGCAGGGCCGTCAGCGAGCCGCCGCCGCGCTCCGGTGAAAGCTTTGCCGCGCGCTCCAGCAACCGCGAGTGAATGTAGAAGATGTCACCAGGGTAAGCCTCGCGGCCGGGAGGCCGGCGCAACAGAAGCGAAAGCTGCCGGTAAGCGCTGGCGTGCTTCGTAAGGTCATCGATGACCAGGAGTACATCGTGCTTCCGCTCCATGAAGTATTCCGCCATGCTGCAGGCGGCGTAAGGCGTGAGCCATTGGAGGCCCGGCGCGGCGTTGGATTCGCCGATCACGAAAACGCAGCGTTCGGGCGCACCGTAACGCCGCACGGCGTCAATCACCTGTGCGACCGACGAAGCCTTCTGCCCGATTGCGGCATAGATACAAATAACGCCGGTGGATCGCTGGTTGATGATCGTATCCACCGCGATTGCGGTCTTACCGGTCGCGCGGTCGCCGATGATGAGTTCGCGCTGGCCTCTGCCTAATGGAATCATCGCGTCGATGACCAGAAGCCCGGTAGCAAGCGGGCGGGTCACAAGAGACCGGTCGACAATGGCAGGCGCCGGCTGCTCAACAGGCGCAAACGTGGCGGTGTTCATCGGCGCGCCACCGTCCAGCGGTGCGCCAAGCCCGTCCACAACACGGCCAAGCAGCGCTTCGCCAACCGGGACGCGCGCCACTTCTCCCGTACCATGCACGATGCTGCCGGAAGAAATTGCGCTGGCGCCGTCAAGGAGCACGCAACCGATTGCATCCTCGCCAAGATCGACGGCAAGGCCCAGAGCGCCGCCTTCAAAAACGAGCAACTCGTCGAGACGGGTTTCCGGCAGCCCCCGGACAGTGGCCACGCCGTCACCAACCTGCATCACATGCCCGATCTGCTCCAGCCGCGGTTCAATCGGCAGGCGCGCGACGCGCTCCCGGCTATGATCGAGCCACTCATGCAGTTCCTCAGTGAGCGTTGCCATGAGCCTCGATCTCCGAGCGCAAGGATGCGAGTTCGCTCTGCCAGGAAAGGCGCAGAACGGCGTCCGGGAAATGCAGTTCCACCCCAGCGATGAGTTCCGGGTTGACCTCGAAGGAGATCGCAACGCTGTCGCCAAGGGAACGCCGCAGGCGGCTTTTCCAGGTGTCAGCCACGGAGGACGGCAGGGGTGCCGCGGTCCGCACCGTAAGCGCGTGGCCGTTCTCAAGCTGCTTTGCGAGCGACTCGCGCTCCGGCTTCGCCAGCGCGCTCAGTTGCGTTTCCACCCGTTCGATCCAAGCCTCTCCGCGAAGCTGCGCGGGCATCTCCGCAAGCAGGCGCCGCGCGAATTCCGCACCCAAATCGAGGGCCGCGCGGCGCGCTTCATCGAGTGCGCGTTCGCGCTCGGCGGCAATGGTATTGCGTGCGCTGTCGAGAAGGGCTTGCGCCTGGCGGCGGGCTTCCGCAAGCCGCGCTTCCGCCGCCTCTTGCGCCTGGGAGGCGGCTGCTTTGAGCGCGGCCTCGCGCTCGGCTGCTATGCCCTCTCTGGCGGACGCGATTGCCTCCAGATTGGCCCGCGCCTTATCCTCCATCGCCTTGGCTTCATCGTATTGCCGCCGCACCTCCGCTTGGCGCGCTTCAATCATACCCAGCACGGGCCGATACAGAAAGCGGTACAACAAGGCGGCCAGGATGACGAAGTTGATCGTCTGCAGCGCTATGGTCCACAAGTCCAAGTGCATGCTCAGCTTGTGTAGGGATTGGCGAAGAGCAAAAGCAGTGCGACCACAAGGCAATAGATCGCCATCGTTTCGATCATGGCGAGCCCCACGAAGAGCGTGCGCGAGATCGTACCAGCCGCCTCGGGCTGGCGCGCGATTGCATCCATGGCTGCCGCAACGGCCCGGCCCTCAGCCAGAGCCGGCCCGATTGAACCTATCGAAACGGCCAGGGCAGCTCCTATAATTGCAATTAGCTTGGCGTCCATGAAGCCTCCTTATCCCTCTTTCGCATTGCCGGCCGCGGCGCCGATAAAGACGGCGGCGAGGACCGTAAAAATATACGCCTGCACGAGCCCGACCAATATTTCGAGCGCCATCAGGGGAATGGGCACGAACAGCCCTGCAAGCGCCACCACTAGCGCGATGACGAATTCCCCGCTCATGATATTGCCGAAGAGGCGCAGCATGAGCGAGAACGTCCGCGTTATCTCGGACAGGATGTTGAGCGGCAGCATAATGAGCTTGGGCTCCGCGAAGCTTGCGAGATAGCCGCGGACCCCGCGAGACCGTATCCCATAGTAGTGTACGGACAGGAACACGATGAACGCAAGGGCGGCGGGGGTCTCAAGCTTCCCCGTAGGCGCTTCGACGCCGGGTAGCAGGCCGGAAAGATTGGCTGTCACGAGGAAGATAAAAAGCGTACCGAGCAGCGGCAGGTATGGCCGCGCATCCTTCCGTATGATCTCCCCGATTTGCTGCTCGATGCCCGTCACCACAAGCTCAAGCACGGCTTGGCGTGGTCCGGGCTGCTTTTGCAGCCGGCGGGTTACGAGCCAGCAAACCACGGTCAACGCAAGCATGATGACCCATGTCGTAACCACTGGGCGAGTGATTGCTACCGGTCCGATATGAAAGAGAACCGTGCTCGTGAGCGGCGAGGCTTGGTGCATCAGCCTGGCCTCCTTGCCGCACGCAACGCCGCGACGCGCGCAAATAAGAAGCCGGCAAAAGCGGCCAGGAGGTGGGCCGCGCCAAGCCTCGCGGCAAGCGCCAAGAGCAGAACCGCAGCCCCGATCCGGCCAAGCGTGAGTGCTATAGGTGCGAGCCAACCCCGGCCCGCCGCAATGAGGTTAGCGGTGCGCTGGACGGCGGAGAAATAGAGAAGGCCAAAGACAAAGCCTGCGAGCGCGATGGCCGCGAGAAAAACCGGCATTGGTAGCGCCAAGCCTGTCATATGGCCTCCGCTTGGCGATGTGCCACAGGTCCGGCGGCATTATCCCTCATCCTGTCCTTCTCCGGCAGGGAGAAGGGACGCCTGAAGAGTCCTCGCGCGTGCAACAACGTTCCCTCTCCCATGGGGAGAGGGACAGGGGTAATGTGGCCCGCGATAAAACGATTCATTCGCTTTGCATCCTCTTCCAGGCAAGCGTGCAGCCGAGCGCTAGCCCGGCAACCAGCAGGCCCAGGGTCCAGAAAATACCCATGCTGAAGGTCCGGTCGAGCCAGCGGCCCGCGAAAATTCCAATCAAGGTGGGTGTGACAATGGTCCAGCCCAGCGCGCCGATCATCGCCAGATTCTGGCCGATTGAGCGTTCGCCCTCGCGCTGCCATTTCGCTTTCCGCTCAGCCCGCGTTTTGGCTGCCTTGCTGAGCCGTTCGTGGTTATCCGGTTCCTGTCTCATCGCTCGGCACCATCCCGGAAGGAGGCGACGGCTTCGCCTGGGACGGCGGGCTGCCGTTCGGACTTCAGAAAGCTGCAGATTTGACGGATTGCCGACAGATAAAGCCTCTGCGCATCGGTGCGCGCGGCCCGCTCCTCTTCGTTCTGGCGGTGAAAAGCGGTAAGCACCTCCGTCTCCAGCAGGTGCAAATCGTCGCTGGCGATAGCCTCGCGCGTGGCGATGGTGATCGACTGGCCACCCTCGACTTGCAGCATGCCGCCGCGAACGGCTACGTGATGCTCGGCGCCTTTGGCGTTGCGCCAGGTGGCAACCGAAATCGCAATCGCAGTCAAAAAATCCGCATGCCCCGGCAAAATGCCGAACGCTCCCGTTTGATCCTCGGCCCGCAAATGCGTAACTTCGTCTGCCTCAACGATCGTGGAAAGCGGCGTGGTCACAGTCAGCCTCATGGCGCGCTCCTGGCCGATACGGCTTCGCGCTGCCGGGCTTCTTCAAGATCGCCAACCATATATAGAGAACTCTCAGCCCAATTATCGGCTTCCCCCTCCAGGATCGCGCGGCAGCCTGCGAGCGTCGCCTCAAGTTCGACGGCGCGGCCCGGCTTGCCCGTGAATGCGGTTGTGACCATGAAGGGCTGGGTCAGAAAGCGCAGAAGGCGCCGCGCGCGGCCAACCACACGGCGGTCGGCGGCGGAAAGCTCCTCGATGCCGAGCAGCGCGATGATCTCCTGCAGGTCGCGATAATGGGAGATGGTTTTGCGCACGTCCTGGGCGATGCGGTAATGGGCCTCGCCAACCAGGCGCGGGTCGAGCAGGCTTGAAGCCGAGGCGAGAGGGTCGACGGCTGGATACATGCCCTCGCTTGCCATATCGCGGGATAGGACGATGGACGAGTCGAGATGGCTGAAAATCTCGGCCACGGCTGGGTCGGTGAAGTCGTCCGCTGGCACATAGACCGCCTGTATCGAAGTGATGGAGCTTCCGGCCACCGAGGCGATCCGCTCTTCGAACTCCGCGATCTCGCTTGCGAGCGTCGGCTGGTAGCCCACCCGGGAAGGAAGCCTGCCGAGCAGGCCGGATACTTCGCCGCCGGCTTGGACGAGCCGGTAGACGTTGTCGATCAGAAGCAGCACGTCTTCATGCGCTTCGTCCCGGAAATACTCCGCAATGGCAAGCGCCGTCAGCCCCGCCCGCCAGCGCGCGCCTGGCGGCTCGTTCATCTGCCCGAATACAAGCGCGGTGCGTTCAAAAACGCCCGACTGCTTAAGCTCAAGCAACAGCTCATGACCCTCGCGCGAGCGCTCGCCAACGCCAGCGAAAACTGAAATTCCCGAATGCCCCTCAACCGTGGTGCGGATGAGTTCCATGATTAGCACGGTCTTGCCAACGCCGGCCCCTCCGAACATGGCCGCCTTGCCGCCTTTGACGAGCGGCGCGAGCAGGTCGATGACCTTGATGCCGGTATGAAAGACTTCAAATGTGGCCCCGAGCCGGTTAAGTGGAGGCGCGGCCGCGTGGATTGGACGACGCTCCGTATTGGCGGGTAGCGGCGGCCCGCGGTCGGAGACTTCCCCGATTGCGTTGAGAAGCCGGCCGAGCACGGCCTCTCCCACGGGCACACGAATGGGCGCGCCGGTCGGCCGGACAAGGGCGCCGCGGCGAAGCCCGGCGGTGTTTTCAAGCGCGACCGCTCGCAGAACCGTGGGGCCAAGATGCTGCTGGACTTCGGCAATAAGCTCGCGAGCCGGATCGGCCTCGATCACGATCGCTTCTCCGGCATCCGGCAAGGTGCCAGCGGGAAAGCTCACATCCACGACCGAGCCGCGAACGGAAGTAACTTGCCCGCGAAGGTCCAAGTCACGGATGCTTTGCCGAGCCGGCGTCATGCGCTCACATCTTCCGAGTTCTGGGGCTGTCGTCTCTGTTCATAAAGCCAATAAATGGTTACGCGGAAAAACGTAACCGAGCCTTGACGCCGGTCAAAGCATGCTCCTGCGCCCGCACTTTCGACAATATGACCTTTTTATCAGTGCCCTGATGGAAGTTGGTATAGTAAAGCCTGATCGCATGCAAAGGCTCGTAGCGCTGTAAGCAAACGATATCGTCAGCCGCGCCCTCAAGCTCTTCGATGGCGGGGGCGACGGGCCACGGCCAGCACCAGCTTCCCCGGGCCTCTGTGCGGCTTGAGACGCGCATCCATCGCGAACCCAGCGAAAACGGTTACGGCCGCGTGGAGAATTTCTCCCCGGCAGAGATGTTGACGCCGCTGCTGCTTCCCAGCCTCGCGGTGCGGCTTGGGGATTTGGCGGCGGATTAGACGCCCGGTATCTGCCGCGCGATGACCGGGCCGGCATCGATGGCGGCCGAGCCCGCGCCATAATTGATGCCCCGGCCTTCGCCCAGGCGCAGTTCGCAAAACGCTGCCGCCACCTCGGGCGTGCCATGCCGCAGCAGCAGCGACGCCTCCAGCGCCAGCGCCATGGTTTCGGCGATATGCCGCGCGCCCGCCTCCGGCACGCCCTTGGCAAGCGTGCCGGCAAGCGCCTCGAAGCTGCGGGCGAAGCCTGGGTGCAAGCCGCGCGCCGGCTCAAGTTCCGCGAGATAGGCCGCAAGCGCCTCCGGCTCCTTCCGCAGCGTGCGCAAAATGTCGAGTGCGATCACATTGCCCGAGCCCTCCCAGATCGCGTTCACTGGCGCTTCGCGGTAGTAGCGCGGCATCGGGCTATCCTCGCCATAGCCGCCGCCGCCCAGGCACTCCATGCACTCGTAGACGAATTGCGGCGTGCGCTTCGCGACCCAGAACTTGCCCAGCGCCACGCCGAGCCGCGCGAAGCCTTTCTCCGCCTCGCTCCCGCCGTCGAAGGCGCGGGCGACGCGCATGGCGAGCATTGCGGCTGCCTCGTAATCCACCGCGAGGTCGGCCACCACGGCGCGCATAACGGGCTGATCGATGAGCGTCTTCTGAAACGCGCGGCGATGGCTCACATGATGGACCGCCTCGGTAAGCGCGCGCCGCATGACGCCCAGCGAGCCAACCATGGTGTCGAGCCGGGTGTGGTGCACCATCTCGATGATGGTGGCGACGCCGCGGCCCTCCTCGCCGATCATCCGCGCGAAGGTCCCTGGATATTCGATCTCGGAGGAGGCGTTCGACTTGTTGCCGAGCTTGTCCTTGAGCCGCATGATGTGGAAGGCGTTACGCTCGCCGTCCGGCTTGATGCGTGGCACCAGGAAGCAGCTCAGGCCCTTGTCCGTATAGGCGAGCGTCAGGAAGGCGTCGCACATGGGCGCGGAGCAGAACCATTTGTGACCCACGAGCCGGTAATCGCCGCCAGGGCCGCCGGCCCCAGCGGAGAAGGCTCGCGTGCTGTTGGCACGCACGTCGGAGCCGCCCTGCTTCTCGGTCATCGCCATGCCGACGGTAACGCCCTGCTTCTCCGCGATGGGGCGCAGCGGTGCATCGTACACGCCACCTACGATCTTGGGCTCCCACACCGCCGCCACATCCGGCTGCTGCCGGAGCGCGGCGACGCTCGCGTAGGTCATGCTGATGGGGCACATGGCGCCCGGCCTCGGCCTGCGTCTGCAGTGCCATCATGGCGGCATGCGCGACGTGGGCGCCGGACCGCTTCTCCGCCCAGCCTATGCTGTGGATGCGGTGCTCCATGGCCAGCGCCATCAGCCGGTGATAGGCCGGATGGAACTTCACCTCGTCGATGCGCCGGCCAAACCGGTCGAAGGCCTGCAACTCGGGTGGATAGCGGTTCGCATCCTCGCCCCATTGCAGCGCCTCTTCCGAGCCCGCCGCGGCGCCCAGCGCCATCAAGGGCGCCTCAACCCACTCGCCGCCGAAAGCACGCGCCGCGTCGCGCAAGGCCGCATCGCCTGCGTAGAGGTTCCGGCCGGACAAGGGCGGCGGCACGTTCGTCACGTCATGCGTTTCAAGCTGCGTTTGCGGAGCGTAGGCAGTCATGGTCGCTCTCTCCAGGCGGCGGGTGCTGTATTCTAGCATTGTCCGTTCAGGAAGCGAGATCCGGATTAACAGGCGCGATTCGGCACGCATCCGCCGCGTGAGTGAGACTGGGCCGCTCTTTCCAGCCTGGCTACGGCTGGCGGCACGTCCCTTACATCATGCGTTTCGAGCGGCATTTGCGGGGCGCAGGCTGCGATAGGTGATGGGCGTGCGCTCCACAGTACGCGGGTTCTGGCATTGTCCCCGAGACATGCGAGGCCTGCCTTGGCAGGGCCGGCGGGCTCGGCGGCGCTCTATCGGCGGGGGCAAAACGGGGCGGCCATGCCGTGGAGGGGCCATTTAGCAACACTGCCCCGAAAAAGAATTGCAACCCTGCCAGCAAGCGCGGTTCGATACAAATGCAACCTTGACTTATGCACACTGCTAACACAACCTTACGTAGTGTTTTGTCGCGTAGGAGTGAGAGTATCATGCAAACAGTAGGGTGAACGATGAATGTTGTGAAACTTGTAACTGTGGGCGCGGCGGTTAGCGCGCTCATCGTTGGCGTTCGCGCAAATGCGGCGGACCTGGGAGGATATGGCGGCTACAAAGACGCTCCCGTTGCCTACGTACCGTCCATTTGGAGCGGTTATTATGCCGGTGTAAACGGCGGCTACGCGTGGCGCCAAACAGGCAATCAGTTCGGCTATGACGCCTGTCCCACCTGCCAAACGCCCTATCCTGCCTATGGCGGCATCGGCGCTGCCGGAGGCTTCGGCGGCGGCCAAATAGGCTTTAGCTGGCAGGGCTTCCTCGGCATTCCCCAGCTTGTGGCCGGCTTCGAGACCGATTTTCAAGGCTCGGGCATCTCCGGCAAAGGCATTGACTCGCTGGGCGAAACCTACAAGACGAACCTGGATTGGTTTGGCACCGTCCGGGGGCGTGCCGGCTTCTCGGCCAGCAATGCGCTGCTTTATTTCACCGGCGGTTTCGCCTATGGCGGACTGCGCCAATACGGCGAGGACAACGCACTCACGCCCACCGCCGTTTACAAGTTCGACGGGGCGGCTACCGGTTACGTGCTCGGTGGCGGCCTCGAATATAAGTTCAACCCGGCCTGGTCGTTCAAGGCCGAGTACCAATATCTGAACTTCGGCAAACACGACGCACAGCTCGTTTCCGGTACAGGCGCCGCCACCGCATGGGCAGATGGCCGAAACGTGACGGACGATGCGTTCCATACCGTGCGCATTGGCCTAAACTATTGGGTGAGTCTCGGCATACGAGCCGCTGAAATAGCCTTTCCGAGGGCGAAAGCCGCATCGATCACGCTGTCCCGGAAGGGCGCCTTTGCGCCCTATCCCGGATCGCGCGGGCTTTCCGTGCCGGGCATTTTGACCTCCCGCGGAGGCGCACAGCGTCTCCGGGTGCGAATGGACTTCCTTTCATCCTAAGATCCGGCAGTTGAGCCCAAGCCGGAGCGGACAACATGAGCCGGAACCGCATACCCTACGGTATTGCGGACATTTCTCCCGTCCCGCGTGCATGGAGGCGCCTGCGCGGTTGTATTGCCGGCGCAGATAAAAACCGTTACACCATTGCCGTTCATGAATTGGAGGGCAGTATGAGTGAGCAAGCGGTGGCCGGCCGGCGATCCTCGCCGTCATCTTGGCCGGCACAGTCCGAAACGCCGGTTGGCCTCGACGTCACCCAGCCCGTTCCATCGCTGTTCCCGGAAAAATTCATCCCCGTGGACCGCTCGGACATCGTCGCGCGCTCGCTCGACAGGCTATTCGACCGGGGCCAGCGCGAACTGGCAGCAGAGGTGGTGCGCTATATGTGTGCGCTGCGTCAGGTCGAGTCCGCCAGAATGCTCGACGAGTTGGTATCGCTTTACGATGCGTTCAATCCCGATGACGAAACCGTCAACCTGACGGAAATTTCGCCAGCAGAAAAGCGGGCTCAGCTCGAAGCGCTGAAAGAAAAAATCGTCGCCCTCGTTACAAGCGCGAATTATAACGAAATCGATCAGCGCGCGCTTCGGACGATCTTCGAGCAGGAATCCAATATCGGCTTTCACGCCGAAGTAGACCTTGCCGAATACGATTTTCATATGCTCTACTATCGCGGAGCAGTCAAAGACAAGCTTATGGCCAAGAGCTGGAAGACGCTTTGGCTGCTTGAAAGGCCGGTTCCGATTCGACGCTTACCGGCGGCTGTTCCTTGGCCTAAAGCTCAAGCCGTTCGATGTGCGGGTCGCCGAGCTTGTCGCGAAGGGAATGAAGAAGAAGAAGGCCGAGCGTTACGTCCGCAAGGTACGCAACTACCAGCTCCTGGAGGGCGTTTCCGAGAACACGCTTCATCTCAAGGTTTTCCGGCGCATCCCCCGGGGGAGGTGGAAATCCTGTTCCCCAATGCGCGCATCAAGTTCACGCTGTTCGACCGGCTCTGGCTTTGGATCGGGTCGGGCGGCAGCACGGTCTTCGCCATAGGCATGGCCGGGCTGAAATTCGTGGCCGCGGTCGCCACCATCAGCCTTGCCTTCGTCGCCGTCACCATCGCGGGCGCGCTTGGGGCAATCACGCGGTCGATCTCCAACTTTCTCAATACGCGCACCCGCTACATGGCGAAACTGTCCAAGGCCCTCTATTTCCACAGCATCGCCAGCAATCAGAGCGTGCTGACACAGCTCAACGACGACGCCGAGGAAGAGGACATCAGCGAGGCCGTCATCACCTACGCGCTCTTGCTGCGCCACGGCCATCGCGGGCTCGATGCGGTGAGGTTCGAGGCCGTGAAGTTCCTGAAGGACGAGTTCGACGTGGACTGCGCCTTCGACATCGAGGACGGATGCGTGCATTTGCGCAAGCTGGGCTTGCTTGTCGAGGACGATTACGGCCATTTGCGCATCCGCGACCTGGAAGACGCGCGCGAGCATCTCATCGCCATGTGGGCCGCCGCGCCTAACGCTCGATGACAGAAGTCCCTTCGGCCGCTGCCGCGGCGTTATCGCGGGCGCTGCGAGGCAATCCGAGGTTAAATCGAAAACACCGCATTTGGATCGCCACGGCGGCCTAGCCGCCTCGCGATGACGGTTGCGGCCGCATTCAGGTTTGTTCAGCATGAGGATATCGCAGAAGACGGTTTGGAGTTTCGGCTCCGAGAGCGAGGCCGTACAGGCCGCCGCGATCCTGGGCGAAACGCCGGGTTTCGAGGATTTACCGCTGGTTGCGCTTGACGGGGCAGACCAGTGGTTCCTCGAATGCTACGATAACGGCGCGCTTGGCGCGGGAGTAGCCGTCGCAGCGCTCGCGCAGGCCGGGATCGCACCGCGCTCGGAGGCCATCGCCGCCATACCCGACGCAGATTGGGTTGCCGAGACGCAGAAGGCGCTGCCGCCGGTTCGCGCCGGCCGCTTTATCGTGCATGGCAGCCATGACCGTGCCCGCACGCTCTCGCAATGGGCCATCGAGATCGATGCGGGCCGCGCCTTCGGCACCGCGCATCACGGCACGACGAAGGGCTGCCTCTTGGCCATCGCCGCGCTGCCGGCGGCGATCCGGCCGCGCACCGTGCTCGATCTTGGCACGGGCTCGGGCGTGCTCGCCATCGCCGCCGCCAAAACCTTTGCGCATCGCGTAAGCGCCGCCGCCGCCGACATCGACCCCATCGCCATCGCGGTGGCGCGCGAGAACTGCCGCAAGAACGGAGCCGCGGCAAGCATCCGCCTTCACGTTGGCGATGGGCACAAACCCGCAGCCGCCTATGCGCAGGCGCCCTTCGATATTGTGGTGGCCAACATTCTGGCGAAACCGTTGCTCAAGCTCGCACCCCGCCTGCGGGAGCTGACACGGCGCGGCGGCGTTCTCATCCTGTCTGGGCTGCTCGCCGGTCAGGCACGCGAAATCCTGGGCCGCTATGGCGCAACGGGCTTCCGCCTTGTCCAGCGCCGCGACCTCGAAGGTTGGGCCACGCTGACGCTGAGGCGCGTGCACTGATTTCAGGGTTCGCGTAAGCTTCGCGAGCGGCTTCTTGTGCTAGAGCTGTCTCCAAACTACATCTAAAGACGGCGATGAAATCCGAGGGATTGGGTATGCGTAAAAGGCTTCTTTGCTATGCTGAAGGACACGGGGAAGCGTGGGAAGCATTCTGCCTCGACCTCGACCTCGCCGTGCAAGGCCGCTCGTTTGAAGAGGTGTATCGCTCGCTCGCCGCGGCGATCCGGGACTATGTTGAAGCCGCCTTGAAGGAGGACCGCGCAACGGCGGAGCGGCTCTTGAACAGGAAGGCTCCGCTGCTGGATCGCCTGCGCTTTTACCGGCACTATTTGGGCTCTATCCTCAGATCGCATAAAGACGAAGAGACCCATGGCTTTACAATTCCGTGCCCGGCCTGAATTTCCGCGAATTCATCGAAATCCTTGAAGCGCATGGGTTTGAGCTTGCCCGCCAAGAGTTCGAGCCATCGGCGCTATAGGGGAAGGATTGGCTGCGAAACCAAATATGTCACCGTCGCTTACCACTCAATAAACGATGATATCCTGCCGAAGACCTTGGCTTCCATGATCCGGCAATCTGGCTTGCCCAAAAAACTCTTCAGAAAGAGCTAGGTACTGAGAAAAAATGCAGCAACGCGATTCTGAAGCAGCGGCCCGCCTGAGCGCTTTTCGCGCGGCGCTCAAGTCTTCCGGCCTGAACGGCTTCATCATTCCCAAGGCCGACGAGTTTCAGAACGAATATGTGCCGGCTTATGCGGACCGGCTGGCGTGGCTCACCGGCTTCACCGGTTCAGCGGGCCACGCGGCGATCCTTGAGGACAAGGCCGTCCTTATCGTCGATAGCCGCTACACGCTGCAGGCCAAGGCGGAAGCGGGCGCGGATTACACGGTTGAGCTTTTCCCGAAGACGAAGGTGTCCAGCTGGCTCGCCGCGAATGCCTCAACAGGCGCGGTTATCGGCTACGATCCCGCGCTATTCACGGTCGCCGGACTGAAGCCGCTCAAGCAGGAGGCAGCCAGGAAAGGCTTCAAACTGCGCGCGGTCCGGCGTAACCCGATAGACCGCATCTGGAAGGACCGCCCCGCCAGGGTCCATGCGCCGATCTTCATTCATGAGGAGCGCTACGCGGGCGAAAACGCGGGCGCCAAGCTGGCCCGCGTGCGGAAGGCCATTCAGGAGAACGGCGCGGCCGGGCTTTTCGTCTGCGCGCCCGATGCAGTGGCGTGGCTGTTCAACATTCGCGGCGCGGACGTGCTTCACACGCCAATGCCGTTGGCGCGCGCCTATGTGCCCGTCACCGGCAGGCCCGTCCTCTTCACGGCGCCCGGCCATATCACGCAGGACAACCAGGAAGCCATCGGTCAATTGGCGCGAATCGCCGGTTTGGGCGATTTGCCGGCGGTTCTGCGAGGCCTGGTCGAGCCCGGCGCGAAGGTGATGATCGACAATGCGCGGACAACGCTCACCATTGCCTCGGCGCTCCGGGCCTGCAAGGCGAAGCCGGTCGAGGCAAGCGACCCTTGCACGCTGTTCAAAGCGAAGAAGAACGCCACCGAGCTTGATGGTGCGCGGCACGCCCATCTGCGCGATGGCGTGGCGCTGTGCCGGTTCCTGGCCTGGCTCGACGCGGAAGCGCCGTCCGGCGAAATCGACGAGTTGACCGCCTCGGATAAGCTGGAAGGGTTCCGGCGCGAAACCGGCGAATTCCAGGATGCGAGCTTCGACACGATCTCGGGTTCGGGCTCGAACGGCGCCATCGTGCATTACCGCGCGGCGCCGGAAACCAACAAGAAGCTCCTGCCGGGCACGCTCTACCTCGTCGATTCCGGCGCGCAGTACCGGGACGGGACCACTGACGTAACGCGCACCGTCGCTATCGGCGAGCCATCGGAGGAGATGCGGCGGCATTATACGCTCGTGCTCAAGGGCCATATCGGCATTGCCATGGCGCTCTTTCCGGCGGGCACGCGCGGCGTGGACATCGACGGCTTCGCAAGGCGCGCACTGTGGTCCGCCGGCCTCAACTACGGCCACGGCACGGGCCACGGCATCGGCAGCTTCCTGTCCGTGCACGAGGGGCCGCAGTCGATCTCGCCCAACGGCATGGTGGCGCTGGAGCCCGGCATGATCGTCTCGAATGAGCCCGGCTACTATCGCGAAGGCCATTACGGCATCCGGCTGGAGAACCTTTGCGCGGTGACGGAACCGCAGGCCATCGAAGGGGGCGAAACGCCCATGCTGGGCTTCGAGACCCTGACGCTCGCGCCGTTCGACCGCCGGCTGATCGTGCCGCAAATGCTCACCGCCGAAGAGCTTGAATGGCTCAACGCCTACTACGCGCGGGTCCGCGAAGAGCTTTCCCCGCAGCTCAAGGGCGGCGCGCTGAAATGGCTAAAATCGGCTACCACCGTTCTGTGAGGCGAAGCGGACCTGCCACGGCAGGATCGGTCTGACCCTCCTCAACAAGACGAAGCAGACGCTCCATTTTGCGCGAGACATCGGCCAGCTCAGCTTTCAGCCGCTCGGTCATGCCAGAGCGCTCGCCCGGCGCCTTGGCATATTCCTCGCGATATCCCTCGAATGCCTAGCAGAGTTTCATTGGTTCGCCAACGAATGACCCGGTGTCCGGCCATTTCATGCATCTATAGTCAAACCCGGGTTGCTCTCACGCAATGGGTCGGGAGCGGTCGAGTTACCGGATTGCAACGCGTTGCCGGAATTTGGAGTTGTATACTTGCAACCGCGTATGCTCAGTTTGGCCCCCGGAGATGACCTCATCCTTTCCTGATACGTTGCCGCTCTTGCGCCTGAGAAAGCACTTCGGCAAAGTGCCCGCAAATTCACCTTGTCCTGGGCGGTCTCAAATGGTGCGTGCGTCGTTTCTGTTCGTCTTGGCACTGCTGATGTCTTTGAGTATGGGCCGTCCCGCGTTCGCGGAGTTGCGGCCCGTCGAAGAAGCCGCAGCGGAATGCGATAGACTCGCAGCTTCTCCGTTGGACGATGAGCGCAAGAGCGCAGGTGTGGAGCTGGATCAAATCGACGTTTCCCGAGCCATTCCAGCCTGTCAGGATGCCGTGAATGCAGGCAATCTTCGGGCCATGTCTCACTTGGCACGCGCCCTCCTAAAGAAGGGTGACTACCCGGAAGCTGTTAGATGGCTTGAAAAGGCCGCCGGAAACGGCAATGCGGTGGCCATGGGCAACCTTGGCGGGCTTTACGTCAAGGGCCAAGGCGTTCCGCGGGACTTTGCCAAGGGCCGGGACTGGATTGAAAAGTCCGCCGCGAGGGGCGATGCGGCGTCCATGACTGCCCTTGGCGCACTGTATCTCCATGGCGTAGGCGTTCCGCAAGACTACGCCAAGGCTCGGGAATGGTATGAAAAGGCGGCGGAGAAGGGCGATACGTTCGCTATGGGCAGCCTTGGCGCAGCTTTTGCCTATGGCCGCGGCGTTACGCAAGACTATGCCAAGGCCCTGGGTTGGTATGAAAAGGCGGCCGGAAAGGGTGATGGCTATGCCATGGGCGCGCTTGGCGAGTTCTATCGCGATGGAAAAGGTACAGCCCAAGACTACGCCAAAGCCCGCGATTTGTTTGAAAGGTCTGTTGAAAAGGGTAATGCACTGGCGATGACTTCGCTTGGTACGCTCTATCGCGATGGTAAAGGAGTTACCCAAGACTACGCCAAGGCCCGGGAATTGTATGAGAAAGCCGCCGCAAAGGACGATGCGATGGGCATGCTCGCCTTGGCACTCCTTCATGAGCATGGCTACGGTGTGACACAAGACAACGCCAAGGCCCTGGGCTGGTATGAGAAGGCCGCCGAAAAGGGCATTCTGCCCGCCATGACCAAGCTTGGCATGCTTTTGAGCTCTGGCCAGGGCGTTCCCCAGGATTATGCCAAGGCTCGGGAGTGGTACGAGAAGGCCGCCGCAAAGGACAATGCGCTCGGCATGGCCGACTTAGGCCTCCTGTATTTACAAGGCCACGGCGTGCCCCAAGACTACGCCAAGGCCCGTGAGTGGTTCGAAAAGGCCGCCGCAAAGGGCAATACGGTGGCGATGGTTGCTCTTGGCCTGCTCAATTTCAATGGCCAAGGCGTTCCTCAGGACTACGCCAAGACCCGGGAATGGTATGAAAAGGCTGCCGCAACGGACGATGCAGCGGGCATGTCAAGCCTGGGCTTCCTGTATGAGCACGGCTACGGCGTGACACAGGACTACGCCAAGGCCCGGGACTGGTACGAGAAGGCCGCACAGGGTAGCGCGAATGCCATGACGCTGCTGGGCTACATGTACCGCGATGGGCATGGCGTGCCCCCTGACTTTCTCAAGGCCCAGGAGTGGTTCAACAAGGCCAGAGGACTTGGAGTCAAGTGATCGCCTTAATGAGCAAGTGGCGGTTGGGAACGGTAGATGTACCACCAACTTGAGACAATTCCGGAAATCGATCCGAAGTCAGCTCATGGCCTATCGCTACAAGACTACTCTTTCGTTAGCGAACCAGTGAAACTCAGCTTAGGCAAGGGACGCGCCGCAACCGGCTCAAGCCGCCTGACTGGCGCGGCTTTGCTCCGCCAGCTCTTCGAGCAGACCAGAAGTCGTAAAAATTGTAGAACTGATAGGGATAGGCCAGACATTGCGCCTCTAGCCATTGCGCGTAGCGCGCGGCGTGGGCGGCAATGGCGGCCTGCCGCGAGTGGCGCGGAAGCTCGATCTTTTCCGCGAAAAGTTCGAGTGCCACGCGATAGCCCGCGCCGTCACGAACGCAGGACAGCAGGTAGACCGGGCATTCCATGATCGAGGCGAGAATATAGGGTCCGGTCGAAAACGGCGCCGGGCTGCCAAGAAAAGGCACGGCCACGCTCCGCGCCGCGCCCGAAAACGGGGTCCGGTCGCCAGCAATGGCAATCCACTCCCCGCGCTCGACCCGTTCCTTCAGCGCAATGGCCAGTGCCGGCCCAATATCTTCGACTTCGATGGTCGTCGTGGCATTGTCCGGCTGCACCGCGCGCAGGAAGGCATTGTACTGCTGCGCATGCCGCGTATGAACCAGCGGATGGATCGTGTGCTGGAATTGTCCGCCAAGACAGACCCGGCACAGCTCCGCATTGCCATGATGGGAAACGATCAGCAAGGCGCCCCGGCTGTCGCCATTCGTCCGCTCGATGAGGTCCGGGCTGGCGAGTGTGACGGCGCCAATCTGGCCAGGGTTCAGCCAGGCGATAAAGACATCGAGCGCCTTCTCGGCAAAGCTGCGAAAATGCAGGTACGTATCGCGGCGGGATGGCGGCTTCCGCCCGCTCAGGGCAAAGACCCGCTGCAAATAGGCAAGCGAATAGGCGCGCCGGGCCCCGTCAACCATCCAGAAATAACCGGCGATCAGAGCGACAAGCGCCACGGCCACGCGCCGGCCGAGAAGCCGGACGCAGACCTGCACGAACCCCATGCCCAAGCGGGTGCCGCGCTCACGCAAATTGGCCCAATGCGGCGAGCGCTCGGGGAATGAGGGGCGGTGGGCCAGGATCGAAGGCAGGTGAAACAGCATGCCGAACACCAAGGCGTGTGTGCATCTTGGAAATAAGCCAATTGTCCCGCAACAGGCGAAAGTTCGACGTATTGCCCTCGGGGTAGATCACCCGGACGGGAATATGGAGCGGCGCCACCCCGCTCCAGAAGAGGCGCACCATGATCTCGGGGTCGAAATCCATGCGCTGGCCGACCTTTGCATGGTCGAGAACGCGAAGCGTCGCCGCCAGCGGATAGACGCGAAAGCCGCACATGCTGTCGGCGATGCGCGTCGACAGCGTCTCGATCCAGACCCAGATATGGGTCAGCCAGCGCGCGATAAGGCGCCCGCGCGGGATAGAGACGTCATAGACCGGGCGCCCGCTGATCAGGGCACCGGGATTGTCGCGGGCAGCCTGCACAAGCGTGCCCAGGGCCGACAGATCGTGCTGGCCATCTGCATCGACCTGCACAACATGAGAAAAGCCGGCCGTGGCCGCATGGCGCAGCCCGGCAATGACAGCGCCGCCCTTGCCGGTGTTCACCGCCTGGCGAAGAACCTGCACCCCGTGCCCGGGGGCATGCAAGGCGGCGATCGCCTCACGCGCGGGCGAAGAACTGCCGTCATCGACAACGAACACCGTCAGATCGTGTGCCCGCAGGGCCTTCACCACATTGGGCAATTCACGGTAATGATTGTGAGTGGGTATGACCGCGCAAGGACGAAAAATCATGGGCAACCATTCGGCAGACAAGCGTTAATAACACCCAGCGCCCAGTCAAGCACTCGGCCCAGTGGCCAGCGTAAGCACATTGTCGCCACTCTTGACTTCTAACTAGCCTTAAACTGGCTTTGGCACCATTATTAAAACCTCGCGTTCACGAAAACCGCTCGACGGCGCGCCGTCAAAAAAGGCATGACCGCCAGACCTTAGACATTCAACAGGATCGGAAGCCCCGCGCGCGCCGCTTCGTCGTTTGACGATCTTGAAAAAACTTTTCTTGAGTCGAATCGCATGTGCCCAAGTCATTCCAACAGCGTTCCGCGCGTGTCCTGCGCCAAGACAACTGCCTCCTCGGCCGGCGGATTCTCACAGCCACGATGTCGCGGTCGTGGGCGCCGGTATCGGCGGGCTCACCGCGGCGGCGCTCCTTGCCCGGCAGGGGGCGAAGGTTCTGGTCGTCGAAAGCCATGACCGGCCCGGCGGTTCCTGCACCTCCTGGCTGCGCAAGGCCAGACTGCCCGGCGGCACGGCCGGGCGCTTTATTTTCGACAGCGGCGTTCAGGATTTCAGCGGTCTCGGTCCGGGCGGCGCCTTGCGCTGGCTGCTGACCGAGCTTGGGCTCGGCTCGCGCCTCGCATGGCACAGGGTCCGTCACCGCTATCATCTCGACGATCTTGTCATCGATGTTCCCGCGACGGCGGAAGGTTTCGCGCGGAAACTGGCAGGGATGTTTCCCGGCGAGGCCGGCGGTCTGGCCGATTTCTTCAGGACCATCTCAACCATCTATAAGGATTTGGGCGATCACGGCGGCGCTGCACCCCGGCATGCCGCAAACCGCCGCCGGACGCGAGCAATGGGTGGCACGCCACCCGGTATCCGCCCAATGGATGCAATCCAGTTTTGCCGGGATGCTCGATGCCTTCATGGCCGATGAAAGGCCGAAGCATTTTCTGAGCATACTGGCGGAATATCTGACCGACGATGCCGCCTCGCTGACCGTCGGCGAGATGGCGCCCCTGTTTGGCTATTACATCGACGGCGGGTTCTATCCGGCAGGGTGGCTCACAAGAATTCGCCAACGCCCTCGCTGAGGTCGTGAAAGAAAACGGCGGACAATTGCGCCTCTCGACGCGGGTGGATCGCATCGACACGGACAACGGGCGCGCGACAAGCATCACGCTTCACGATGGCGAAATACACCATTCCGGGCATGTCATTTATAATGGCGATGCCGGTCTGTTGCCGAACTGTCTTGATGCCGGCCTGTTGCCGCCGCGTTTCCGGCAACGTCTCAACAGCCGGCGCCTTGGCCCATCGGCCATACTGGTCAGTCTGGGGCTCGATCGTATCCCTGCCATGCCGGCGCGCGTATTTGTGACCCAAAAGGACTTCACCTTCGGAATCGGCAATCCCAGCGCCATCGATCCGACCCTGGCGCCGCCCTCATGCGCCGCCGTAACCCTGCTGTGCCTCCTCAACGAGGAAGACAGCGCCCAATGGTTCAAGTTCGACCGGCGCACCTATGCCGCGGAAAAGGAAGCCTTCAGCAAGCGTCTGCTCACGATTGTCGAAGAGATCGCTCCGGGGTTCGCCGCGAGCATCGTCTATCGGCAGACGGCCACCCCACCAACCTTTGCGCGGTATCTGAACACCAAGGCCGGCAATATTTATGGCGGCGCCAGACGCCAATGGAAGCCTCTCAATCAGCCGGTTCTTCCCGGCCTGTTTCTCGCCGGCGGCGGCACACTCCCCGGTCCGGGCATCGAGGCCGTGGTCCTTTCCGGCATCGCAGCCGCCAACGGCATCCGCGCCGAACGATGAAAAGGGCGGTGTCCCGGCTATCACCCCTCCGCGGGGGAATGAAGGGGATACCCATTGCCAGATAAATCCGTATCGCTGTTTATGCCAATGGCCTCTCCGTAAGCTTCGCAAGGCGGTAGATCGTATTTTTTGTAAACTGTGCAAAATCTTCGCGCTTTAACGACATCCCGGCCGGCAACGCATATTGGATGAACTCTCGAAAAGCGTTGCCGTAATCAAATTTGACCAGTGCAGCACAGTTGAATACGACTATAGTGCCAAGCTCAACACCATGGCTTTCCAGCATTGATTTTTGTCCCCGGGTACTTCTTGCGCTGAGCAAAAGCTTTTCAAACATATCCACGAAAGAGTGCATTTCGTGAAGCTTCTCAAGCAAGGGGAGCGGTGCTTTGAAGCCTTCGTAGCTCTGGAGAAGGCCAAGGTCGAGATTGATAGTATTTCGCCGCCCAAATAGCTCGCCGCTGCCGTGAAGTTTTGCAGGCAACATGAGGGGGCTCAAAGCCTCCAAGAAGGAAATGCCTTGAGAAATACTGTCTCCGCATCTGCAGGCGATCGCAACCTGCGCGATCTGCCGTGCCGGTGAAGATGCCAGTAAGTCCCGATCGCGTAAATGAGCGATAACGTGCTTAACTGAACTTGGCTTACACTGGATGATTGCAGCAAGTTCGGCGTGAATATAGGATCTAGGACCTTGATCCGCCTGCCACAGGCTTGGCTGGCAGACTGAGAAAGTATTTTTGTTCCAGTAGTCGCCCATTGCCAGCCCTGCCGCACACGCTAATTTGACAATCTGGCAGAACCCGGCTTTCTGGATGGTGAGCGTGCTTGTCAGCGCTTTTACAGGTATTGGTACAGTGTTTATCTTAGCTAAACGACCTCTTTAGCAAAAGTGAACCAAGTATATTTGTCCTACTCTGGCGCGGATGCTAGCGATATATCTCTATATTAGAATGTGACGCTCTATTTCTGGCGCCGGTGGCATTCGTCAAGGGGAGCGCCGGAGGCATAGGCGCAGATACTTTTGTGTTCGATGGCGATGGCAAGATCGCGTACCGCGAAGGACCGCGCGGCCTTGTTCTATGCCTTATTGCGAGTTCCGCTTAAGGGAAAGCGCCTTGAACGTGTCTTCATGTTCGGCTTCGTCCTTCGCGACATTTGCAAAATGCTGCGCCGCCTCTGCGTCGCCAGCAGCTTTCGCCCGGCTTGCCATGGCTGGAAAAGACTTTGTGGCCGCGAGATGTTCTTCGGAGATTGCATCCTTCAAATTCTCGGCGTCACTGCGGACCAAGCCGAAATATTTGGCATGCTCCTTGAAATGGCTGTACTCCGCCGCCGCTACGCGTTCAAAGGCAGCCACGGCCGCGGTATTCCCGTTCTTTTAGGCCTGCTCGGCGTAGAGCGTGTATCTGAGATGGTAAAACGCCGCCTCTTTCATTGAATTCAGCAAATCTAGGCGAATTTCGGCGAATGTGACTTCTCCGCAGATGGCAACAGTAGAAGTGCACATCGCTATGGCGACAGCAGAAACCTTTAGCGCCTTCCTCAACATGGGTCGTCTTTCCATTTAATTGATGGGCCTAATCATCACCATCCGCTTACTAACACGGCTAAGATGTCAAACGCCTGATAATCGACTTCGGGAGGCGGCGGCGATGCTGTCAAATCGCTGACCAATAATGCGGCATTTCTGAAGGCGGAAAGTTTTTTCGAAGAAGCGCGCTCAGCCAGGATAGCGCCATCGTGCGAGCATTTGAGAAAGCCGCACAAGAGCGGAAACCCTGCGTGCGTCCTTTGCAGTATCCATTGGCGGAGGTCCTGCCTCGGTGCTGGCACATTCGGAAACTGGTGCGCAAGCTTGACTTTCGCCGTTTCGGTCCAGTAGTCTCCCGGCCATGATCTGGATTGTATTCGCAATTGGCATGGCCTGCGTGATCCTAACAGTGGCGCGTCCCCTGGACTTACGCCTGCACCGGAAACTGCTTCCGAACTGGAAATTTATAAGCAACAACTCTCGGAGCTGGACCGGGCCGAAGAGCACGGCGGCGTTGGCAAAGAAGAGGTCAAGCAGATGCGGACGGAAATCTCCAAGCGGCTTCTTAGAGCCAACCGGCAGGGTAGCCCCGCTGCTTTGCTAGGCGACTGGGTCCGCTTAAATGCAAAAGTGGCATTTGCGGCGTTAGCGGTCATCATAGTAACCGGGGCAACAACCCTGGCAGCCTTGGCGGAGCCTATGGGCCAGAACGCCAAGATCGAAGAAACTTCTGCTGCAGCACCTCAAGGAGACCAGGGGGCGATGATTCGCGGGATGGTCGAGCGCCTTGCCGCACGCCTTAAAGAGAACGCCGCTGATTTGGACGGCTGGCTGAGACTGATCCGGTCCTATGCCGTTCTGAAGGAGCCTGCGAAAATGCAAGAGGCGGTTGCCTCGGCACGCAAGCAATTTGCATCCGAGCCTGAAGCGCTCGACAAGATCGGCTCGCTAACAAACGAACTTGAGCAAGAGGCGAAGGACGATGCCCAGGCTCCGGCGAAGCCGTTCCAAGGTGCGCAGACCGCCAGCCATGGCGGCGACAAAGGTCAGGACTCCGTGATCCGCGGCATGGTCGAGCGCCTTGCCGCGCGTCTAAAAGAGAACGCCGCTAATTTGGACGGGTGGCTCATGCTCATCCGCTCCTACGCCGTTTTGAAGGAGCCTGCGAAAATGGAAGAGGCAGTTGCCTCTGCGCGTAAGCAATTCTCTTCCGAGCCTGGGGCGCTGGACAAAATCGCATCGCTGGCACGCGAACTTGGCCAAGCGCCGGCAGAGGGCGATGCACAAGCCTCAGTGACGGCACCCCCAGAGGTCCAGCTCCCCTCGATTGACAGCATGGTAGAGCGCCTTGCCGCACGTCTTAAACAGAACGGCGCCGACTTGGACGGGTGGCTGATGCTCATCCGCTCGTATGCTGTTACGAAGGAAACCGCGAAGGCTCAAGAAGCGGCCGCTTCGGCCCGAAAGCAATTCGCATCCGAGCCTCAAGCGCTCGACAAGATTGAAACTCTGGCCCGCAGGCTTGGCTTGACGCAAGAAGAGGGCAAAGTAGGACAACCCTGATCATGACCAGAAAGCTGCGCCCGCGCCGTTTTGGTCGCTGGCGGCCTCGTTATGATGGGTATTGCCTCCGCCCTCGTGCTGAGTGCGTTCATACAGAAGTCACGTTTTCATGAGCCCTTCGGACGTCTTGAAGGATTTACCGAAGCCTGGAGCGTAATTCCGGCTGGCCGGCCTTGTCGAGGCCGGCAGTTTTTGCAAAGGCACGGGCACCGTTTCGACCTTCAAGCTGGCCCCTATATGGAAGGCGGCATTGCGCGGCTGCGCTGCCAGCCGGACAGCGCGCTTACCACTTCGGTGAGCACGTTGGGACGAGGCCCGCGTATCCCAAAAGGGTAGCTCACGAGACTTTGGGCCAGAAAAGGAACCAAGCCTCGCATTGTACGCGATTAGATGTGAATCGCGGCTCTGGTTATGCCCCATGCCAACACCGATACGATGAACAGGCATCCGTTTGCCCGGCTGGCGCGGCGCGAAAAGAGTTACATATCTTGGATATGCGCCTCTTGTCGCGCCTTGCAGCCAGCCAAAATTCCGGCGCCGCCTGGCTCACTTATTTCGCAGCGAGCCCTTAGCGTACGACGCTCACTCACGCCATCTTTGCGCCCGGCGGCGGGCAGGTATCGCCGCCGGGACGATCAATCGTCCCAGGCAACATCACGCTTCTCCCGCTGCCGCCTCTTGGCCAAGCCGGAACAGCCAGTTTCATCAGCCAGCCGGGCCAAAGCATCGGGGCCGTGGCTGTGATCGTCTTGACCTGGGGCGAAGGCCCCGCGACCGTTGCCGTCACGCAACCATTTGTTGCGTGATTAGCACACATTGATCGAAGATTGCGGCGTTCTTTGATCTAGATCAAATTAGTTGCACGAACGCGACGTCCGTTGATCCAAATCAAGGGGCTGCGACTATCGGCTCTTGCTGTGCGACCATATGTCCCTGATGGTTGCGGGAATAATTAGTGAGGGGGGTAAGTATGAGGTTGTTACCGCTTGCCAAGGGGTGGGGCCCCTATGCGAGAAGCCTGAACCGGCTCAATGTCCGCAATCGCAGCAAAGTGCGCATACCCGCTATACTGCTGGTAGCTGGCTTTGTGTGCGGGGTCCTGTTGGGATTCAATCCGCCAGCGAAAGCGAATGGTCCGGACGATAGCGACGGTTCCATTGGGGCCGTGCGCTCTTACGTTCAATCGCTTTCCGCGGCTCAGGCCGATACGGCCGCCGCCAAGCCGGCCCAGCCGTCCGAAGCCCGGGTGAGACTCGCCGAGGCCGACAGTCTTTTCGGCGCCGTGCAGGAGTACCTGGACAAGCAAAGCGGCGCCGCGCCGGAAAAGCCGGCGGGGTCCCAGTACGTGGCCCCGGTATCCAGGCCCACCGGCGAATCGCCTCGTCCGAACGCGACGTTCGTGGGACCGAAAGTCTGCCTGGGGTGCCACCAGACCCAAGCCAATTCGTTCGGCCACACGGTGATGGGCCGGCTGGTCGCACAAGGCGACCACAGCAATCGAACAAAGCTCGAATGCGAGACGTGCCACGGCCCAGGCTCGGAGCATATGCGCTTCGCGGGCTGCGCGGGCTGTCACGGTGAAAGGGGCATCAGCACCAGGACCGGAATCCCCACCCTTGCGGGGGTGTCGACGGATTATATCGCCACACAACTGAAATCTTTCGCTTCAGGCGAGCGTAAGAACGACATCATGGGACCCGTTGCTGCGCGGTTGCATGGAGGCGAAATCAATCAGATTGCTCGCTACTATTCCGGGCAGGTCCCGGAGAGAGCTGCGACCCCGCTGTTGGGCGATACCAAAGCCGGGCAAGAGCTTGTCGCTTCCACCTGCGTCGCGTGCCACGGCGACAAGGGCACCGAACCTTCTATGGGGCCAAGGCTGGCCGGCCAGAATGCGCAATATCTCTACACCCAGCTGAAAGCCTTTAGGGAGGGAAAGCGCAAGAATGAAACCATGAACGCGATGGTTGCCTCTCTTGACGAGAAAACGATCGTTAGTGTCGCCTCCTACTACGCAAGCCTGGAACCAGGCCTGCCGGCCGGTAAAGTGGCCGTGCTAAACAGCCCTGTTCCCGCTGCGATTGGCGCATCCCGCGGGGCCGACGGAAGCAGCGTGGGCGGGATCATCTCCTTCCGCAGCGACGACCCGAGCAGGGTGCCGGAGCAGAACAATGCCATCTGCCTCAACTGCCATGAACGCGGCGACCGGGCCAACTGGAAGGGCAGCACGCACGAGACCCGCAACGTTGCCTGCACCAACTGCCACACGATCATGAAGGCAGTGTCGGCCAAGTTCCAGCTGAAGACCGCGGCGCAGCCCGACACCTGCTTCCAGTGCCACAAGGACCGGCGCGCGCAGTTCATGCGTTCCTCGCACATGCCGATGCGCGAAGGTAAGGTTGTGTGCACGGATTGCCACAATCCGCACGGCAGTTCCGGTCCATCTCTCCTGAAGACGGATACGGTCAATGACACTTGCTACAAGTGCCATGCCGAAAAGCGCGGACCGTTCCTGTTCGAGCATCTCCCCGTGCGCGAAAACTGCATGAACTGCCACGATCCGCACGGCTCGGTAAACGAGGCCTCGCTCAAGATGTCGCGCCCAAGGCTTTGCCTGGAGTGCCACGGGGCGGGCCACGGGCAGATCGCCAGGCCGAACGGGCAAGCGCCAAATAACGTGAGTAACACGATGGCCTACGCCGCGGGCCGCGCCTGCAACAACTGCCACCAGCAAATTCACGGGAGCAACAGCCCGGCCGGTGCCTTCCTGCATCGGTAAGTGGGCGAATTGGTGGGGCATGCGCCCCACCAATAAGTGGGCTGTACAAAGTATAAAGTTTTTTGGAGGGGGGCCTAGGGGCCATGTCAAGTTGGGCATTGTCAGTGGTAAGTCGTGCATTATCAGTTCAAACCTGTATCGTTGGAGCAGCGTTGTTCGGGTCGGTTTTGGTCTACAACGCCGCCCACGCTCAGCAGGGATGCTGTGAGGGGGGATCGGCAATTGGCGCCAACGCAGTAACAGCGGGGAACGTTCAAGAGTGGCCGGTTGGCAGTTCGCCTTTGACAACGCCGGCATGGCAATGGCCTGCTCCAATGGTCAGCGGCAGGAGCTTTAAGGATCCGGAAGCGAAGTCCGATTGGTGGACGCACGGGGAGATTGAGCTTGGTGGGCGCGGCTTCACCAATAACCCAAGGGTCGACGGTGCGACAGCGGCCGACGTTCCCAACACCGGTGTCATCAACGGCCAGCCTGCAAATCTAAATCCCTATACGTCTGTGAGCACCGGTCAGAAAAGTCTGGCAAAGTTCTACGAGTACGGCATCCAGGCGCCAGGGGCGTTCGGCGGCGGGCACTTCGCCACGGGCAGCAAGGACGGGCTCTATCAGCTCGATTTCTGGGCCAATAATGTCGGCGCTAACTTTGGAGGCTTCAGCGACCAGTCCTATCTCCTGTCCGCTTCAAAGGTTGGCGAGCATTACCTGACTATCCAGTTGGATCAGACGCCGCATATCTATAGCACAAGCGCGCTGACGCCCTATTCCATTAGTTCAACCGAACCAGCGGCGTTGAGCGGAGCCGGGATAAAGGCTAGCGGCGGAGCCCGTTTCCTGACATTGCCCGCGAACTTTCCGGGCCTGTCTACTGTGGTCCCAACGGCAGCTATACCGCAAACTGTACCGGCAGGCTGGGCGAACCTTAGTCCCAATTTGCTGAATCCCATGTATCTGGGGATACAGCGCGACACCATATCGTTGGCCTATCGCTGGACGCCCACGGACAACTGGGACATCAATACAGATTATACTCACAGGGACCGGACGGGCACCCAGGCCGGCGGCATCGCCAGTTTGTGGGGGGGGGGGAACCAGCCTAACCAAATCCCCATACCGATCGACGATACAACCCAAAATTACGGGGTCAACGGCGAACGCATCGGCAATACGCCGTGGGGCAAGTATACGTTCAAGCTCGGCTATACCGGCTCGACCTACACGGACAACATTTCGGCCATCTTCGTGCAAAATCCCTTTGTCCCTACCACGGGTGGCCTCGTGAACAATTGCCTGCTTCCCAACACGACGACGGCGGGCTGCGTCTCCGCGCAATTGTCTACGCCGCCCAGCAACCAGGCCAATGGCGTCAGCGCAACCTTGGGGGCCGATCTGCCGGCCAACACCCGCTACACCAGCACGGTTAGTTTCACGAACATGACGCAGAACGCGCCTTTCATGACCGATGACCGATAACCCAGGTGCTGGACTTGCTGGCGCCAACTACGGAAACCTGCCCTGGAACCAGGTCAATTTCGGCTTTACCGACCGGGGCCTGACCAACAGGGCGTACAGTCTCAACGGCGATATCGACACGTTATTGTTCAACAACCAGTTGGTTACCAAGCTCTCGCCGGACTTGACGGCGAAAATGACCTACCGCTTCTACGACTTCAACAACCAAACTCCAAATATCATCTTTCCATGCTGGGTAGGCTTGGATAAAAGCGGCGGTACTGCCACTAATGCCGCAGCTCCTGCAGGGTTCGATTTCACCAAGTGTAACGGGGTCACCGGCCCTAATGCGACGACGGGCATAGGCGGCGCCAATTTGGCGATTTCGAGCCTGTCGATGAGCTACATCAAGCAAAATGCGGGCGCCGAGCTGAACTGGCGGCCGGAACGGGAATTGAACTTGAACGCGGCTTACGGTTTCGAGCGCTACGACTGGAGTCAGGCCCCTGTCAACGCCACCAACGAGAATTTCGCAAAACTGTCCGCAGACTGGAAGCCGGCGAGCTGGTTCGACACGCGGGTGAGCGGTTCCGTTGCCAGCCGTCGCTACGAAAATTATGACTACATGAAGTACGTCGCCTCAACTCAGTTCCCATACCTCGGCACGGCCAACGGAGGAATGAACTGGTCGAATGGGACCGGCGGCTACACGGCTGCGAATTGCGGCCTGCCGTGTATTTCCTCCAATTACCGCGCATTTACGTGGAATGACCGGGATGAAGCGAAGGTGAGCTACCTCGCCAATATCACTGTAATCCCGAGCGTAACCATTAGCCCGAGCATCAAATACCAGGATGATCGCTATGGCGTCGATCCAAGCGTCCAGCTGGGCGTGGCCAATAGCCCCAACCTGGGCGTGAAGGATAGCACCATACTAAGCGCGGGTGTCGACGCTGTGTATACCCCGCGTCCCGATTTGTCGTTCTCTGCATCCTACTACTGGGAAAAGTACAATACCCTTTACTATACTACGTCCAGTACCACAAACCCGACTGCCGCGAACTCTGGTGGCCACCCGCGATAACGAGTATGTGAATACCGTCGCTGCTGCAATGCAGTACGCCTTTATACCGGGCAAGGTCGACTTGGATTTTCGCGCTTCGCTTTCGGATGGCCTCGTTCAGGAGGCCACGGCTTGCACTGCGATTGCGACCGGGGCGACGTGCGGTGCATTCCCGAACGACACGAACCTGTTCTCGCATGTGGAAGCAAATCTTACCTACAAGTTGGACCCGTCTCTTTTCACCGAAAGCGGATTCGCCAGCATGAAGCTCAGGCTGCGCTACATGTGGGAGAGCAATGCCGTGTCGAACTGGCAGAACGACTCCCTGGCCCCATACACGCCAAGCACGAATGTGACGGGCGCCGCCAACGCCAACAGCAACGGCGCCGGTGCGTTGACCAACACCCCGCTCTGGATGGGATACAACAACCCGAACTACAATGTGCAAGCGGTTGCCGCGTCCGTCGTCATGCAGTGGTAAAGCCGCGGCAAGGCTGCCTCCGGCATTGACTGAGCGAATACCGAAATTCACCGGCCGGAGTCTTCCGGCCGGTTTTTTTTGGCCGGGCCAGCGATTGCCCCCCCCAACGCCGCAATTTATCAGGGTTTTTACAGCTTTGTTGTGGTAATGTTGAAGCTGTAAGTAACAATAACCTTACGATAAATCGGATCGCAGCTCATGAGCGCAAATACGCTAAAGGTTTTAGCTATCGCTATGACGGTTTTAACCTCTACGGTTGCTATCGGCGGACAGATTACATCCGACGTTGCTCGCCGAGACCTGTTGAATGCCATGAAAGATGAAGCATTCGACTATATGAAATACACACTCTACGCCGAGCAAGCCAAAAAGAACGGGAATATCGGCGCCGCGGCCGCCTTCGAACGCATAGCGGCGGTCGAGCGCGACAAGCACTTCAAGGTGCATGCCAAGTATTTCGGCCTGGTCCGCAGTGACGCGGAGAACTTGAAGGATGTCGTCTACTCAGAAGAATATGTGACGCCTTCCGGAAGCCGCCAAGATTTGGTGGAAGCAATGAAAGAGGAGGCGTTTGAATATCTCAAATATTCCCTCTATGCCGACCAAGCCAGAAAGAATGGGAATAATGCGGCCCTAGTTGTCTTCGAACGCATGGCAACCTTTGAACGTACCGCCAACGACCAGGACAATTTCACACGGCAGAGCACAAATTTCGGCCTGGCGCGCGGCGACGCCAAGAACCTAGAGGATGCAATCTCGCGAGAAAATCTCCAGGCCACAAAGACTTATTCAGCCATGGCAAGCCGGGCGGAAGCTGCTGGCGAGGCGGAGGTGGCGCAGCATTTTGCGAATGTCGCGAAGGACGAAGCCGAGCACGAAGACGCGTTCAAGGCGGTTTCCCTTAAGCAGAACTCCCAATAAGGCGGCAAACAACGCCGGGCCGGAAATATCTCACGGCTGCCGGAACTCGCCCTTGGCTGACGCCGGCAAAAAGCGGCCATCTAATCGCCGGAGTAACCACGGCGGCAATGCTCTTGCAAACATAATCGGGAGATTCCCCGGCAATGCCACGGGATCTCCCGATTATGTTAGAGGCACTCATTTTCTTCTGTCGCCTGACGGGCTCCCTTCGCCCGGTCCAATTTTCCTAAAGGTGCGGCTCAGTCTTCGCGGGGCGGCTTTGCGCCTTCTGAATGGCTGCCAGGTTCTGGCTAATGGAGGCCGTTAAAGGATGCTCATTGCCAAGCGCGCGTTCGCTCGATTCGAGTGCGCGCGTGTAAAGGGCCTCGGCCTCCTGGTAGCGTCCTTGATGCTTATAGATCAAACCCAGGGCGTTCATCGTCGCGAGCGTGAGGGGGTTGTCTTTGCCGAGCTTGCGTTCCCGATCCGCGAGGACCGCCAGAAGCTCCGTTTCCGCCTTGCTGTTATGAACCGATGGCTTCGTTTCGCTTGCATCTGCGATGCGCACCGCAGTGGCGCGGACAGGATCATTGCTACCGGCGGCTTGAATGACGGTGGCATTCGCAGCCGCGCCAAGCGCAATGCAGCTAGCAATCGCAATAGAACTCGCTGTAAGGAAAGTGCGGTAATTCAACATCTTGGGCCTCCTCCCAATAGAGACGTTGTGGAGCGGTTAGCTCCTGCCTAAGATGGCAAAACAAATGTTCATTTGCACTCAAAATTCTTCCGAATTGCCTGTGGTTACTTGTCACGCGTGCGAATAGCCTGCGGTTACTTGTCGCACCTGTGGACGAACCCGCCTCGATCGATCGGAGAGTATTCGCGATCTGGAGTCAGTCTCCGCTTATGTCAGGATCGCCACGGAGACTCTGCGCGATGTGTCGCTGCCGGTACCGGCATGACGGCCGTGACCGCCGGCCAGTTGGCCCTCGACGCGCAGGAGTTCCTGCGCTTCAAGCGCGCGATGGGCATCGCCTACTGGTGCGGCGAGTTCGTGCTCAATGGCTTCGTGCGCTTCGTCGCGCAGCATTGGAGCGGCCATGAAGTGGTGGCGCTCGACGACGCTGTGACACGGTGGTGTGCGCGCATCGCTGGGCGCAAGCCCGTTACGGTGGCCAACGAGTTCGGCGCCATACGGCAACTGTGCCTGTACCGCCGCCGCCGTAATCCGTTGAGTTACGTGCCGGAGCACGCGCTGGTGCCGGTCAAGGAATCTGTTTTCCTACCTTACATCTTCAGTCTTGAGGAAGTGCGCCGGATACTGGCGGCAGCGGCTTCCCACCATGGCCGCTTTATCTGGGCCGCGATGTTTCGCCCTCTCATTCAGGTGCTCTACTGCACCGGGCTGAGGTTGGGCGAGGCGGTCCGGTTAAGCACGGACGATGCCGATCTCGAACGCGGCACCTTGACGATCCAACGTAGCCGCCTGCCGCCCTACAAAAAGGGTTACATATCTTGGATATGCGCCCCTTTTTGCGCCTTGCGGCCTGCCAAAATCCCTGCGCCGCCTGACGCACATATTTATCGGCGAAGCTTTAGCGCGATTCCCGATGCCGCTCGCGCCCACCTACCTATTTAGTATAAATGGCGGCCTGGCGGCTACCTATATTTGCACCTCCGCGAAACCCGGGCA
>CAVXDM010000065.1:0-72407 GCA_963760455.1 uncultured Alphaproteobacteria bacterium
GGCCCTCCCAAAAGCGCCTCCTGAGCGCTTAGGAGAGTTAACATGGCGTTACAGAGCACCGAATCAACAGAAGGTTGCGGCGGCCGGAACCGCCGGTCTGGACGCGAGCGCGGCAGGCTTCTATAGCTGGCGCAACCCAGTTTTATCTCTCTTGGAGGCGATCCGTGCACGATCTCAAATGGATTCGTGAAAACCCGGCAGACTTTGACGATGGCCTCGCGCGGCGCCGGCTTGAGCCCCTGTCCGGCGCCATTCTGAAGCTCGACGAGGAGCGGCGCGGCAATACCAAGGCGCTGCAGGATATGCAGGCGCGGCGCAATGCGGCCTCGAAGGAGATCGGCAAGGCGAAGGGCAAGGGCGGCGACCCCGCGAAGGCCGAGGCGCTGATGGCCGAGGTCGGGGAGCTGAAGGACAAGATCGCGGCTGGCGAGGCGGCGGAGCGCAAGTTGGACGGCGAAATCGAGGATTTCCTCGCGTCCATCCCGAACTTGCTGGCGGCCGATGTGCCCGACGGCCCTGACGAGAGCGCGAATATAGAGCTGCGCAAATGGGGCAAGCCGCGCGACTTCAAGAAGGACGGCTTCGAGCCGAAGCAGCATTTCGAGCTGGGCGAGGCGCTCAAGCTGATGGATTTCGAGGCGGCGGCGAAGATTTCCGGCGCGCGCTTCACGGTGCTGAAGGGCGGGCTGGCGCGGCTTGAGCGCGCGCTGGGGCAGCTCATGCTCGATGTGCAGACCGGGGAGCATGGGTATACGGAGGTTAACCCGCCGCTGCTTGTCAAAGATGACACGATGTTCGGCACGGGTCAGCTTCCCAAATTTGCTGACGATCTTTTTCTCGCATCATCCACTTTCCTAACCGAACAACTGAGAAAAATCTTCTCGCAGGTAGAGGACTCCACCGCAACCCTGGAACAGGTTCGGCCAAAAATAGATAAGCTTCTGGAGAAGACCGGAAGAGACGCATTAAAAATCAGTGAGAATGATGCTGACCAGTTGCGCGAACAATTCGAACACATCTCGCAGCTTACACGCTTGGTTGGAAAACTCACGCCGGACGAGGCGCAGAGAATGACTAATCGCTGGCTCATTCCTACGTCAGAGGTGCCGCTCACAAATCTGGTGCGGGACAGCATCCTCGCCGAGGCCGACCTGCCCTATCGCTTCACCGCGCTGACCCCCTGCTTCCGCGCGGAAGCGGGCGCTGCCGGCCGGGACACACGCGGCATGATCCGCCAGCACCAGTTCTACAAGGTCGAGATGGTCTCCATCACGGCGGCGGACCAGTCGCAAGCCGAGCACGAGCGCATGACAGGCTGCGCCGAGGAAATCCTGAAGCGGCTCGAACTGCCCTACCGCGTGGTCGTGCTCTGCTCGGGCGACACCGGCTTCGCCTCGCGCAAGACCCACGACATCGAGGTCTGGCTGCCGGGTCAAGGCGCCTACCGCGAGATTTCGAGCTGCTCGAACTGCGGCGACTTCCAGGCCCGGCGCATGCAGGCGCGCTACCGGCCCACCGAGGGCAAGGACATTCAGTACGTCCATACGCTCAACGGCTCGGGGCTGGCCGTCGGCCGCACCCTCATCGCCGTCATGGAGAACTATCAGCAGGAGGACGGTAGCATCCGCGTTCCCGAGGTGCTACGGCCCTATATGGGCGGGCTGGAGGCTATTGCCGCCAAGTAACGATGCATTGAAATCGCACAGCGTGCCTTTATGCCAAGAATATACGTCAAGCAACTCCGGGTGGGCGCGGACTCCATCGATGTCCACGGCCACGTCAATAACCAGGAATACTTGCGCTGGATGGAGGAGATCGCCATCGAACATTCCTCAGCCCAGGGCTGGCCAATGGAGCGTTATTTGAACAGCGGAGCATCCTGGTACGTCAGCTCCCATTTCATCGAGTATTTGCGGCCGGCGCTGCTTGGCGACGAGATCACGGTATGTACTTGGGTGGCCGCCATGACAGAGCGGAATTCGCCGCGCCGCACCTTGTTTCTGCGCAATGCCAGCCGCCGCCAGGTCCTGGCGCGTGCGGAGACCCAGTGGGCGTTCGTCGATATCCGGCGCGGGCGGTCGATAGCGATACCTGACGAAGTGCGATCGGCCTTCGAGATTGTGGAAACGGAGGAAGAAGCGCTGCGGGAGGCTGGCTGGTTGCCGGACGCCCAGTAGCGCGAGCGGCGGCCGATGCTAAACGTACGTGAGAACGTTGTTTTTGGCGGACGTGGATGCCCGCTTGCGATCATGTAAAGAAATCGCCGCACCAGTTGAAACGCTTGAAATCCAGGCCGCGGCGCGGTCCCCGCGAAGCGCAAATGCGCTAACATAACGTCGCAACCGTCGCCCCCGCGAAGGCGGGGACCCATGGTAACCATTTGCCACCATGGGCTTTTTTGGCTGTGATGGATTTCCGCATTCGCGGGAATGACGCCAAAGCACTGGCAACTTTCCGTTATGTTAGCGCCTATGCCGCGAAGCGTGGACCGGACAAATACCTGCGCGGGGACGGCGCCGCGGCTGCGGATTTCTGCCCCGCAGCCCGTCTCCGCGATTTTACACCGAGCGCGGCTCGCGGCTCAATCCCGCCGCTTCGATTTCCTTCAGATAGCTGGCCCAAAGCTCCGCTTTCCGCTCCGCCATGCCGTAAAGATAGGGCCAGGTGAACAGGCCGGTATCGTGGCCGTCGCTGAAAACGAGCCTTACCGCATAGTTTCCGACAGGCTCGATCTTCTGAATTGTGACATCGCGCTTGCCTGAAACAAGCTTCCGCTCGGCGGGCGAATGCCCTTGAACCTCCGCACTCGGGCTCATCACGCGCAACAGTTCGGCCGGCAGGCTTTCCGCCATGCCGTCCGCAAACGCCGCGTGAAGCTGAGTTTTTTCAACATTCAGCCGCAGCTCGGTGGGCCAAAGGTTCTGTTCAGCCTGTTGTGTCATTTTCGTCTCCCAAAACTTAGCGCTCCGCCACAATCTGGATTTCGTCCAGATTGTATGGCCCCGTTTACGCTTTTTCGCCGCAATTGTGTCCAATACAAATAGGCGTAAACCGGGTTAGCTTGCAACCGGTGTATGTAGTTCCTCGATTGGAAGCGTTAGAGTCCCATGACGAGAATTCAGATGTCACGCGGCGAGCGCGCCTCGCTTGAGATGATCCTGAGACGCCCGTGCCTTGTGACCGACATTCCCGGCGAACACGCCGAGAAGCTCCTGAATTATGGCCTCATTAAGCGCGAAGTGATGCTCCTGCATGCAACACCGCGCGGCCAAGTCGAGATCCTGCGGCAGAGGTTCAACGGCATGGACTACGGAATGCCGCTGGTAGCCAAGGCCGTATAAAAGGCCAACGCTTTTTTTCCCATCGTTGCAAAACCTCACTAGCCGGAGGGGCACCCGCTCCTATAGTAAGAGCGGGGCGGAATGCTGGGAACGCAGGCGTGCCGCCGGGGCTTTCACAATCTGCGTAAGCGGGAGATAATTTATGGATTCTCGGCTCCTTTTAGGCGCTGCCGCCATGTTGGCTGCCTTCGCTTTTCCGGCCGCGAGCCAAGCGGGCGATGACGGCGTGGCGCATGCGAAAAAGCACCACGGCTACCATCACCATCGCTATTGCTGCGAACACGTAGGCGGCCACCGCTACTGGTATCAGAACAAATCCTTCCCGTTCAACGACCAGAACAGCGCTCCGGGCCACTACAACAACCAGTATTTCTGGGAAAGAGTCGAGACCCAGCGCAACTATCCGATTGGATATTAGCCGCGAATTCGCTGGCTGGATCCATAGCAGCGTGCGCAGGTTTGCAGCCCGGCGCCGGTCGGCTCGCAGGCTTGGGGTAAGCTGCGCGAAGCAATCCACGGGCACGTTTCTGGTGCTGCCATGGATCGCCGGGGCTGAAACCGCCTCGCGAAAACCGCTGCGTCCGATCCAGTCCACCGCACATTAGAGCCTGTCCGCTTTTGATGGCATCAAAAGCGAACTCTGAGTTTTTGCTCTTCACTCTCGATGGTGCCGTGAACTATGCCGTCTCAAAAGCTTAGCGGCTCTGGCAGCGCATCGGAGCCCGGATCTGCTGCTAACCCCGCTTCATCCTAGAAAGCTATTGCATGGCCGATAAGGCCGGCCTTGATAGCCATCCAAAATTACATCCTGGAGGCGGGTTCCTCCGTTTATCCTGGCTGCGACCCTTTAGCCTCCATAGCCTCTGCCCCGGTGACGAGATCGGCAAGCTCTGTGGTGATCTCCTCCTGCCGCGCCTGGCGCGCTTGGCTTTGCAGTTGATCGAGCTTTTTCGAGACATTATCGCACGCGGCTTGCATGGCCGCGAAGCGCGCGGCATTTTCGCTTGCGATGGATTCCACCGTGGCCTCGGTCAGAAGCGCAAAAACGTATTCGGCGGCGAGCTTTTCGAAGAGCGCCTCCGGTTCCAGGTTGTGAAGCGGCGCCTGCCGCGCGCGGGCCTTCCCGAAAGAGGCGATGTCCAGCGGCAGGAGCAGCCGCGTTTCGATGGCGGCTTGGCCGCCCTGGCGGTAGCGGCTGAACATGACCTCCACGCGCGCCACCTGGCCTCTCGCTATCCTGGCATAGAGTTCTTTGGCAAGCCGGTCCGACGGTGCCAGGCGCTGCCGCCAGCCGGGTCGCCATCGGCGCGGTCCAGGCAGCCGGCCGCCCGCGCTCCAAGGGAAGCGCTGCGCCGCGGCTGCCCACCGCGAACAGAAGATCCCCTTCGCGGATTTCCGCTTCAGTCGCCTTGGCAAGGCGCTCATTGAAGCCAGCCACAAAGCCATGCTCGGCCGCGCACACAATCAGCGCGCGACGTCCAGCCTGCCCCTGCCGCTCCGGCGCCTGCTGCCGCATGAGCGCAAGGGCTCCCGCTATGCCCGCTTGCATCGATTGGGCGTAGCCGCGTATTCCAGGAAGGGCGCGCTGCGCTTCCTGCACGCGCATCCCTGCCAGCGACCGCATCGCGCTCATGATGTTCAAAAGCTCGCTCATGTTGCCGATGCGGCCTTGGAGTTCGGCGAGACGGGTCATCTCCGTTAGCCCATATCCGCGGCCTGACGCCGCAAACGACTGAGCGAGCGTCGCAAGCGATGACTTCAAGCGGGCCGAGCCTCATTGGCAAGCGGGGGCGTCTCGTCATTGAGCGCGAGAATTTCTGGCATGTTCTCCCGAGCCAAGGGCCAAGCGCCGCCCGGAAAGCACCAACCTGACCAAGCGCCAGGCCATCGAGCAAGCCGTCACCGAGCGCACACAGCATCGCGACCTGCTCGCCAAGGGAAAGCGGCTCGAACTGCCGCTGCGCGAGAACCGCGCGAATTCGCTGGCCGTGTTCGATAATCTTTCGGGTGCGTTCGTCCACCATCGTTCCGAAGCGCGTGAACACTTCCAGCTCCAGAAACTGTGCGTATTCCAGCCGCAGGCTTTCCGACAAGGCTTTCAGGACAGGGGCTTGGGTCTTGCCGCCAACGCGCGAGACGCTTCTGCCAACATCGACGGCCGGCTTCTGGTCCTCATAAAACAGGCGCGGATCGAGGTAGATTTGCCCGTCGGTGATCGAGATGAGATTTGTAGGGATGTAGGCGCTGATATTGCCGGCCTGGGTTTCCGCGATGGGCAGCGCCGTCAGAGAGCCGCCGCCGCGCTCCGGTGAAAGCTTTGCAGCGCGCTCCAGCAAGCGCGAATGGATGTAGAAAATGTCGCCTGGATAAGCCTCGCGGCCTGGAGGGCGGCGCAGCAAAAGTGAAAGCTGCCGGTATGCGCTGGCGTGCTTCGTAAGATCGTCGATGACCAGGAGAACGTCGCGCCCGCGCTCCATGAAGTATTCCGCCATGCTGCAGGCGGCATAAGGCGTGAGCCATTGCAGGCCGGGGGCGGCGTTGGCTTCGCCGATCACGAAAATGCAGCGTTCGGGCGCGCCGTGGCGCCGCACGGCGTCGATGACCTGCGCGACCGACGAAGCCTTTTGCCCGATTGCGGCATAGACGCAAATAACGCCGCTCGATTGCTGGTTAATGATCGTATCCACCGCGATTGCGGTCTTACCGACGCTGCGGTCGCCGATGATGAGTTCGCGCTGGCCTCTGCCTAATGGAATCATCGCGTCTATGACCAGAAGCCCGGTGGCAAGCGGGCGGCTCACCAGAGCCCGGTCGACGATGGCAGGCGCCGGCTGCTCAACAGGCGCAAAGGTGGTGGTGTTCACGGGCGCGCCACCGTCCAGCGGTGCGCCAAGCCCGTCCACGACACGGCCAAGCAGCGCTTCGCCGACAGGGACGCGCGCCACTTCTCCCGTCCCATGCACGATGCTGCCGGAAGAAATCGCGCTGGCGCCGTCAAGGAGTACGCAGCCGATTGCATCCTCGCCAAGATCGACCGCAAGGCCCAGGGCGCCGCCTTCAAAAACAAGCAACTCGTCGAGACGGGTTTGCGGCAGCCCCCGGACAGTGGCCACGCCGTCACCAACCTGCATCACATGCCCGATCTGCTCCAGCCGCGGCTCAATGACCAAGCGCGCGACGCGCTCCCGGCTATGATCGAGCCACTCATGCAGTTCCTCAGTGAGCGTTGCCATGAGCCTCGATCTCCGAGCGCAAGGATGCGAGTTCACTCTGCCAGGAAAGGCGCAGAACGGCGTCCGGGAAATGCAGTTCCACCCCAGCGATGAGTTCCGGATTGACTTCGAAGGAGATCGCAACGCTGTCGCCAAGGGAGCGCCGCAGGGTGCTCTTCCAGGTGTCTGCCACCGAGGACGGCAGGGGCGCCGCGGTTCGCACCGTAAGCGCGTGGCCGTTCTCAAGCTGCTTTGCGAGGGACTCGCGCTCCGGCTTAGCCAGCGCGTTCAGTTGCGTTTCCACCCGTTCGATCCAAGCCTCTCCGCGAAAGTGCGCGGGCATCCCGGTAAGCAGCCGCCGCGCGAATTCCGCACCTAAATCGAGGGCCGCGCGGCGCGTTTCATCGAGTGCGCGTTCACGCTCGGCGGCAATGGTATTGCGTGCGCTGTCAAGAAGGGCTTGCGCCTGACGGCGGGCTTCCGCAAGCCGCGCTTCCGCCGCCTCTTGCGCCTGGGACGCGGCGGCCTTGAGCGCGGCCTCGCGCTCGGCCGCTATGCCCTCCCTGGCGGACGCGATTGCCTCCAGATTGGCTCGCGCCTTATCCTCCATCGCCTTGGCGTCGTCGTATTGCCGCCGCACTTCGGCTTGGCGCGCTTCAATCATACCCAGCACGGGCCGATACAGAAAGCGGTACAACAAGGCGGCCAGGATGACGAAATTGATCGTCTGCAGCGCTATGGTCCACAAGTCCAAATGCATGCTCAGCTTGTGTAGGGATTGGCGAAGAGCAAGAGCAGCGCGACCACAAGACAGTAGATCGCCATCGTTTCGATCATGGCGAGCCCCACGAAGAGCGTGCGCGAGATCGTACCCGCCGCCTCGGGCTGGCGCGCGATTGCATCCATGGCTGCCGCAACGGCCCGGCCCTCGGCCAGGGCCGGGCCGATTGAACCTATCGAGACGGCCAGGGCAGCCCCTATAATGGCAATCAGCTTGGCGTCCATGAAACCTCCTTATCCCTGTTTCGCGTTGCCGGCCGCGGCGCCGATGAAGACGGCGGCGAGGACCGTGAAGATATATGCCTGCACCAACCCAACCAGTATTTCGAGCGCCATCAGGGGGATGGGCACGAATAGCCCCGCGAGCGCCACTACCAGCGCGATGACGAATTCGCCGCTCATGATATTGCCGAACAGGCGCAGCATGAGCGAGAACGTCCGCGTTATCTCGGACAGGATGTTGAGCGGCAGCATAATGAGTTTGGGCTCCGCGAAGCTTGCGAGATAGCCGCGGACCCCGCGAGACCGTATCCCATAGTAGTGAACGGACAGGAACACGATGAACGCAAGGGCGGCGGGGGTCTCAAGCTTCCCCGTAGGCCCTTCGACGCCGGGTAGCAAGCCGGATAGATTGGCCGTCACGAGGAAAATAAAGAGCGTACCGAGCAGCGGCAGATATGGCCGCGCGTCCTTCCGTATGATGTCGCCAATTTGCTGCTCAATGCCGGCCACCACGAGTTCAAGCACGGCTTGACGCTCTCCGGGCTGCTTTTGC
Source organism: uncultured Alphaproteobacteria bacterium (assembly GCA_963760455.1). Classification (GTDB taxonomy): domain Bacteria; phylum Pseudomonadota; class Alphaproteobacteria; order Rhizobiales; family Rhodomicrobiaceae; genus Rhodomicrobium. The sequence continues at coordinate 8,109 of CAVXDM010000065.1, forward strand.
AGCCGGCGGGTAATGAGCCAGCAAATTACGGTCAACGCAAGCATGATGCCCCATGTCGTAACGACTGGGCGGGTGATTGCCACCGGTCCGATATGAAAGAGAACCGTGCTCGTGAGCGGCGAGGCTTGGTGCATCAGCCGGGCCTCCTTGCCACGCGCAACGCTATGGCGCGTGCCAGCAGGAAGCCGGCAAATCCGGCCAGCAGCGGCGCCGCGCCGAGCCTTGCGGCTAGCGCCAAGAACAGAACCGCTGCCGCAATTCTCCCGAGGGTGAGCGCCACAGGTGCGAGCCAGCCTCTGCCAGCCGCGAAGAGGAGTGCAGTGCGCTGAACAGCGGCAAAATATGCAAGGCCGAAAACAAAGCCTGCAAGCCCAATGGCAGCTAGAAAAACCGGCGTTGGAGGGAGTGCCGCGCCTGTCATATGGCCTCCGCTTGCCGATGTGCCGCATGCCCGGCGGCATTACCCCTCATCCTGTCCGTCTCCCACAGGGAGAAGGGACGCCTGAAGAGTCCTCGCGCGTGCAACAACGTTCCCTCTCCCATGGGGAGAGGGACAGGGTGAGGGGAGATGCGCTCAGTCATCGGGCGCCTCATTCGCTCTGCATCCTTTTCCAGGCAAGCGTGCAGCCGAGCGCAAGTCCGGCAACCAGCAGGCCGAGGGTCCAGAAAACTCCCATGTTCAAGGTCCGGTCGAGCCAGCGGCCTGCGAAAATTCCCATCACGGTGGGTATGACAATGGTCCAACCCAGCGCGCCGATCATCGCCAGATTCTGGCCGATTGAGCGTTCGCCCTCGCGCTGCCATTTCGCTTTCCGCTCAGCCCGCGTTTTGGCTGCCTTGCTGAGCCGTTCGTGGTTATCCGGTTCCTGTCTCATCGCCCGGCACCATCCCGGAAGGAGGCGCCGGCTCCGCCTGGGACGGCGGGCTGCCGTTCGGACTTCAGGAAGCTGCAGATTTGACGGATTGCCGACAGATAAAGCCTCTGCGCATCGGTGCGCGCGGCCCTCTCTTCCTCGTTCCGGCGGTGAAAAGCGGTAAGCACCTCCGTCTCCAGCAGGTGCAAATCGTCGCTGGCGATAGCCTCGCGCGTGGCGATGGTGATCGACTGGCCACCCTCGACTTGCAGCATGCCGCCGCGAACGGCTACGTGATGCTCGGTGCCTTTTGCGTTGCGCCAGGTGGCAACCGAAATCGCAATCGCAGTCAAAAAATCCGCATGCCCCGGCAAAATGCCGAACGCTCCCGTTTGATCCTCGGCCCGCAAATGCGAAACATCGTCTGCTTCAACGATCATGGAAAGCGGCGTGGTCACAGTCAGCCTCATTACCCGCTCCCGGCCGAAACGGCTTCGCGCTGCCGCGCTTCTTCAAGGTCCCCAACCATATATAGAGAACTCTCGGCCCAATTGTCGGCTTCCCCCTCCAGGATCGCCCGGCAGCCTGCTAGCGTCGCCTCGGGTTCGACGGAGCGCCCCGCTTTGCCGGTGAATGCGGTCGTGACCATGAAGGGCTGGGTCAGAAAGCGCAGAAGGCGCCGCGCGCGGCCCACGGTGCGGCGGTCGGCGGCGGAAAGCTCCTCAATGCCGAGCAGCGCAATGATTTCCTGCAGGTCGCGATAATGGGAGATGGTTTTGCGGACGTCCTGGGCGATGCGGTAATGGGCCTCGCCAACCAGGCGCGGGTCGAGCAGGCTCGAAGCCGAGGCGAGAGGGTCCACCGCTGGATACATGCCTTCGCTTGCCATGTCGCGGGACAAAACGATGGATGAATCCAGATGGCTGAAAATCTCGGCCACGGCGGGGTCGGTGAAGTCGTCCGCGGGCACATAGACCGCCTGAATCGAAGTGATGGCGCTGCCGGCCACCGAGGCGATCCGTTCCTCGAACTCCGCGATCTCGCTTGCGAGCGTCGGCTGGTAGCCCACGCGCGAAGGCAGCCGGCCGAGCAGGCCAGATACTTCGCCGCCCGCCTGTACGAGCCGGTAGACGTTGTCGATCAGGAGCAGCACGTTTTCATGCGCTTCGTCCCGGAAATACTCCGCAATCGCAAGCGCGGTCAGCCCTGCGCGCCAGCGCGCGCCGGGCGGCTCGTTCATCTGCCCGAATACAAGCGCGGTGCGTTCCAGAACGCCGGACTGCTTCAGCTCAAGCAGAAGCTCATGCCCCTCGCGCGAGCGCTCGCCAATCCCCGCGAAAACCGAAATCCCCGAGTGCCGCTCAACCGTGGTGCCGGATCAACTCCATGATCAGCACGGTCTTGCCAACGCCCGCCCCCCCGAACATGGCCGCCTTGCCGCCTTTGACGAGCGGCGCCGAGCAGGTCGATGACCTTGATGCCGGTATGAAAGACTTCAAATGTGGCGCCGAGCCGATCAAGCGGAGGCGCAGCCGCGTGGATTGGACGCCGCTCCGTACCGCTGGGTAGCGGCGGCCCGCGGTCGGAGACTTCCCCGATTGCGTTGAGAAGCCGGCCGAGCACGGCCTCTCCAACGGGCACACGAATGGGCGCGCCGGTTGGCCGGACAAGGGCGCCGCGGCGAAGCCCTGCGGTGTTTTCAAGCGCGACCGCTCGCAGGACCGTGGGGCCAAGATGTTGCTGGACTTCGGCAATAAGCTCGCGAGCCGGATCGGCCTCGATCATGATCGCTTCTCCGGCATCCGGCAAGGCGCCAGCAGGAAAGCTCACATCCACGACCGAGCCGCGAACGGAAGTGACTTGCCCGCGAAGGTCCAAGTCACGGATGCTTTGCGGACCCGGCGTCATGCGCTCACATCTTCCGATGTTCTGGGGCTGTTGTCTCAGTTCATAAAGCCAATAAATGATTACGCGGAAAAACGTAACCGAGCCTTGACGCCGGTCAAATCATGCTCCTGCGCCCGCACTTTCGACAATATGGCCCTTTTATCAGTGCCCTGATGGAAGTTGGTATAGTAAAGCCCTATCGCATAGAAAGGCTCATGGTGCTGTAAGCAAATCGCGCCGTGGCGCCGGTAGCGAGGCCGTCATCACCACCACGATGACAACGCGATCCTTAAGCTCTGCGCGCGGCCGGTCCTTCAGAACGCGTTGCGGAAGTTACCGCCGCCTCCAAGCGTGGCCTGGCGCAGAAACAACGCACCCCCCCCATCAGTGACTTCCTTGATTGCATGGCCCATCGGCGCATCCTGAATGCGCTGCGGCGTTTCGGGTGCGATCAGCCGGTCCTTGAAGGTATGGCGCAGAGAATAAAGCGTGTGCCCGGATGTGGGCCGCAGACCGGCTGCGGGTAGTCCCCACTTCTTGTGGTGGAGATCGCCGATTCGAGCTTCGCCTACGACACCGGGCGGAAAGCAGCGCTTTGCGCGTCCTTCGGCATCCGTGAGCTATGGGTGATCCACGCCGTGCGGCTTGAGACGCGCATCCATCGTGAGCCTGGCGAAGACGGCTACCGTCAGGTGGAGGACTTCTCCCCGGCAGAGATGTTGACGCCGCTGCTGCTTCCCAGCCTAGCGGTGAGGCTTGCCGATTTGGCGGCGGATTAGACGCCCGGTATCTGCCGCGCGATGACCGGGCCGGCATCGATGGCGGCCGAGCCCGCGCCGTAATTGATGCCCCGGCCTTCGCCCAGGCGCAGTTCGCAAAACGCTGCCGCCACCTCGGGCGTGCCATGCCGCAGCAGCAGCGACGCCTCCAGCGCCAGCGCCATGGTTTCGGCGATATGCCGCGCGCCCGCCTCCGGCACACCCTTGGCAAGCGTGCCGGCAAGCGCCTCGAAGCTGCGGGCGAAGCCTGGGTGCAAGCCGCGCGCCGGCTCAAGTTCCGCGAGATAGGCCGCAAGCGCCTCCGGCTCCTTCCGCAGCGTGCGCAAAATGTCGAGTGCGATCACATTGCCCGAGCCCTCCCAGATCGCGTTCACTGGCGCCTCGCGGTAGTAGCGCGGCATCGGGCTATCCTCGCCATAGCCGCCGCCGCCCAGGCACTCCATGCACTCGTAGACGAATTGCGGCGTGCGCTTCGCGACCCAGAACTTGCCCAGCGCCACGCCGAGCCGCGCGAAGCCTTTCTCCGCCTCGCTCCCGCCGTCGAAGGCGCGGGCGACGCGCATGGCGAGCATTGCGGCTGCCTCGTAATCCACCGCGAGGTCGGCCACCACGGCGCGCATAACGGGCTGATCGATGAGCGTCTTCTGAAACGCGCGGCGATGGCTCACATGATGGACCGCCTCGGTAAGCGCGCGCCGCATGATGCCCAGCGAGCCAACCATGGTATCGAGCCGGGTGTGGTGCACCATCTCGATGATGGTGGCTACGCCGCGGCCGTCCTCGCCGATCATCCGCGCGAAAGTGCCGGGGTACTCGATCTCGGAGGAGGCGTTCGACTTGTTGCCGAGCTTGTCCTTGAGCCGCATGATGTGGAAGGTGTTACGCTCGCCGTCCGGCTTGATGCGTGGCACCAAGAAGCAGCTCAGGCCCTTGTTCGTATAGGCGAGCGTCAGGAAGGCGTCGCACATGGGCGCGGAGCAGAACCATTTGTGGCCCACAAGCCGGTAATCGCCGCCAGTGCCGCCGGCCCCCAGCGGAGAGGCGCGCGTGCTGTTGGCGCGCACGTCGGAGCCGCCCTGCTTCTCGGTCATCGCCATGCCGATGGTAACGCCCTGCTTCTCCGCGATGGGGCGCAGCGGTGCATCGTACACGCCACCTACGATCTTGGGCTCCCACACCGCCGCCACATCCGGTTGCTGCCGGAGCGCGGCGACGCTCGCGTAGGTCATGCTGATGGGGCACATGGTGCCGGCCTCGGCCTGCGTCTGCAGCGCCATCATGGCGGCATGCGCGACGTGGGCGCCGGACCGCTTCTCCGCCCAGCCTATGCTGTGGATGCGGTGCTCCATGGCCAGCGCCATCAGCCGGTGATAGGCCGGATGGAACTTCACCTCGTCGATGCGCCGGCCAAACCGGTCGAAGGCCTGCAACTCGGGTGGATAGCGGTTCGCATCCTCGCCCCATTGCAGCGCCTCTTCCGAGCCCGCCGCGGCGCCCAGCGCCATCAAGGGCGCCTCAACCCACTCGCCGCCGAAAGCACGCGCCGCGTCGCGCAAGGCCGCATCGCCTGCGTAGAGGTTCCGGCCGGACAAGGGCGGCGGCACGTTCGTCACGTCATGCGTTTCAAGCTGAGTTTGCGGCGCGTAGGCTGTCATGGGCGTGCTCTCCGTGCAGGGGCCACCGAATTCTAACATTGTCTCCGCCAGAAGCGAGCCCCTCAGCGCGCAGGGCGGCATGGTAGCAAGCGGGATTGCCTGCAATCTTCGCTAGACATTTTGCGCGACGCAACCCTAGCACCTGACATCGTCGCTGGGCTAGCCCTGCTGCCGTCCAGGCTGGCACCTCGCGGGATCGCGCCAGGCCGCATCCGCCGCGCAGAGGTTCCGGCCTGGCTACGGCTGGCGGCTCGTCCCTTACGTCATGCGTTTCGAGCTGCATTTGCGGGGCGCAGGCTGCGATGGGTGTGCGCTCTACACCAGCATGCGGATTCTGGCATTGTCCCGGAGACATGCGAGGCCTGCCTTGGCTGGGCCGACGGGCTCGGCGGCGGCATGACGGGGCCGCCATGCCGTGGAGGGGCCATTTAGCAACACTGCCCTGAAATAAGAATCGCAACCCTGCCAGCAAGCGTGGTTCGATACAAATGCAACCTTGACTTATGCACACTGCTAACACAACCTTACGTAGTGTTTTGTGGCGTAGGAGTGAGAATATCATGCAAACAGTAGGGTGAACGATGAATGTTGTGAAACTTGTAACTGTGGGCGCGGCGGTTAGCGCGCTCATCGTTGGCGTTCGCGCAAATGCGGCGGACCTGGGAGGATATGGCGGCTACAAAGACGCTCCCGTTGCCTACGTACCGTCCATTTGGAGCGGTTATTATGCCGGTGTAAACGGCGGCTACGCGTGGCGCCAAACAGGCAATCAATTCGGCTATGACGCCTGTCCCACCTGCCAAACGCCCTACCCTGCCTATGGCGGCATCGGCGCTGCCGGAGGCTTCGGCGGCGGCCAAATTGGCTTTAGCTGGCAGGGCTTCCTCGGCATTCCCCAGCTTGTGGCCGGCTTCGAGACCGATTTTCAAGGCTCGGGCATCTCCGGCAAAGGCATCGATTCGCTGGGCGAAACCTACAAGACGAGCCTGGATTGGTTTGGCACCGTCCGCGGCCGCGTCGGCTACTCGGCCAGCAACGCGCTGCTTTATTTCACCGGCGGTTTCGCCTATGGCGGGCTGCGCCAATACGGCGAGGACAACACACTCACGCCCACCGCCGTTTACAAGTTCGACGGGGCGGCTACCGGTTACGTGCTCGGCGGCGGCCTCGAATATAAGTTCAACCCGGCCTGGTCGTTCAAGGCCGAGTACCAGTACCTGAACTTCGGCAAGCACGACGCACCGCTCGTTTCCGGCAACCCAACCAATCCGAGCGCCTTCGTAGACGGCTTAAACGTGACGGACGATGCGTTCCATACAGTGCGCATTGGCCTAAACTATTGGGTGAGTTCCGGCATACGAGCCGCTGAAATAGCCTTTCCGAGGGCGAAAGCCGCATCGATCACGCTGTCCCGGAAGGGCGCCTTAGCGCCCTATCCCGGATCGCGCGAGCTTTCCGTGCCGGGCATTTTGACCTCCCGCGGAGGCGCACAGCCTCTCCGGGTGCGAATGGACTTCCTTTCATCCTAAGATCCGGCAGTTGAGCCCAAGCCGGAGCGGAAAACATGAGCCGGAACCGCATACCTTACGGTATTGCGGACATTTCTCCCGTCCCGCGTGCATGGAGTCGCCGGCGCGGTTGTATTGCCGGCGCAGATAAAAACCGTTACACCATTGCCGTTCATGAATTGGAGGGCAGTATGAGTGAGCAAGCGGTGGCCGGCAGGCGATCCTCGCCGTCATCTTGGCCGGCACAGTCCGAAACGCCGGTTGGCCTCGACGTCACCCAGCCCGTTCCATCGCTGTTCCCGGAAAAATTCATCCCCGTGGACCGCTCGGACATCGTCGCGCGCTCGCTCGACAGGCTATTCGACCGGGGCCAGCGCGAACTGGCGGCAGAGGTGGTGCGCTACATGTGTGCGCTGCGTCAGGTCGAGTCCGCGCAAATGCTCGACGAGCTGGTCTCGTATTACGATGCGTTCAATCCCGATGACGAAACCGTCAACCTGACGGAAATTTCGCCAGCAGAAAAGCGGGCTCAGCTCGAAGCGTTGAAAGAAAAAATCGTCGCCCTCGTTACAAGCGCGAATTATAACGAAATCGATCAGCGCGCGCTTCGGACGATCTTCGAGCAGGAATCCAATATCGGCTTTCACGCCGAAGTAGACCTTGCCGAATACGATTTTCATATGCTCTACTATCGCGGAGCGGTCAAAGACAAGCTTATGGCCAAGAGCTGGAAGACGCTTTGGCTGCTTGAAAGGCCGGTTCCGATTGACGCTTTCCGGCGGCTTTTCCTTGGCCTGAAGCTCAAGCCGTTCGATGTGCGGGTCGCCGAGCTTGTCGCGAAGGGAATGAAGAAGAAGAAGGCCGAGCGTTACGTCCGCAAGGTACGCAACTACCAGCTCCTGGAGGGCGTTTCCGAGAACACGCTTCATCTCAAGGTTTTCCGGCGCATCCCCCGGGGAGAGGTCGAAATCCTGTTCCCCAATGCGCGCATCAAGTTCACGCTGTTCGACCGGCTCTGGCTTTGGATCGGGTCGGGCGGCAGCACGGTCTTCGCGATCGGCATGGCGGGGCTGAAATTCGTTGCCGCGGTCGCCGTCAGCCTTGCCTTTGTCGCCGTCACCATCGCGGGCGCGCTTGGGGCGATCACGCGGTCGATCTCCAACTTTCTCAATACGCGCACCCGCTACATGGCGAAACTGTCCAAGGGCCTCTATTTCCACAGCCTCGCCAGCAATCAGAGCGTGCTTGCACAGCTCAACGACGACGCCGAGGAAGAGGACATCAGCGAGGCCGTCATCACCTACGCGCTCTTGCTGCGCCACGGCCATCGCGGGCTCGATGCGGTGAGGTTCGAGGCCGTGAAGTTCCTGAAGGACGAGTTCGACGTGGACTGCGCCTTCGACATCGAGGACGGATGCGTGCATTTGCGCAAGCTGGGCTTGCTTGTCGAGGACGATTACGGCCATTTGCGCATCCGCGACCTGGAAGACGCGCGCGAGCATCTCATCGCGGCGTGGGCCGCCGCGCCTAACGCTCGATGACAGAAGTCCCTTCGGCCGTGCGGCGTTATCGCGGGCGCTGCGAGGCAATCCGAGGTTAAATCGAAAACACCGCATTGGGATCGCCACGGCGGCCTTGCCGCCTCGCGATGACGGTTGCGGGCGCATTCAGGTTTGTTCAGCATGAGCATATCGCAGAAGACGGTTTGGAGTTTCGGCTCCGAGAGCGAGGCCGTACAGGCCGCCGCGATCCTGGGCGAAACGCCGGGTTTCGAGGATTTACCGCTGGTTGCGCTTGACGGGGCAGGCCAGTGGTTCCTCGAATGCTACGATAACGGCGCGCTTGGCGCGGGAGTAGCCGTCGCAGCGCTCGCGCAGGCCGGGATCGCACCGCGCTCGGAGGCCATCGCCGCCATACCCGACGCGGACTGGGTCGCCGAGACGCAGAAGGCGCTACCGCCCGTTCGCGCCGGCCGCTTCATCGTCCATGGCAGTCACGACCGCGCCCGCATGCTCTCGCAATGGGCCATCGAGATCGACGCGGGCCGCGCTTTCGGCACCGCGCATCACGGCACGACGAAGGGCTGCCTCTTGGCCATCGCCGCGCTGCCGGCGGCGATCCGGCCGCGCACCGTGCTCGATCTTGGCACGGGCTCGGGCGTGCTCGCCATCGCCGCCGCCAAAACCTTTGCGCATCGCGTAGGCGCCGCCGCCGCCGACATCGACCCCATCGCCATCGCGGTGGCGCGCGAGAACTGCCGCAAGAACGGAGTCGCGGCAAGCATCGGTCTTTATGTTGGCGATGGGCACAAACCCGCAGCCGCCTATGCGCAGGCGCCCTTCGATATTGTGGTGGCGAACATTCTGGCGAAACCGCTGCTCAAGCTCGCTCCGCGCCTGCGGGAGCTGACGGCGGCGCGGTGGCGTTTTCATCCTGTCTGGGCTGCTCGCCGGTCAGGCACGCGAAATCCTGGGCCGCTATGGCGCAACGGGCTTCCGCCTTGTCCAGCGCCGCGACCTCGAAGGTTGGGCCACGCTGACGCTCCGGCGTGTGCACTGACGCCTCACCGGCTCGGAAGCGGTGCGGAGAGCGGCGATGGATATTGACGAGGAGATTGTTGCCAAGCTAAGGGCGATGCGGGACGAAAGAAGAGACACCGGTCGAAATGCTTGAGTGGCTGGTACAAGAGTTCCAAAGCTCCCGCAAACTCCAAATGTTGCCCGTCAACTGGGCGTGCTTTTTCGCATTCCGGCAAGCCTTCGACATGGGCATTGATCCGGGTAATGCAATTCTGGGGTGGTCCCGCTTTGGCCGTTGGGACGTCACTGACGCAAATCTTAACCTGTGGCTCAGTAAAGTAATTTATAGAGAGCCTTAACGTTTGACGCCGGCCTTCCCAAATGTGGACCGTACCCGGCCGTCATCCCGATGCCGGGAACTGCCGTGAGACTTTGGGAGACTACGCCGCCCAGTCCTGAAGCCTAATTGGAACACACGCCTGGAATACAGCACAATGCAGCACCCCACTTCCGAATGCCGCCGCCCGCCTGAGCGCTTTTCGCGCCGCGCTCAAGTCTTCCGGCCTGAACGGCTTCGTTATTCCCAAGGCCGACGAGTTTCAGAACGAATATGTGCCGGCTTATGCGGACCGGCTGGCGTGGCTCACCGGCTTCACCGGTTCAGCGGGCCACGCGGCGATCCTTGAGGACAAGGCCGTCCTTATCGTCGATAGCCGCTACACGCTGCAGGCCAAGGCGGAAGCGGGCGCGGATTACACGGTTGAGCTTTTCCCGAAGACGAAGGTGTCCAGCTGGCTCGCCGCGAATGCCTCAACAGGTGCGGTTATCGGCTACGATCCCGCGCTATTCACGGTCGCCGGACTGAAGCCGCTCAAGCAGGAGGCAGCCAGGAAAGGCTTCAAACTGCGCGCGGTCCGGCGTAACCCGATAGACCGCATCTGGAAGGACCGCCCCGCCGGGGTCCATGCGCCGATCTTCATTCATGAGGAGCGCTACGCGGGCGAAACCGCCGCCGCCAAGCTCGCCATGGTGCAGAAAGCCGTTCAGGAGAAGGAAGCGGCGGGGCTGTTCGTCAGTGCGCCCGATGCGGTGGCATGGCTATTCAACATACGCGGGGACGACGTGCTTCACACGCCGATGCCGCTGGCCCGCGCCTATGTGCCGGCCTCAGGCAAGCCCGTCCTCTTCACGGCGCCCGGCCACATCACGCAGGACAACGAGGAAGCCATCGGTCAATTGGCGCGGATCGCCGGTTTAGACGCTCTGCGCAAGATTCTGCCAAGCCTGATCGAGCCGGGCGCGAAGGTGATGATCGACCATACAAGGGCGACGCTTACCAACGTTCTCGCGCTGAAAGCCTGCAAGGCGAAGCCGGTCGAGGCAAGCGACCCTTGCACGCTGTTCAAAGCGAAGAAGAACGCCACCGAGCTTGATGGTGCGCGGCACGCCCATCTGCGCGATGGCGTGGCGCTGTGCCGGTTCCTGGCCTGGCTCGACGCGGAAGCGCCGTCCGGCGAAATCGACGAGTTGACCGCCTCGGATAAGCTGGAAGGGTTCCGGCGCGAAACCGGCGAATTCCAGGATGCGAGCTTCGACACGATCTCGGGTGCGGGCTCGAACGGCGCCATCGTGCATTACCGCGCGGCGCTGGAAACCAACAAGAAGCTCCTGCCGGGCACGCTCTACCTCATCGATTCCGGCGCGCAGTACCGGGACGGGACAACGGACGTAACGCGCACCGTTGCTATCGGCGAGCCATCGGAGGAGATGCGGCGGCATTATACGCTCGTGCTCAAGGGCCATATCGGTATTGCCATGGCGCGCTTTCCGGCGGGCACGCGCGGCGTGGACATCGACGGCTTCGCAAGGCGCGCGCTGTGGTCCGCCGGCCTCAACTACGGCCACGGCACGGGCCACGGCATCGGCAGCTTCCTGTCCGTGCACGAGGGGCCGCAGTCGATCTCGCCCAATGGCATGGTGGCGCTGGAGCCCGGCATGATCGTCTCGAATGAGCCCGGCTACTATCGCGAAGGCCATTACGGCATCCGGCTGGAGAACCTTTGCGCGGTGACGGAACCGCAGGCCATCGAAGGGGGCGAAACGCCCATGCTGGGCTTCGAGACCCTGACGCTCGCGCCGTTCGACCGCCGGCTGATCGTGCCGCAAATGCTCACCGCCGAAGAGCTTGAATGGCTCAACGCCTACTACGCGCGGGTCCGCGAGGAGCTTTCCCCGCAGCTCAAGGGCGGCGCGCTGAAATGGCTAAAATCGGCTACCACCGCTCTCTGAGGCGAACCGGACAGACCTGGCATGGAAGCTGCTCCTGTTAATTTTTTCCGGCGCCCTTACCGGATGGGGCCGGACCGGAGCGCCTTTTCGATATTGAGCTAATCGATGCGATTGACCGGGCCGCGCACCAGTTCGGCCGCCTCATCGCTTCCCTGCTCACCCTCCCTAAGCTCCTGCCGCAGCTTTCTGACAAGTTCACGAAACCCGGCGCCGCCATCCGTGACGGTGATCGCAGAGCTGTCCTCTGGCCTTAATGCTAGTTCGCCAGCCAGACGCCGCTTCTGGGCAGCCAACTCATTGAGGCGCGGACCTGCCACGGCAGGATCGGTGTGACCATCCTCAACAATACGAAGCAGGCGCTCCATTTTGCGCGAGACACCGGCCGGTTCAGACTTCAACCGCCCCGTCATGCAAGAGCGCTCGCCCTGCGCCTTGGCATATTCCTCGCGATATCCCTCGACGGCCAGCGCCGTCATTTCCGGGGTGAGCAGCTCACGTTGCGCTGCAAGCAGAACCCGTTGCTTCCATTCCTCAATAATGCGGAGGTGGCGGCTCCGGGGCATCGCGCTGGATTCCGGCACTCTGTATTTCCACATGCAATTTGGCAACCTGCCGCTCCAGGGCATCGATCTTGCGCCACTGAGCGGTGACCGCTTCGTTCAACTCGGCAATTGTCTTTTCCTGGTGCGCGACGAGCATCTCCAGAGCGTCGAGGCGAGAATAATCTGAATGTCCATCGCTCATGTCGAGCTCCATTGAGTTGCTGGCCCTTCCCGCTGCCGGGAGCAGAACTGACGTGGAGTGAACCACGCCTTGCAGACCGTCGCGGGCCAGACGAACAGAAGGCCCGCATCGTGATAGAGCGCCTTGTGCCGGGCTCGGCGGTGACGAACCGTTTTCCAGCGTTACACTATCCTGCGTTAGCTTAATGCCTGTGGAGCCGAACACCTATTCGAAGACGCAATACCCCATAGATATACAATAAAGTAACCCATCCGTATCATTGTACCCATAATAAGCCGGGGACGCTCCGGCCGCGAGGAAAGGGTACAGCATGGTCATGATGATGGCCCCTGGCGGGACCAAGGAGATGTGCCGCCTGGTTCTCGACGAGGGCGCGGACGCCGTTTATGTCGGGGTCGATCGGCTGGAGCCGGCGCGGCTCCGAGCACGAGCTGACCGATAGGGAAATCCGCGAAACCATCGACTACGCCAACGCCCGGGGCCGCGAGGTCCGCGTCGTCGTCAATACGCTGCCCAGCTCGACCGAAATCCCGATGTTCATCGAGCGCATCGAGACCTATGCGGGCTGGGGCGCCAAGGGCTTCATGATCAGCGACGTGGGCTGCATGAGGCTTGTGCATGAACTCTTGCCTCACGTCGCCATTCATACCAGCGTCGGCTGCGGCATCACCAACTTCGAGGATGTACGCTTCCTCGGCAGCATCGGCGCAACCCATGTCGTGCTGCCCTACCGGATGTCCGTGGCATGAGATCGCCGACATCAAGCGCAAGACCGGCATCGGCATCGAGGTCTTCCTGTTCAAGACGCCCTCCGGCGGCAAGATCTGCCCCGGCAAGTGCATGATGAGCAGCTATTTCAGCTACCGGCACTGGCTGGATGAGAACGGCAAGGATCATTTCTTCGGCAGCGCCAGCCGCGGCGGCGACTGCCTGCGCGTGTGCCAGAGCGAGTGGAATTTCGCGGCCGGTAGCGCCGCCGCGCTTGAGGATCTGAAGATCAAGAAGAATCCCGCCCTTTGGCTGGATGAGCTGCCCGCATACCTCGCCGCGGGCGTCGATTGCCTGAAAGTGCCGGGGCGCGACCGCTCCAACGATCTGGTGCGCGACATCGTGCGCTTCTATCGCCGTGTGCTGGATCGCATCGCGGAAAGCGACGCGCCCGATTTGTCGCCGTTCCGCCCGCAGCTCGAAAACTTCCACCATCGCTGGAAGGTGGAGCGAGGCTCGCGCGACCGCCGGCTGATCGGCGAGGCCGAGCAAGAGGCGCGCCGGGTCAAGCGCGGCAATCTCGCCTCCCTCGGATTAGTGCCGGCCGGAAGTTAGGCCACGTCATTGCGAGCGGAGCGAAGAAATCCAGAGCCGGGAAGCACTGCCGCGATATCTGGACGCCCTCGGCCGCCAAGGCGGCCTCGCGATGACGCCGGCAGGCAGTAACGGACGCAGTTCAATAAGGAGCACCCATGTTCGAGCTTTCGACCAACGTCGCCTCGCCGCAACGGCTTCGCAGAGGCGACTATTCAGCCTACGACGCGCTGTATCTCGGCGATTTCTCCTGCCTGGACTATCCGGAAAATTACTGCGCCGATCCGGAGTCTCTGGCCGATGCGGCGGCATGCGTCGCAGCACTTGGCAAGAAGTGCTACCTGCGCCTCCACGCCGTGCCGAGCAACCACGAGCTGCCCCTGGTGCGCAGGATGATCGAGGCGGCGATGCCGCTGCAGTTCGACGCTTTCGAAGTGCACAACCTCGGCGTGCTGCAGATGCTCCGGGAGATGGGCTGCACAAAGCCCGTCCATCTCGGGCGTCTTCGGCAACCTCTACACCGACGCTACCGCCCGCGTCGTGAAGGATTACGGCGTGACCCGCGTCTATCCCAATCCCGAGCTGAGCCTCAAGGAAGCGATCTACATCCGCGATAAGACCCCGATCGAGGTGCTGATCCCGGTCCACGGCAAGATCCCGCTGGTCGTGTCCGAGACCTGCTTCATCTGCGAGCATTCCGGACAAGGAGCCGGCGGAGAAATGCACGTTCCTCTGCTCGAAGGATCATTGGCTTACCCGCACCGCGGGCGACTGGTCGCTCAAGGACACGGGCCGCATGACGCTTAGCGGCAGCGACCTCTGCATGCTGGAGCACGCCGACGAACTGGCCGCGGCGAAGCTCAACGCCTTCTACGTCCAAAGCCACGGCGAGAGCTACGACTATGTCGCCGCCGTGGGCCGCATCTACCGGGACGCGCTGACGAAGGCGTTCGCGGGCGAGCCCCTGGGCGACCTGAGCGAACCGCTGAAGGAGCTTGAGAGCCTCGCCAAGATGGGGCTTTGCAACGGCTATTATTTCGAGACCGCCGGCCGCCGATACGTCGGGAGAGCGCAGTCATGCTAGCGCTGCTTGCACCGGGCGGAACGCTGGAGATGGCCACCGCCGCCATCGATGCAGGGGCGGACATTGTCTATGTCGGTCCGCTCGGCTGGAGCAGGCGGCCTTACGAATCCGAGATGACCGACGAGGACATCCGCGCGGCGATCGTCTATGCCGCGGCGCGGGGCAAGCAGGTGCGGGTGGTGCTCAACACCTTCCCGAGCCCGTTCGAGATGGACGACTTCATCGCCAAGGTCCGTCTGCTACGACAGTTGGGGCGTCTCCGGCTTCATCGTCACCGATCCCGGCGCGATCGAGCTCATCCGCCGCCTGCTGCCGCATACGCTGATCCACGTCAGCATCGGCAGCGGCATCACCAACGCGTGGGACGCGCGCTTCTACCAGGCGCTCGGCGCCGACGTCATCATCCTGCCCTACCGCTGGGGCGAGGCGGAGATCGCCGCAGACCGGCGAGGCTTCGGACATCGGCCTTGAGGTCTTCCTGTTCGAGACGGTGCAGACGGGGAAGGTCTGTCCCGGCAAGTGCATCATGTCGAGCTATCTCAAGTTCCGCGACTGGCTCGATATCGAGGGCAAGGACCGGTTCTTCGGCAGCGCCAACCGAGGCGCCAAGGAATGCTACCGGGTTTGCCAGACCCAGTGGGACTTCTCAGGCGAAGGAGACGAGCCGCAAAGCCTCAAATTGCGCCGCGACGCCCGCCTGATGCTGGAGCAGTTACCGAAGATCGTCGGCGCTGGGCGTCAGTGCTTCAAGATTTCCGGCCGCGAGCGTCCAACCGCGATGATCCGCGATCTGGTGCGCTTCTACCGCAAGGTTCTGGATGGCCTTCAGGACGGCAGCCAGACCGAAATGGGCGTGTACGCGGACGAGCGGCGTGCTTGCGCGAACGCTGGCAGGTCGAGAAGCGCAAGCGCGTCGGCGTGCTGATGGATCGCGCGTATGCGGACGCCGGCGAAAGCGGAATTGGCGAGGCCGGCATGATGTCAGAGCTGGTTGACTGCTTTGTGGGTCACGGCGGAAGACCCCCTCACCCTGTCCCTCTCCCCAAGGGGAGAGGGAACCCTAGAACATCCGCAGCGGCAATTCGGGCGTTCCCTCGCCCCAACGGGGAGAGGGACAGGGTGAGGGGGTCTTCCGCATGACTCCCGCCCTGGGCGCATTGCGCGCGGCCTTCGAGACAACCGGCAGCCCCTCCTGGGTCATGCGGACCATCAAGGCGCACGGCTTGGATCTGCGGAATGGCTTCCGCCTCGATCTGGTGCACAGCGGCGACCGGGGCACCCGCGCGGCGCAGGCGACCGAGGCAATGCTTGCGGCGGGCGAGGCAGACCTCATCGATACGGATTGGCTTTCAATCGCCCGCAGCCGCGAGGACGGCCCCGGTCTGACCGCCATCTTTCCTTACGGCCGCATCATGGGCGGCATGGTCACGGCCGCCGCGGCCGGTATCGGCGATCTTGCCGATTTGCGGGGCCGCCGGATCGGCGTCATTCGCGCAACCGATAAGAACTGGATTGTCATCCGCGCTGCCTTCCAACAGGCGCTTCGGGTTCGATCTCCAGCCGGACGTGGCTATCGAGGAGGCGTTGTCGAAAACAACGCTAGTGCAATGGCTTGAGGCTGGGTACGTCGATGCCGCCGTGTTACCCTGGCAGCTTGTGCCGCGGGTGGTTGCGGACGGCCGGTTCGCTGCGCTTTGCGACGTGCTCGACCTGCTTGAGGAACTCGGCGCCCCGCCAGTGGCCACGACATTCTTCGCGGTCCGGCCGGATTTTGCCCTCGCGCGAGCGAACTGATCGAGGCCTTCGTCGCCGCATATTGCGCGGCTGTGCGCCTGATGCGCGGCAGCGAGCGAGCGTGGCTGGAGGCCGTAGCTGCGCCGGGCGATAGTCCTGAGATGCTGGTGGCCCTCCGCGCGGCCTGGAGCCGCCGGATTTGCTGCGAGTGGGGGCCTGACAGCTTGCCGCAGCTCGCAAGTCCTTTCGCGAATACTCGAAAACGCCGGAGGTATTGGCGGCCAGCAAGGCTTCTCCATGGCACCAGATCGAATCTGGCCCGCCGGTTCGCTAGGCGGCCCCATCCCGGAAATGCCGGAGGCACTGTCCGGGATCGTTACGAACGCCGGCGCCTATTGCGGTCCCGGATAGCCGCCAGCGGCTTCCGGGATGACGGGCAGCGGAAGCATTCAACCGGATCTCGCACCGTAGATGAATTAAGGGGGAGAGAACGATGGTAGCCTTGATGGGACCTGGAGGAACCCTGAAAATGGCGGTGAGCGCCTTGGAACGCGGCTGCGATTCCGTGTTCGTTGGCCCCAAGGGCTGGAGCCGCCGCCCCGCTTCCGATGAACTCGAAGACGCCGAAATCCGCGAACTGATCGAGTGGGCCAACCCGCGCGGCAAGGATATCCGCATCGCCATCAACGTGATGCCCGCGCCGGACGAGATTTCCGCCTTCCTGTCCAAGGTGGAGCGCTATGCCGCCTGGGGCGCGAACGGCGTGATGATCTGCGATCCCGGCTGCATCAAGCTGGTGCGCGAGCGCTTTCCCTCGCTCGACATTCACGTCAGCGTCACGGCGGGCATCTTCAATTTGCGCGATATCCAGTTCTATCGCGATCTCGGCGCGAACATCGTGGTCATTCCCTATCGCTGGGGCCTAGCCGAACTTGACGGAAATTCGCGACCAGAGCGGCGTGAGCCTGGAAGCCTTCATGTTCCAGACCATGAAGCGCGGCCGCATCTGCCCCGGACGCTGCTATTCGAGCAGCTATTTCAAGATCGCGCATACGGCCGACGAAGCGGGCAAGAACCATTTCATTGGCAGCGCGAGCCGGGGCGGAAGTTGCCATCGCATTTGCCGCGCCAAGTGGGACTTCGCCTCCGACGAGCGCGGACCCATGGGCCAGCCCGACCTCAAGGCGTCGCCGGAACTGCTGCTCTGGGAGATTCCCGATTACATCGGGCTGGGCGTAAACCGCTTCAAAATCCCCGGCCGCGAGCGGTCGGTTAAGCTTGTTGGCGACATCTGCGCCTTCTACCGCCGCGTGCTCGATCACGTCCTGGCTGGAAACAGCGACGTGTCGCGCTTTGCCGACGAATGGGATGAGATCCGCGAGCGCTGGACCAGCGAGCGGGGCCGCCGCGACGAGAGCCGCATCAGCCACGCCCAGGCCGTCGCGTGAGAGGCGCTATGTCCTGCGGCTTGGAGACGGCAGCAAATTGTACGTCCGCAGCCAGCCGGGCTTATCCTCGGCCTGAGCGAGGCCGGACCGGGGGACGCCGCCTTGGTAGGGCAGAAGGCGCTACCGCCTTGCCGTGCTCTTGCGCAACGGCTTCGACGTGCCCCCCGGCTTCTGCATCACCACCGAAGCCTTCCGCCGCTGCGACGTCCAGCAGCCAGTGGCGAGATGACGCTGCCCCCATACTTGCGCGAGGCGATCGTCTCGGCATGGCGCCGGAGCGGGCTGCGATTGGCGGCAGTCCGCAGTTCGGCCATCGAGGAGGACGGCGACAGCGCTTCCTGGGCTGGGGTGTTTCCTACCGTGCTGCCGGTCGCCAGCGAGGAGACGTTAATCGCGGCGGTCGAGGCCTGCTTCCGGGCGCTGTACTCGCCCGAGGCCGAACTTTACCGCCGCTCGCGCGCCAGGAGGCGCCAGCCGCCCGCCATGGCGGTGCTTGTGCAGTGTGTGGCTAACGCGCGCGCGGCTGGCATGGTATTCACCGCGAACCCCGTCACCGGCCGCACCGATGAAATCGTCATCAACGCCGTGCCGGGCCTTGGCGAGCCTCTGGCCTCCGGGAGGCTTACCGGCGATGTTTTCGTCCTGTCGCGCACCTGCGCCATGAAGCGGTATCGGTTTCGCGGAAGCCATTCATGCTCACCTTGGCGGGCGAAGTGGCGCTCGGCCCTGAAGAGGCGGCAAGGCCCGCGCTAACGAAGGCCGAGGCGAAAGCGCTGGCTAGGCTCGCCTTGCGCGTCGAGGCGATTTTCGGCTGTCCGCAGGACATTGAATTCGCCATCGCCGGCGGCCGCATCCACCTGTTGCAGGCCAGGCCCGTCACCGGGCCGGGAGGGGCCGCACCGGTTTCGGCCGCCGAGGTGGAGCGCTATCTGAGCTTCGAGCGCGCGCGGCTCAATGCCCGCGTGGACTGCGCTGCGAATGGAGGGGCGGCTCAAGGGCGCTACCGCCATCTTCAGCAGCGGCAACGTTGGCGAGCTGCTGCCGTCCCCTACGCCGATGAGCGCGGGCCTGTTCCGGTCCATCTTTGCGGGCAAAGGCGGCGCCATCGCCGCCGGGCGGCGCATGCTCGGCTATCGCGTGGACGAATTCCGCGATTGAAGCGCTCTACGAGCCGGTCTGCGGGCAGTTCTTTTTCAACGTCGAGATCGACGCTGGAACCTTCGATATTGGGCTTCCGACCGGCATCGATTCAATACTGTCCAGCATCGCCGAAAGCCCCGCCCGCGCGAACTATCCCGAGTTCGGGCTCTATTGCCAAGCGCTGGGCCTCGATGGCGCCGTCGAACGCTATGGGGCCGCGGAAGGGCGGCGCCGCCATGCCGCGGTCTGGAACTTTCACGCGAGGATGCGCCGGAATGCCCGCACGTTCCGCCGCCGCTACGCCAGGCAGATCGCGCCCTGCCTGCGCCGGTCGCTCGACCTGGCGCAGCCCGCCGAGCTTGATGCGCCGGATGGCGGCCTGCTCGACGCTTTCCGGCAGAGGCAAGAACATTTGCGCGGGTTCGCTTGCGTCTGGTTCGTCGTCGCCGCGCGCCTCGCCTTCTACTTCGCCGACCTCGTGCGCTGGCGGCTGGAGCGCCGTTTGGGGGACTCCAGTCTGGCGGCTCCGCTCTTCCAGGGGCTGGAAGGGAGCCTCGTCACGGGCCAGGCGCTCGATTTGGAAAATCTGGCTCGCGGCCGCATAGCGCGCGACGATTTCCTGCGCCGCTATGGGCACACCTCGTCCAATGAATTGGAGATTTCGCTGCCCCGGCTGGCCGAGAACCCCGAGGCGATCGATCGCCTGCTGCACGATCTCGCAGTTTCGGGCCGGCGGCCGGGCGCCGGGTTTCGCGAGCAGCAGCGCCGCCGCCGCTCAGTAGAGAGGGAAGTCCGGCGCCTGCTGCTGAACGCCGGCGCAGGCGCGGCGGAGGTTCGCGCGCTGTTCGCCGATCTGCGGCAGGCTCAGACGTTCCTGCCCCTGCGGGAAACGGTCAAGCACTTCTACACCGGGCAGTACCGGGCGCTAAGGCAAATCCTGTTGGAAATGAACCGGCGTTTGGGCTGGGACGAAGGCGATATCTTTTACCTCGATCAGGCGGAAATTCCGGGGTGCTTCGATGCGCCGGAGGAGCTTGCGGCCCAGGTAGGCCGCCGCAGGCGCGAGCGCAAGATCGCGGCGTTGCTTGCGGCCCAGCGCCGGGTTCCCGCCGTGGTTTTCAGCGACAGTCTTGAGTCCATCGGAGTGCCGCCGGAAGGCTCGCGATCCACGCATCTGAAGGGCGTGGCTGTCGCTCCCGGCAGTGCGGCGGGCACCGTGCGGCTGCTCGACGGGCCGGGCGGCGAGGACTGGAGCTGCAAGGAGTTGCACGGCGGCGAGATCATTGTTGCGCGCTCCGCCAATCTGGGGCTCTCTCCGCTCTTGAGGATCGCTGCCGGCCTCGTCGTCGAAGCGGGCGGCGTGCTTGCACATGCCGCTTGCCAGGCGAGGGAGAGCGGGATTCCCGCGGTGGTGCTGCCCGGCGCAACCCGGACTTTGCGCGAAGGCATGAAGGTCAGCATCGACGGCGCCACGGGAGCTATCGAGGTGCACGGCGATTTGGGGGAGGTGCCATGAGCGGCGGGATGTTTAGCTTGGGCGGCCGGATGGCCTTGGTCACGGGCGCCGGTGCGAATGGCGGCATCGGTCACGCGATTGCGCTTGGTTTCGCCCGTGCCGGGGCGCGGCTCGCGATCTGCGATATCGACGCCGATGGCCTCGCCCGCACCGCTGAAGAGCTTTCGGCTTGCGGCGCGCTGGCGGCGGCGGAGCTGTGCGATATTTCGAACGTGGCCCAGGTCGAAGCGCTGTTCGCGGCCGTGGATCGCTCGATGGGCCGCATCGATATCCTGGTCAATGTGCCCTTCGCTTTTCCGCGCCGTTCCGCGCCGCACGAAGTGGCGCTTGAGGACTGGGAACGCATGTTCGCGGTCAACGTGACCGGCTATTTCCTCTGCATTCGCGCTGGCCTCAAGCGCATGCTGGCCCAAGGGGGCGGAGGGTCGATTATCAACATCGGTTCCAACGCCGGCGAGACGGCGCTTGGCCGCGGCGCCTTTCCGTATAGCTGTACCAAGAGCGCCGTCCACCAGATGACCAAGGAGCTGGCCGTGGAGTACGGCGCGCACGGCATCCGCACCAACGCGATCTTGCCCGCGCAGGTGGCGACGCCGGGGCTTCAGGCGCACCTGCAGGACCGGCACTTCCGGGACAAGGTGCTGCCGCGTATCCTCATGGGGCTGCCAATGGGGCGCTTGCTGTCGCCGGAGGATATCGTTGGCCCCGCTATTTTCCTGGCGTCCGAAGCGGCAGGGGCCGTCAACGGGGTCCTGCTCCCCGTCGACGGCGGCAATCTCGCCATGAATGCGGGCGGCAGCCACGCGGCCCCGTGACCGTCAAAGGCGCGGGTCGAGCGGCTCGCTTTCCGGAACCGTCCAAACTTATGGCCGTGGGTATTGATCGCCGGGTCCGGCCGAGGGGGCACTCTGTTTGCATCGGACCCGGCGCGCCGGCTGAGCAGCCCGGCGTCGGCATTTGTCTGGATCTGGACCCGGACTCCGGCGCCGTTCCCAGCGCCGGCGGGCCAGCAACTTCACCGAAAGCCGCGGCAAAGCCCGCGGTGTCCGGGTGAACACGCTAGTGCAACACTAATATAGCCTACGCACTACATACCTACTCTACACGCGGCATCTCAGGTTCCAGGCCGGGAATGCCATCTACTCAATGCCGTAAGTAGTACCACGATAGGTTGTATCGGGAAACATTTATTCCGCCTTTTCCTAAAATGCAGCGTACCTGCTGGTTGCAGGACTGCGAATATAACGGGGATGCAAGGGCGGCGTAGCGGCTCTAACCGGTTGAAATCACGAGATGTTCTTATACGTATCGCTATGCGTGCCGGCTGCGCCGTGCCTGGACTGGGTGCCTGGGGATAGCGTGGATTCCGGGGAAAGTGCTAATCGTGCTTGCGCTCCAGCAAACCCGGCCGCAAGCAGGGAGCGGCGATTTACCGCCCGCCCGAAGCGGCTAGTGCAACCAAAGATTGCGATATCGGCTCGCCAGCAGAGCTGGCTCCGGGGCATGCTCTCGCGGGCGCGAAAGGGTCGCCAAGACGCGCACCTGCGCCCTTTCTGCTAGTCGCGAATGCGGCGGAGGCCCTGCCGCTAGCGCTTGCGGACGAACACCGTGCCGGCGGAATAGCCCGCGCCGAAGCTGCAGATCAGGCCCAGATCGTCGGGCACCAGATCGTCCGAGTGCTTGTGAAAGGCGATGATGGAGCCGGCGGAGGACGTATTGGCGTACTCGTCGAGGATGATGACGTTTTCCTCGCGCGATCGGATCGCGGCCGAGCACCTTGCGGCCAATCAACTCGTTCATGTTGATATTGGCCTGATGCAGCCAAAGCCGCTTCAGCTTGTGCGTGTCGAGCCCCAAATCGGCGGCATGTTCGAGGATCATATCCGAAACCAGCGGCACCACCTCTTTGAAAACCTTGCGGCCTTGCTGGACGAACAGCTTGTCGGGCAGGTCGCGGCCTTCGGGCCAGGCGCGGTTCAGGAATCCGGAATTATTGCGGATGTTGTTCGAAAACTTGGTCTTGAGGCGCGTGCCGAGGATATCCCAACCGCCTTGGGCCTCGTCGCCGCGCTCGACGATGACGGCTGTGGCCACGTCGCCAAAGATGAAGTGGCTGTCGCGATCACGGAAGTTCAGGTGGCCCGAGCAGATTTCGGGGTTGACCACCAGCACCGCGTCCAGGGAGCCGGTGTTGACGTAATCCGTGGCGGTCTTGATGCCGAAGGTCGCCGACGAGCAGGCCACGTTCATGTCGAACGCGAAGCCTTCGAGCCCCAAGGCAGCCTGTACCTCGATTGACATGGCCGGGTAGGCGCGCTGCATGTTCGAGGCCGCGCACAGCACCGCCCCGATCCGGCTGCGCGGCTTGCCCCAGCGTTCCAGCGCCTCTTGGGCGGCCTTCACCGCCATCTCCGCCAGGATCGAAATCTCTTCGTTCGGCCGCTCGGGGATGACCGGACGCATGACCGCGGGGTCGAGGATGCCGGATTTCTGCATCACGAAGCGCGACTTGATGCCCGATGCCTTCTCGATGAACTCGGCGGAGGAGGGCGGGATCGCCTCCATGCGGCCTTCGGCGATGGCGGCGGCATTCTCAGCGTTGAACAGCTCGGCGTAGGCGTTGAAGGCCTCGACCAGTTCGGCGTTGGAGATACTTTCAGGCGGGGTATAGAGGCCGGTCGCGGCGATAACTGCAGGACGCACGGAAAGCTCCGCTATGAAGTGTGTGGCGCGCGGCCCATGGGGAACAAACCGCGCCATAGCCCGTTTTCTTCCCTTTTTGTGTGGAAGTCTAGTAGTGCCTTAAGCCAAGCCGCGGCTAAAAGCCGCCGGAAATTGCTAAGCGGACATTCCTTGGCAGGCCAACGAGTGCCCGCTTAAAGTCCTTTGTTTTCGCAGAGTTTTATCGCAAAACCGGGAAGGCCACTTTTGCGAACTCTGCTTAGCTTATTTCGAGCACGATGCGACCGCGCACCTTGCCCGCCAGGATCTGCGGCGCGAGCGCTTCCGCATCCTTCCAGGAGTGCGTTTGCGTCATCTCTCCAAGCTTCTGGCGGTCGAGGTCCCGGGCCAGCCGCGCCCAGGCCTGCAGTCGCTTCGCCTTCGGCGCCATGACGGAGTCGATGCCCGCCAGCGTCACCCCGCGCAGGATGAAGGGCGCCACGCTCGTGGGCAGGTCCATGCCCTGTGCCAGGCCGCACGCCGCGACCGTGCCGCCATATTTCGTCTGGGCAAGGGCATTCGCGAGCGTGTGGCTGCCGGCAGAGTCGATGGCGCCGGCCCAGCGCTCGCGGCCGAGCGGCTTTCCTGGGCCTGAAAGCTCTTGCCGGGCGATAATTTCCGAGGCGCCAAGCGACTTGAGATAAGCCTCTTCCTCCGGGCGGCCGGTTGAAGCCACCACGGTGTAGCCAAGCTTCGCCAGCAGGGCCGTGGCGACGCTGCCCACGCCGCCCGCGGCACCTGTCACCAGCACGGGACCCTTGGCGGGCGTCACCTCGTGCGCCTCAAGCGCCATTACGGCCAGCATCGCGGTATAGCCGGCGGTTCCAACCGCCATGGCCTCGGCGCGCGACAGCGCCTGCGGCAGGGGAACGAGCCAATCGCCCTTCACGCGCGCGTACTGGCTATAGCCCCCAAGATGCGTCTCGCCCAGTCCCCAGCCGTTGAGCACCACCTCGTCGCCGGGCTTGAAATCGGGATGGGACGAGGTGTCGACGGTTCCAGCGAAATCGATGCCGGGGATCATCGGCCAGCGCCGAACCACCGGGGCCTTGCCCGTAATCGCCAGCCCGTCCTTGTAATTGACCGTTGAATGCGTCACCCGGACGGTGACATCGCCTTCCATGAGATCCGCCTCTGTGAGCCTGCTCCAGGTAGCGGCCTGTCCTGCTTCGGTTTTGGTCAGGAGCAGTGCTTCGAATTCTTTCGTCATGTGGAACCGCTTATAATGGAGGGGAAGTAGAACCGGCAGATAATACCGAATCCGATTGAGTGCTTCCCTGCCCGTCGTCCCGGAAGCCGCGCTGCGGCTTTCCGGGATCGCAACACGCGCCGGCGTTTGCAACGATCCCGGATAATGCCCGCGGCATTTCCGGGATGACGGCGGCGGGAAGCCTTCAGCCGGATTCGGTAGAAGATGCGCCAGAATGCCGCGCCGTGCAATTGCGGCAATCGCCTCTCCGGACGGCACAATTCTATCCAGTTAGTGCAATAACTTACTAACAAAGGCCTTTCTGGCGCCCCGGCGCTTATTGCGCCGCACAATAGAAAACGTTTGCCTTTCGTATAAAAAGCGGAGAACCTCGGGGCGGTTTTGAGGGTAATTCCGGCCAAGTTGGAGATCCAGGCGATGCCGCTCTCGATGGCTCTCAGTCAAATTGCAACGCTTCTGGTATTCCTGTTCGCTGCGGCCTTCATCTTAGGCGTTATTTGATGCCGCGCGGCCTATTCCAGCGCGCATAAACCAGGCTCCTCAAGCTCGCCCGCCAGTATTTCCGCGACATGCCGCACTTCCACGGCTTTGCCTTCGCGCGCCAGCTTGCCTGCGATGTTCATCAGGCAGCCGAGGTCGGCGCCAGTGAGGACATCCGCCTTGGTTTCGGCGACACGGTCCGCTTTCTGCGAAACCATGGCGTTGGAGATATCGGGATATTTGATCGAGAACGTGCCCCCAAAGCCGCAGCAGACTTCGCGGTCGTTCATTTCCACGAAGTCGATGCCGTCTAGGCTTTGCAGGAGCTTCCGCGGCTGGGCGGCTACGCCCATCTCCCGGAAAGAGGAGCAGGAATCGTGATAGGTCACGCGCCGGGGATAGGCCCTGCCAGTAAAGTCCACTCGAAGTATATCCGACAAGAAGGAGGTCAGCTCGTAGACCCTGGCCGCGAATGCGGTTGCCCGCGCATGCCAGGATGGCTCGGTTTCGGGATCGAATAGCCCCGGATAGTGCTTGCTAAGCATGCCTGCGCAGGAGCCGGAGGGCACGACGATATAGGGATACTGCTCGAACGCGGCGATAACTTGCTCCGCGATTTCCTTCGCGGCTTTGCGGTCGCCAGAATTATAAGCGGGCTGCCCGCAGCAGGTTTGGGAAGGCGGTACGGCGACATGGCAGCCTGCTTCTTCCAGAAGCTTGACCGTGGCGAAGGCCGCCGTTGGCCGGATCAGGTCGACGAGACAGGTTACGAATAGCGCAACCTCGATAGGCTGCCGTTCGGTTGGCTGCGAGGGCGTGGACATGAGCTGGCTTCCTTACGTCGCGTCGTCGCGCAGGCGGGCGTGGAAAATGAGCAGTTCTGACTGGTCTTTTCGCCGTGGCAAACGGACGGCTGACTGTACGTCCAGTACAGCCTGCGCCGTCTGGCTCCACCACGTCAAAAAATCCCGGCGTATAACTATTCATTTTAGCCGATACAGGCCACTAGATAAGTCCTCGTCGCAGCGTCAGAAATGCACCCGCCTTGCGGGGATGACGCCGTGGAAGGGCAGCGCGCAAACCGGGGACTCGAGTAGTCTTATGCCTCGGCCGCGGCCTCGGGCATCGGTGCCGCCACCCTCAAGGAAGGCCGCGAGGGCAGGTCGAGCCCTTCGTCCCAATAGGGGGTCGGCCCATATGCCGCCTCAAGGAATTCCACGAACACGCGTAAGCGTGCCGGAATGAAATGCTTGTCCGGATAGACCGCGTAGATGGCCACGCCCGGCGCCTCCCGGTATTGCGGCAGGATGGGTACGAGCTTGCGCGCGAAAAGATCGTCCCGGATCTCCCACGTCGACAGGAAGCCGACGCCGCACCCGCAGCCAACCGCCTGGTGGACGATTTCGCTGCTGTTGGTCTTGATCTCGCTCGAAAGTTTCAGCGAGACCACGCCGTCAGGGCCTTGCAGGCGCCACGCGGCGTTATTTTCCGCCACCACCTTGTGGGACGACAGGTCCGCAAGCGTCTTGGGGGTCCCGTACTCCTTCAAATAGGCGGGCGAGGCGCAGAAAACCCGCCGGCAGGGCGCAAGCTTCCGCGCCACAAGGCTCGAGTCGTCCACCTCTGCTATGCGGACTGCAACGTCGATGCTTTCGCGAACGATATCCATAATGTGATCGGTCGCGATGATCTCGATGCTAAGTTCGGGATATTTCTTCATGAAGCTGCCGAGATAGGGCGCTATATGCAATCTGCTGAACGCGGTGGGAGCCGTAATTTTGAGCGTTCCGCCGGCCCGCTCGTGGCCGGAGGACACGAAGGCTTCCGCTTCCTGAACGGTGTTGAGAATTTGCACCACCCGCTCATAAAAACCGCGGCCGGTTTCCGTAAGCTGCAATTGCCTCGTCGTTCTGTGGAAAAGTCGCGTTCCAAGCCTAGCTTCCAGATGACTTATTCGCTTGCTGACGACGGCCGGCGACAAATCCAACTCACGTCCAGCCGCTGACATGCTGCCAGCAGTGACGACCCGGGCGAAAATTTCGAGGTCAGCAATCGAGGTCACAGCCCCTCCTTATCACAGCGCCCAAAGTTGTATACAATCGGCGCTCGAAATTGTGCAACGCTCATATAAGTGTACAGATCAAGTCAAAGTCAAGAGGTCTTAATGCTATAATGGAGAATGTGATGTTCGCAAGTTGCCTGAATTTGCGCCATTTACATTAATTTTATGCAACCAGGAGTAAGGCCCGGCTAAAGCACCTGTAAACCCTAAGCGAGGCGACGCCACAAATGTCTCAAATCCAGATGCTAAAGACAGACACCATGGTTCTTGCCCGCAGGCAAGCCATCGTGAGTGCGCTTTCCAGGGCTGTTAGCCCGGGATCGCTTGTAACCGGCGACACCGGCCTGCGCGCGTTCGAAACCGATGCGCTAACCGCCTACCGTGCCGTACCACTAGCCGCAGTATTGCCACAAACTACGGCGGAAGTTAGCCGGATACTTAAATTTTGCAGTGAAAACAGTATCAAGGTTGTCGCACGTGGGGCAGGAACGTCGCTTTGCGGCGGCGCGCTGCCGTCGGAGGACTGCATCGTCCTTGGACTTTCCCGCATGAACAGGGTGCTGGACGTGAATTTCGCGGACAGGACCGCTACCGTGGAAGCGGGTATTACCAATCTGGGTATATCGAACATGGTTGCCCAGGCGCGGTTCTTCTACGCCCCCGATCCGTCGAGCCAGCTCGCCTGCACGATCGGCGGCAACATCGCCATGAACTCGGGCGGCGCGCACTGCCTGAAATACGGCGTGACCGCGAATAACGTGCTGAAGCTCAAGATGGTCTTGATGGACGGCGAAATCGTCGAGCTGGGCGGCGATTACCTCGACGCGGAAGGCTACGACCTGCTGGGTTTCGCCATTGGCTCGGAGGGGCAATTCGGGATCGTCACGGAGGCGACGGTCAGAATCCTGAAACTGGCGGAGGGCGCCCGCCCGATGCTCATCGGGTTTCCATCCGCCGAGGCAGCCGGCGCATGCGTTGCCGCGATCATCGCGGACGGCCTTATCCCAGTGGCCATCGAATTCATGGACAAACCCGCCATCGAGGTCTGCGACGATTTCGCAAAGGCTGGCTATCCAAGGGACGCGGAGGCCATGCTGATCGTCGAGGTCGAGGGCTCGGAGCGCGATATCGAGGAACAGATCGCGCGCGTGTCGGAGATCGCGGGCCGCTTCAAGCCCACAACCATCCGCGTCAGCCAAAGCGAGGAGCAATCCGCCGCGATTTGGAAGGGCCGCAAGGCCGCTTTCGGCGCGGTGGGGCGCATTTCCGACTTCTATTGCATGGACGGCGTGATCCCGCTTGGCGAACTTGCCGGCGTCCTGAAGCAGGTGGCCGAGGTTGGCGAGAAGTACCGGCTCAAGGTGCTGAACATCTTTCATGCCGGCGACGGCAACCTGCATCCGCTGATCCTCTACAATGCCAACGACGCGCGGGAGAAGGCCGCGGCCGAGAACTGCGGCGCGGAACTGCTCAAGCTTTGTGTGGATGCAGGCGGCTGCCTGACCGGAGAGCATGGCGTGGGGATCGAAAAGCGCGATCTTATGCGCTATCAGTATACCGAGGCCGACCTGATCCAGCAAATGCGGGTCAAGGCGGCCTTCGATCCCGGATGGCTTCTCAATCCGGGCAAAGTTTTCCCGCTCGATCTTCAGGACCGCTTTATGGCCGGAGCGCAATAGACCATGGCTGATGTATACATGCCGCGGAACGAGGAGGAGCTAGCGGGCTTCGTGAAGGACGCGAATGCCGGCCGGCATCCTCTGGAGATCTGCGGATCCGCTCCAAGCGCGAGGCCGCCGGCCGCTGAACGCCTCGGCGGTGATCTCGGCCGCGAAGATGTCGGGGATCACGCTCTACGAGCCCAAGGAACTGGTGATCTCGGCCAAGGCCGGCACTCCGCTTTTCGAGGTGGAGGCAGCGCTCGCCCAGCATAACCAGGAGCTGGCGTTCGAGCCCGCCGATTTCTGCCGGATCTATGGCGAGGATGCCCTGTCCGCCAGCATCGGCGCCATCGCCGCCATGAATATCTCAGGCCCCCGGCGCATTTTGCGGGGGGCTGCGCGCGACAACATGCTGGGCCTTAGGGCCGTGAACGGCGAGGGCTCGCCCATCAAGTCCGGCGGGCGGGTGATGAAGAACGTCACTGGCGTCGATCTGGTGCGGGGCCTGAGCGGCTCCTGGGGCACGCTTGCGGTATTTACCGAGGTGACATTCAAGGTGATGCCGAAGGCGCCCGAAAGCCGCACGGCGATTTTCCTGGGGCTCTCGGACGAGGCGGCGACGGGCGTAATGAGCGCCGCCATGGGCACGCCCTACGAGGTTTCCGGCACCATCCATCTGCACGGGGCGCTGGCCGCGCGGCTGAACGACCAGGAGATCGCGCCTGCCAGGACCGCGCTCACCGCGCTCCGGCTCGAAGGCCACCCCCGAAGCCTCGCCTACCGCGTCGAGCGCTTGCGCCGCGAACTTGCTCCCTTTGGCGACACCTACGAGCTAGATCCACAGAGGTCGAAGGATTTTTGGACCGATGTCCGCTCGCTTTCGTTCCTGTCCGCTGAGTTCGACCGGCCGTTGTGGCGCATCGTTACAGCGCCTTCGAAGGCCCCGCTGATCGTGCATGCGCTCTCCGCCTTTTTCGAGGTCAACGCCGCCTATGAATGGTCGGGCGGCCTGCTCTGGCTGGAATTGCCGTCCTCTTCCGATGCGAGCGTCACCGAGGTAAGGCGCGTGCTGGCCGAGTTCGACGCGGATTCCATGCTGATGCGGGCGCCCAGGGCCGTCCGGGCTGGCGTCGAGGTCTTCCATCCGCTGCCCTTCACAAAAATGAAGATCGTTCAGGCGCTTAAGAATGCGTTCGACCCGGCGGGCATCTTGAACCCGGGCCGGATGTACGCGGGAGTTTGAGGGATGCCCAGTTTCGCCGGCCGTGGCGCGATGCGGTTTGGCGTCATCCCGGAACCGCCACTGGCGGTATCCGGGATCGCCAAAAGCGCGGGGCGGCGTGTTACACGGCCCCGGATAGCCGCGCGCGGCTTCCGGGATGACACTAATGCAGAGCGTCATTCCGCGCCGCGGCGCAGGAGCGCCTCGCGATGACGCCGAAGTCAAGTCTGAGGTAGGCATGGAAACGAACTTTGCACCGGAGCAGCTTAGGGACCCCCGCCTCAAGGAGGCGGAGGAGATCGTGCGGCGCTGCGTCCATTGCGGCTTGTGCACGGCGACGTGCCCCTCCTATCTCCTGCTGGGCGACGAGCGCGACAGCCCGCGCGGGCGGATCTATCTCATCAAGTCGATGCTCGAAGGCACGGTCACGCCCAAGCAGGTGCGGCCGCATCTCGACCGCTGCCTGTCCTGCTATTCCTGCATGACGACCTGCCCGAGCGGCGTCGATTACATGCATCTGTCGGATTTCGCGCGCCAGTATATCGAGAAGGCCGAGCGGCGCCGGCCGGGCGACAGCTTCATGCGCAGGGTGCTGAGGGCGATCCTGCCCCATCCGGGGCGGTTCCGCGTCGCGCTTTTGGCTGCGCGCGCGGCTCTGCCTTTCAAGAGGATTGTCGCGCGCACCCGCTTCCGCACGCTTGCGGCGATGCTTGAGCTGGCGCCCAGGACGAGCGGCGCGCACGCGAAATTCTCCGCGCCGCAGACGATAAAGACGGACAAGCCGCGGCGCGGGCGCGTGGCGTTGCTGCTCGGCTGCGCGCAGAAGGTGCTGCGGCCCGAGATCAACGACGCCACCGTGCGCTTCCTCAACTATATGGGTTACGACGTGGTTCTGCCCAGCGGCGTGGGTTGTTGCGGGGCGCTGCCGCTGCACATGGGGGGCGAGGAAGAGGCCAAGGAGATGGCCCGCCGGAATATCGACGCCTGGCTCCTGCTGCGTGAGCACGGGCCGTTGGACGCAATCGTCGTCAACGCCTCGGGTTGCGGCACCACGGTAAAGGATTACGCCCACTTGTTCGCCAACGATTCCGGCCATGACGGCAATTATGCCACCAAGGCGAAATACGTCTCGGCGCTTGCCAAGGATATCAGCGAATTCGCGGCGGAACAAAGGATCGACACGCCGCTGGGCTGGAGCGACATCCGCGTGGCCTACCATTCGGCGTGCTCGATGCAGCACGGCCAGAGGATCAACGAGGAGCCCCGGCAGCTCTTGCGCAACGCGGGATTTACGGTGCTCGAAATCCCGGAAGGGCACATTTGCTGCGGCTCGGCTGGGACTTACAACATCCTGCAGCCGGAGATCGCGGCCGGGCTCAAGCAGCGCAAGCTCGCCAACATCGAGATGGTGAAGCCGGATTGCGTGGCGAGCGGGAACATCGGCTGCATTACGCAACTGTCTGGCGGGAAGCTGCCCGTGGTGCATACGGTGGAGCTTCTGGACTGGGCCTATGGCGGGCCTTGCCCCGAGCCGCTCAAGCATCTGCAAGAGCGGGTGCGGCATTTGCCGCGCGTGGGCGAGAGCCAGGATGAGACCGCCGATGCGGCGGCGTAGGCTGCCGCGATCCAACCTGGAAACGGTAGTTAACGCCGTCGTCCCCGCGAAGGCAGGGATCCGTGGCAAGTACCTACGAATGCGCGCTTTTCTGGGGGCTAGCATGGATTCCCGCCGGCGCGGGAATGACGCTCGCGGCCTGCGGTTGCCAACTGCCAGAGTTAGGTTCAATCCAGGCTGGACGCTTACTCTTGCTCCGTGGATTTTCCTGATCGCCGTTGGTGCTGCCGCGGAACCCATGGGGCCGCCGCCCCCGCCGGAAAAGTGGAGCGCGGACGAAATCGAGGCCGGCCGGGCGGAATGCAAGCCGCTTGCCGGGCTGCATGTGCAATTCGAGGCGCTGGGGCCG
Source organism: uncultured Alphaproteobacteria bacterium (assembly GCA_963760455.1). Lineage (GTDB taxonomy): Bacteria > Pseudomonadota > Alphaproteobacteria > Rhizobiales > Rhodomicrobiaceae > Rhodomicrobium. The sequence continues at coordinate 39,888 of CAVXDM010000065.1, forward strand.
ATCAGGGACGGCATGTGCGGCACGCCCGCGCCCATCCGGCTCAAGGGCTTCGAGCAGGGCGCGGGCCAGGCACTTGCGGTTGAACCCGCGCCGGTAATCTCCTGCCGGCTGGCCGGGGCGCTGGCGCGCTGGATCGCGGGTGTGGTTCAGCCGGAGGCGAGGAAGCACCTGCAAACGCGGCATCGTTCGCATGACCAACGTGGCGTCTTACGACTGCCGCTCGCGCTACAACGATCCCAGCCTGCGGATCAGCCAGCACGCTCTCGCAAACGCGCTCGATATCAGCGAGTTCGTCACGGAGAAGGGCGAGCGCATCGCCATTCTGGACCGCTGGAACGGCGGCGATGAGCGCGCCGCCTTCCTCCGCGCGATCCATGCCGGCGCCTGCCAGATATTCGGAACAGCACTTGGGCCGGAGGCGAACGACGCCCACAAGAACCACTTCCACTTCGACATGAAGGAGCGGCGGCAACCTCTTTGCGACTTCACGCCGGAGCAGCTCAAGGCGAAGGAGGAAGCCAGGAAGAAGGTGCCCGCGGTGGGGCAGGCAACCGTCGCGGCGCCCGCCGGGAAGGTGCCGGCGCAGGCTCCGCGATAGGGCAGGGTGCTGCAGAAGACCCCCTCACCCTGTCTCTCTCCCCAAGGGGAGAGGGCAGGCTGCGGCCCTTTCGTTGAAGTGAGAGGGCAATTCTAGCGTCCTCGATCCCATTCGCATCCGCTCGCGGATGCGAACACGCAACGGGCAGCTCGCCAAGGCGAGCTTGGGGAGAGGGTTGGGGTGAGGGGGGTCTTTCTACGCTGCGGGAAAATATTGCTGGCTGAGCCGCGAGCAATAATCGAGGAGGTTAGGGTAGGCCTTAATCTTCTCGCGCAGCGGCGTCTCGAAGACCGGGCAAATCGCGCCGGCCACGAAGCCGAAGACGGTGGCATCCGCGCCGCAAGGCTCGCCGCCCATCAGGTAAGGCTTATCGCCCAGGATCGCAGAGAGCGAGGCAAGTGCACGATCCGCAAGCACGGCCCGTTCTTCGGGCGAGTAGCGTCCCACGCCTTGGCCATGCAGGCTGCGGCGGAGTTGGCGCCGGACCATGACTTTGATAAGCGGCCGCAGCGGCGCCGGCACCGCGTTGAAAAACCGCGCCGGTCCGCGCTCGAAATTGTCCCCGTCGAGCCAGCGCGCCTGGATGACGAACCAGTAAAGGTGGTCCTCGCACAGCTTCTCCGCCGCCCAGGCGATGCCGCGCTGCTCCGGCGTCAGGCCGCGGTCGAAATCGATCTTATGGCGCTGCTCCAGATGCAGGCGGATCAGGGTGGAATCGGAGATGACCTCCCCGCCGTCGCGGATATAGGGCAGCTTGCCGCGCGGCGCTTTGCGAAAGCCGCCAGTGTCCGTCTCGAAGGGCAGGCCCGACATCTTCAAGAGCACGATGGCCTTGGTTACAAAGGGGCTCGGATCGGGAAGCCCCCATGCCGGGCCGAAAGTGTAGAGCGTAATCATTGCCGCCGCCGTCCTCCGTTCGCCAGATACGGCTTTCTACGCGAATTCCGCCGCCTTGCCCAGCGGACGCCGCCTCTCGCGAGATGAGCAGTCCGTTAGCCGGAAGGAAACGGCAGCGATGCGCCGCGCTCAGCCGCGGGTATGGCTGCCGAAGTATGCAATTGGATCATGGCCGTCATTCAGGCGAAGTTCGTATGACGCGGCGTGTCACTGCGGGCGGCTGGCAAGAATGCTTACAATTTCGCAGGCCCGGTGCCCATTTCTCGCCCAGCAATGGCCGCAAGACGCCCTCAGCCTATCTTCTGGGCCAAAATCACTGAGGGAAACAGTACATGGCTATTACTATCCGGGCACTCGCTCTATCGGGCGCGGCTATTCTGGCCGCTTCTCCAGCTCTCGCGGCGGATATGTACAGGGCTCCGGCGCCCGCCGGCTACAAAGACGTGCCATACGTCTCCTTGGACTGGAGCGGGTTCTACGCGGGCGTCAACGGCGGCTACGCCTTCGACTCCCAGAACCACCCGGCGATGAAGGACGAGGGCGGCTTCGGCGGCGGCCAGATCGGCTATAACTGGCAAGGCGCGTTGCTGAGCCCGCACGTGGTGCTGGGCGTCGAGGCCGATTTCCAGGGCGCGGGCATCGACCACAGCACCGGCATCACCTTCAACAATGGCGATGCCGGCACGCACAGGCGCGCCATCGATGAGTTCGGCACGGTGCGCGGCCGGCTCGGCTATGCGCTGGGGCCAACGCTCGTCTACTTCACCGGCGGCTTCGCTTACGGCAACAAGACGAATGAGTTCACCGACAGCGGGACGGGCGCGGTGTTCAAGGACGACGGCTGGAAGGCCGGCTACGTACTGGGCGGCGGCGCCGAGTACAAGTTCAATCCGGCCTGGTCGGTGAAGGCCGAGTATCAGTTCGTCGACCTCGGACACGACAACGCGACGGATGCGGCGGGCAATTATGTCCGCACCGTCGACACCGAGCTGAGCACGGTGCGCGCCGGCGTGAACTATCATTTCGGCTCGACATACGCGCCCCTGAAATAGAGCTTGCGTTCCTCCCCCCGGACGCGAAGAACGGCGCCCTCCGGGGCGCCGTTTTCGTTGCGAGCCTGCTGGCGTTAACGCGCTCTGCCAGCGCCGGTTCGGCATCGAGACTTCCGGTGCTGCTTCGGCAATATTGTTGACGGCCGGCGGTTGCGATGCAATGAACACGCGACGGCTGCGGCTGAGCAGAAACCGGCCCCGGCGCGACCGGCTCACTTGTTTCTGAGCGATGCCTAAGTATCGTCGAAACATTCGCGGCTTCCCGTTTTCGAGATAACCGACTTCCAGAAAATTCCATCCTTATGGATATTTTGCGCCCCAGCACGACCAAGGGCAACGGGACCAGCACGAATTCCGTAAGCCATTGGCTTATCATGCAATCGGTATAGCCGGCCATGGCATTATCCACGGCGAGGCTACCTAGGCGCTGTCCAACGATGATGTCCTGGCTGCTTGGCGGAATGGACCGGATGATGTGACGGGGCTCGTTCACAAGCACGCGCAAATTTTGCAAAGGGCTGTCCGATTGTGCCCCCTGCTTCAAATAATGCTCCAATCCGAACTGGACGATCTTTAAACATGCCGAACGCAATTCGTCGGGCGTTTGCCCCGGCCGCGCGGTGTCTTGCTGCCTCAATCGATCGAATGCCTCGGCCTCTTCCCGTTCCTTGGAGGTCAGCATCATGGCTCTTTGCGCGGGGATGTCGTTCAGAACATCACGAAAGTCGCTCGGCAGGGCCGTTTCCGCCATCACGACCAAGCCTCTGTTGGGTTTTGCGCCCTCTAGTTTCGATTGCAGGTAGTGTGCGACCCGGCGCAAGTTAAACGGCACTTCAGGTACGAGCGCAACAAAGCAATTGGTTGCGGAACTGGCCAATACGGCATGACTGACCACGAACCCCGAGACAGAGCCAAAGAGCTGCACGATCCCTAGCCGGGGGTTGGAGGTAATTTCTGTATGGACCAGTTCGATAACTTCCCTGGCCTTTTCTACGGCGGACATAAATCCGAAGGTTTGCCAAACCCAAAGGATGTCGTTATCCATCGTTTTCGGTATAGCAACCACTGAAAATGGATGCGCGCCGTTCTTGGTGGCGGCCTCCATGGCATTGTGGACGTCATGGGCGAGCCTCATGCTTCCATCGCCGCCGATTACATACAATATGTCCACCCCCATATTGGAAAGCCGGTCGGCAATTCTATCGAGCTTGCAACTGCGTGTAGCGTCTTGGATAAGAGCGTCGTCCCGGCAGGTGCCCAAAATGGATCCGCCTTTGCTCGCATGCGCGGAGGTGTCGATACCGATATCCCGGTTTTGCAGAGCCGCCAATCGATGTTCGCTATCGACAAGAAGTGAGTGAAAATTTATTGCCTTATTGAACGCAGCTAGCCCGTCTTTCAACCCGAAGATTTCGAGCCTGCTAGAATAGCCGCCTTCGCAGGCGTATTTCCAGTGACGCTGTGTAATGCCATCGATAACCGCGTTAATCCCGGGCGCAATCCCGCCCGCAATGAGCACCGCCGCCTTGACTCTGTGCGCTCCGTTGCGCGGGAAGCAGAGTTTCTCCCTGGGCCGGCCTCCGGCAGCCGGAGATTTACGGTGATTTTGTCACGATGCAACGCCGACACCGACACGGAAGCTTCGTGAGGTCTTGCCTTGCCGATGCCTGGGATAAGCGGATTGGATGGATCCGTCTCTTGCGGAATTATCCGACGGGAGACCGTGGGCCATCTCGCGGGGCAGCCTTGTGCTATCTTTTGTTGAACTTCGATATCTGCGAGCGCATCCTTCCTATTCTGGTATAGTTTCCCGGCGCCGCGTCGGCCGCGCGGATGTCCCGCCAGGCAGCACCCAGGCTTTCGCGCCCGAACGACACCGATTTGACGATGGCGAAAACCGGCGTGCCGATGCTGAGCGAAAGCCGCTCGACGGAATAGCGTGTGAGCCGCGCCACCAGCGCTTCGCCGGCGCAATCGAGCCTGATCTCCACGCCCGGCGCGTCCATCGGCCCGATCTCGGCGACGGTGGCCTCGATCACGTTCAGCGCGCTCATCGCCTCCGGGCGCTGCCTCGCGATCATCACGTCGCGCGCCTTGATCTGCATGCGCACAGTCTTGCCGGGCGCCGCCTCAAGCCGGGGCACGCGCCAGGTTCCGGAGCGCGAGACGAGCGTGGTCAGGCCGTAGGCGTCGTCGTGCGCTTCGACGCGGGCCTCGATCAGCGCACCCGCCTCGCCCGTGCCAGCGGCCGGCACGAGATCGAGGCGCTGCATCAGCTCGACGGTGGGGCCGCACGCGCGCACCCGGCCCGCCTCCAGGATCGCCAGCGTATCGGAGAGCCGCGCCACCTCCGCCACCGAATGGCTGACGTAGACGATGGGGATGCGGGCCTCGTCGCGCAGGCGTTCGAGATAGGGCATGATTTCGAGCTTGCGCGGCTCGTCGAGCGAGGCCAACGGCTCGTCCATCAGCAGCAGGCGGGGGCTGACCGCCAGCGCCCGCGCGATGGCCACCCGCTGCCGCTCGCCGCCAGAGAGCCGATCCGGACTGCGGCCGAGCAGGGGGCCTATGCCCAGCAGCTCGATGGCTTGGCCGAGGCTCGCCCCCGGCGTCTCCCTGACACGCCGCATGCCGTAGCGCAAGTTGTTCAGCACGGAGAGATGCGGGAACAGGCTCGCCTCCTGGAACACATAGCCGAGCGGCCGCTTGTGGGCAGGCACCCAGCGTTCTTCGTCCTGCCAGATCTCGCCATTGACGGAGAGCCGCCCTCCCGGCGCACGCTCCAAGCCCGCGAGGCAGCGCAGAAGTGTCGTCTTGCCGGAGCCGGAGTGTCCGAACAAGGCGGAAACGCCGCGCATGGGCAATTTCAAATCGGCGTCGAGAACAAATCCCGGCCAATCCAGGCGAAACCGCGCTTGGATTTCGCTCATGTCTGGCCCCCCTTCTTCGGATTGGGCCGCGCCGCGAACAAGGCCAGAAGCACAAGGAACGAGAAGATCAGCATCACCGCCGCGAGGCTGTGCGCCTGGGTGTATTCCAGTGCTTCCACATGGTCGTAGATCTGTACCGAGGCCACGCGGGTCGCGCCCGGCAGGTTGCCGCCGATCATCAGCACCACGCCGAATTCGCCCACCGTGTGCGCGAAAGTCAAGACAGACGCCGTCAGGAATCCGGGCAGCGCCAGCGGCACGGCGACGGTAAAGAAGGCATCTAGCGGAGAAGCCCGCAAGGTGGCGGCAGCTTCCAAAGGCCGGTCGCCAATGGCCTCGAACGCGGTCTGCAGGGGCTGGACCATGAAGGGCAGGGAGTAGAATACGGAAGCGACCACCAAGCCCCAGAAGGTGAAGGGCAGAGGGCCGATGCCGAGCGCGTCCGTAAGCCTGCCCACCGGGCCATGCGGCCCCATCGCCAGCAGCAGGTAGAAGCCCAGCACGGAGGGCGGCAAAACCAGCGGCAGCGCCACGACGGCTCCAACCGGCCCTTTCCACCACGCTCTGCTGCGGGCCAGCCACCACGCGATAGGTGTGCCCACCAGGAGCAGGATCGCGGTGACGATGCTCGCGAGCCGCAGGGTCAGCCAGATCGCTTGAAGATCGCCATCCGTTAGAGTCATCGGAGGTTCCCCGCCTCTACCTGCCGATGCCTTCGCCGGGGAGGACGAAGCCATATTTCGTCATCGCCGCGCGAGCGGGCTTGCTGTCCATATAATCCGCGAATTGTTTCGCCAGCGCATTTCCGGCCGCCCGCTTGGTGACGATGTAGCCTTGCTCCAGCGGCTCGTGCAGCTTATCGGGGATCAGCCAATAGCCGCCTTTCGCCGCCAGCCCGGGACCGGCCACCAGCGAGAGCGCGACGATGCCTACCTGCGCGTTGCCGGTTTGCACGAACTGTGCCGTTTGCGCGATGTTCTCGCCATAGACCAGCTTCGGCTCGATCTTCTCCCACAGGCCGGACGCCCTGAGCGCTTCCTCCGCCCGCTTGCCGTAAGGCGCATGCTTGGGATTGGCGATGGCGATGCGGGTAATCTCCGGATCGAGCAGGCTCTCCAGCGTCATCTTGGACGCATCCATGCTGGCACTCCAAAGGACGATGCGGCCAAGAGCGTAAGGCTTTACGGCGCTGGCGGCGAGGCCGTTCCTGGCCAGCTCGCGGGGGAAGGCGATGTCGGCCGAGAAAAACAGATCGTAGGGCGCGGCCTGCTGAATTTGGGTGTGGAATTTGCCGGACGAGCCGTAGACCGCCTCGACCTCGTCCCCCGGATGGTCTTTCTTGAAGGCGGCAACGATTTCGTCCATCGCAAATTTCAGGTCGGAGGCGGCTGCGATAGTGATCTTCCCGGCCTGCGCGGACGCGGCAAACATAAGCAAGCAGGCAAGCGCCAGCAGCGGCCCGGCTATCAGGCGGAATTTTAAGCGCATTTAAATTTCCATGTCTGGCTTCGTGTATTGGCGCGTATATAGCGTGCGGCGTACACTGAGTCGACCCATCTAAACGGCAAGGCTGGATCAAGCGCCTTGGCCTAGAAACGGACCGTTAACAATCAGAGGTTCCCATGAAAATCAGTGCAAGGAATACGCTTAAGGGCAAAATCGTGAAGATCACCAAGGGCGCGACCACGTCGCATGTGCTCATCGACGTGAACGGCGCGATGGTCACTGCCTCGATCACGAACGAGTCGGTGGACGAGCTTAAGCTGAAGGACGGCATGGACGCCTACGCCATCGTCAAGTCGTCGGACGTGATGGTCGGCGTCGAGCATTAACATCGCGATGGCGGGGCCTGCGCGGCCCCGCTTTCCTAGCGGCCATCGAGAGGGAGTAGCCTATTCCTCCCACGGGTTGAACAAATCGACGCCCATTGGCTGGAAATCTGAACATTGCGCGTTTCGACCTTGAGCCGGTGCACGAGAGCGGTCGCCGCAATCAGCGAGTCGCGCCCGGAACTCGGATCGGGCACATGGAATCTCGCACACCGCTGCGCCACCGCGATGCCGGCGGGCAAGATCCGGCCTGCGAAAGCTGGCAAAACCCGGCGGTCGATCCAGGCTCGCAAGCGCGCGCCTTGCGCTTCATCCCGCCGCTCAATCCGCAGTGCACCCGCCTCGATCTCCAGGATCGCAATCGCGGACAGAAACAAGTCCTCCAGATGCTGCGCGGCGGCCCAGGCAGATACCTTCGGGTGCGCGCGTGCGCTCAATGCAGCCAGGATGCGCGGACTGACATGCTCGGGCCGGAAGCCTAGGCCGACCACGCGGGCGGGCAGGCGCGCGAGCGGCGGGAACCACTTCAGCAGCCGCAATAGAAATGGCGGCTTCAGGGCTTCGGTGCTGCCGAGTACGCCCTTGATGACGTTGTTCTGCACCTGCACTTGCAGCCACTGCGTCCGGCGGGTTGGCGGTTCGCGCCGCGCCTGTACGCGGGCCAGATCGGCGTCCGTCACGTGAGCGGCGCAGAGCGGCACGGTCAGCAAGTTCGCCGCCGCTACTGCGTCCTGGATCGCGAGGTTGATGCCAACGCCGCCGATGGGCGACATGGTATGAGCCGCGTCGCCGATGCAAAGCAGCCCCGGCCGGTGCCATCGCCTGAGCCGGTCCACACCAACGGACAGCAGCTTGAGGTCATCGAAGCTCTTGATTTCGCCCGAGCGGCCATTGAGGAACGGCGCGAGCTTTTCGAGATCGTCCCGGAACGCTGCGAGGCCGCGCCGCCGTATCTGGGCGAGCGAGCCTTTGCCGATGACATAGCCGCATTGCCAGTAATCGCCACGGTCGATCATGATGAAGATGTGCCCGAGCCCGAAGCTACCAACCGGCTCGTCCGGGTCGCCGGCGGCCCGCGGAAGCCGGAACCAAAGCACGTCCATGGGGGCGCCAGCATCCTCGGCGGCAAGGCCGCCCTTGGCGCGGGTCATGGCATGCCGCCCGTCGCAGCCAATGACGAGCTGGGCCAGGATGCGCACCGGGCCGCCGGTGGATTTGGCGATCACGCCGCTAATTTTGCCCCTTCTTTCAATCAGCTCCGTTGCCTCGGTTTCCATCAGGAGCTGGAAGCAGGGGTAGGTCTTCGCTTCTTGCGCAATAAAATTGAGGAAATCCCATTGCGGCATGAGCGCGATGAAATTCGCGCGCGTAGGCAGGTGCGTGAAATCGGCGAATGTCGCTTCCATCGGGCCGAACCGGCCGCGCAGCGCGTAGACCTTGTGGTGCGGTAGCTTGAGCAGCCGGTCGTAAAGGCCAAGTTCGTCCATGAGCTGCAGCGTCGAGGGGTGGAGGGTATCGCCACGGAAATCGCGCAAGAAATCGGCGTGCTTTTCGAGCACGGTCACGGGAAGGCCCGCGCGCGCCAGCAGGTAGCCCGCCATCATGCCCGCGGGGCCGGGCGCCCACAATGCAACAACCGGTTGTCAGATCGCTCATGCCTGGAACTCCTCGTTCGCCACGTGTCTGTCAAAGACAGGGGCGCGCGATTGTTCCCTGCGGCGGGCGGCGCTAATGCTCGCTGACGCTCAGCTCCAGCCCTTCGAGCAGCAGAGCGCGCGCCGCAGTTGCCTGCAGCCGGCAATATTCGGCGGCGCCCAAAGCCGTGCCCGGATCGAGCCTGTCGAAGACTGGGCATAGCTCATTGGCCGAGCCCCAGGCCTTCTGTGTTTTCGATACCGTGACGCCTATATCCACATCCGCGCGTCTGATCGCGGCCAACGATTTGTCCAGCCGGGCGGCCCAGATCTTCAACTCCTGTGCCGCGCATTCCTTGGCCTTGTCAGGCGCATCGTCCTTGTCCTTGGCGGTATTTATGCAGGGGTCGGCGATCAGCCCCACACAGCGCCCTGGATAGAGGCCAGCCTGCCGCGCGCCTTCGATACAATTGTGGATCTTCTGCGTGCCTTCCATGGCAGGCTGATTCGCCATGGAGCCGAAGCTCAAGCCAAGACCGGCGCAAAGGAGCGCTATCGTTAGCAGGTACTTTCTCGTCATGGCACGCATCCGATCAAGAACGCTATCCAGGTGTGAGGCGCTGGGCGACTGTTGCGCGCCTAAACGTGGCCCTTGCAACCAATGAGGTTGTATTTGGTGCGCGGCAACCTTGCACGCACAAAGAACCGGATATGCACAAATTTTATAGAAAACTGTTGGGAAACCGCGCCGAGGCAGCTCGATGCGGCTGCATTTTATACTGTTAGGATTGCGGTGCGGCGGGGTTCATCGCCTCTTCAAGCTCGATGAAATCGAGCGAGGCGTCGCCCAGGAGGTGCCCGCCCTTGTCGCGCTTGGTGGCCAGATATTTCGCGTTATGCGCCGTGGTCCGCGCCAGCACTCGGTGCGTGGAGACCACATCCAGGCCGGCCTCGCGCAGCGCCGCCACTTTGCGCGGGTTGTTGGTCATGAGCCGCACCGTGCTGAAGCCGAGTTGCTTGAGCATTTCGCCGGCGAAGTCGAAGCGGCGCTGATCCTGGCCGAAGCCCAGAATCTCATCGGCGTCGTAGGTGTCGAAGCCCTCTTCCTGCAGGCAATAGGCGCGTATCTTGTTGGCGAGGCCGTTGCCGCGCCCCTCCTGGTCGAGGTAAAGCACGATGCCGCCGCCTTGCTCGCTCATGGCTCGGACCGTGCCGCGAAGCTGATCGCCGCAATCGCATTTGAGGCTGCCAAACAGGTCGCCGGTCAGGCAGGCGGAATGGATGCGGGCCAGCACCGGCCACTTGGGCGAAGGGTTGCCGACGATGACGGCGATCTGGTCGCGGAAGCCGTCGCCGCCGCGGAAAACGACGAACTCGCAGGTCCCCGCGCCGTCCAGCGGAACCTGGGTGCGCGCGACGATCTTGAGTGTGCGGGCCTCCCGGTCGCGGAAGGCCACGATGTCGGCGGCGTCGGCCGCGAGAAGGGGCGCGCGTTTGAGATCGGCAGCACTACCGTCCGCCACGGCCACGGCGGGCAGCAGGAGCGAGAGATTGGCTAGCGCCAGGGCCGCCAACTCGGCCCGGCTGGGTGCCGCGAGCACGGGGCGGTGGGAGGTGGCCCCGTTGACCGTGGCTTCGTGGCAATGGCCGATATAGTCCTCGATGGCTTCAAGCGTGATCGGATGCATGTGCACCGCCGCGGCGCCCTCGTCCCACGTCCCCGAGGACCGCGCCTTCTCGCCGGGGATAATCAGCCGCGCGTTACGTCCTGCACCCTGCAGGAATGCAATCTGCCGTTCGGTCAGCCCCTCGGCCGGAAAGGCAAGGACGAGCAACTCCCCCGACCGGATGGCCACGGGCCTCGCGGCGCGGAACTCCGACAACGCACGCTCCACGGCAATCTGACTTGCATCTCCGAAACAGTTCAAGGGCATCTGACTTCCATTGGCCTTTCATGGCGGGACACCCAAAAGCTTGGGGATAGCTCCCGGATGGCTGCAAACTGTACAGCAGCCTTCATATAAGCGCGATAAAGCAGAGGTGGAACGCATTTCGCGTGCCATCCGGCTGCGGTTGAGCGCTAAGGTAGCGCCAATTAGGGCGAATTGGGAGAGGACATATGATTTCAGGGCCAATATTGCGCCGGCGGAGCGTTCTGGGGCTTGCCGCCGCGGGGGCGATACTGCCCGCGGTAACGCCGGCACTTGCCGCAGGGCCTGCTTGCGCGGGCTGGCTTACGATCTTAACCGTTGGCGGGCTTGTTGGCGCGCCAAACCGGGGGGCCTTGGACCCCGAGCGCGACAAGCTGTTCAACCACTATAATATAACTTTTCAAAAAGCGCGTGTGTTCAGCGCGGGTGAGCTGGCGGGCTTGCCGCGAAAGACCGTGACGGCGAACAGTGACGGCCGGGACATGGTGGCGAGCGGGCCTTTGCTGCAGGAGGTGCTGGCGCTGGCGGCGCCGGAAGCTGCGGCGAAGGCGGTGCGCCTGTGCGCCCTCGACGGTTACGCCATCGAGATCCCGCTTTCCGATGTGGAAGCCCAGCAGTGGATTCTCGCGATGGAGGACAACGGCCAGGGGTTCGCCATCGGTCAGTTCGGCCCGCTTTATGCGATGCGCCAGCTCGGACCCGATGAGAAGAAAACCGAGGAAGAGGCGGCGAAGTGGGTTCATTCGCTCTATTACACCGAGCTGATGGCTTGACAATCGCGTGAGCCCCGGCCATAGGCCCCGTCATCGCGAGCGAAGCGAAGCAATCCAGGAGCCGCACGCGAGCGGCGAGGGAGCATGGATCGCCACGGGGCTGTAGCCCTCGCGACGGCGTATCTGCACAACGTTTCGCGAATGCACTGACCAGACGGAGGCGGCAATGACGAAATCGGTGCTGGGGATCATCGGCGGCTCGGGGCTCTACGATCTGCCGGGGCTCGAAAACAAGCGCACGGAGGCGGTTGCCTCGCCATGGGGGCAGCCCTCCTCCGATGTGCATTTGGGTGAAATCGGCGGCCTGCCGGTTGCGTTCATCCCGCGACACGGGCCGGGCCATATCCATTCGCCCACGGACATCGATTACCGCGCCAATATCGACGTGCTGAAGCGCGTTGGCGTAACCGATCTCGTCTCCGTCTCCGCGGTGGGTTCGCTGCGCGAGGACCTGCCGCCAGGCACCTTCGTCATCGTCGATCAATTCATCGACCGCACCTTCGCCCGCGAGAAGAGCTTCTTCGGCAAGGGCTGCGTGGCGCATGTGGCGCTGGCCGATCCGGTGAGCCCCAGGCTTGCCGATCGCCTGGAGGCGGCGGCGAAGGTCGAAGACATCCCTTACGCGCGCGGCGGCACCTACATCGTCATGGAGGGGCCGCAATTTTCGACGCGGGCGGAGTTCTTCCTCTACCGGTCGTGGGGCTGCAGCGTGATCGGCATGACGAATATGCCCGAGGCGAAGCTCGCCCGCGAGGCGGAGCTTTGCTATGCGACCGTGGCCATGGTGACGGACTTCGATTGCTGGCACGACGACCATACGGATGTGGACATCGCCGATATTTTGCGGGTGATGAAGGAGAATTCGGAGAAGGCCGGGCGGCTCGTGGCGCGGCTTGCCTCGGATTTTCCGCGCGAGCACGAGGCCTGCCCGCTCGGCTCCGACCGGGCGCTGGAGCACGCGATCATCACCGCGCCCGAAGCCCGCGACCCAGCGCTCGTGGCAAAGCTCGATGCCATCGCTGGCCGCGTCTTGAACCGCACTTGAATCAATCGCTCTGACCAAGAGTGGATTGCCCCCCTCTTGGCTAAGCAGAGCTTCATGGCTTTGCCAACGAATGGGCGGCTTCGCATCGCCTGCCTGCCCAAGCTGCCCTCTTGTGCGGCTATGGGTCCGAAAGCGGCTGTGCAGCCGCTCTCCCGATCCTTTGCAGGGAAAGGCTGCTCCGAGATCCTATTCCGGACTTGCTTGAGCGAATAAAGGCAAATCCTAACCGCTGACTCAGCTCTACCGCTTGCCGCAACTTCTGAGCCACTAACAGCAGACGCCGCGTTAGAACTTATGAGACACTACCCCGCTGGTGCATGGTGGAAGGATTGAAAAAGGTAAGTCGTGCCCCACCTTGACCGATACCATCCGAGCTACGGCGCCGACGGAATAATTATCAAGTAAATAATATTGGGTGCTTCGGCAAGCGGGGCGGACATGACAACGGTAATTGCGCAAGCAAGTCTCTCAACGAGCCCTTTTGGCACTTCATAAACAATGGGCGCAATCGACAATTCGGAGACTTCGTCTTCTTTATCCTGAACTGCAGTTTGCGCTTTATGAAGCTGACTGGAGTTTCATCATTCATGTCTCGGACTATGTACAGAGCAGGCTTGCTGACCTCCGCCAAATATTCGACACGCAGATCAAGCCCGTAACGTGCAACGTCAGGATAAGTGTTACGGTGCCCGAAGGTTTTGTGCCCGTTGCAGAAACAAATGATTTTGATGCCGAACTTTGGCTCAGTGGAGAGGCGCTTACCGTTCTCGACGTTAATAGCGTGCTTGCGATCGCCGTGCCTGGTATGCCTTTGGGTCGGCTCGACTATGAGCGTGATAAGAGCAGTTGGACCTTTTCGACGCCCAATGAGCTTCCGCCAGTTCAAAAATTGCAGGTGGAAACCGCAATGGGGAAGATCGGTCTCTCGGGTGCCGCGCGGTTTACGATCTTCGAGCCGCCGCCTCCCGACGCACAGGTTGTCACTGCAACTCAGCGCACCGAAAATCTAGATTTGGCCACAAGCCCGCAGCTACGATTGAAATCACGGCCAGTGCGGCAGCTTGTCGAGCAGGACGAAGATGAATGGCGCCGTTTTCTTGCTGAACGTGCGCGACAGAAAATTACGCCATGCGAAGACGAAAATGCGGAAGGCTTTGCCTGCCTTTTCGATGCAGGCGACCGGAGCGACATACGCCTGTCCGAACTTCTTACAATTTACGACCGCGTTGACATTATGCCCGAGCGCGCCGACCTGGGCTGGCTGGAGAAGCATCTGCTTACCCTGGCCGACCTGCAGGAACTTGTTCGGCTGAAAAGATTGAGATTGATCTTACCTTATTCGGCGGATCGATATCCTCCTGAGATGCTGGAATCCCTGTACGAAGTGGATCCAGCATCATTGGTGTTGTCTCGCAATTTGGCAGCCAAAACGATCATGCACGGGCAGAGTGTTACCAGCGGCGTGAATTCCCCCGCATTCCAACGGATTGAATTTCGGGGAGATTTGCCCCCGTCCCACAAGGGGTTTGCGCCTCCAGCCCCGGTGCGGTTGAGGATGCCGCCGTGCTCGGGCCCGTCAAGGCCAAGCCCTTCGGGTGGCCGCGAAGACGCGGCCAGCCTTGACAGGCCCTGTGCGCGGCGGCTGCGGGATTTCGCGGTCGGGACGGAAGAATGCTCGCGGCGCGGGTCGAACCAAAGAATGCCGGCCAAGAAAAGACAAGAACGGCGGTACCTACCCGCGCTTGGAACGGCGGCGTTTGCCGGACGGGCCGGATTGCGCGGAGCCATCGGCACGCTCTTGCGCGATGGATTGGTGGTAACGGCGTATTTGGGCCAAGTGGGTGGCTTCGAATTGCAAGGCGAGGTCCATCAGCGCGTCCGCGATGTAAGCGGCGGCTTCATCGGAGACGGCGTATTCAGGCAGCGGATCTGGTCGCTTGGGCGTCATTGCGGCCTCTGTCCTTAACTGTCAATCTCGTCCTTCATGCGGAAGCTCTTGCCTTCGATGACGACGGTCTCGGCGTGGTGCAGGACGCGGTCGAGGATGGCGGAGGTCAAGGTGCTGTCGTTGTTGAAGATCTGCGACCAGTGTTTGTAGGCGCGGTTGGTGGTGATCACCATTGGCGCCCGCTCGTAGCGCTGGCTGATGATCTGGAACAGCAGGTCTGCGCCGTGCTTGTCGATGGGCAGGTAGCCGAGTTCGTCGATGATCAGGAGTGCGGGCTTCAGGTAGCGCTGGAACTCGCGCTTGAGGCGGCCGGCGGACTGGGCGGCGGCCAGGGTGTTGATGATGTCGATGGCGGTGGTGAAGAGCACCGAGTGTCCATGCAGGCAGGCGGCGTGGCCCAGCGCGATCGAGATGTGCGTCTTGCCGAGGCCGACGTTGCCGATCAGGATGACGTTGGTCTTGGTTGCGATGAAGGCCAGGCGGAACAGGTTCTGGATTTGCGGCCGGTTGATCTTTTTCGGCCAGCTCCACTGGAAGTGATCGAGGGTTTTGAGCACGGGGAAGCGGGCGTTCCTGATCCGCCGCTCGATGCTGCGGCTTTCGCGCATCGCGGCCTCGCCCTCGATCAGCTGCGCCAGATAATCCAGGTGCGAGCGCTGCTGCGCGGCGGCCTTTGCCGGCCAAGGCCTGGTAGTGGCTCCCGGATGTAGGGCAGCTGCAAGCGCCGCAGCTGCGGCTTCGAATCGCGCTTGGTCACTCGGGCTCATGGTCACCGACCTCGTAGGCGCTCAGGTCCGGGGGAGCGATGTCGATGTCGAGCAGGTCCTGGCGGCGGGTGAGCTGCAAGGGTCCGGCCTCCGGCAGCGCCCGTGCCCGGGCCTCCAGGATGTTGGTGATGTACTCGGCGCTGAAGGCCTGGAAGGCGAGCCCATCGGAGATGGCGCGCGCCACCGGTCGGCGGGGTAGATCTCAGCCAGCGCCAGGATCTTGCGCAGGTGATTGCGGGCGTTGAGCCTGCGCTGCTCCAGGCCGTCGTAATAGGCCTGCGCATCCGGCGACAGCGCCAGGAAGCGCAGCATCAGGCGCTGTTCCCGGGCGCGGTGGCGCTGGGCGATGCAGCGCCTTGGCGTGATCCGGGTCCTCGATGTCCTCGTGACGGCCATAGCGGCGCGGATGACGGGCGATGAGCTGGTCGTCGAAGTAGATGCAGACCCGGTCCGGATAGGCTTTGACCGTCAGGCGGCGGTGCGCGTATGCGGCGGGGACGGAATAGCGATTGGTGTCCAGGGTGATGCGGAACTGGCTGGAGGCGACGCTGCTTGTGGTTTGCGCGATGTCGTAGGGGTGCGGGTTGAGCGGTTGCAGATGCGGACGCTCTTGCGCCAGCAAATCGACGGGCCGCCGTTGCGTTTCGCCGTGGATGCGCACGTTGGCGATGGTGTCGAGCCAGAGCTGTGCGGCCGCGTGGATCGCGCTGAAGTCGGTCAACTCGAGCCCATGCAGGAAATTCTTTTTGACGTAGCCCACACCTGACTCGACGCGCCCCTTCTCGTTGCCGCGGGCGACATTGCAGGGCGCGATGGCAAAGCCGTGGTGGCGGGCAAAGTCCAGATAGCGCGGATTGAACACCGGTGCGGCGCCGGCCAGGCGCTGCAGAACCGCCGATTTAAGATTGTCGACCATGATCTTGGACGGCACGCCACCGAAGGCCGCGAAGGCATGTTCGTGGCAGGCGAGGAAATGCTCCATGGTCTGGGAGACGGTGAACTCCACGAACATCTGGCGGCTGTAACGCCAGCACCATGACGAAGAACGAAAGCCGGCGACGGGTATTGCCCACCGCGACGGTTCCGTAGGCGCCCCAGTCGACCTGCGCGCACTCGCCGGGCGCGAAGTGCAGCTTCAGATAGACCGGCCGCTTGGTCGGCCGGATGCGGCGGACGTAATCCCGCAGGATCGTCACGCCGCCGCTGGTAGCCCTCCTCGCGCAGACGCTGGAAGATCTGCTGAGCGCTATACGGGTGGGTGTCCAGCAACCGCGTGATGCGCGGCTTGAAGGGATCGAGGACACTGCCGCGCGGCCGGCTGCGCCGCGGCTCGAAGCGCGAACGCGCCAGCCCACGTCGAGACCGTCTTCGGGTCAAGGCCCAGCGCCCGGGCGGTCTGCGCGATCGTCAGGCCCTGGCGATCACGGCAGTCGTGGATCTTGGCAGAACGTCTCGTAATCGATCACCACCGGCTCCGCCGTCAGGCGCGGGCGTTGCCGCCCGCGCCGCGGATGTAGCGAGAATGTCCTGGCCCAGCCGTAGCAGACGGCCCGTGGCGCGGACGATGTCATCTTGTAACGGCGTTCCGACGATATGGGCGATTAAGCCAATCAGAACAGCAGGTTGCGCGATTAAGACCTCTTGTAACGGCGAGCCCGCGGCATCGCCGGTTTCGGCCGCAGAATCAACGGGTTGCGCCATTGAGACATCTTGTAACGCAGTGCCGACACGTCGGCCCTGCGCCAATACCCGGGATGGCGCGACCGCCACGCCTGGACCCGGGCGACGTTCACCGGGCCGCGGAAGTAGCCTTGGTTCTCCGGCGTGGCGAGCCAGCGGGCCTGGCTGGCGGCTTTGCTGGCCGCTCTGCAGGCGGGCGCCGAGCAGTAACGCTGGTGATGGCGGTTACGCGGGTCGGGACGAAATAACTTCAGACAGCACTTGCACTTACGGCGGTTTCCACCGGCCATCGCGTCCCCTCCTGCGAGGACGCATCATCAGCCAAGGCGAGGCCTGCCGGTCTCAATGTCTGAACGAGCCGCCGCGTTCCTTCGCCGTTCCGGAGCGTTCAATCGGCTGTGCTGGTCTGGCCTGCGACAAATTCAAACCGCTGGTTTTGAGGAAATTCAGACCGCTGCTGACAGCAGAGAAAGGACCCGTTGCTTTATGCACCGCTGACAGCTGCGCAACGCGCCGCAGTGCTCGCCTCGATGACGAAGGTGATAAAGGAAGACCCCTTTCGGTCGCTGCTCGCGAGCTATGGACAAATCTTCGACATGCAACATCACTCCTTCATGCTTAGCGGCGCTCTCGGCACGCTCGGCTGTGGCGTGGGCGCTTATCTAGGTGATGTTTTCTATCACCTCCGCCATCAGGACGCGCGCATCGAGCTCATGACTTGCCGGAGCCGGCCTTGAATGGGCACTTGCTCTCGGGGCAAGTTTTTTGCCGCGCAATTTCGGAGGCTACGATGAGACGACAAACAGCCTTTTGATTGCGAGTTTCCTAGGACGGACGCCGCACGTGCATGGCGATCCAGCCGCCAATCGGATGCATGCAGTCTTAGACGGGTTGTTGGCCGTTTCTCAGGTTCCACCGCTCGATATTGCCCGCAACTTTGGATCGACGTCCGTTAACCGTTTTCGCAATGTCGCCAGAGGGTTGATGCAGGCAAACGCAAGCACTTTGGAACTTGAGGAGGCGGTCAAGACGCTGAATGCCGATGTAACTGCCTTTGAGCGGCGAGCCGACCGGCTCGCGCGATGGAAGGTTGACACGCTGCTAGTTGCGGCGCTTACCAAGCCCGTCACCGATATAATAGACAACAAACTCGGTTACGGATCGATCATTGCAGCGTGGCTTTATGAAAATCTGAAAGCGAGACTACCGGCAGCGGTGCAAGGGGAACTGGGGTTCGTTGCGCACATGCTTGCAAGTCTGGCGACGTTTTCATCGTTCGATGCGGTCATCGTAAGCCGCTCGAAGAAGATTCTTCACAAAGACTAGCTTTCCCCAAGCGGGCGCAGTTTTGGTTTGTAATCGGGGCGCAGCGGCTGCCTGAAGGTGACCCAATTGGCTCGATGCCAGCGGTCCCACCAAACCGCCCGGTATGAGATCCAGAAGCAGGCATTGTGGTATGAACATCTTTCGAGACCCGCCACTTCCGGAATCGGCCTGAAGCGTCGAAATTCCAACCCCCACCGCATCTGGCAAGCACGATTGTTGCGTTACAACAATCGTGCTGCCTCGATATCGGTCTGGCTAAAATCATTACCCTTAAACAGCAAAGGTTCCCCTGTCGCCTTTGCAAGCGCGTAGGAAAAGCAGTCGCCGAAATTGAGGCCTGCCTTGTGGCGGCCTTTGCCGAAATCGAGAAAGGCCTGCCGGGCAAGCTCCCCGTGGTCGATCGTTACTGGCTCAATTGCGATGGCTGCCCGCCGGAAAAATGTCTGGGCCTGTTGCATTCCCTCAGGTCCGAGCTGATTTTCGACAACCATCGCCAATTCAACGTAGTTTGCCACGCTCATCCGGCAGACGTCAGCATCATGAATGAGCTGTGCGAAAGCGGCAGCTTCCGGCTCCCTGTAGAGGATAGCGACCAGGGCGGATGTATCGAGGATCATTTTGGCAGACCGTTTTCGTCGTAAAGCAGTTCGCCATGGCTGATATATGGGCGCTTGACATGAGTTGCCGCCCGGCCGGCAATCGCCAGTAACTCTTCCACGCTCGCCTTGCCCATCCGGCGTTCTATCTTCGCGAGGCGTTCGCGCAGGGCTTCGGTGACGGCGCGGGTCATGCTCTCGCCCGTGGCGCGGGAAATTGCCTGCGCGAGTCGATGTGCTTCGGGGTCTTTGATGTTAAGGCTCATGGCAGATCTCATGTTCTGCAATTCACTTCAAAGTTCTACCATTCTACCCGATGGTTTGACGCACGCCAAGGTCCGTCAAGCCCCGGTGTCAAGCCCCGGCACCGATTTCGGCTAGACCTTCAGCATGAGACGTGCCGAACCAGGGTCGAAATGCCGGGAATTGGCCTCAAGCGCCACATGGGCGGTCATCCGTTGGCGAACCTATGATACAAAACTCTGCTTAGCTCTGGATTGCTGGCCCGGTCGGCCTCATCTTGCGCCTTAACGGGCCGTATATTTCATGGGTTCATCGCGGAAAAAGGTGGAAGTATAAGGGGCACGTTGGTCGTCCAGCATATTGTGCAGAAATGGCTTTTTGTGTTTTTGGCGGTCTGAAAAGGTGACACGTTTCCGGGCATGAGCAAACAGGCGGACGAAGTAAAAAGCTGGCGGTTGAGCGATGCCTATACAGTGCCGGGCTTCCGGGTGCTCCAGCGCGTGGATAGCCACGAGTTGGACCGGCGTATTTTCGTACTGACGCTCACCCGCCGTCCAAAAAAACGGCGCGCTGCCGCGGCTGCGGAAAACGGACGGATCGCTTTTATGACAAGCGCTGGCGGCGGGCGCGCGATCTTGGCTGCGGGGACCGGGAAGTCTATCTCGATTTCGAGATGCGGCGGGTAAACTGCAAGACGTGCGGCGTGAAGAACGAGAAGCTGGACTTTCTATCGGACAACACGAAGTACACGCTGCGGTTTGCCATGCAGATCGGCGGCCTGTGCCGGGCGATGACCATCAAGGACGTGTCCCGGCACATGCGCCTGGACTGGCACACGGTCAAGGAACTCGAAAAAATCTACATGCGCGAGCAATTGCGCCTCGCCGGATCGCCGCAGCCGGAGGTCATCGGCGTGGACGAGATATCCATCCGCAAGGGACACACCTACCGGATCGTCGTCAGCGACCTGGAGAAGAAGCGGGCCATCTGGTTCGGCGGCGAAGGCCGCACGCAAGCGGACATGGATCGCTTTTATGCGCAATTAGGCGAGGAAGCCGCGAAGAAAATACGCCTTGCCGTCATGGATATGTGGAAGCCGTTCCGGAAGTCCGCCCAGCAACACGCGCCGCAAGCGGCCATCGTCTTCGATAAGTTCCATATCCTGCGCCATCTATCGGATGCGCTCGATAGCGTGCGCCGGGCGGAATACAAGCGCGTCACGGGCGATGAACGCACTTTCATCAAGGGGCAGCGCTATGTTTACTCTCCCGCCGCGAGAACCTCAGCGACGGCGGACGCCAGAACCTCGAACGGTTGCTACAGGCCAACGCGCGCCTGAACATCGCTTATCTGCTGCGCGAGCAGTTCGAGCAGCTTTGGAGCTACACCGATCCCGCGGATGCCCGTTCGTTCTTCGACAACTGGCTGCAGCAATTGCAGGGACAGGACCTCGCCCCTTACGAGAAGTTCGCCCGCATGATCGCCAGGCACTGGGATGGCATTGCCGCGTACTGCAAGCCAGAAAACAAAGTGGCCCTCGGCTTCGTCGAGGGCTTCAACAACAAAATCCGCGTCATCCAGCGCCGCGCCTTCGGCCTCCGCGACGAGGAATACCTAGCCCTCAAAATCCGCACACTCGGACTGCCGGAACTCTGATTACTTCCCTTCTGCTTCCACCAAAAAACGCGAAGAGCCATTTCTGTATGCGCGGGCTATGGTAAATTCGAACGTGGTAAACGCGCGTGCCGCGTGGGCAAATCGCGCGGATTTTTGCGTTTTTTTGCTCGTTTCAGGCCGATTTCTACTTTTCAAAAAACCTGTTAAATATGATCGAATATTGGAAATTAACCAAGGAAGAGCTTGCCGCAAACGGCCGGGCGGAGCGCAGCAGCAAAATGTTCGTGTAATATCCGTGCGTTAGCGCTTAACGCCTTCTCAAGACCTTTGTGCTATATTACTTCAAAATGGAAGGACCGGCCAAGCGGCCCGCCCAAATGGGCCGGAAGTAGCTGGGAGAGTTAACAATGAATTACGGTTGGGTGCCGGCGAGGCAGCCGGAAACGGCCGGAACTCGCGCAGGCAGGTATCACAGGGGACCGAGCTGGATGCTGCCGCCGCGAGGTCCGCGCAGGCGGCCCTTTGCTCCATCCGCTGAACTGTCGACCCGGATTGCGCAGCCCTCAGGCCGCCAAATGCATCTCAACGGCGTGCCGGACAGCGCGGACGTTGAAAGGCTTGGGAATGATAAGGTCGCGCTTCTCGCCCAGGGCGGCCACGGCCTCTGGATGCGCGGTGACATAGATCACATTGGCATCCATGTTCTCGCGGATGGCTTTCACCACGTCCACGCCGGTGTCGCCCTTGAGCTTATAGTCGGCGAGGATGAGTTGCGGCCTCGACTGCCCGGCGATGCGAAGCGCCTCGGCGCGGTTCTTGGCCATGCCCGCCACCACGAACCCCAGGTTGGTGAGGATGTCCTGCAGTTCGCGGGCGATCAGCCCCTCGTCCTCGATTATGAGCACCGCCAGTTTCTTCC
Source organism: uncultured Alphaproteobacteria bacterium (assembly GCA_963760455.1). Lineage (GTDB taxonomy): Bacteria > Pseudomonadota > Alphaproteobacteria > Rhizobiales > Rhodomicrobiaceae > Rhodomicrobium. Next base: position 61,673 of record CAVXDM010000065.1, read on the forward strand.
GCAACGCCAGGAGCGCCAGTGCGTAGGTTTGCCTGACATAATCTTCGCTCGTGCCGAGGATCGAAGCGACATCGCCACAGGGGAATCCGATCACAGCATGCAGCACCGCTACCTGCCGCTGTTCCTCGGAAAGGCGCAGCAGACGGGCGTTGAGGCCGCTGCCCGCTACGGCGGTGACGTTGGTTTGCTTCACCGAGGTGCGTGCGGCTTCGTTAACTTTCCGGTACAGATCGAGGCGGGAAATGGAGCGGCCCGAGACCGGCCTGATGTCCACTGCAAGTGTGTTGAGCGCAGTTTCCACGGCACTGTCGCTTAGGATGCGGTTGCCAAGGAGGCAAAATGCATAGCGCCGCAGGTTTCTTAGCTCGGCGAGTGCAAGGATTTCAGTCATTTTTTCGCAGCGTCCCTTAGCTCTGCTACACGAACCGGTTATTAGTTCCGCTTCTCGCCGGAGAAGGTGGAGGTCAACCTTACTAAAGATGGAGGTGGTGGAAAAGGAGGAAACACTAGGGCATTGCCGTTAAAGCTTCCCATCCCTTGCGGCTTTCATAAAAAGCCGTAGCGTAGAAGTGTATGACCCATGTGAATGCTATCGTGGGTTGCGTTACGTGCGGCATCAAATTTCCTGTTATGCACCTTTTATTGCTTGGATGCCCAGCGATCGGCTCCATCTTTGCCGAAACAAGGCAAACCCGATACCGGCGTGCCTAGTCTTTGTGCACAAACCCTTAAAATTGCCTGCCGGCAGTCACTAAAAGTTTATGTATTTTATGCGTGGAAAACCGGGTATTCGCGCGTCGCCGCAGGACAGCTCAGCGCTCTCCGCGTGCCGCAATGCGCTTTGGATGGTGGCTGCGGGCTGCCTATTCCGCCTTGGCGAGCCGGTCGAACTCCAGAAGCTCGCGCATGAGCGCCTCCAGGGACGCTACCGGCAGCATGTTCGGCCCATCGGACGGGGCGCTGTCCGGGTCCTGATGCGTTTCGATGAAGAGCGCCGCCACGCCAACGGCCACCGCCGCGCGCGCAAGCACCGGCACGAAGCGCCGCTCGCCGCCGCTAGCGGTGCCGCGCCCCCCCGGCTGCTGCACGGAGTGGGTGGCATCGAACACGACGGGGCAGCCGGTCTCCGCCAGGATGGGCAGCGCGCGCATGTCGGTTACGAGCGTGTTATAGCCGAAGCTCACCCCGCGCTCGGTCACGAGCACATTCGCGTTACCGGCGGACAGCACCTTGGCCACGACGTTTTTCATGTCCCAGGGTGCGAGGAACTGGCCCTTCTTGATTTTCACCACCCGGCCCGTCTGCGCCGCTGCGATCAGAAGATCGGTCTGGCGGCACAGGAACGCCGGTATTTGCAGCACGTCCACGGCCTCGGCCACGGCTGCGCATTGCGAAGCTTCGTGCACGTCGGTCACGATGGGAAGGCCCAGCGTCTCGCGGATTTCGGCGAAGATGGGCAGTGCGGCCTTGAGCCCGATCCCGCGCTGGGCGCCGGCGCTGGTGCGGTTCGCCTTGTCGAACGAGGTCTTGTAGATGACGCCGATGCGCAGCTTGTCCGCGATTTCCTTCAGCGCAGCCGCCATTTCAAGCGCGTGCATGCGGCTTTCGAGCTGGCACGGCCCCGCGAACAGCGCGAGCGGCAGGCGGTTGGAGACGCTGACATTGCCGATCTTGACCACGGGGTTCGGCGACGGGCTTGCGGAATGCTGATGGGTCATGGACTGGCTTTCGTGCGTGGCGCGGGTGGCCGTCTCTAACACGGCGAGGCAGGATGGCCAATAGGCCCAGAGGTTACAGGGACGCAAATGACGGTTCGCGCACAGGCGGACGTTTGCGTTCCCCCAGCCTGGGGATCTGCAGCGGTGGCGCTCAAGCGCAGCCGGTGAGGTGGGCGTGGTCGTTATAGTAGAGGACGCGCCAGCCGCGCTCTCCGCCGGCAAGCTCGCCATGGCGCATTGCCGCAAGCCCGGTGTTTTCCAGCCCTGCGATACGCTGGAACCGCTTGAACATCGGCCCGCTCATGAGGTCGCCCAGCACTGCACGGGCTACGACCGTGCGCAGAAAATAGCCATGCGTTACCACCACCATCGACGCCTCGGCCCGCGCTTGCAGAAAGGCCAGCGCCGCGTCCGCGCGCGCAATCAGATCGTCGAAATTTTCGCCGCCGCCGACGCGCATGCCGGGCACGTACAGGCTCTTGTTCCACTCCGTCCAGACGGCTTGCGCTTCCTGGTCGGTGAACGGCTTGCCGTTGATGCGGGGCGGCTTCATGCGCTCGACGAACAGGTCCGAGTATTCCGGCTCAAGGCCCGTCGCATCCGCGATGGCGCTTGCGGTTTCTTTCGCCCGTTCCAGCGGGCTCGATAGCAGCGTCTCCACGCTGAGCTTGGAAACGCGCTGGGCGAGGCAGGCTGCTTGCCTTCGTCCGGTCTCGCTCAGGGGCGAGTCCGGGGGCTGAAAGATGGCCGCCGCATTGGCGAGGCTCTGTCCGTGGCGGACAAAGTACACGATCTTAGACATTCCCCGAGGTGCTCCCTGGCCGTCATCCCGGAAAGCCGCTTTGCGGCTATCCGGGATCGCGATAGGCGCCGGCATTTGTAACGGTCCCGGATGATGCCTGCGGCACTTCCGGGATGACCCCCGCTCAGCGAACCAACCAAACGGTATCGATCTTATGCGGGGAAACTGCTCCTGTATCGCCGCGGATGCCTTAAACCAGCCGGCTCTGGTGGACCGCTGCGCCGATGAAGGAGGCGAACAGCGGGTGCGGCTCGAACGGCCGCGATTTTAGCTCCGGATGGAACTGCACGCCAACGAACCAGGGGTGGTTCGGTATCTCGATAATTTCCGGCAGCTTCTTGTCCGGGGACATGCCCGAAAAGCGCAAGCCCGCCGCTTCCAGCCGCTCGAAGTAGTTGATGTTCACCTCGTAGCGGTGGCGGTGGCGCTCGCTGATGCGCGTTTTGCCATATATTTCAGCGACTTGGCTGCCTTCGGCCAGGACGGCCTCGTAGGCGCCGAGCCGCATGGTGCCGCCTTTTTCGCTCTGCGCGTCGCGGTGAACCGATGTGACGCCGCTCATCCATTCGGTCATCAGGCCGACGACGGGCTCCGCGGCAGGGCCGAACTCGGTCGAGTTCGCGCCGTCGATGCCGGCCACATGGCGCGCGACCTCGATCACGGCGAGCTGCATGCCGAAACAAATGCCGAGATAGGGCACATTCCGCGTGCGGGCATAGCGTGCGGCCTCGATCTTGCCCTCGGCACCGCGCTCGCCGAAGCCACCGGGCACGATGATGCCGTGGATGTTTTCGAGATGCGCGCTGGGGTCGCCCTTCTCGAACAGCTCCGCGTCGAGCCACTGGATGTTGACGCGGACGCCCTGGCTGATGCCGCCATGGGCCAGTGCCTCCATCAGCGATTTGTAGGCGTCCTTGAGGACCGTGTACTTGCCGACGATGGCGACCGACACTTCGCCGTCCGGGTGGGCGATACGGTGCGAGATCTTGCGCCAGACCTCAAGCTCCGGCGCCGGGGCATCCTCGATGCCAAAGGCGGCCAGAACTTCGCGGTCGAGCCCTTCCTCGTGATAGGCCAGCGGCACGTCGTAGATGTTGGCCACGTCGAGCGCCTGGATCACGGCGCTTTCGCGGACGTTGCAGAACAGCGCAATCTTCGCCCGATCGCTCTTGGAGACTGGGATCTCCGAGCGGCACAAGAGGATGTCCGGCTGGATGCCGATGGAGCGCAGTTCCTTCACCGAGTGCTGCGTGGGCTTGGTCTTAAGCTCGCCCGCCGCCTTGATGTAAGGCAGCAGGGTCAGGTGGATGAAGACCGCGTGGCGGCGCGGAAGCTCGTTGCCGAGCTGGCGGATGGCCTCGAAAAAGGGCAGGCCCTCGATGTCGCCGACCGTGCCGCCGATCTCAACGAGCACGAAATCCACGCCCTCGTTGCCGGAGAGAATGAACTCCTTGATGGCGTTGGTGACGTGCGGCACCACCTGCACCGTGCCGCCCAGATAGTCGCCGCGCCGCTCGGCCGAGAGCACGTTCTGATAGATGCGCCCGGTGGTGATGTTGTCGTCCCGCCTGGCCGAGACGCCAGTAAAGCGCTCGTAGTGGCCGAGGTCGAGGTCGGTTTCCGCGCCGTCGTCGGTGACGAACACCTCGCCGTGCTGATAGGGGCTCATCGTGCCCGGATCGACGTTGAGATAGGGGTCGAGCTTGCGCAGCCGCACCGAGTAGCCCCGCGCTTTCAGCAATGCGCCAAGCGCTGCCGATGCCAAGCCCTTACCCAGTGAGGAGACCACGCCGCCCGTGATGAAGATATATCGCGCCATGGAATCGCAACCTATCGCTTTGACACCCCGGGCGAAAGTGAAAGCTCGCGGTTTTCAACGGCGTCATGATGCCGCCCGCCTGCCCCGTCCCGCTGGTGCTGGAGAAAAATATGAGATCGAGCCGGCGGATTGGCACCGCAGCGTCATCCTGGAAAAGCCGCAAACATTAGCCGGGATCGTCACGGATCGCCGCGCATGCCCGCGATCCAGATAGCAAGCCAAGCGGCTACCGGGATGACCGGCGCGCCACTGCCCGGCGGCGTGCTTCCGCTCGCGCTTGCAAGCGTGGCGAGAGCGCGCGCATTGTGCGCTCTGCCAATTTCAGCCTATTTCGACTGCGGAAGCTGCGGCGTCGCGGGGACGGCCGGCGCGGGCGCGCTTTGCGATTTCTGCTTGGGAAGCGTGATGTCCGGAAGCTTTTCCGGTGCTGCTTCGCCCGGACCCGTTATTGGACCCTGAGCCGGCGCGGTTTGCGTGGCCGCGCCAACGGCGGAGGTTGGCGCCGTGCGGTGACTGAGGACGCCGAGCGAGAGGCTGGTTATGAAGAAGATAGCCGCAAGCGCCGCCGTCACCTTGGTGAGGAAGTTCGCTGCCGCCCTGCCGGATACGAAGCCGCCGCCGCCGCCGCCCATGCCAAGCGCGCCGCCTTCCGAGCGCTGCAGCAGGATGAGCACGATCATCGAGAAGGCGGCCATGATATGAACGACGAGAAGAATTGTAGTCATAGAAGCTTGTCCAGCAGGAATTTAGGGAGAATTCGCACTCTACATGACCGCTTTTCGCACGAAGATCAAGCCAGCAAATGCCGCCCGGCAGGCAATGCAACCGCCACGCCCCGGAAACGCCGCTTGCCGGAGCGCTCAAACCGCCTCGGGAGCCTGGGCCGTTAACGGATTTGCGGCATTCAGGCGGTCTTGCGATTTCGAACTAATTTAGCAGAAGCGCCTTGATAGATCGTTAAGCGCTGCATGTGTTTCGTAAAGTTTTGAACCAGCTAGGAAAAATGTCGGACGGGCCGGACGCGGAGAAGCCGGAACCGGTTAAGCCGGGATCTGCGAATATATTTAACCGGATTCTGGGAACGCATAATTCGACCGAAAATGAGGAAAAAAACGCAAATTGATTGATGTGGAGAAGATGAGACCTGAACGTTTTACCATGCTGGCGTTAAGTATTGCGCGCCGCAGGGGGAAAGAAATGGATCTTTAAGGAATTGGGGAACGTGCGCCGGTGCCGGCAATAGACGTAGGGGAGGCTGGCTGTTCCAAAAGAAAGAGAATGAAGACGCGGCGAAGGAGGCGGCGTTGACATGCCGATGCGTTCAATCGCAATGCCGGATCGGAAAAAGCCGTTTGGGTTTCCGTGAAAATTTGCTCGCGGCGGCGCATAAGCAGCCCTTTTTACGGGCATAACTCCGGCGGCATGCTTGCCGTGTTCCGCCTTTGCTGCCAATTAGCGTCGGGGACGTTATTCTCAGCCGAGATATCGCACATGGAGGCGCGAACAGCATGCGGTACGATCGCTAATAGGCACGTCGATTCGAAGGCTGGCTTCAGTTTCGACGAACAGGAGCGTATCGGTCTCGCCGAGGACTATCATCGGCGCGCCGCATTGAGCTGCCGAACGCGACGGTGCATGCGGTCATTACGCCGTCGTGGAGAATCAGGCGGCGCTCGGCGGCGAACACCCGGTCGCGCGAAAAGATCAGCAATTGATGGGCGAGGGGTTGAGCCGCCACGACGCCATCGATGCAATAGGATCGGTGTTGATGGAGCAACTGCTGGAAGTGATGCAAGGCCGCGCGACGGGAGGCTTGAATGAGGCCTACCTCCGCGACTGGCCGCGCTGACGCCAAGAAGTGGCTGGCCAGCGGCCGGTTAGCGCGCGCCGCCGCGTCCATGATCCGAGCTGGAACAATCCCAACGGCAATAAGTCTTGACCGCTGCCGTCATAGCGAGCTCCGGCCATGACAGCGGAGGAGGTTTGCCGCTTCAACCGCCGGATTTGGGGTGAACGGCGGCTTTGCTGGCGTCATGGCGGGGCGGGAGGAGCTTTGACGAAGGCGATGGGCTGCAGGAAGTCTTCCCACGAGGGAAGGAGCAGAAAGGCCGTCAGGGAGGCAATCGTGCTGAAGAACTGTTTTGCTCAGATCGTGCGCCCGCCGTCGACCTCCAGCACCACGCCGGTGATGAACTCCGCCTGGTTTGACGCGAGATACAGGCAGGCGCTGGCGATGTCCTTGGGCTCCGAGAGCCTTTCCGAGCGGCACGGTGGCGATGAACTTGGCGCGGTTTTCCGGCGTGTCCGGCAGCCCCATGAACTGCTCCAGGAGCCCGGTCGCGCCCATCACCGGCGCCACGCAATTCACGCGGATTTTTTGCGGCGCCAGCTCCACCGCCATCGACCGCGACATGAGGTTCACCGCGCCCTTCGAGCCGTTGTACCAGGTGAGGCCGGGGCGCGGCCTGATGCCCGCCGTCGAGCCGATATTGATAATGACGCCGCCGCCGGCCTTGGCCAGCACCGGGACCGCCGCGAACGCCATGTGATAGATCGACTTCACGTTGACGGCGTAGACGCGGTCGAATTCCTCCTCGCCGACCTCCAGCATCGGCCGATTCTTGTGGCTCCAGCCCGCGTTGTTGACCACGATGTCGAGCTTGCCGAAGCTTTCGAGTGTCTTGGCGACGGCGGCGTCGATGTCCGCGCGCTTGGTTACGTCGGCGGCGATGGCGATTGCCGAAGGCCCGATCTCGCGCGCGATTGTCCCCGCACCGTCGCCGTTGATGTCGAGCACTGCGACCTTGGCGCCCTCGCCTGCGAATACGCGAGCGATCTCCGCGCCGAACCCCGACGCCGCCCCGGTGACGATGGCAACTTTGCTGCTGAGCCGCATGGTTCCTCCCAGAAGTTTTCCGGAGCATCCCAGAGCGCGGCCGGGCGGGCACTGCTGTTTAGGACCCAGGGCAAGCTCGCCCTTGGCGAGAACTGCAACTCGAGAATGTCCGCATTCGCGAGCGAATGCGGACGGGGAGAAGGGACGCCCTCACAACCGCTGCGACGGGAACTCCCTCTCCCATTGGGAGAGGGCTGGGGTGAGGGGACACGTCCGATGACTATGCTTCCCCTTCAGCCACGGCTGGGCGGTCTTTGCTACTGCAAATGCTGGACAGCCGCCTGGTACTGCACCTTGAGGCAGGCGACGTTGCCCGCGCAGGTGTCCCTGTTCCGGAGCCAGTGGCGCTGCGCGTGCAGCAAGTGCTGCCGTGTGAAGAAGCCGGGCTGCTGCAGCTTTTGCGTAAACAGCCGGTTCATCTCCTGGTCGAGCGCCGCCAATTCGGGATTATTGCAAACCGCGGCCTCGGCGAACGCGGGTTGGCGCAGTCGAAGCTCGGCTGACCTGCGGGGCAGGAGCCGGGGAGAAGATTGTGGTTTGGGAGGCCTTTTTCAGTTTTTGAAGCTGATCCTGGTATTGTGCGGTGAGGCAGTTGACGTCGGTTGCGCAGTTGATAACGCCCCGGATCCACTGGCGCTGCCCCAGCACAAGCTCCTTCCGCTTGGTCTCGCTCTGCGCCTTGAGAGCCCGCATGTACGAACTCGTCGATCTGGTTATCGAGGAGCGAAAGCTCGGGGTTGTTGCAGATCGTCACCTCCGCGTCGGAATGGTGCACGCGGCAATTGAAGCTCGGCTTGGAAGGGCGCACCGGCTCGTTGGCGGCGAGCGTCACCGGCGTCCATGTGCCGCCAGAAATGCTGCCAGGAGCGCTGGCGGTGCGGCTACCAGCCTGGGTCTGCTTCAGGCTGGCGAGCTTGATCTTCGCCTGGCCCGTAAGCGCGGAGTCCGGATAGATCGTGATGAACTGCTGCAGGGCTTCCGGGTTCGACGTGTCGCGCACCCAGCCCCAGGCCTCTGCCGCTTCCGACGATTTCCGGCTGTCCTCGGCGACGGAGACGATGGGGCTCGCGCCGTCCTTGAAATAGAAGCGCGAGGACAGCGCCGAGTGATCCCATGGAATCTCCTGGCCGCCGGTTGCCTGCACGACATCGTTGCGCACGACGATCATCAGGTCGCTGATCGAAAGGCCCGGGGAGTCGATATGGGTCTTGAGCGAGGCGGTGAAAGGCGAGTTCCGCCCCGCGCCGTCGCTGGCGACATATTCCCGGCTGCGTCGCGAAGGCGATGAAATAGCCAAGTTCCGGCGCGGTTGTCATCGCAAGCCCTGCATTCGCATTCACGGCTCGCGTGCCGAGGTTTTCACCGAGCGCTGCCGCGAAGGGATTGTTGCGGCAGGCGTCGGTCTTGGCACGCTCCAGGAGCTTCTGCACGAAATCCATCGAATTTCCTTAACTGCAGGTCTTCCTTCGTGACGCGTGTCGATGGGCACCAAGAGTGGCACGCCGTCGATGGGCACGCCCGTGGCCCGGAGGTAGATGGCGACGTCGGCGCCCGAAGGGCTGCGGTAGATTCGCCCAGCTCTGGCGTCGAAACCGGCCTTATCCACGTTCGTGCCCAGGATAACCTTGAAGCCCAGCCCCTGCAGCGCCTGGGCCATCGTCCTCCGCGTCGTGGGAAGGATCGGCGAGGTGCGGCTGGCCGATATAGTTGCCGTTGCCGATCACCAGGGCCACGCGGTTTTCCGCCAGGGCAGGCGTAGGGCGACAGGCTTTCTGCGGCAAGCGCGAGAATAAAACCGTATCGTGCGATCAAGTCTGTGCCCTCTTCAAAAAAATATACGATCGTGCGGGGAGGTGCTTACCGCAACTCCGGTTGCCATGCCGCGCGCCGCGGCGGCCATAACCTTAGCAATGCCCGTTACATTTTGGAAAAATTTAGGCGGAAATGTGCGGCTTGGGGGTAAGTGGGCGTGGTCGTTGTTTCGGAGATTGCTCTCCATGGCGTGTCACGCTAGCCTGCCGCGATCCAGGCCCTGCGCCCATGGCCGCCACGCGCCTGGAGCTGGCATTGCCATAAGCATCCATGTGCAAGGCGGCGAATTCGTAGCTACTCCACGAATAACGTAAAGCATATGGTTTTGGCTTGATGTTTATAATTCCCCTTGCTATGCGCATGGGCTCAAGAAGAACATAGATTTGTCCCGGCCCAATCGCAGACAACTGAGGGTTGCATGAGCGTAGAAACTAGCGCCTCCGCGCAAGATGCAGGCTTTCCCGGCCTTTCAATCGAGCAAGTAAAGGCTCAACAGAATTTTCCTCTTGCCGTTATCGCAGGTATTGCCGCCGCGCTTGTTGGGGCTGCTCTTTGGGCTGCCGTTACCGTGGCCACAGAATACAAGCTCGGGCTGATGGCGCTGGCTGTCGGCTATATTGTCGGCCAGGCGATCAGGCTGGCGGGACAGGGCGTGGACGAGAAGTTCGGCTATCTCGGCGCGGCTTGCGGCTTCCTGGGCTGCGCGGCGGGCGACCTGTTGAGCAACATCGTGTTTTTCGCGCAGGCCAAGTCGCTGACCTTCGCGCAAACGCTGAACATCCTGACGCCGGACATGCTGACGCGGCTGGTCAAGGTCGCCTTCGATCCCATGGATCTGCTGTTTCTGGCGATCGGGGTGTACGAGGGCTATAAATTCGCTTTCAAATACCGCATAACTTCAACTGCGGCGTAAGCGGGCCTGCCGTCCATGCGGCGTCACGCTCGCCGTTTTCCTTCCGTCCAGGCGGTATTTGCATCCGGCTATGATAAAAGCGCTTCTCCTTCTCTTGTTCCTCAAATTCGGGAAGATTTTGACCGTTGGGGGCACGATGGCCCTCTCGGTGTTCGCGTATAGCCTCATCTGGGGCTGGCGCTACGCAGCCGGATTCTGTAGTGCTTATTTTCGTGCATGAGATGGGCCATTACCTGGCCGCCCGGCAGCGCGGCCTGAACGTGGGCGCGCCGACGTTCATTCCCTTCGTGGGCGCCTGGATCGAACTCAAGGACCAGCCGCACAACGCCGAGACGGAGGCCGTTTATGGGCTATGCCAGGCCCGGCCGATCGGCACCATCGGGGCGCTCGCCTGCTATTTCTACGCGCGCTACACGGGGGAGAGGCTGTTCCTCGCTTTGGCCTATGCCGGGTTCTTCCTGAACCTGTTCAACCTCATCCCCTTGTCGCCGTTCGATGGCGGGCGCATTACCGCCGTGCTGTCGCCGCGCGTGTGGCTGGCGGGCGTGCCGATGCTGATCGGGCTGTTCGTCTGGCGGCCGAGCCCGCTTGTTGATCCTGATGGCTGTGATGGCGGCGCCCCAGGTCATGAAGGCATTCCGCTACGATCCGGCGGCCCCGGAGAAACAGGATCTATTACGGCACGAGCCTTGAGACGAAGATAACCTACGGGTTCTATTATCTGGGCTTGCTCGCGTTCCTGGCGATCATGTGCTTCGACCTGCACGAAACGCTG
>CAVXDM010000066.1:0-11937 GCA_963760455.1 uncultured Alphaproteobacteria bacterium
AGCTTTTGTCCGGGAGGATCGCAAGCTTCGTGTATTTGGACTTGCGGTCCACATGGGTCAGGATGGCACCCTTTTGGCCCCGGCCGATGACGGTAACACCGCCGCGCGCCCCGCAAAAACGGCGCGTTTTTGCACGCCGCTTTGCTCGCCGGAGATTGGCGTCCGCCTAATTCAAAGGCTGGTAGGAACTATACATGTGAAGGTTCAAACCGGCTTTGACGGTCTGAGCCGTAAGTTCGTGGTCGAAGCGGAACGTGGTTCCGAGGTAATCCACCGACGAATGCTGAGTGCCGAAGTCGAAATACTGATACTCGGCCTTCACACTCCAGCCGGGACTGACGAGGTATTCGAGGCCGCCGCCAAGGGTCCAGCCGGTGAAGGTATCGGATTCCGAAGACGTCGTAGCCACTGAATCGGATGCTTTAGCTGCGCCATCGAAGAATGCGAAACCGCCCTTTGCGTAGAACAGCCCAAGTCCGTAAGTGACGCCCATACGGCCTGCCACATCGCCATAGAAGCCGCCCGCCTGCTTCGCCAGGGCGGTTTCCGGTACGAGAGGAGTGTTGGTGGCGATGACGTGACTGCCGCTAAGGCCCATATAGCCGAAGTCGATTTCAAGACCGTACACCATGTTCCGGCCTGCAAATTGTAACCGGCTTGGCCGCCGCCCAATACGCCGCTTATCTGCTGGGTTGTCTTGAGCGCTGCAGAGCCATAAGTTTTGTCCCAGTAGCCATCGAGGTCAGTCGTATTGTTGTCGCCCCAAGCGCCGCCGAAGTGACCGCCGAGGTAGGCCCCCGTCCAGATTGCAACCGGACCGAGGCTTGGGGCGCCCCTCATGCCGCCGCTGGCGGAAGTTCGCCGGCGTAAGCGCTACCGCCAACGCCGAAATCGCCGCGAGCGCCGCGGCAGCGAGTGTCTTTTGCATCGAGTGTAATCCTCAAAAGTTGTCCGGAAGAACTCCACACTTACGGTCGAACCGGAGGGGGGGCACAAAATAGGTGTCGCTCCATTTGGGCATAAATCGCCTAACGCGAATCGAGCCAAATGCGGCCGCTCGATTAATATTCTATTAGCGATTGTGGCAGGTTGTGGCCACAACGACACAACCGGTAAGGTTGTGGCTACGGGGTTCCCGCTCAGAACTTCAGGCGAACGCCGCTCGCGAAAACGGTCATGTTGTTGTTCAGGAAACCGGAAGAAAGCCCGCCCGCATTCGCGGAGTAGCTGATGCCGCCATAGACGTCGAAGTGCTTGTCGAGCCGGTAATCGATCAGGAAAGCGCCCTCGTTCACCTCGCCATCGCAATTGGCGGCGGTTGGATAGCCCCAGAACGACCCGCTGGCTTTTTTGACCGCGTTGGTCCCGGTGATGTAGGCGCAGGTGTTCTGGCCCGTGACCGCACTCGTAAGATAGGCGGCCTGGGTGTAGCGGTAGTAGGCGGCGGTAAAGCTTAGCCCCGAGGGAAGCTCATATTTCGCGCCAGTCCACGCGGTTTGCAGGACGCGGTTGCTGCCTGCGGCGTAGGGCGCTTTGTTGAGGTAAAAATAGCCGTAGCCGCCGATGGTCGTGGCGCTGTCACTCACTGCAACGCTCGGATTGGAAAGCTGGGTGTGCACATAGCCGGCGAACACGCTCACCTTGCCGGCCGGGTCTTTGCCCCCGCCCATCTCGTGTGTGTATTTGCCCATCACCGACCAGCCTTCGCCATCTGTGACGACGCCATTGAGGAGATTTCCTTGCGGGCAGGGATGCAAACTGCCCAGGGTTGCGTCGCAGGTCCCTTTAACGCCAGCGGTGCCGTAGGCGATCGGCGTGGAGGAGACGGCGCTACGTTCCCGCGCGTAAACGGCATCTACTGAGAATCCGGCATAGGACACGCCCGCATTGAAGCTGTAGCCGCCGCCGAACATCGCGGTGCCGTCGCCGCCATTCGTGTACAACGCCGCGGCGTGCACCGGGCCGTACTGGTAGATATATTTCGCCGAATTGTCCCAGCGCCCGGTCTCGGTATTGCCGAAGCCCGACGCCGTGCCGCCGGAGTAGCCGATCAGGGAGAAGGCGTAAGGCAGGCCCATCGGGTCGTAGGCGCCGATGGCGTCAAGCTCCAGCGATTGGTTGCGGCCGGCGGTGAGCGTTCCGTAAGTGGCGCTGCTCAGGCCCGCATAGGCGGGGCCGCTGAAGGCCTGCCCGCAACGGCTGCCGTCGGAGTTGGCGTCCTGGGCCGTGAGCGGCTTGCCGTTGTTCCTGACCATGCTCGCGCAGGCATCGGCAATCTCGCCCGAAAGCGGCTGGAAGCCCGCCTCAGCCTTGCCGATAACTTTCCACCCCTCCGCAATCTGCTCCTCGATCTTGATGCCGGCCTTGGATTGCTCCAGCGCGCTCTCGGCAATCGTGGAAATCGGCTTGTTGGCGTTCCTTGAGCCGTTGATGGAATATTCAAGGCCAGGAAAGAAGGCGCCGCTTAGCGGAACGCCGTGGCTCTGGTAGGCGTAACCGAGATCAACGGTGCCGTAAACGGTGACGCCGCGCCAAGTGAGGTTGTCCGGAATGGGGTTTGGAACGCCGGCATCGCCCGCCCTCGCCGGGGCGGCTAGGCCCAGGAGCACCAGAATAGATGCGAGTTGCGGCCTATAGCTCACGCTTCGTCTCCCGTTCCGCGAAGCCGAACGCGAAACATGCGCTTCAATTTACGCACAACTTTTAGGCGGTTCCGGTTGCGACTCACTTAAGCGCGGCTGTAAAATTACACGCAAGCCGGGTGTATTGCCACCGCCCGCGATTGACGATAAGGTCTTGCCGATTGCGCCTCGCCGGGCTTGACAGCCTGCCCGCGCCCCTGCCACACCATGCGCAACGGATTCTTACGCGCGAGCGCCCCCATGAAAATCAACGGCAACGAAATTCGCCCCGGCAACGTCATCGAGCACAACAACAGCCTTTGGATCGCGGTCAAGACCCAGGCCGTGAAGCCCGGCAAAGGCCCCGCCTACAATCAGGTGGAGATGAAGAACCTCATCAACGGCTCGAAGCTTAACGAGCGCTTCCGCTCCTCGGAGACGGTGGAAAAGGTGCGCCTTGAGCAGAAGGACTTTCAATTCCTGTATCCTCAGGGCGACATGCTCGTGTTCATGGACACCGATACTTACGAGCAAATGGAGCTGCAGCAGGAGTTCGTGGGCGAGCGCGCAGCCTTCCTGCAGGACGGCATGAAGGTGGTCCTGGAGATGCACGAAGGCCGGGCGATCGGCATCAGCCTGCCCGACCAGGTGACGCTCACCGTGACCGAGGCCGATCCCGTGGTGAGGGGCCAGACGGCCGCGTCCTCTTACAAGCCCGCCATATTGGAGAACGGGGTCCGCGTGATGGTGCCGCCCTTCGTCACCGCCGGCGAGAAGATCGTCGTCGACACGAACGAGATCGCCTATATCCGCCGCGCTGAATAGGGGCTAAAAGACCCCCTCACCCCAACCCTCTCCCCAAGGGGGAGGCGGAAGGAGCTGCGGCCCTATCCCCAGAAGGTCGAGGGCAGTTCCGGCGTTCCTTCTCCCCTTGGGGAGAAGGACAGGATGAGGGGGGCTTCCATCTCCCGCCGCTAATTGGAGTAAGGCGCCATGCCAGCTTCCGCGCTGATGACGATCATGATAAACGCCGCGCGCAAGGCCGGCCGCAGCTTGGCGCGCGATTTCGGCGAGGTCGAGCATCTGCAGGTTAGCGTCAAGGGGCCGGCGAATTTCGTCTCCGCCGCCGACCACCGCGCCGAAAACATCCTGTACGAGGAGCTGAGCAAGGCGCGGCATGGCTACTCCTTCCTCATGGAGGAGCGCGGGCTCATAGAGGGGCCGGACAAGACGCACACCTGGATCGTCGATCCGCTCGACGGCACCACGAATTTCCTGCACAGCATTCCGCTGTTCGCCATCTCCATCGCTCTCCAACGCGATGGCGAGCTGGTGGCGGGGCTCATCTATAATCCGGCGAGCGGCGACTTCTACACCGCCGAGCGCGGCAAGGGCGCGTTCCTCAACGACAACCGGCGCCTGCGCGTGGCGGGCCGGCCGGACCTCGGGGACGCCGTGGTCGTCACCGGCATCCCCCATCGCGGCAAGCCGGGGCACCAGCAGCATCTGGCCGAGCTGTCCGCCGTGATGCAGGATTGCGCCGGCATCCGCCGCACTGGCTCCGCGGCCATGGACCTCGCCTGGGTCGCGCAGGGGCGTTTCGACGGCTATTGGGAGCGCAACATACAGTCCTGGGACATGGCGGCCGGCATCGTGCTGGTTCGCGAGGCCGGCGGCTTCGTCTCCGATCCGGACGGGCGGCAGAACATGCTCAAGACCGGCAGCATCGTCTGCGGCAACGAGGCCATCCACGGCGCGCTCATGAAGCGCATCGCCGGCGCGAACGGCTAGGCACCGCCGCTGGCCCTCCTCCCGCTGCTGGAGCAAGGAGAATGCCTAGCGCCATAAGTGCCGGCCAGTTCCGGTTGCCTTGCAGATACCCAATCGCAATTGATTGTTAACGCTCCAGCTATCCGCCGCTCCGTTCGGCGGGCAGCAGCCCGGTCGTCGTTCCGGAGCCCGGGCGTACATCGGAGAAGGCGCTCGCCGCCGTCATCCAGGAGCCTTCTTTAGCGATGAGAACTTTTTTGTGCCGCAGCGGTACCTTCTACCGGCGCCGAGCGAGGGCGATACATCGTCCCAGGATGAAACTTTGCATAAAGTGTTGGATTCGCCTTCGCGGCGGATCAATGGCTTAGCCCATGTTTAGGATGATACATTTTTGTCACCGAACACGACGTTGTTCGGTGATGGCGCACAGCGCCGCCTTCCGCTGGCAGTAACAACTTCGTTACCAGCCTGCGAATCAGCCTAATATAAATGCGTCCACGTCCGTTCCGCGCCTGCTGTGCCGGCGTTTAAAACTTAATTTTCGAAAATCAATCTAGCCTAAGTAATATACGATGTTAGCGCCAACCTGGATGTATACTGTTTGATCGGCCCCTGCATGGGTGCCAGTACGCAGGGATCGTTTGAGCCCGGCTGGGTTTTTTATTGGGCGATGCAAACTTACTTAACGCAAATGAGCGGCGAATAGGACCATGGTGGAGATCGCAAATGCGCTGATTGCAGCAGCGCCGGGCTTCAAGGCCCGAGGCGGGCGCCGGCACATCGAAATCCCCAAAAACCCGCTGTTTTCGGTCCTGTCGAGGCAGCAGCTCCGGCTGGTCATGCCGCACGTGAAGTTCAAGAAGTACCGGCCTGGGCGCGTGCTCCTGGGCGAGGGCGCCAATAACCCCGGCAAAATCTACATCGTCCTCGACGGCCAGATCGCGATTACCAAGCAAGGCGTCGCAGCCCTGGAGAGCAGGCTCGAAAACTACGAG
Organism: uncultured Alphaproteobacteria bacterium; assembly: GCA_963760455.1. Lineage (GTDB taxonomy): Bacteria > Pseudomonadota > Alphaproteobacteria > Rhizobiales > Rhodomicrobiaceae > Rhodomicrobium. Next base: position 5,387 of record CAVXDM010000066.1, read on the forward strand.
CTGGCAGTGCTGTGCCGGGGCGAGATTTTCGGCGAGGTCTCCTTCGTGGACGGCAAGCCAAGCCCGGTTTCCTTCCAGGCCAAGACGGACGCCGTGCTCGCGGTGGCAGACCTCAGCGCCTCGCGGCGCAGGAAAACTGTTCGCCGTGTCCGCGAAATCGTCGCCGGGAAGTTGCGCAACCACATCGCCAAGCATGCCCACGAATCGGCGGCGCTGCGCATGACCGGCATGCAGCTTGAGAATCAGCTCGCCGCCTACCGCAGCGGCGTCGGGCACCTCGTCCTGACGACGCTCTGCCTCTCATCCATATATACGCTGGCGCTGGGTTTCCTGCCCGCCTTCAAGAACGAGGCGCATGCGAACTTGGCGCTGAGCCCGCTCATCATCCTGCTTTTCGCGCTGACCTTCTTTCCGGCCGTGGCGACGAGCGGCTTTCCGGGAAGCTTCTTCGGCTTGCAGCTCGATAACTGGCGGCCCGCGCTGGCCCTGTCGGTGCGCGCCTCGCTGGTGTTCGTCGCGGTGTTTGCGCTGGTGAAATGGCTGCTTATCAGCACGTCGCCGAGCTTCGCGGGCGTCCCTCTGATCGGCGCCGCCGAGGTCGATCTGGGCGGCAAGGTGGCCTCCTACAGCTCATGGTACTGGGCAGCGCTGGTGATCTACCTCTTGCTCACGCCGATGCAGGAGTTCGTCGCCCGCTCCGGGATACAAGCGCCGCTATACGCCTTCCTGCACGGCAGCGAAGGGAAGCGCCGCTGGTTCTCGATCATGGCGGCCAATCTGGTGTTCACGGCGGGGCACGCGCATATCAGCCTCGCCTTCGCGATGGCAGCATTCCTGCCGGGGATTTTGTGGGGTTGGATTTTCGCCAGGACGAACTCGCTACTCGCCGTGACGGTCTCGCACATCATCGTCGGAGGCACCGGCCTGTTCCTGTTCGGCATCGAGGGCGTGGTTACGAAGCTTGGCGCTTGAGCGGCCATCCGCATCCTGCGTGACGCTATATATAGAGAGAGTGAGGGCGCGACGGAGCGGATATTTGGGGGGTCACGCGAGTGGCGGGCGGCGGCTGAAATTGAGGCGGTCGAGCGCGCCTTGCAGGATGTAGGCGGCGGCCATCTTGTCGATGAGCTCGGCGCGGCGTTTACGGCTGGCGTCGGCTTCGAGCAGCGCGCGCTCGGCGGCTGCGGTCGAAAGACGCTCGTCCCAGAACGCCATCGGCAATTCGGTGAGCGGCGCCAGGTTGCGGACGAAGGCGCGGGTCGATTGCGCGCGCGGTCCCTCCGTGCCGTCGAGGTTGATGGGCAGGCCCACGACCAGGCCGCCAACGCCGTGCTGTTTCGCGAGGCGGAGAAGCCGCTCCACGTCGGCCTTGAACTTGGTCCGGCGGATGGTTTCAAGCGGCGTCGCGATTTGGCGCATCACGTCGGAAAGCGCAAGCCCGACGGTCTTGGTGCCAAGGTCGAGGCCAAGCAGGCGCTCATCGCGCCGCAACCGCTCATAAAGCTCAGGAAGTTCGAGAAGCTCCGATGGCACAACTTTGTCCTTGTCTGTTGTTAGATTTGCACGGCGCCGGCTCTCTTATAGTGCAAGCTGTGCGTCCGGTCATTCTTGAGGAGATTTGCAATGAAGCTAACATGGTTCGGGCACTGCCGCGGTGCGGGTGGAAAACGGCGCCCACGTCATTCTCATCGACCCGTTTCTTTCGCAGAACCCCAAGTTCGACGGCTCGGTGGACGAGGCAGCGCGCGGCGCCACGCATGTGGTGCTAACCCACGGGCACGACGACCATGTGGGCGATGCCGCCGCCATTTGCAAAAAGACGGGCGCCACCCTCGTTGCCGTCTACGAACTCGCGATGTTCCTGGCGGGGCAGGGCGTCGAGAAGGTCCAGCCCGGCAATCCCGGCGGCGGCATCGATCTTGGCGGCGGCGTGCGCGTGAGCTTCGTCAAGGCGTTCCACTCGTCCTCAACCACGGCTGGACGGCAAGACCGTCTATCTCGGCAATCCTTGCGGCGTGGTGATCGAGGGGCTCGGCAAGACCGTGTACCACATGGGCGACACGGACATTTTCGGCGACATGGCGCTGATCGAGGAGCTGTACGCGCCTAAGGTCGGCTTCGTGCCGATCGGCGACCGCTTCACCATGGGCGCGAAAGCCGCGGCGCTGGCCTGCAAGCGCTACTTCAAGTTCGATGTCGTCGTGCCGATCCATTACGGCACCTTCCCGATCATCGACCAGGACCCGGCGAAATTCATCGCCGAAATGGCAGGGCAGAATGTCGTTGTCCCCGAAATCGGCAAGCCGTTCGCAGATTTAGGGCACCGCGCAGGCCGTGGAGGCCCTCCGCCGCCATTCCGCCGGCCGCGATTTTGGGCATGCGGATGGCGGCGGCGGCGAGACAGAAGTTTCCACCTTTGTGCACCCGTTGGACGAATCAAGCTGTGACCGCATTGCAACTACGGATGCCGTTTTGCAAATTTGTCACGGCCCCCAAAATGGCCTGCCAGGACCAAATGCACCGGAAAATGCCGGAAAGAGCCATGCAAAAAAGGCATTTCGAGCCGGAAACGCGGCGCTTCCTGGCTGGAGATTCGGCTTCAAATACCTGCACAATATTTAATCACGCCGGAACCGGAGCGGGCCATTACTACCTAGGGTGCGTTTGAGCGTGTGACGCCTAACCTTGGCAGTGGGTGCAGGCGTTGCGGCGCGGCATTGAGGGGATGATTGTAATGTGGATCTATACAGAGGCTGTGGCGTATTGTAACGCAGGGCGCATAGCGCTGTGTATGTATTGCCAAAATAGTACTGAGCGATATTGAGCGAATTGCTATGCCTTGTATCCAGCCAGACGCAGAGAAAACCTCAAACGATGAGAGCATAACTGAGCATTCTTCAGTTGTACTTAGATAATAAGGCCTAATGTCGTTTTGATAAGCTTTAGAGCACAATAGAATTTCGAAATGTTCACTTAGATACGTAGATAGATTGTTGGCAACATCCCATTGCGGACCGGTGCGCCGTAATGACCTCCAAAGGGCGGGCGCCAGCACAAATATATCCTACGGAAACAAATGCCACGTAGCCAGTGATGCCGTGTGTATCATGGTATTTAGACAGCATCGTTATGATAGGCAATATTTCGAATATCGTCAGTTATAAGTGTATGCACAGCAACATTCAAGCGCGACTACCTAACAGCGCCGGCCATCACCGCTTTCTCAGTGCTAGGTATGCAAAAAACGCATAGCAGATATCCATAATGCTGTTCTAATTTACGCCACATTTCACCCTTCATTGCGCCGGTTCAGGTGTCACCACAAGGAAAGGTTGTGATGAAGAACGTGTACGGTATCTGTGCGGCTATCATGCTGGCAGCGGTGTGGTGTGTTGGCTGCCAGCAGGCGTTTGCCGAATGCGGTATCGCCTCCACCTATTCGTCGGGAACCCGGACGGCAAATGGCGAAGCAGTATAACCACATGGGCGTTTCGGCGGCGCACAAGTCGCTGCCCTTCGGCACACGGGTGGTTGTCCGCAATCAGCGCACTGGGCGCAGCATCACGGTGCGGATCAACGATCGCGGTCCGTTCGTCGCCGGAAGGATTATCGATCTGTCGACCGGCGCCAAGAACGCGCTTGGCATGGACGGGCTCGCTCCCGTTTGCCTTGAGGTCGTGAGCTACGGCAGCGGCAAGAAGCACGGCTACGAGAAACCGGGCCTTGGCGCGACGGCTGCTGGAGGCGCTGAACTCGCTTAAGCCCCATGAAGCGAGGCCCAATGACGCGAAAGCGACCGTCATCCGGTCCGCGCGGGGAGCAAGCCGCCAGACGCGCACCGCGAGTGCCGGCAGCTCATCGCAAGCACCAGGCCACGCGCCGAGCCAAGGCCGGAAACGCTATGCGAGCGTGCAAGCACCGCAGGCACGGCTCAAGAAGGGCGGGCCACAGGCGCCAATTCGCCGCCAACTACGATTGATGGGGCGCGGGCGGTGCGCCAGTGCAGGGCGGCCGCTCCGTCCCTGCCCCGCTTGCTCAGTCGCGCCGACGGTCTATCGCGCTCGTTTTGTTGAAAATATTTCATGTATGTTGTCGCGAAATTGCCGCCATTTGCAACTTTGTGGGAAGGCCGGGACGAAAGTTCCGGATTCGGAGTTAGCATATAGCCCCTGGATCGCCCCCGAGGCGCCAAGGCCAATCGATTAAGGAGACCTTTATGAAAACGACGTTCGTGGCCGCGGTCGCGGTGATCGCTGCCCTCTCGGCTCCCGCCATCGCTGCGGATCAAAAGGCGCCGCCTCCCGCGAGCAAGGCCGACGTGCAGAAGCTCGTCGACACCATCAAGGCCGACAAGGCGAAGCTGGCGCAGTTCTGCGAGGTCATGAAGCTCGACGAGCAGGCTGCCCAGGCGAGCGAAAAGAACGACGCGAAGAAGGTCGAAGAGATCTCCAAGCAGGAGGAAGAGGCCGGCAAGAAGATCAGCCCCGACTTCGACAAGATCATGTCGGCGCTCGGCGAGGACACGGGTCCGCTGGTTGAAGAGCTGGCCAAGGGCTGCGGCAAGTAAGCCTAGCCTGCGCACTCACGCGCTGCTGTGGCCGGTTCCTGCCGGCCACTTTTATTACTATCCGGCATGGAATCGCTGCGCCCTTGCCTCCACGTGCTGCGGAGCAATGGGTGCTGCTTTGCCTGGGCTTGGGCCTTGGCGTATGGCTGGCGGCCAGATCGGCTACAGCCGTTGCTATTGGGTTGCAATTGGCCGCAGCAGCAAGTTGTCCACTAAGTATGCGCGATACGGCCGCGCAACCGGGGCTTGCCCCCTTGCGTTTTCGTCTCGTTGGGATTTAGTGTAGCGCCGCAACAAGGTGCAAGCGAACACACCGCTTTCTAACGGAAGAGCTGAGATGACGGTTAGGGTAGGAATTAACGGCTTCGGCCGTATCGGCAGGAACGTGCTCCGTGCCATCAAAGAGTACAATCGTACAGACGTGAGCATCGTGGCGATCAACGATGTCGGCGATTTGAAGACCAATGTGCATCTGCTGAAGTACGATTCCGTGCACGGGCCGTTCCACGGCGAGGTCAGGGTCGAAGGCGACGGCTTCGATATCGGCACCGGGCATATCAAGGTGCTGAACGAGCGCGATCCCTCGAAATTGCCGTGGGCTTCGCTCGGCGTCGACATCGTGATGGAATGCACCGGCATTTTCTCCGACAAGGACAAGGCCTCCGCGCATCTCACCGCCGGCGCGAAGAAAGTGCTGGTTTCGGCGCCGTCGAAAGGCGCGGACCTTCACCGTCGTCTATGGCGTGAACCACGACAAGCTTACGCCCGATCACAAGGTCGTCTCGAACGCCTCCTGCACCACCAACTGCCTGGCGCCGGTCGCGAAGGTGCTGAACGACCTTTGCGGCATCGCCCAAGGCTACATGACGACGATCCATTCCTACACCAACGACCAGCGCATCCTCGACCTGCCGCATAAGGATCTGCGTCGCGCACGTGCGGCGGCTCTGTCGATGATCCCGACCTCGACCGGCGCGGCGAAGGCGGTGGGGCTGGTGCTGCCCGAGCTTGTCGGCAAGCTCGACGGAACCGCGATCCGCGTTCCGACACCGAACGTGTCGGTGATCGATCTCTGCTTCATACCCGGCCGGGAAACGAGCGTGCGCCGACATCAACGCGGCCATCGAGCGTGCCTCGCAGAACGAGCTGAAGGGCATCCTCTCGGCGGTCAAGGATCACTCGTTTCGATCGACTTCAACCACAATCCGCATTCGTCGAACTTCGACCTGGCGCAGACGCAGATCGTCGGCGGAAAGCTCGTCCGCGTGCTCTCCTGGTACGACAACGAATGGGGCTTCTCCTGCCGCATGGCCGACACGGCTGTTGCGATGGCCAAGCTGATCTAAACCATGGAAGTCAAGCCTTGCGGGCTGATTTCCGTCATCCCGCCCGCTCTGCAACGAGGAGTGGGCGGCAAATTTGACAGGGCTCGCCAGGCTCTTTCGGCCCGCCGCACTCATTTTTGAAAGCCCCGATCCGGCTGTTTTGGCGCAAGCCATAGCCGGAGCGCAGTCGCTTGAGCTTGCGGTGCTGATTGCTGGAGACGCTGGCAAAGCGGCCGCGGCGGGCGCGAGCGGCGTCTATCTTACTTTGGGTGCGGATGCCGGCCGCGCGCGGACTGTGCTTGGCGGCGAGCTGGTCGTTGGCACCGCTTGCGGTCTTAGCCGCCATGCCGCCATGGAAAGTGCGGAGGCCGGCGCCGATTTCATCGCCTTCGACGCTTCAAATTCCGAAACTTGGGAACAAGCGGCTGAATTGTCGCTGTGGTGGGACGAGATCAGCGGAGTACCCGTCGCGCTGGATTTTGGCAGCCGGCCGCCCAGACGAATCCGTTCTCGCAAAAGCACGCCCCGACTTTCTTATGATCGAAGAAGCGCATCGGGCGGGCGAAAGCCTTATTTTTGCAACAGAGTTCGGCTTGCAAAGCCAGACGTGACTGTTTCAAGGCTCAAGAGGCAACCATCATGCGAGGCAGCTCCAGGTT
>CAVXDM010000067.1:0-153337 GCA_963760455.1 uncultured Alphaproteobacteria bacterium
GTTGGCTGTGATACAAAGGCATAGCAATTCGCTCAACATCGCTCATTCTTATTTTCAATCATTTACAGCGCTATGCGCCTGCGTTACAATACGCCACAGCTCTGTATAGATCCACATTACAATCATCCCCTCAATGCCGCGCCGCAACGCCCGCACCCACTCGTCAAGGTTAGGCGTCACACGCTCAAACGCACCCTAGGTAGTAATGGCCCGCTCCAGACCTTCGGCGTGATTAAATATTGTGCAGGTATCTTGAAGCCGAGATCTTCAGCCAGGAAGCGCCGCGTTTCCGCTCGAAATGCCTTTTTTGCATGGCTCTTTCCGGCATTTTCCGGTGCATTTGGTCCTGGCAGGCCATTTTGGGGGCCGTGAACAAATTTGCAAAACGGCATCCGTAGTTGCAATGCGGTGAGCAGCTTCGTTCCAACGGGTGCACAAAGGTGGAAACTTCTGTCTCGGCCGCCGCCATCCGCATGCCCAAAATCGCGGCCAGCGGAATGGCGGCGGAGGGCCTCCACGGCAGGCGCGCTGCCCTAGACTGCGAACGGCTTGCCGATTTCGGGGACAACGACATTCTGCCCTGCCCATTTGGGCGATGAATTTCGCTGGGTCTATGGTCGATGATCGGGAAGGTGCCGTAGTGGATCGGTACGACGATATCGAACTTGAAGTAGCGCTTGCAGGCCAGCGCCGCGGCCTTCCGCGCCCATGGTGAAGCGGTCGCCGATGGGCACGAACCCGACCTTCGGGCGCATACAGCTCCTCGATCAGCGCCATGTCGCCGAAAATATCGGTGTCGCCCATGTGGTACACCGTCTTGCCGAGGCCCTCGATCACCACGCCACAAGGATTGCCAAGAGATAGCAGCCTTGCCGCCGGCCTCCGTCAACGACATGGAAGGCCTTGACGAGAAGCTCACGCGCACGCCGCCCCCAAGATCGATGCCGCCGCCGGGATTGCCGGGCTGGGTCTTGCCACCTGCCGCCAGGAACATCGCAAGCTCGTAGACAGCGGCGAGCGTTGCCCCCCGTCCTTTTGCAGATTTCAACGGCGTCGCCCACATGGTCGTCATGACCGTGGGTTAGCACCGCATTGGGTAGCGCCGTGTGCTCCTCGCTGGCCGAGCCCTCGAACTTGGGGTTCTCGAACGGGTCGATGAGAATGACGTGGCTGCCGTTTGCCGCCGCACGGCGGCATGCCCGAACCATGTTGTTAGCTTCATAGCAAATCTCCTGCAAGATGACCGAACGCCCCGCTTGCACTATCGAGCGCCGCCGCCGTGCAAATCTACCAACACACGAGGACAAAGTCGTGCCATCGGAGCTTCTCGAACTTCCTGCGCTTTATGAGCGGCTCCGGCCCGGCGAGCGGCTGCTCTGGCCTCGACCTGGCGCCCAGACCGTCGGGCTTGCCCTGTCCGACGTGATGCGCCAAATCGCGACGCCACTCGAAACCATCCGGCGCACGAAGTTCAAGGCCAACGCGGAGCGGCTGCTCCACCTCGCCAAGGAGCACGGCGTTGGCGGGCTGGTCGTGGGCCTGCCCATCAACCTCGACGGCACAAGGAGCCGCGCGCGCAATCGACCCGCGCCTTCGTCCGCAATCTGGGCCAGTTCACCGAACTCCAGCAGGTACTGGGACGACGTCTTCGACCGCAGCCGCCGAGCGCGCGCTGCTCGAAGCCGACGCCAGCCGAAAACGCCGCGCCGAGCTGATCGACAAGATGGCCGCCGCCTACATCCTGCAGGGCGCGCTCGACCGCCTCAATTTCAGCCGCCGCACACCACTCACATAACCCCCCAAATATCCGCTCCGTCGCGCCCTCACTCTTCTATATAGCGTCACGCAGGATGCGATGGCCGCTCAAGCGCCAAGCTCGTAACCACGCCCTCGATGCCGAACAGGAACAGGCCGGATCCTCCCGACGATGATGCCAAGACCGTCACGGCGAGTAGCGAGTTCGTCCTGGCGGAAAATCCAACCCCACAAAATCCCCGGCAGATGCTGCCATCGCGAAGGCGAGGCTGATATGCGCGTGCCCCGCCGTGAACACCAGATTGGCCGCCATGATCGAGAACCAGCGGCGCTTCCCCTTCGCTGCCGTGCAGGAAGGCGTAGTGCCGCGGCGCCTTCTATGCCGGAGCGGGCGACGAACTCCTGCATCGGCGTGAGCAAGAGGTAGATCACCAGCGCTGCCGTACCATGAGCTGTAGGAGGCCACCTTGCCGCCCAGATCGACCTGGCGGCGCCGATCAGAGGGACGCCCCGCGAAGCTCGGCGACGTGCTGATAAGCAGCCATTTCACCAGCGCAAACACCGCGACGAACACCAGCGAGGCGCGCACTGGCACTGCCAGTACGGCCGCCAGTTATCGAGCTGCAAGCCGAAGAAGCTTCCCGGAAAGCCGCTCGTCGCCACGGCCAGAAGAAAGTCAGCGCGAAAAGCAGGATGATGAGCGGGCTCAGCGCCAAGTTCGCATGCGCCTCGTTCTTGAAGGCGGGCAGGAAACCCAGCGCCAGCGTATATATGGAAGAGAGGCAGAGCGTCGGATTTGGGCGTACCGACGCCGCTGCGGTAGGCGGCGAGCTGGTTCTCAAGCTGCATGCCGGTCATGCGCAGCGCCGCCAATTCATCGGGCATGCTTGGCGATGTGGTTGCGCAACTTCCGGCGACGATTTGGCGAACAAGGCGAACGAGTTCCTGCGCCGCGAGGCGCTGGTCTGCCACCGCGAGCACGGCGTCCGTCTTGCACCTGAAGAAAGCGGGCTTGGCTTGCCGTCCACGAAGGAGACCTCGCCGAAAATCTCGCCCCGGAGCTGGCGGCGCTGCCAGCTACTGGCGTCGAGCCTGCCAGGGGCTGCGCCTGCTTGGTAATCGCGATCTGGCCGTCGAGGACGATGTAGATTTTGCCCCAGGTAGTTGGCGCCCTCGCCCAGGAGCACGCGCCCAGGCCGGTACTTCTTGAACTTCACGTGCGGCATGACCAGCCGGAGCTGCTGCCTCAACGAGACCGAAAACAGCGGGTTTTTGAGTGGAATATCCCGGCGCCCGCCTCGGGCCTTGAAGCCCGGCGCTGCTGCAATCAGCGCATTTGCGGTATCTCCACCATGGTCTTATTCGCCGCTCATTTGCATTTCCATGAGTTCCGTCGCCCAATAAAAAACCCAGCCGGGCTCAAACGATCCCTGCGTACTGGCGCCCATACAGGGGCCAATGAAACCATATACATCCAGGTTGGCGCTAACATCGTATATTACTTAGGCTAGATTGATTTCGAAAATTAAGTTTTAAACGCCAGGCACAGCGACGAACGTGAACGGTTGTTGCAGGTTGATTGCGCGGCTGGTAACGAAGTTGTTACTGCCAGCGGAAGGCGGCGCTGTGCGCCATCACCGAACAACGTCGTGTTCGGTGACAAATATTGATCATCCTGAACACGTGGCTAAGCCATTGATCCCGCCGCAGAAGGCGAATCCAACACTTTATGCAAAGTTTCATCCTGGACGATGTTCGCCCTCGCTGGCGCCGGTAGAGGTTCGCTTCAGACGGAACATGCCTAAAGAAGGCTCCTGGATGACGGCAGCAAGCACCTTCTCCGATGTACGCCTCGGCTCCGGAACGACGGACCGGGCTGCTGCCCGCCGGAACGGAGCGGCGGAGTAGCTTGGAGCATTTGTGTTAACAATGAATTGCGATTGGGTATCGGCAAGGCAACCGGAACTGGCCGGCACTTATGGCGCTAGGCATTCTCCTTGCTCCAGCAGCGGGAGGAGGGCCAGCGGCGGTCCACCGATCACGCCGGCGATCACGCTCATCGTCGGCGCGCAGTGGATGGCCTCGTTGCCGCAGACGATGCTGCCGGTCTTCAGCGTCTTCTCGCCCGTCCGGATGGAGACGAAGCCACCGCCTCGCGAACCAGCACGATGCCGGCCGCCATGTCCCAGGGCTGTATGTTCGCTGCAATAGCCCGTCGAAACGCCCCTGCGCGACCCAGGCGAGGTCCATGGCCGCGGAGCCAGTGCGGCGGATGCAGGCGATCCTGCATCACGGCGGACAGCTCGGCCAGATGCTGCTGGTGCCCCGGCTTGCCTCGATGGGGGATGCCGTCGAGGCCCACGGCGTCCCCGAGGTCCGGCAGGCCCGCCACGCGCAAGGACGCCGGTTGTCGTTGAGGAAGCGCGCTTGCCGCGCTCGGCGGTGTAGAAGTCGCCGCTCGCCGGATTATAGATGAGCCCCGCCACCAGCTCGCCATCGCGTTGGAGAGCGACGGAGATGGCGAACAGCGGAATGCTGCTGCAGGAAATTCGTGGTGCCGTCGAGCGGATCGACGATCCAGGTGCTGTTGTCCAGCCTGCTGTCGAGCCCGCGCTCCTCCATGAGGAAGGAGTAGCCATGCCGCGCCTTGCTCAGCTCCTCGTACAGGATGTTTTCGGCGCGGTGGTCGGCGGCGGGAGCGAAATTCACCAGCCCTTGACGCTAACCTGCAGATGCTCGACCTCGCGGAATCGCACACCAGGCTCCGGCCGGCCTTGCGCGCGGCGTTTATCATGATCGTCATCAGCGCGGAAGCTGGCATGGCGCCTACTTCAATTAGCGGCGGGAGATGGAAGCCCCCCTCGTCCTGCTCCTTCTCCCCAAGGGGAGAAGGAACGCCGGAACTGCCCTCGACCTTCTGGGGATAGGGCCGCAGCCCCTTCCGCCTCCCCCCTTCGGGGAGAGGGTTGAGGGGGTCTTTTAGCCCCTCTGCGCGCGGCGGATATAGGCGATCTCGTTCGTGTCGACGACGATCTTCTCGCCGGCGGTGACGAAGGGCGGCACCATCACGCGGACCCCGTTCTCCAATATGGCGGGCTTGGACGCGGCCGTCTGGCCCCTCACCACGGGATCGGCCTCGGTCACGGTGAGCGTCACCTGGTCGGGCAGGCTGATGCCGATCGCCCGGCCTTCGTGCATCTCCAGGACCACCTTCATGCCGTCCTGCAGGAAGGCTGCGCGCTCGCCCACGAACTCCTGCTAGCTCCATTTGCTCGAGTAAGTATCGGTGTCCATGAACACGAGCATGTCGCCCTGAGGATACAGGAATTGAAAGTCCTTCTGCTCAAGGCGCACCTTTTCCACCGTCTCCGAGGAGCGGAAGCGCTCGTTAAGCCTTCGAGCCGTTGATCAGGTTCTTCATCTCCACCTGATTGTAGGCGGGGCCTTTACCAGGGCTTCACGGCCTGGGTCTTGACCGCGATCCAAAGGCTGTTGTTGTGCTCGATGACGTTGCCGGGGCGAATTTCGTTGCCGTTGATTTTCATGGGGGCGCTCGCGTAAATCCGTTGCGCATGGTGTGGCGGGGCGCGGGCAGGCTGTCAAGCCCGGCGAGGCGCAATCGGCAAGACCTTATCGTCAATCGCGGGCGGTGGCAATACACCGGGCTTGCGTGTGGTTGCCGCCGCGCTTAAGTAATTCGCGGATTTACCGAAATCGCCTAAAAGTTGTGCGTAAATTGAAGCGCATGTTTCGCGTTCAGCTTCGCGGAACGGGAGACAAAGCGTGAGCTATAGGCCGCAACTCGCATCTATTCTGGTGCTCCTGGGCCTAGCCGCCCCGGCGAGGGCCGGCGATGCCGCCGTCCCAAACCCCATTCCGGATAACCTCACTTGGCGCGGCGTCACCGTTTACGGCACCGTCGACCTCGGTTACGCCTACCGACCACGGCGTTCCGCTGGCGGCGCCTTCATCCCGGCCTCGAATACACCATCAACGGCTCCAGGAACGCGAACAAGCCGATTTCCACGATTGCCGAGAGCGCGCTGGAGCAATCCGACGGCATCAGGATCGAGGAGCAGATTGCGGAGGGGTGGAAAGTTATCGGCAAGGCTGAGGCGGGCTTCAGCCACTTTGGCGAGATTGCCGATGCCTGCGCGAGCATGGTCAGGAACAACGGCAAGCCGCTCACGGCGCAGGACGCCAACTCCGACGGCAGCCGTTGCGGGCAGGCCTTCAGCGGCCCCGCCTATGCGGGCCTGAGCAGCGCCACTTCGGAACGCTCCGCCGGCCGCAACCAATCGCTGGAGCTTGACGCCATCGGCGCCTACGACCCCGATGGGCCTGCCTTACGCCTTCTCCCTGATCGGCTATTCCGGCGGCACGGCGTCGGGCTTCGGCAATACCCGCGACCGGGCGCTGGGACAATTCGGCGAATGTATTCCGGTACGGCCGGTGCACGTCGCGGCGTTGTACACGAATGGCGGCGACGGCACCGCGATGTTCGGCGGCGGCTACAGCTTCAATGCGGGCGTGTCCTATGCCGATTCTCAGTAGATGCCGTTTACGCGCGGGAACGTACGCCGTCTCCTCCACGCCCATTACCTACGGCACCACGGGTGCTGCCGGGACTTGCAACGCGAGCGGCGTGGGCGGCGGCAATGTCTGCCCTTCGGGAAATCTTCTGGACGGCACTGTCACCGATGGCGAGGGCTGGTCCGCGATGGGCAAATACGCCTACAGCTTCGGCGATGGCAAAGACAAAGACTCGGGCAGCAAGCTGAGTGTCTTCGTCGGCTACGTGCACACGGAACTTACCAATCCGCGCGATCCGGTGGTGCCGCGCCACGACCATCGGCGGCTACGGCTATTATTATCTCAACAACACGCCCTACGCCGCGGGCAGCCGCCGGGTGCTGCAAACCGCGTGGACCGGCGCGAAATACGAGCTTCCCTCGGGGCTAAGCTTCACCGCCGCCTACTACCGCTACACCCAGGACGCTTATCTCACGAGTGCCGCCGCGGGCCATAATAGCTGCGCCTATATCACCGGGGCCAACGCGGCCAAAAAAGCCAGCGGGTCGTACTGGGGCTATCCAACCGCCGCCAATTGCGATGGCGAGGTGAACGAGGGCGCTTTCCTGATCGATTACCGGCTCAACAAGCACTTCGACGTCTATGGCGGCGTCAGCTACTCCGCGAATGCAGGCGGCCTTTCGTCCGGTTACCTGAACAACAACATGACCACTTTCGCGAGCGGCGTTCGCCTGAAGTTCTGAGCGGGAACCCCGCAGCCACAACCTTACCGGTTGTGTCGTTGTGGCCACAACCTGCCGCAATCGCTAATAGAATATTAATCGAGCGGCCGCATTTGGCTCGAATCGCGTTAGGCGATTTATGCCTAAATGGAGCGACACCTATTTTGCGCCCCCCCTCCGGTTCGACCGTAAGTGTGGAGTTCTTCCGGACAACTTTTGAGGATTACACTCGATGCAAAAGACACTCGTTGCCGCGGCGCTCGCGGCGGTTCTCGGCGTTGGCGGCAGCGCTTACACGGCGATCTTGCTAGCGGCGGCATGAGGGGCGCCCCAAGCCTCGGTCCGGTTGCGATCTGGACGGGGGCCTACCTCGGCGGTCACTTCGGCGGCGCTTGGGGCGACAACAATACGACTGACCTCGATGGCTACTGGGACAAAACTTATGGCTCTGCAGCGCTCAAGACAACCCAGCAGATAAGCGGCGTATTGGGCGGCGGCCAGCCGGTTACAATTTGCCAGGCCGGCAACATGGTGTACGGTCTTGAAATCGACTTCGGCTATATGGGCCTTAGCGGCAGTCACGTCATCGCCACCAACACTCCTCTCGTACCGGAAACCGCCCTGGCGAAGCAGGCGGGCGGCTTCTATGGCGATGTGGCAGGCCGTATGGGCGTCACTTACGGACTTGGGCTGTTCTACGCAAAGGGCGGTTTCGCATTCTTCGATGGCGCAGCTAAAGCATCCGAATTCAGTGGCTACGACGTCTTCGGAATCCGATACCTTCACCGGCTGGACCCTTGGCGGCGGCCTCGAATACCTCGTCAGTCCCGGCTGGAGTGTGAAGGCCGAGTATCAGTATTTCGACTTCGGCACTCAGCATTCGTCGGTGGATTACCTCGGAACCACGTTCCGCTTCGACCACGAACTTACGGCTCAGACCGTCAAAGCCGGTTTGAACCTTCACATGTATAGTTCCTACCAGCCTTTGAATTAGGCGGACGCCAATCTCCGGCGAGCAAAGCGGCGTGCAAAAACGCGCCGTTTTTGCGGGGCGCGCGGCGGTGTGGGAGCGGTGAAAGCATGTGCTGCCTCTGTGGCATCTTATGCCTGCCGCCAGAAGTTCCGCCCCTTCCGGCACGGCGCCGTCGCGAGGCGCGGAACGCGCCGCAGCGATCCAGAAGTGAGTTCGGCACTCTTGGCGCCGGATTGCTTCGGGGCTAGAGCCCCTCGCATGACGGAAAAGCGCCGCCCAAGACGCCTGGAGTGCCGGGCAAACAGCATTAAGAGGAGGTTAAGGCGGGCGGCCGCTGCCCCGGCTGGGACGCTTCGGCGAGGTATTGCGGCTGGCGCATTTCCGTGAGCCTCGACGCGGTGCGCTCGAAGTGCTCCGCGCCGTCGCCTGCGCGGTAAAGCGCATGCGGCTCGGCTTCGGCGGAGGCGATGAAGCCGGTGCGGTGGTCGTAGATTGTGTCGATGAAGGTGATGAAGCGGCGCGCCTCGTTGCGCCGATCGGGACCCATGACCGGGATGCCGTCGAGGAAGATCGTATGGTAGTGGCGTGCAAGGGCGAGGTAGTCGGATGCGCCGAGCGGGTTCTCGCAGAGATCGGCGAACGTGAAGCGCGCGGCCCCGAAACTCGCGCGCGGCACCGGCAGCTCGCGGCCAAGCACGGTCAGCGCCTCCTCCCGGCATGGTTCGCCGAAGGTCAGCCGGCGCCAGAGATCGTCCATCGCCGCCGCCGCCGCGGTGCCCAGCGGCGAAAAGTAGAGCGACGAATTGCCGATCCGGCTGAGCCGGTAATCGCGCGCGGCTTCGAGCTGCAGCAGCTCCATGTTCTCTTCGGCGAGGTCGATGAAGGGCAGGAACAGGTCGCGGTTGCGGCCGTCCTTGTAGAGATCGCGCGGATGGCTGTTCGAGGTCACGACGACGATGCTGCCCGCCTCGAAGAGCGTGGCGAACAGCCGGGAAAGGATCGTCGCGTCCGCGATGTCGGTCACGAACAGCTCGTCGAGGCAGAGGAGCCTCGCCTCCGCGGCGATGGTCCTGGCCACGGCGACAATGGGGTCTTCCTTGGCCTCCCGCCGCGCGATGCTAAGCCTTGCATGCACGTCCGCCATGAACTCGTGGAAATGCGCGCGCCGCCTGGGTCTCACCGTGACCGTGCTGGAGAACAGGTCCATCAGCATGGTCTTGCCGCGCCCGACCGCGCCGAAAATGTAAAGCCCTTTCGGCACTTCGCCGCGCCGGCGGGTGAAAAAGGAGAAGAAGTCCGTGCGCGCGGGCGGCACGTAGTCGCTGAGCCGGTTCGTGAGGATCTGCAGCTTCTCGACGGCGAGCGCCTGCGCGCTGTCCGGCGCGATCTTGCCGTCCGCCAGCAGCCGGCGGAATTTCTGGAGCAGGGATTCGGGCATGGCGGACTAGCGGACGTTCCGCATTTGGAGTTCGACCGTGGTAATCGTAGAGCTTGGCGAGACCAGCTCGATCTCGAATTCCGCGCGTTGGTCCGGCTCGATCCTGCCGCTTTCGACGGGCAGGCTCGCCGGAACCTCCTTGTCGAGTGCCGGATCGTCGTCTTTGATCGAAACCACGAGATCGGGCACGTTCACCTCGCGATGCGCCCGGTTGTAAATCGCTCCCTTGATGTGCAGTACCGGCTTGAACTCGGATACGGACCACTCGTAGTGGATGCCCTCGAAAATAAGGGGCTGAACCGTAACCGGCATGCCTACGGCGCGATAGAACGGCGCAAGCCCGGGCAGTGCGTCGGCCGCCATCTCGCGGAAGCCGAACAGTCCGGCGGTGAGCCCGCCCGCGATGCACAAGAACAGGCCCCATGCGGCCGCCAGCGCGAGCGCGCCCCTGGACTCGAGAGACCTTGGCTGCTGCTGTACCTGATCCCGGCCCTCCTCAAGCTCGCGAAAAAGCCGTTCGTCGAATACGATTCCGGCTGGCGGGAGTTCGTCTTCGTCCTCCTGCGGCATCGCGCCGCCGCCCTCCAACTCGTCGCGAGGCGGGGGCAGGGGACGCTCCCAGAAGGCGGTCAGAGCCTCGGGAACGACAGTTTCGCCGTCCTCGGCGACGATATCGTCCTGCTCGAATTGGGGTTCGGGCGCTGGATCTGGCTCGGCTTCCGCTGCGTGCGACGGAAAATGGGCCTGGAGAGCCGCGCGCAATTGTGCGTCGAGATCGCTTTCAGCGGAGGCTTGGGCCTCCTCCTGCTCCGGCTGCCATCCTTGAATCCAGCCTTGAGGAGCGTCCGCTTCCGCTTCCGCGTCCTCCCTGGCGGTCATGTCTTGGGGCCAGCCGCCCGCGCTCGCGAAGCCATCCGTATCTTGGCCGTGACCGAACTCCTGCTCTTCGTCAGGCTCGCTGTCCCAGCCGGAAACGCCTGCCCCCGCGGATTCCGCCGGCCGCCTGAACGGAAAGGCGTCCTGCTCCTGGTCCGCGTATGCGGTTACGGGAGCCTGAATGCCGCTCGCAGTCTGATGGGGCCGGTGCTCTCCCAGGCTTGCGAAGACGTTGCGGACCGCCGCCCGCGCATCGCTGAGCGAGCGCACATTATGATCCACCGTTTGGGGTGCAAAGGCGGGGCCGGGTCTTGGAAATGGAAGCGGATCGGCTGCGGCGGGCTCAGGCTCGGGCTCCGCTTCGGGCATGAACTCCGGCTCGGGCTCCGGCATAGGCTCCGGTTCGCGATGGCTAAATCCGGCTTGAGCGGCCGGGGCTTGCTTCTGGTTCTTGCGCATGAAGCCGCCAAACCAGCTCACCTTGCCGCGGCCTTCTTCGTGGATGGCTGGCGCTTCCTCTCCAGACTTTTCCATGGCGGACGAAAGCGCGGCACTGGAGAAGCCGTAGGCTTCCGCGTGCGGAGCCTCATCCTCCTGCATCTCCGCGGCCCGGTGGAAACCGTGAAGGAAGGCGGGCATTTCCACCTCCTCTTCCTCCTGTATCTGCGGGGCTTGGCGGAAACCGTGGAGGAAAGCCGGGGCCTCCACCTCTTCCTCTTCGTCCGCTACTTCTGGCCCCCAGCCGCCGCCGTGCTGCCGGGCGTCTGCTTCAACGTCCGTGCCCTCGTCTCCGGCCTGCCCGTATGCTTCGCCGGCCGCGTAGGTCTCCCCGTAAGGCTCCTCCTCCACGAGCGGCACGGCCCGCCAGACGTTCTCGCATTTGGCGCAACGCACGGTGCGGCCGTCGGGCGGCAAATCCACCTTTATATCGTACCTGGTGCTGCATGCCGGGCATTCGATGATCATGGAGGAAACTCTATTCTGAAGCTTCTGGCCTTCGTTGTCTCGGCTTTGCCGAATTCGATTGCTAGATGCGCTTGCCTTATCATAAATCCATGCGGGATCTAACAGCAGGGTTTCGGTTGTGGTATCGAGTCACGCTCTAATACGATTCGAAAATGTCGGCCTTCGCTATGGGGTCGGGCAAGAGGTGCTGCGCGATATCAACTTCCAGTTGCACCCTGGATCGTTTCACTTCTTAACAGGTGCGTCCGGCGCAGGCAAATCCACATTGCTGCGGCTCCTGTTCATGGCGCTGAGGCCCACGCGTGGCCTCGTCCATCTTTTCGGACGGAATATTGCCCAGAATACGACGGCGCAGCGCGCCGATCTAAGGAGGCGCATCGGCGTCGTGTTCCAGGATTTCCGCCTGCTCGACCATTTGACAACCTGGGAAAACGTGGCGCTTCCCTTGCGGGTGACGGGCCGCAAGCAGGCCGATTACGCCGAGGACGTCACCGAGCTTCTGAAATGGGTGGGCCTTGGCGACCGCATGCACGCCTATCCGGTGGTGCTGTCGGGCGGAGAGAAGCAGCGGGCCGCTATCGCCCGCGCCGTGATCGCAAAGCCCGAGCTTCTGCTCGCGGACGAGCCGACCGGTAACGTCGACCCGCAAATGGCCCGCAGGCTCCTGCGCCTGTTCATCGAATTGAACAGGCTTGGCACCTCCATCATCATCGCCACCCACGATTATCAGCTTATGTCGCAATTCCCTGGGCCGCGTATGCAGCTCGAAAACGGCCGCCTAGAACTTTACGAGTAGGAATTTTTCCGGACATGAGCACCAGCACGCCGCATTCGCTTCCGGTTCCGGTCGATGTCCCTGGCCAGACGACGTCAAAATTCGCGCGCGCCAATGCGCCGATCGTGCCCCCGGGCTCAGTCACGGGCCGCTCTCTGACCATGGTGATTACCATCATGGCATTTCTGGCGTCGCTCACCGCGGGCGGCGTCTATCTCGTGTTCAGCGCGGCCAGCCTCTGGACGAACAACATCTCCTCGGAGATCACCGTGCAGGTGCAGAGCCGGGGCAGCGACCTGGGCGAAGCCAGAATCATGGAAATCGTCAAATTCCTTTACGACCAGAATGGCATAAAGCAAGTCGTGCCCTACACGCGGGAGCAGTCGCTGAAGCTCGTCGAGCCCTGGATCGGGAAGTCGGAGGTTCTGAAAAGCTTCGCCATTCCCCGGCTCATCGCCATCGAGATCGACCGCGACAATCCGCCAGAGATCCCGACGCTGAAAAAGGTATTGGAGGCGAAATATCCGGGTGCGGTGCTTGACGATCACGGGCTCTGGCGCGGCGAGATCCATCGCCTGACGCGGTTCCTCGAACTTGCAGGCATCGGCATGCTGGGGCTTATGGCCGCGGCCACGGCGGCGGTCATCATCGCGGCGGCGACCAGCGCGCTCGCCTCCAACCGCGAAATCGTGTCGGTGCTCAACCTCGTCGGCGCCGAGGAGAAGTTCATCGCCAACCAGTTCGAGACGCACTTCCTATGGGTTGGCATCAAGGCAGGCGTTGCCGGCGCTGGCATGGCTGGCCTGTCGTTTCTGGCACTGCCGCGCATCACCGAAAGCATGGGCAGTAGCGCTGCCGCCGAGGCCGAGATCCGCAGGCTGGTAGGAGCGGGAACGCTCGACACGGGCGGGTATGCGGTACTCGTGGTGGTTGTGGTAGCCGTCGCACTCATTTGCAAGATGACCTCCCGCTACGGCGTGCGGCGCATCCTCAATCAGCAAAATGCGTGACGCCCCGGCCAGGCACGCCCTGGCGCGGGCGCGGGAAAAAATCACATGCATTGGCATCCGGTTGGCGATATTATAGTGCGCTATGACAGCCGGGAGTGAAAAGCACGGACCCATGGCGGTGCGGATAGCGCAAGCGGTCGTCCGCCGGACGTTTGCCATCTTCGCTTTCTTTGCCGTCGCACTGATGGCGGGGTTCTTCATATTCGCCCACTGGGTGAGCGGCATGCCGGCCGGCTCCTCCGGGGCCGCCGACGGCATCGTGGCCCTGACGGGCGACGAGGACCGTATCCACGAGGCCATGCGGCTGCTCGCCCAGGGAAAGGCGGGGCGGCTTCTGATATCCGGCGTCTACAAGCGCACCGGCGCTACCCAGATCATCAGTATGAATGGGGCGGGGCGCGACGAGGCTTCGCTCTTCAATTGCTGCATCGACCTCGACCGGCGTTCGCTCAACACCGAGGACAATGCATTCGAGGCGACCGTCTGGGCAAGGAAGCGCGGCTTTCACTCGCTCATTGTGGTGACGTCCACCTATCATATGCCAAGGACGCTCATCGAGCTTCGGCAATCCATGCCCGAGGCCGATCTCATTCCCTTTCCGGTGAAGTCGCCGCGCATCGAAGCCGAATGGTGGAACGACCCAAAAACTACCTGGGTGCTTTTCAAGGAATATCTGAAATTCGTGACGGCTTCGGCGCGCTATGCGGCCAACGCTCTCGCCGTCTCTGCCAGCAGCAACAAGCAGTCGAGCCAGCGGACTATCGATGCACGCATGGACTAGGAGGGCGCTCTATTTGCGCTCGGCGCTGTTTTATCCGGTACTTTATATAAACTGGGCGCTTTTTTTGATGTTCGGAAGCTGGCTCCTTTTTGGGCCGCGCCGCTGGGCGATGGCGGGCCTTGCCCTGCATGGGCGCGCCACGGTCTGGCTGCTCAGGGCCGTCTGCGGCACCAAAATGGAGGTGCGGGGCCGTGAGAAGCTGCTTGCGGGTCCCGTTATCGTCGCGGCGAAGCACGAGGCAGCCTGGGACACCTTCGCGCTCATCCCGCTCATGCGCGATCCAGCGCTGGTGATGAAAGCCGAGCTGCTGTCCATCCCGCTCTACGGCGCCTTTTGCCGGAAATTCGAGCTGATCCCCATCCAGCGCGAGCTTGGCCCGGCAGCCCTCCGCCAGATGGCGCGGGAGGCGCGCGCGCGCGCGGAGCAAGGCCGCGAAATCCTGATCTTCCCAGAGGGCACCCGCAAAACTCCCGGCTCGCTCCCGGATTACAAGCCCGGAATCGCCTTCCTCTATCATGACCTCAAGATCCCCGTCTGCCCGCTGGCGCTTAACTCGGGCGCCTTCTGGCCCCGCCATTCCATCCTCCGCTATCCCGGCACGATCGTCGTCGAGTTCCTCGATCCGATCCCGCCGGGCCTGCCGCGCCAGGAGTTCATGCAAAGGCTTGAGCAGTCCATCGAAACGGCGTCCAACCGGCTGCTCGCCGAAGCTAGGCTGGAGCTTAAGGAACTGGGATACGACGCCCCCGCGTCGCTGGAGGCCGCGGGCTGTCCCCTTGACGAATTAACGGGCGGCAGCAGAGAGTTAACTGGGGCATGGTAGGCTGCGGGCGCTGTCATCCGGCGTGCCGCGAACCATATTTGTTCACACGCGATCCCAGAGTTATCCACAACCGGGCTTGACGGGCGGGTACAAATAGAGAACATTGCGCGCTCGTACAAAGAACGCAATCGTGGTGGGCCGGTTCCCGATGTTAGTTCAAATTGCAAGACAAGTCTGGGAAGCGAAGTACCGTTTCGAGCCACCAGGGGGCCTGCCCGAGCATTCGATCGAGGAGACCTGGGCCAGGGTTGCCACGGCCGCGGCATCGGCCGAGACGCGCGGCGCCCGCAAAGCCTGGCAGCAACGCTTTCTCGGGGCCTTGGCGGACTTCGCCTTCATCCCCGCCGGCCGCGTGCTGGCCGGTGCCGGGACCGGGCGCGACGTTACCCTTTTCAATTGCTTCGTCATGGGCGAAATCGGCGACGACATGGGCTCGATCTTCGCCAATGTGCGCGAGGCAGCCCTGACGCTTCAGCAGGGGGGCGGCATCGGGCACGACTTCTCGACGCTCAGGCCCCGGGGCGCGCCCGTGCGCGGCGTTGGCGCCGACGCTTCCGGCCCCGTGAGCTTCATGGATGTCTGGGACGCGATGTGCAAGACGATCATGTCAGCAGGCTCCCGGCGCGGCGCGATGATGGGCACCTTGCGCTGCGATCACCCCGATATCGAAGCCTTCGTCGAGGCAAAGGCCGATCCGCTAAGGCTCCGGAACTTCAATTTGTCGGTGCTCGTGACCGATGCCTTCCTGGAGGCGGTGAAGGCGGATGCAGCTTGGCCGCTCGTGTTTGGCGGCGAAATCTTCCGCACCGTCAGCGCGCGCGGGCTCTGGCACAAGATCATGCGCAGCGCGTACGATTATGCCGAGCCCGGCGTAATTTTTATCGACCGGGTGAATGCGCTAAATAACTTGAATTATTGCGAAAAAATCAATTCGACCAATCCTTGCGGAGAGCAGCCGTTGCCCCCCTATGGCGCCTGCCTGCTCGGGTCCATCAATCTGGCGGCGCTGATCGAGGAGCCCTTCGCGCCCGGGGCGCAGCTTGACGAGGCGCGGCTCGAAACGCTCGTACCCACCGCGGTCAGGCTGCTCGACAACATCGTCGACGTGTCGCGCTATCCGCTGCCCGCCCAGGAGAAAGAGGCGAAGTCCAAGCGGCGTATCGGGCTCGGTGTAACGGGCCTTGCGGATGCGCTGATCCTGTGCGGCAAGCATTACGGGTCGGAGGAAGGACGCGATCTGGCTGGGCGCTGGATGGAGAAAATCGCGCACACGGCCTATGCGGCAAGCGTGGAACTGGCGAAAGAGAAGGGCGCTTTTCCGCTGTTCGACGCGGGCGAGTTCCTGAAGCGGCCGTTCCCCGCCGCGCTGCCGCCCGCGTTGCAAGACGCCATTGCCAAGCACGGCATAAGGAACGGCGTGCTGACCTCCATCGCGCCCACGGGCACGATCTCGCTGCTTGCGGGCAACGTGTCGAGCGGGATCGAGCCGGTTTTCGATCTCGAATACCGCCGCCGCATTCTCGCAGCCGATGGCACGCCCAATTATGAAACCGTCGAGGATTACGCGGTGCGCCTGTTCCGGGAGAGGCAGGCCCAAGCGCCGCTGCCGGATGCTTTCGTTACCGCGCACCAGCTTTCGCCCAGCGAGCACATCCTCATGCAGGCAGCACTGCAGCAATATGTCGATGCGTCGATCTCGAAGACCGTGAATTGCCCCAGAGACATGGCATTCGAGGAGTTCGAAGCGCTTTACCTCGATGCTTACCGGCTGGGCCTCAAGGGCTGCACGGCTTACCGCCCGAATCCTGATAACGGGAGAGGTGCTGTCGGCCGTAGCCCCGCCTGCCGCGGGAGCGTTGCAGCAGGCACTTCCGCTGCCGCTTGCCGCAGCCCCGCCCGCGCGCGATCCGGTTCTTTCCGGCTTCACCTACAAGCTCAAATGGCCGGGCTCGGACCATGCCATCTACGTAACCCTCAACGATACGTTCGACGGCGGCGGCCGCCGCCCCTTCGAGATCTTCATAAACTCGAAGAACCTGGAGCATTACGCCTGGACGGTGGCCCTCACCCGCATGATTAGTGCGATATTCCGCCGCGGCGGCGATATCTCCTTTGTCGTCGAAGAGCTTAAGGCGGTCTTCGACCCAAGGGGCGGCGCCTGGATGAGCGGCAAGTACGTGCCAAGCCTGCTCGCCGCCATCGGAGATGTCATCGAGCAGCACCTCGTCCATATCGGCTTCGCGGAAACGGACGCTGGAAGTGGAAAACCACTTGTGGAAAACCGAGGAAGCGATACAGGAATAATTGCGGGGGGGGCGCGTCTTTTTTGCCCGCGCTGCGGGTCGCCAGGCATGGTGTTCCAGGAAGGCTGCGGCGTGTGCCGCAATTGCGGATTTTCCACGTGCGGCTAAGCCCGCCGGGTTCGACCTAAGGCCGGTTGCTCCATAGGCAGCCTGTCACCATAATGGCCCCGAATTTTGTACCTTTGGGAGGATATCGATGACGGTAAAAAATTATCCCGTTCCGGAAGGCTGGCGTTCCTCGGCCTATGTCAACGACGAAAAATATCGCGCCATGTACGAGCAAAGCGTGCGGGACCCGAATGGGTTCTGGGGCGAGCAGGCTGGCCGCATCGACTGGATCAAGCCTTTCACCAAGGTCAAGAACACCTCGTTCGATCCCCATAACCTCTCCATCAAGTGGTACGAGGACGGGACGCTGAACGTCTGCGCGAACTGCGTGGACCGCCATCTTGCCAAACGCGGCGACCAGGTTGCCATCGTTTGGGAAGGCGACGAGCCCAGCATGGATCAGAAGATCACCTACCGGCAGCTCCACGAGCGCGTGAGCCGCTTCGCCAATGTGCTCAAGAAGCACGGCGTCAAGAAGGGCGACCGGGTAACGATCTATCTGCCGATGATCCCCGAAGCCACCTATGCCATGCTGGCCTGCGCGCGCATCGGCGCGGTCCACTCGGTGGTGTTCGGCGGCTTCTCGCCGGACAGCCTCGCCAGCCGCATTATCGACTGCGATTCGAACGTGCTCATCACCGCGGACGAAGGCATGCGCGGCGGCCGCAAGGTGCCGCTCAAGGCCAATGCCGACAAGGCGCTTGAAAAATGCCCGACGGTCGAGCGCGTCCTTGTCGCCAAGCGCACCAATAGCCCTGTGGGCTGGAAGGCCGGCCGCGACTACTGGCTCGGCGATGAAATGCTCACCGTTTCCGCCGATTGCCCGCCAGAGGAGATGAGCGCCGAAGACCCGCTGTTCATCCTCTATACGTCAGGCTCCACCGGCCAGCCCAAGGGCGTGCTGCACACCTCGGGCGGCTATCTCGTCTATGCGGCGATCACGCACCAATACGTCTTCGATTACAAGGAAGGCGACGTCTACTGGTGCACCGCGGACGTTGGCTGGGTAACGGGCCATAGCTACATCGTCTACGGGCCGCTCGCCAATGGCGCGACCACGGTCATGTTCGAGGGCGTGCCGAATTATCCCAGCGCATCGCGGTTCTGGGACGTTTGCGACAAGCACAAGGTGGATACGTTCTACACCGCGCCAACCGCAATCCGGGCGCTAATGGGCGCTGGCGAAAGCCACGTCAAGAAAACGAGCCGCAAGTCGCTCAAGCTGCTCGGCAGCGTGGGCGAGCCGATCAATCCCGAGGCCTGGGAGTGGTATTACCACGTTGTGGGCGAAGATCGCTGCCCGATCGTCGATACCTGGTGGCAGACCGAGACCGGCGGCATCCTGATTACGCCCCTGCCGGGGGCTACCGCGCTGAAACCGGGTTCGGCAACCCGGCCGTTCTTCGGCGTGCAGCCGGCACTTATGTCGCCTGAGGGACAGCCCATGGAGGGGCCAGGCGAGGGCAACCTCGTGCTCACCGATTCGTGGCCGGGCCAGATGCGCACCGTCTACCGCGATCACGAGCGCTTTGTGCAGACCTACTTCTCCACCTATCCGGGCACCTATTTCACGGGCGACGGCTGCCGCCGCGACGAGGATGGGTATTACTGGATCACGGGCCGCGTCGACGACGTAATAAACGTCGCCGGCCACCGCATGGGCACGGCGGAGGTCGAATCCGCCCTGGTCGCGCACCCGAAAGTGGCGGAGGCGGCCTGCGTTGGCTACCCGCACAGCCTCAAGGGGCAGGGCATCTACGTCTACGTAACGCTGATGTCCGGCATCGAGCCCACGGAAGAACTCAGGACCGAGCTTAAGAACTGGGTACGCCAGGAGATTGGGCCAATCGCAACGCCCGACCTCATCCAGTGGGCGCCAGGCCTGCCCAAGACGCGCTCCGGCAAGATCATGCGCCGCATCCTGCGCAAGATCGCCGAGGACGATTTTTCCAATCTCGGCGACACCTCGACTCTCGCCGAGCCCGGAGTCGTGACCGACCTGATTGGCAACCGCATGAACAAGCCCGCTGCCTAAGGCCTTGCCGCCCGGCTCCCAGGCCGGGCGGCCTCCACGCATGCCGCTTGACACGCGGACGAAGCGGTGCTGTATGCGCGAGCCGCACTTGCAGCAAACTTAGCTAATTTCCTTTGTTTTCCGAGCCTTCCGGCGGTCCCGCCGTGGGGGCGGCCTGTTGCCGCAGAAGCACGCCAGCCGGGCAGAGTGAGCGCGGGTATGGCCAAATTCATGACACCAGGGCGCGAATCGGGAAGTAATGCTATTAATAGTAACTTAACGGGATGAAAAAATGACTGAGCAGACCATAACGCTAGCCACCGGTGACAAGACCGGCCTCGGCTTCCGCAGTCACCTCCTGACGCCTGTGGTCGAAGGCAATACGCTCGAAAGCGACGATGTTTGCAGCTTCCTGGCCGGGCGTCTCTCCACGGAAGACGAGGAAGACGAGCATGAGCAAGGTCAAGAGCGGACCGGCCGGTGGTGGGTTGGATTCCCTGTTAGTTAGTCGCTTTGTTTTAGCGTATTTCTTAATGTTTATGCGTGGGCGGCTGGAAAAGCCGCTTTTCCTTTTTTTGATCGTGCTCTACTGTGCGCGCAAGCTCCTGGTAGCCCTTCCAGGTTGCGTCAGCTTCCCTTCTAACAATGCAGGTTACCATGCGTCCCTCGAAACGGCAGCCGGGCGATTTGCGCTCTGTTAGCTTCCAACGCGCTTTTTCACTCCACGCCGAAGGCTCCTGCCTCATCAAGTTCGGCAATACGCATGTGCTTTGCACTGCTAGCATCGAGGATCGCCTGCCGCCATGGCTCAAAGGGCAGGGCCGGGGCTGGATCACGGCCGAATACGGCATGCTGCCGCGCGCGACCACCGATAGGACGCGCCGCGAAGCCTCGACCGGGCATCAATCCGGGCGAAGCCAGGAAATCCAGCGCCTGATTGGCCGCGCGCTGCGCGCTGTCGTCGATCTCCAGGCGCTCGGCGAGCGGCAGATCGTGGTGGACTGCGACGTGCTTCAGGCCGACGGCGGCACCCGCACCGCGTCCATTACCGGCGCATGGATCGCGCTTCACGATTGCTTCCAATGGATGCGCGCGCGCGACATGATCAAGGACGGCGTGTTGAAGGATCAGGTCGCGGCCGTCTCTTGCGGCATCTACAGAGGCGTGCCGGTGCTCGACCTCGATTATCCCGAGGATTCCGAAGCCGAGGCGGATGCCAATTTTGTGTTCACCGGCAAGGGCCTGATCGTCGAGGTGCAAGCCACGGCGGAGAAGGCTGCGTTTTCCGAGGAGCGCATGGCGGACCTGATGGAGCTGGCCAAGAAGGGCGTGGCGGAACTCGTCAATCTGCAAAAGCTGACCATCCTCTAGCCCGCGGATTTGTATGGCTTTACGATTCAAGTCCGGCGACAGCCTCGCCGTTGCGTCGCACAATAAGGGTAAGCTGCGCGAGTTCCGGGATCTGCTCGATCCTTACGGAATCAAGGTGGTTTCATCCGAGGAGCTTGGCGTTCCTGAACCGGTCGAGACCGGCGAGACCTTCGAGGAGAACGCCCAGCTCAAAGCGGTGATTACAGCCTTCGCTTCCGGAATGCCGGCGCTGGCCGACGATTCCGGCCTCGCTGTCCAGGCTTTGGGCGGGGCGCCGGGCATACATTCGGCGCGCTGGGCGGGGAGCCCGCGCGATTTCTACAAGGCGATGGCGCGGGTCGAGGAAGAACTGCAGGCCAAGGGCGCGGTAACGCCAGAGATGCGGCGTGCCAAGTTCGTGTGCATGCTCTGCCTTGCAAACCCGCTGGGTGCGGCCCAGTTCTTTGAGGGCACCGTCGAGGGCCATCTGGTTTGGCCGCCCCGGGGCGATAAGGGCTTCGGCTACGACCCCATATTCGTGCCGGACGGTTACGATCGGACCTTCGGAGAGATGGACCCCGCGCACAAACATGCGATTTCCCACCGCGCCAACGCCTTCGCAGCCTTCCGCGCCGCAGTCCTCACCGGAGACGGCGGGGCGGCCTGACACCGAGGCCGGGATTTGCGGCGGCCTCGCAGTATACGTGCACTGGCCTTTCTGCCAGTCCAAGTGCCCCTACTGCGACTTCAACTCCTACGCCAAGCGAAGCATCGGCGAGGAAGAGTACCTTAGCGCCGCGATCGCCGAGTTGCGCTACTACGCGCAGCAGACAGCACGGCGCCCGGTCACGAGCATCTTTTTCGGCGGCGGCACGCCCTCGCTGATGGCACCGGCGACGGCGGCGTCGCTTCTCGATGAAATTGCCACGCTTTGGCCGGTTGAGCCGGACTGCGAGATCACGTTGGAGGCGAATCCTTCGAGCGTCGAGGCGGGGCGCTTCGCAGGCTACCGGGAGGCTGGTGTGAACCGCGTTTCCCTGGGCGTGCAGTCGCTCGACGCGGCCGCGCTGCGCTTTCTCGGCCGCCTGCACAGCGCCGGCGAAGCACTCCACGCGCTCGATATTGCCGCCCGCCACTTCCAGCGCGTGAACTTCGACCTGATCTATGCGCTGCCCGGTCAGACGGCGCAAGCCTGGCGCGAAGAACTGAGCGGGGCGCTGGGGCGGGCGCGGGGACACCTGTCGCTCTATCAGCTCACCATCGAGCCCGAGACGCCTTTCCACCACTTGCACCGGAGCGGCAAACTTCGAATTCCGGGCGGGGAGCTATCCGCCGGTCTTTACGAAGTGACGCAGGAGCTGTGCGAGGCGGCGGGTCTGCCCGCCTATGAGGTTTCGAACCACGCAAGCCCAGGGCAGGAAAGCCGGCACAACCTGACTTACTGGCGCTATGGCGATTATGTTGGTGCGGGGCCTGGCGCTCACGGCCGCATCGGCGCCGGCAAAACCAAAATCGCAACGGCAGCGATCAGGGCACCCGCCGCCTGGGCTGCGCAGGTGGCCAAGCTCGGCCATGGCTGCGCGGACGTCAGCGAGCTTGGCGCGCGCGAGCAGGCCGAGGAGATGCTGCTCATGGGCTTGCGCCTGAACGAGGGCCTCGATATTTGCCAGTTGCGGGACGGAACGGGACATCGCCTTGAACCGGCCGATCTTTCCGCGCTTCAGGAGGAGGGGTTGCTGCGGGTGGAAGGCAGCCATGTATGCGCAACAGCCCGCGGCCGCCTTGTGCTGAACGCGATTATCGAATGCCTTGCCGCGGGGCTGACGGCTGAGCCTGGCCTGGCGCGGTGGGCCGCCTCCAGTCCGGGCGAGCCGTAGTGAGGAGCGCTATCAAACGCCGGTTGATTGATCGTCAGTCTGGAACCCCTGGAATGCCCATCGCGTGGCCATGCCAAACAGCAGAAGAGCGACGGGAGGAGCCAGAAGCACCACCGGCGCCACCACGAGTTGGCCGACGGTCGACTCGGTCCGGATGAGTTCTATTGCGAAATAGATAACCCAGCCCATGATCCATGCAGCGGACGCGAGCACCCAAAGGCGGAATATGCCGCGGCGCCAGTTGATAGGGACCGTTTTGTCTTTTTGAGCGAGGAACGGACGGTTCTGCATGGAGCGGTTCCTGATTAGCTGACCTTTGGGCATTCCCTACATGGGCTTGAGAACCATCGCAATGGCTCGGATGCTGGCGCTGCCCGTTGCGAGTCCGGTCGCGACGCGCTGCGCTGGTTAGGGCGTTCAGCCATGAACTTGTACAAAACGATCCAGAAACGCAAGGGGGCTAGCCAGGGGCCGGCTGCTGTTTGCCGCAGGCTACCCGGGGAGAACGGTTAGTATTGCGCGACCGCCGGGCCGAAAGCCGATGGGGCTGGCTCAATAACCTGATTGCCGTATTTCTGCACCTCCATGATGGCGATGCCGCGTTCGGAAGTTCCATCTGGCCGGAGCCGGAAAAGACCGTCCACTCCTTGAAATCCGCTGGCCCTCGTCAGCTCCGTTGCGACAAAGCGTTGTGTGGGCGGGTTGTTTGAAAGCGAAATGGCGAGGCTCACCGCATCGTAGGCCAGGCTTGCGAGGCGCGGCGGCGCATCGCCATAGGTTTCGACATAGCGGCGCGTGAAGCCCTGCCAGCCCTTGGGATCGGGCGCCGCGAACCAGCCGCCCAGCAAGGCAGGCTCCTTGCCAACCCCGGTGTAGTCCCAGCCCGAAAGCCCCAGGAGCTTCACGTTCTTGGTGTCGATCTCGTAATAAGGGAACAGCGGGGCGAGCGAGGGCAGCGTGTCGCCGCCGGCCGGAATGAAAATGGCGTCGATCTGCGGCGGCTGCGCCGGGCCGTCTTTCGAATCCTTTTTGGCCAGCACTGACATCTCCTTGACCGGCGGAAGCATTCCATTCGCGTCGGGCGGGAAGGTCTTGGTCATCACGACCTGGCCGTGATTCTCCTGAACGGCGTGCTGGAAGGCCTGCTCGGCGATGCGCCCGTAGTCGTTCTGCGGAAAGAGCGCGGCGAAGCGGGTTTTCCCCTTCGAAATCGCGTAGGAAATCATGCGCGGCACATCGGCGCCCGCGACGAAGCTCATCAGGTAGACGCCGTTGCCTGCAACGTTTCTGTCGCTCGAAAAGGCCAGCACCGGAATGTGCGCGGCTTGAGCGATGGGGGCCACGGCCAAAACCTCATTGGCGAAAAGCGGTCCGACGATCAGCTCAGCCCCTTCCTTGAGCGCTTCCTCGGCAGCTTGCCGGGCGCCGTTGGGGTTGCCGTGGGTATCCTTCGGGATAAGCTGTACGTTGGGCTTGTCGAAATCGAAAAGCGCCAGCTCGCCGGCCTGCTTCATCGCCTTCGCCACGGGCTGGGCGTTCACATTGCCGGTGAGCGGCAGCAGCAACGCCACCTTTACCGTCTGGCCCGCGGGAACGCCCTGCGGCGCTCCGGCAATGCCGCTGCTTGAGCCTGCGCCTCCCAGCCCGCCAACCGAGCACGCGGCAAGGCCCAGGCAAGCAAGCAAGGCCGCAAAGCTAAAAATTAAGCGGGTTCGCGCGCGTGCATGTTGAAACGGTGTCGTCATTGAGTGAGTATCAGCTTTATGTTGACCAGCGCCGGTTGCAACGCAGCCGGTTCCCGCTACCGGCGGCGCGTATCTTGCAAGCGCCGCTGCCGGCAAGCAACCTCTTTCGCAAACATGGCTGATTGGTGATGTCCGGGCGGCACTTCTCAAAAAAATCAAAACCTGCCGCGGCTGAGGCATCTCAAGGTCCGGCTGCGAATCACCCCCTCAAGGAGGAACTTACTGCGGGCCTGCAGCGCCAGCTTGGCAAGCTTTTCGCGGCGCCGCTGGCACCGGGCCTCTATATTGTGTCCACGCCCATCGGAAATCTCGGCGATATATCCGTGCGGGCGCTTTGCGTGCTGGCGTCGGCCGATGCGGTTTTCTGCGAGGATACGCGGCACAGCCGCAAGCTGCTGTCCGCCTATGGCATCGGTCGCAAGCTTGAGGCCTATCACGACTTCAGCAAGGAGCAGGACCGCACGCGCATCGTGGCCGCGCTCGCCCAGGGCAAGAGCGTGGCGCTGATCTCGGATGCCGGCACGCCTCTGGTCGCCGACCCCGGCTTCAAGCTGGTGCGCGCTGCCATCGAGGAGGGTATCGGCGTTTTTGCTATCCCTGGGCCATCGGCGCTTCTTGCCGCGCTCGTTACGGCCGGACTGCCTGCGGACCGGTTCTATTTCAGCGGATTTCTGCCGCCCAAGGACGCCGCCAGGCGGCAGGCCCTTGAAGCCGCGCGCGCCATTCCCGGCACGCTGGTTTTCTATGAAAGCGGCGGGCGCCTCGTGGAAACCTTGGAAGCGCTGAAGGAGATATTTCCCGGCCGCGCGGTGGCGGTCGCGCGCGAGTTGACCAAGCTCTTCGAGGCAACCTTAAGGGGAACTGCCAGCGCGATCCTTGAAGAAATCCGCGATGACCCGCCCGCTGGAGAATTCGTGATCCTCATTGGCCCTGGAGAGCAAGAGCCGCCGGAACATGGCGATATCGAAAATGCCTTGGCGAACGCGATGCAGCGCGTGAGCCTGAAAGAGGCTGTTGAAGAAGTTGCGAAGGGACTTGGCGTTGGCCGGAAGCAGGTTTACAACTTGGCGTTGCAGTTGAGGACCAAGAATGATGCGCGTACAAAATAGCCATGATTTCCCAGCTCAAACCTCTCATGCAATCGGCATGGCGGCAGAGAGCCGCGCGAGAGGGCTCCTCGAAAGCAAGAACTACCATATCCTGGCTCACCGGTACAAAACCAAGGGCGGCGAGATCGACCTTGTCGCCCAGCGCGGCGATCACTTGGCCTTTGTCGAAGTCAAGCGCCGGAGAACCCAGGAAGAGGCTGCCTATGCGATCGAGGCGCGCCAGCAGGCCAGGATTGCCGTTGCCGCGGAGATTTTTTTGGGGGAGCATTCGGAGCTTGCGCACTGCTCCGCGAGTTTTGACGTGATCCTCATTTCGCCAAAGCAGGGCTGCGACCACATCGAGCAAGCGTTTCTTGCGTAATTTGGCGAGTGCCCTAAAGTCGCACCGGCAAGACCGGGAGGCGAGCGCATGCGGCTGAAGACTGGGGTCCAGATGGACCCGATCGAGCGGATCAACATCAGCGGCGATTCGACCTTCGCGCTTATGCTGGAAGCGCAAAATCGCGGGCACAGTATATTCTATTACACGCCTGACAAGCTGTTCATGCGCGATGGCCACGTCTTTGCGGAGGGCCACGAGCTTCGGGTCGAGGACGTGCATGGCGCGCATTTCGAGCTGGGAGCGGCGCAAACGCTTGGGCTGGACGAGCTTGATGTCGTCCATCTCCGCCAGGACCCGCCTTTCGACATGGCGTATATCACCACCACCCACATCCTGGATCACATTCATCCCAAAACGCTGGTGGTGAACGACCCTGCGAGTGTCCGCAACGCACCTGAGAAGCTTTTCGTCACCGAGTTTCCCGATCTCATGCCGCCAACGCTGATTACACGCTCGTTCGAGAAGCTGAAGCAGTTCCGGGCGGAGTTCGGCGACATCATCGTGAAGCCACTTTACGGCAATGGCGGCGCTGCGGTGTTCAGGCTGAGCCCGGACGACACCAACGCCGGTTCCCTGGTGGAGCTGTTTCAGACCGTGTTCCGCGAGCCATTCGTTGTCCAGCGCTACCTTCCGGAAGTGCGTGCGGGCGACAAGCGCATCATCCTCGTCGACGGCCAACCCGTTGGCGCGATCAACCGCGTTCCCGCCGCCAATGAGACACGCTCGAACATGCATGTGGGCGGGCGGCCGGAGGCTACGGAGTTGACGCCGCGCGAGTGCCAAATCTGCGAAGCGATCGGGCCGGAACTCAAGCGGCGCGGGCTGATATTTGTCGGCATCGACGTCATCGGCGACTATCTGACGGAGATCAATGTGACCTCGCCGACGGGCATCCGCGAGGTGAAGCGCTTCGGCGGCCCCGATATCGCGGCGCTCGTCTGGGATGCTGTGGAAGAAAAGCTCGCATCCCGGTAGTGTTCGCGTATTGTTCTTGATTTTTGCAAAATTGGAGATAATGTTTCCGTATCGGAAAAGGGTACGGAGTTTGACATGTTCGCGCAGGTGTCCACGGTCGCGTTTGAGGGCATCGACGCGAAGCGGGTCGATGTACAGGTTCTGATCGCGCCCGGCCTGCCTGCTTTCTCCATCGTGGGGCTGCCGGATAAATCCGTCGGCGAAAGCCGCGAGCGAGTGCGGGCCGCGCTGACCGCCATTGGCCTGGGGCTGCCAGCAAAGCGGATCACGGTCAATCTGGCCCCCGCCGACATGCCGAAAGAAGGGACGCATTACGATCTGCCCATCGCGCTGGGCGTCATGGCCGCGGCGGGAGCGATCGCTCCGGAGACCCTCAACGATTTCATTATCATCGGCGAATTGGGGTTGGACGGAAGCCTTGGACCCATCGTGGGCACGCTGCCCGCGGCATTTGGCGCGAGCGGCCTCGGAAAAGGGCTGATCTGCCCGGCGGCCTGCGGGCCTGAGGCTGCATGGGCTTCGGGGGAGATGGACATCGTGGCGCCGCCCCATTTGCTGGCACTCGTCAATCACCTCAAGGGCGGTATGAGGCTCCCTAGGCCCCGGCCGCATCTTGAGCAGGAGACGGGCAGGGCGCTCGATCTTAAGGACGTGCGCGGCCAGGAAAGCGCCAAGCGGGCTCTGGAAGTCGCGGCAGCGGGCGGGCACCACATGTTGATGATCGGGCCACCGGGGGCTGGCAAATCGATGCTTGCCCAGCGGCTGCCGAGCATACTGCCGCCGCTTGAACCCAGGGAAATGCTGGAGGTCGCGATGATCCAAAGCATCGCGGGCACGATTGTCAATGGAGGCTTGACCGCCGAGCGGCCGTTCCGCGCGCCGCACCATTCCGCGAGCATGGCGGCGCTTGTCGGCGGCGGCGCGCGTCCGAAGCCGGGCGAGGTGGCTCTCGCGCATCATGGCGTGCTGTTCCTCGATGAGTTTCCGGAATTCCCGCCTCATGTGCTCGATGCGCTGCGCCAGCCTATCGAAAGCGGCGAAACGATTATCGCGCGAGTCAATCATCGCATCCGGTATCCGTCGCGCTTTCAGCTCATAGCCGCCATGAATCCGTGCCGGTGCGGCCATGCCTGGACGCCCGGTGTAACGTGCAGGCTCGGGCCGCGATGCGAGGAGAGCTACAAGGCGCGCATTTCAGGGCCGCTCTGGGACCGCCTCGACATCCAGGTCGCAGTGGCGCCGGTGAAGGCCACCGATTTGGCATTGCCGCCGTCGCGCGAGACCAGCGCCGATGTCGCGGAAAGGGTGCGCGCGGCGCGTGCTGTGCAATCGCGCCGCTATTCCATGACTGCCATTGAGGGCGTCACCAACAACGCGAGATGCCCCGCCGCACTTCTGGAAGAGTTCTGCCCCCTGGACCGCGACGGGTTGCGGCTTTTGGAGCAAGCCGCTGAGGCGAACGGGCTTTCGGCGCGCGGCTATCACCGCACGCTCCGGCTTGCACGCACCGTCGCCGATCTCGACGGGAGCAGGGATATCCATGTGCTGCATGTTGCCGAGGCTCTTAGCCTTCGCGGCGAGGGGGAGGGGGCACGGCGGGCGGCTTAGCCGCAGGCGGGCTATAGCCCATCAGCGCGCGTCAAGGAGTATTTCCTGGAAGGCTTTGCCCGAGGGCAAAACGCGCCGGTCACTGGATCTCAGGCTGAAGTCCGCCTGCTCTGCGGCTTGCCGGAACTCTGCCGGCGAAATCAGCCGCAGAATCGGCCCCAGTTTGGTAAGCGAGGTAAACGGGCTTGGCGTTACGGCATCGATGCTGGCATGGGGCAGTTGCAGGACGGCCGCAACAATCCCGCCGGGCCTCAATAGCCGGCGAAGGGAAGCGAGCGCCGCGGGCACGTCGATATATTCGAAGATCAGAGCGGCGAAGATGAAGTGAACTGGTTCGAAGGAACCATCCGCGGATGCGATATCGCAGCAGACGAGTTCGAGACGCTGGAAGTCACCGGAGTGGCGGCGCTTGGCTTCGGCCAAGAACGCAGGATTTATATCGGCACCCACAACTCGCGGCACCTTCAGTGCTGCAAGTTGGGCGAAACCGTTGCCTCCGGCACTGCCGATCACGGCCATCGACCGTGGCGCATGCTCTCTTGCGAGACGCTCCAGCGTGCCGGCAAGATATGCGCCCTGCCCAACCCCCGGCAGGGCCATATGCCCTTCGTAATCCGCAAGCGGAATTTCGAGCCAGGGGTTCATCGGTCCCGCTCGGGAGGTGCTATCGTGGCAACTCCGTCCGGCCCATAAGCTCCTTATCGATGGCGTGGGCGGCCTGCCGGCCTTCCCGGATCGCCCAAACCACGAGCGATTGCCCGCGCCGCATGTCGCCCGCCGCGAATACCTTGGGCAGCGAGGTGCGATAGTCGCGGTCGTTCGCCTTCACATTGCCGCGGCCGTCGAGTTCAAGCCCGGCGGACGAAATCATCCCCTCGTGCGTGGGCGAAACGAAGCCCATGGCGAGCAGCACGAGATCGGCCTCGATGGTGAATTCCGTTCCCTCGACAGGCTGCAGCTTCGCATCCACGCGCACGCAATGAAGCGTCTTCACCTGGCCGTTTTCGTCGCCCTCGAAGCGGGTGGTCATCACGCTGAATTCGCGCCCGGCGCCCTCGGCCTGGCTGGAGGAGGTGCGCAGCTTCAGCGGCCAATGCGGCCAGCTCAACGCCTTGTCCTCTTTCTCGGGCGGCTTGGGCATGATCTCAAGCTGGACGACGGACGCGGCACCCTGCCGGAAGGACGTGCCGATGCAGTCCGAGCCCGTATCGCCGCCGCCGATCACCACGACGCGCTTGCCTTCCGCAAGGATCGGCTCCACCTCCCCCAAAGGCTCGCCCGATACGCGCCGGTTCTGCTGCGGCAGGAATGCCATGGCCTGCTCGATGCCTTTCAGCTCGCGGCCTGGAACTGGCAGATCGCGCGGCTTCTCGGAGCCGCCGGCGAGCAGGATGACGCTGTAATCTCTTTCGAGATCGGCGAACGAAACCGCCACGCCCACATGCACATTGCAATGGAAGGTCACGCCCTCGGCCTGCATCTGCGCCACCCGGCGCTCGATGACGGCCTTTTCGAGCTTGAAGTCGGGGATGCCATAGCGCAGAAGCCCGCCGGGCATGGCATTCTTCTCATAGACATGCACGTCATGCCCCGCGCGCGCAAGCTGCTGCGCCGCCGCAAGCCCGGCCGGACCAGAGCCCACAATGGCAACGCGCTTGCCTGTCTTCCTCGCGGCCGGCTCCGGGATCGCCCAGCCTTCCGCGAAGGAGCGGTCGGCAATCGCGCATTCGATGCTTTTGATCGTAACCGGCACGTCCTCGATGTTCAGCGTGCAGGAAGCCTCGCAGGGGGCGGGGCAAACGCGACCGGTGACTTCGGGGAAGTTGTTGGTGGAATAGAGGTTGCGCGCGGCTTCCTGCCACTCGCCGCGATAGGCCAGATCGTTCCAATCGGGGATCTGGTTGTTCACCGGGCAGCCGCGATGGCAATAGGGGATGCCACAATCCATGCAGCGCGAGGCCTGCCTCTGGATTTCCTCCCCGGCAGGCGCCTGCACGAACTCGCGGAAGTGCCGCGTGCGCTCGGCGATGGGAGCGTACTCCCGGTCCTCGCGCTCGATCTCAAGAAACCCCGTAATCTTCCCCATATTCAACCCTCAAAATCGCGGCTGGCTGCCGGGCGCAGCCAAAGGGGCGAGCCCGAAGGCCCGCGCTCAAAGTCCTGCTTGCTGCTCGTTATCCACGCCGACGGCGATGTCGGCGTGAGGTGGCGGAGGCGGTGCAACGCGCTTCGCGGCTTCCATGGCCTTCCGGTATTCCACGGGCATCACCTTCACGAATTTCGGCAGATAGTCCGCCCAATTCTCAAGGATGGCCTTGGCCCGCTGCGATCCGGTGTAGTGCCGGTGGTTCTCAATGAGCTTGAACAGCCGCAGTTCGTCGTCCTTGGTCATGTCGTGCAGCAGGTGAACGAAGTTGAAGCGTTCGAGCGTATCGCTGTTGGCCTGGTCGAAGGGCGAAACGTCGCCCGGATCGATGGGCTCCAGCTCGACCATCGCCATGTTGCAGCGCTTGTCGAAATCGCCCTTCTCGTCGAGCACATAGGCGACGCCGCCCGACATGCCCGCCGCGAAGTTGCGTCCGGTGGGACCCAGCACCACGACGCAGCCGCCGGTCATATATTCGCAGCCGTGATCGCCGGTGCCTTCGACAATGGCAATCGCGCCGGAATTGCGAACCGCGAACCGCTCGCCGGCCACCCCCCGGAAATAGCATTCGCCCGATATGGCGCCGTAGAGCACGGTGTTGCCGATGATGATGCTTTCCTCAGGGACAATGGCGGTATTTTCCGGCGGCCGGACGATGATCTTGCCACCGGACAGGCCCTTGCCCACGTAGTCGTTCCCCTCGCCGGCGAGGTCGAGGGTGACGCCGCGCGCGAGCCAGGCGCCGAAGCTTTGGCCGGCCGAGCCCTTGAAGCCGATCCAGATCGTATCCTCGTGCAGGCCCGCATGGCCGTAAAGCCTCGCGACCTGACCCGAAAGCATGGCGCCCGCTGTGCGGTCGTGGCTCGCGATGGGCAGTTCGAGCTTGACGGGCTTCGCCTCCTCAAGGGCCGGCTTGGCAAGCTCGATCAGCTTGCGGTCGAGCACATGGGCGATGGGGTGGTTTTGCGCCTCGCAATTGCGGATCGCGACTTCGGCCGGAACCTCAGGCCGGTGGAACATGCGGGTGAAGTCGAGCCCCTGCGCCTTCCAATGCTCGATGGCCCGTTCCTTGTCGAGCCAATCCGAGCGACCGATCAGCTCGGCAAAGGTGCGCACGCCGAGCGCCGCCATATAGTCGCGGACCTCCTCGGCCATGAAGAAGAAGTAGTTGATGATGTGCTCGGGCTGGCCCTTAAAGCGCGCGCGCAGGACCGGGTCTTGCGTGGCCACGCCAACAGGGCAGGTGTTCAGATGGCACTTTCGCATCATCACGCAGCCCGCCGCGATCAGCGGCCCAGTCGCGAAACCGAACTCGTCGGCGCCCAGAAGCGCGCCCATCAGCACGTCGCGCCCGGTGCGCAACCCGCCGTCAACCTGCACAGCGACGCGCCCGCGCAAGCGGTTCAGCACCAGCGTCTGCTGCGTCTCGGCAAGGCCGATCTCCCAGGGCGAGCCGGTATGCTTGATCGAGGTCAAGGGCGATGCGCCGGTGCCGCCCTCGAAGCCGCAGATCGTGATGTGGTCGGCTCTGGCCTTGGCAACGCCCGCAGCCACGGTGCCGACGCCGATCTCGGCGCCGAGCTTGACGCTCACCCAGGCTTCTGGGTTCACGTTCTTCAGGTCGAAGATGAGCTGCGCCAGGTCCTCGATGGAGTAAATGTCGTGGTGCGGCGGCGGCGAAATCAGCCCCACGCCAGCCGTCGAATGGCGCACGCGCGCGATGATCTCGTTGACCTTGTGGCCGGGAAGCTGGCCGCCCTCGCCGGGCTTGGCGCCCTGCACCATCTTGATCTGCATCATGTCGGAGTTGACCAGGTATTCGGTGGTCACGCCGAACCGCCCGGAGGCAACCTGCTTGATGGCCGAGCGTTGGCTGTCGCCGTTGGGCAGCGGCTTGAAGCGGTCGGGCTCCTCGCCGCCTTCGCCGGTATTGGACTTGCCGCCGATCCGGTTCATGGCGATGGCGAGCGTGGTATGCGCTTCGCGGCTGATCGAGCCGAAGGACATCGCACCCGTGGCGAAGCGCTTCACGATCTCCTTCGCCGGTTCGACCTCGTCGATCGGAATGGGCGTGCGGCCGATCTCGCTCGCGTCTTTCAAGCGGAACAGGCCACGGATCGTCATGAGCCTTTCGGACTGATCGTTGAGCTGCTTGGCAAAGGCGCGGTATTTCTCCGGCAGATTGCCGCGCACGGCGTGCTGAAGGTCCGCGATGGTGTCCGGGTTCCAGGCATGCAGTTCGCCCCGCATGCGGAAGGCATACTCGCCGCCCACATCCAGCGCGTTTTTGAGCACAGGCACGTCGGCGAAGGCAAGCCGGTGGCGCTCGGCGGTTTCGGCCGCGATCTCGTCGAGCCCCACGCCTTCAACGGCGGTGTGCGTGCCCGTGAACCACTTGGTCACGAATTCGGACTTGAGGCCCACCGCGTCGAAGATCTGCGCGCCGCAATAGGACTGGTAGGTGGAGATGCCCATTTTGGACATCACCTTCATGAGGCCCTTGCCGATTGCTTTCACATAGCGGTGGAAGGCCTCGTCCTTATCGATGGGCTTGTCGAGTTCGTCGAGGTTCGCCTCGATGGTTTCGAAGGCGAGATACGGGTTGATCGCCTCCGCGCCATAGCCGGCCAGGGCGGCGAACTGGTGCACCTCGTGCGCCTCGCCGGTCTCGACCACGAGGCCAACCGAGGTGCGCAGGCCCTTGCGGATCAGGTGATGATGGATGGCGCTGGTCGCGAGCAGGCTCGGGATCGCGATGCGGTCCGGACCCATTTCGCGGTCGGACAGCACAATGATATTCCAGCCTTGCAGCACCACCGTTTCGGCGCGGCTGCACAGCCAGTCGAGCGAGCGCTCCATCCCTGCGGCACCCAGATGCGCGCTATAGGTAATGTCGAGCGTGATCGTGCGGAACGGCGTGAACGGCACTTGCGCGATCTTGCGGATGCGCTCCAGATCCTCATTGGTGAGGATCGGCTGGCAGACCTCAAGCCGCTTCTGCTTCCAGGTGCCTTCGAGGTCGAGGATGTTCGGGCGCGGGCCGATGAACGAGACGAGGCTCATCACCAACTCTTCGCGGATCGGGTCGATGGGCGGGTTCGTTACCTGTGCGAAGTTCTGCTTGAAATAGGTGTGCAGGAGCTTGGGCTTCGACGAAAGTGCCGAAATCGGCGTGTCGGTGCCCATCGAGCCGATGGCTTCCTGGCCGGTCTCGATCATGGGCGAGAGCAGGAATTTCCAGCTTTCCTGGGTGTAGCCGAAGGCTTGCTGGCGGTCGAGCAGTGGGATTTTGCTCTCAGCCTGCGCGGGCTCGGCGTTCGGCAGGGCTTCGACGCGCACCTGGCCGTGGTTCAGCCATTCCTGATAAGGCCGGGCATTGGCGAGTTCCGACTTGATCTCGTCGTCGGAGACGATTCGGCCCTTTTCGAGGTCGATGAGCAGCATCTTGCCAGGCTGCAGCCGCCACTTGCTGACGATCATCTCCTCCGGCACCGGCAGCACGCCGGCTTCGGAGGCCAGGATCACGCGGCCGTCGGAGGTGATGAAATAGCGCGCGGGGCGCAGGCCGTTGCGGTCGAGGGTGGCGCCGATCTGCCGGCCGTCGGTGAAGGCAATCGCCGCCGGGCCGTCCCACGGCTCCATGATGGAGGCGTGGTACTCGTAGAAGGCGCGCCGCTTCTCGTCCATGAGGGCGTTGCCGGCCCATGCCTCGGGGATCAGCAGCATCATCGCATGCGCGAGGCTGTAGCCGCCCTGCACGAGGAATTCGAGTGCGTTGTCGAAGCAGGCGGTGTCGGACTGGCCTTCGTAGGACATCGGCCAGAGCTTATCGATGCTGTCGCCGAACAGTGGGGAGGAGACGCTGGCCTGCCGCGCCGCCATCCAGTTCACGTTGCCGCGCAGCGTGTTGATCTCGCCATTGTGGCAGATCATCCGGTAGGGGTGGGCGAGCCGCCAGGACGGGAAGGTGTTGGTCGAGAAGCGCTGATGCACCAGCGCCAGCGCGGACTCGAAGCGCGGATCGTGCAAGTCGCGGTAGTATTCGCCAAGCTGATAGGACAGGAACATGCCCTTGTAGACGACGGTACGGCAGGACAGCGAGACAGGGTAGAAATTGACGTCCTTGCTGCCAACCTCCGCGATGACGCGGTTCGAGATGACGCGCCGCGCCACGTAAAGGGCGCGCTCGAATCGGGACTCGTCCTGGATATACTCCGGCCTGCCGAGGAAAACTTGCCGGTGGCAGGGTTCCACAGCGAGCACGCTTTCAGGCAGGCCCTTGTTGTTCACCGGCACGTCGCGCCAGCCGATGAGCGGGATATGCTCCTCCGTGAGCACCTTGGCCACGATCTCCTCGCAGCGTGCACGCAGCCGCTCGTCCCTGGGCAGGAACAGTTGCCCGACGCCATAGGCTCCGGAAGCGGGCAGCCTGAAGCCAAGCCGCTCCGCCTCCGCCTTGAAGAAAGCATGCGGGATCTGCACGAGGATGCCCGCGCCGTCGCCCGCCAAGGGATCGGCGCCGACGGCCCCGCGATGCTCAAGGTTGAGCAGCACTTTAAGGCCGTCCTGGACGATTTGGTGGCTCTTCTCGCCCTTGATGTTGGCGACAAGGCCAAGGCCGCACGCGTCGTGCTCCTTGGAGGGCTGATAAAGGCCTTGCGCCTCGGGAAGGCCGTGGGCGTGACTCACCGTGTTACCTGCTTGCATCTTGGTGCCGGTCATGTTTGGGACTTAAACAAAACTCTGTGGAGCGATTTGGCTAAATCTGGTTAGTGGGTCGGTGCCGGATTTTCCGGCAGACGGAGGCACGGGGGCGTCATTTTCGGGCTGCGGCCTCGATAACCGCATCAAGTACCGCGTCGTTGTGGAAGCTGCCCGTTCTCATCTCTCTGTCCTAACCGCCGCTCTT
The DNA here is from genome assembly GCA_963760455.1 of uncultured Alphaproteobacteria bacterium. Taxonomy (GTDB): domain Bacteria; phylum Pseudomonadota; class Alphaproteobacteria; order Rhizobiales; family Rhodomicrobiaceae; genus Rhodomicrobium. Next base: position 35,179 of record CAVXDM010000067.1, read on the forward strand.
CATGCAGGCACGCGAAATACCGCGGCCCGAGAGTACTTGTTTCAGAAACAAATAGTCACCGGACCGGGTTCTACCGCACGAGGCTGCACCACCCGCCAACAAGGGAGCGTGCCAGAAATCAGGGACCATGACAAGCACGTAATGTTGCCGCAGGGCAGCCTTGCCTGACGTTTCGCTTTCTCCTAAAGGTGTGTGCAGGCGGTGAATGCAACCGTCATCCTTGGGCTCATGCCGGCGATCGATGTGTCGCGAATTGGAAACTTCCTCCGGCTTAAATTTGGCGTTCGCGGCCGCCGCCGGGGTAATCGGACTGGCATTCGTGCTGCTTCTTCTCAAGACGGATTGTTCGCGCCCAGAGGCGCGCGCCTGCGAACTGGGCATTCTTCTCAATCTCGTTGCCCTGGCCAGTCCGCTTGCCCGCGATTACTACTATGTCCGGTGGCTTTTTCCGATCTCGGTGCTGGTAACCTTTGCGATGTCCCCTCTCAAGGAGGTCCGGAGCGGGGCCATGATTGCAATTTCCGGCGCGGCCCGGTGCCTGGCTCTCAATTACAGCTCCTTCAAGGTCTTTCCCGCCCTTGGCTGCATGCTTTGGGGCGTTGCCGTCCTGAACGCCGCGCTCGCCAGGCGCCCCTTGGCTTTGAGCGCCTCGCCGCAATCTTTGAGCGCCTTGCCGGAATCCTTGTCAGCCGGCGCTTCGCTGCTTAGATTGGCATTGGCGGGACGGATTTGGCTCAACGGAGCAGACCGCGGACGGAGTACGCTCTCAGCGATGGCGGTCATGGATTGGCGGGGAACGATTGAAGGCAGGCTTGCTCAAGGCTGGGGGAGCATCCGCGACGCGGTGCTGTCCCCCAAGGCCGCTACGCCCTCGGACGAAAAGGTAGCCTCGCTGGCAAGCCAGGCGGCGCCCGTGATCTGGCTGATCGGGAAGGTGCAATCGGGGAAGTCCTCCATCGTGCGCGCGCTGACCGAGGCAAGCGCCGCCGAGGTTGGGCTCGGCTACAAGCCCTGCACCAGGACGGCCGCGATCTTCGACTTTCCCGCCGAGGCGCCGGTCATCCGCTTTCTCGATACGCGCGGCCTTGGCGAAAAGGGCTACGATCCGGCGGAGGACATCGCCGTTCACGAGGCGCAGTCGCATCTGATGATCGCCGTCATGAAGGCGCTCGACCCGCAGCAAGACGCGGTGCTGGGCGCGGTGGCGGCCGCGCGCAAGCGGCATCCGGAGTGGCCGGCGATCGTGGCGCAGACCTCGCTGCACGAGGCTTACGCGCCGGGAGAGGCGCATAGGCGCCCCTATCCCTTCGGTGACGCGGACGCGGAGGTGCGGCTTCCGCCGGCGCTCGCGCGGAGCCTTGCCTTCCAGCGCTCGCTATTCGCACACCTGCCCGGCAACGGGGCACTGCTTTTCGTTCCGCTCGATTTCACGCAGCCTGGCGACGGCTTCGAGCCGGTATCCTACGGCTTATCCGCACTTTTGGAGGCGCTTGAGATCGCCGCGCCGGCGGGCCTCGTCGCCTCGCTCAAGGACGCGAGCACGCAGGGGTCCGACATGCTGGCAAAGAAGGCGCATCCGCACATCGTGGGCTACGCAACGGCCGCCGCCGCCGCCGATGCGGTACCGGTCGCGGGCGCCGTCGCCGTGCCTGCGGTGCAGTCGAAGATGCTGCATAGCCTGGCGCTCATCTACGGCGTCGAATGGAACCGGCAGGCGCTGGGCGAGTTCGCCGCGTGCCTTGGGGTTGGCGCCGTCTCGCGCCTCGTTGCAGGCTTCGGGCTTCGCGAACTGGCCAAGCTCATTCCGGTCTATGGGCAGACCGCGGGTGCCGCCGCCGCCGCCGCGACGAGCTTCGCGACCACCTTCGCCATCGGCAAGGCCGCCTGCTATTTCCTGGCGCAGCACCGCCGCGGCGCTTCCGATGCGCAAGGCGTGGCCAAGGCCTACTCCGCAGCACTTTCGGACGCATTCCGCCTCCGCAAGACGGCCGAAGGGACAGCGTCATGAGCAAGCGCGGCAACAGCACCTTCGCGCTCAGGCTTTGGGTCACGGCCGTTTGCCTCGCCTTGCCGACGCTGACGCTGGCCCCGTTCGGCGGCATCTGGCTCTTCCAGCACGGCTACGCGCTGTACTGGGTGCTGGGCGCCTGCTCGTTCGTGGTAATCGCCTTTCTGTTCCAGCTCTACCTGTTCCGCCGCCTCGACATCTCGCTGAAGGCTGCGCCCGCCGCCGTCGAGCTTCCCGAGGACCGCGCCGCCTCAGGCTGGACGCCGCGCGAGCGGGAGGCATGGAACGCGGTGCTGGCCGTCGCGGAAAAGGTGGACCTGAGCCACTACGAAAGCTGGCAGGCCTTTCTGGGGCTCGGGCAGGAGACCATCGAGGCGGTGGCGAAATCGCTTCACCCCGAGGTTCAGGAGCCGCTCTGGCAATTCACACTGCCCGAAGCGTTGACGCTGGTCGAGCAGGTCAGCCTGCGCCTCAAGCCCATGGTGGTGCACTCCATCCCCTTCGGTGACAAGCTCACCGTGGGCCAGGCGATCCGCATCTACGAATGGCGCTCGGTCATCGACATCGCGCAGAAGGGCTACGACATCTGGCGTATCGTCCGTGTGCTCAACCCCGCCACGGCGGTCACGCAGGAACTTCGCGAGCGGCTGTCCAACCAGATGTACCGCTGGGGGCGGGAGGAACTGGCCAAGCGGCTCGCGCGGGGCTACGTGAAAGAGGTAGGCCGCGCGGCAATCGATCTTTACGGCGGCCGGCTGCGGGTGACGCCCGAGGAGCTTGAGGCGCACATCACGGAGGCCAGCGCCCGCGACCGCCACGCCGCCGCTCAGGTGCAGGCCGAGCCGCTGCGGCTGCTCGTATGCGGCCAGGTCAAGGCGGGCAAGTCGAGCCTTATCAACGCGCTTCTAGGCGAGATACGGGCAGCACCCGACGTGCTGCCGCTGACGGATAAATTCACCGCCTACGAACTCAAGCGGCACGGCGCGCCGGAAGCCCTGATCCTGGACAGTCCGGGGCTTGCGAGCCTTGAGGAGCCGCTGGAAAAGCTCGTGGAGCAGGCTGCTCAGGCCGATCTCATCCTGTGGGTGGGCAATGCGGTGCGCCCGGACCGCGAGCTTGATAGCCGCGCGCTCGACGAGATCCGACGCTACTTCGCCGAGCGGCCGAACCGGCGCAGGCCGCCCATGTTCCTCGTGCTGAGCCATGTGGACCGCCTGCGGCCGATGCAGGAGTGGAAGCCGCCTTATAATCTGGAGGACGCTGGGAGCACCAAGGCCGCCTCGATCCGCAAGGCGATGGAAGCAGCCGGCGCCGATCTCGAATTCCCGCAAGAGCTGATCGTGCCAGGCCTGCCTTGAGCCCAGCATCGGCGTCTATAACGCCGACGCCGTCTGGGCTGGGATCATGGCGCAGATTCCGGATGCGCAGCGGGCGCAGCTCGTGCGGACGCTGCAGGATATCGGGCGGGGCGTGGATTGGCGCAGGCTCCGCGATCAGGCACTGAATGCCGGCCGCATTCTGGCACGCGCGGTGTTCGAGGGTAGCGGCCAGCCCGGACGCTGACGCACTTTCCGCGTAGCCGTTGAATTTTTCAACCGAACGTCCACGGGCCGTTACTCCACCGTGACCGACTTCGCAAGGTTGCGCGGCTGGTCGACATCGGTGCCCATCTCGACCGCGGTGTGATAGGCGATGAGCTGGATCGGGATCGCGTAAAGGATCGGCACGGCCAGCGGATGCGCCGTGGGCAGATCGAAATGCAGGTGCGCCTTGACGCTGGATGCGGCTTCGGCGGCGTCGGAGAACACGATAAGCTGCGCGCCGCGCGCGGCGACCTCCTGCATGTTCGAAACCATCTTGTCGTAGAGCATGTTCTTGGGCGCCATGGCGATTACCGGCACGGTCTCGTCGATCAGTGCAATCGGCCCATGCTTCAGCTCGCCAGCCGCGAAGCCCTCGGCATGCAGGTAGGAGACTTCCTTGAGCTTGAGCGCTCCTTCGAGCGCCAGCGGAAACAGGGAGCCGCGCCCGAGATAGAGCACCAGCGGCGCCTTGGACAGCGCGTGGCCCAGCGTCCGGAACTCGGCCTCGCGGCGCAGCACATCGCTCATCAGCCGCGGAACCTGGATCAGCGCCCGCACCAGCTCGTGCTCCTCGTCCGCGGACAGGACGCCGCGCGCCCGGCCCGCCGCGATGGCCATGCAGGCCAGCACCGTGAGCTGGCAGGTGAACGCCTTCGTGGAGGCCACGCCGATCTCGGGGCCGGCCAGCGTCGGGTACACGGCATCGGCCTCGCGGGCGATGGTCAATTCCGGAACGTTGACCACGGCGGCGATGGATTGGCCATGGGCTTTGCAATAGCGCAGGCTGGCCAGCGTGTCGGCGGTCTCGCCCGATTGCGAGACGAACAGCGCAAGCCCGTCCTTCGGCAGCGGCACTTCCCGGTAGCGGAACTCGGAGGCGATATCCACCTCGACGGGAAGCTTTGCGTAGCGCTCGAACCAGTATTTCGCGGTCAGGGCGGCGTAAAACGCTGTGCCGCATGCGGTAATTGTCAGTTTAGTAAGCTTTTCAAATGGCAGCAGATTGCCTGGTAACTGGATCGTATCGTCCGTAAAGCGCACATAATGCGATAACGTGCGGCTAACGACTTGCGGCTGCTCGTGAATTTCCTTCGCCATGAAGTGGCGATGATTGCCCTTGTCGATCAGCAGCGCGGAGGCCGAGGTCCGGACGATGGGCCGGGAAACCGCTGCTCCCGTCTCGTCGTAGACCTGCGCGCCCGAATGCGAGAGCACCGCCCAATCGCCCTCCTCCAGGAAGGTAACGCGGCTGGTGAAAGGCGCCAGCGCCATCGCGTCCGACCCCAGGAACATCTCGCCGTCGCCGTAGCCCATCGCCAGCGGGCTGCCGCGGCGCGCGCCGATCAGCAGGTCGTCGCGGCCGGAGAACACGATCGCAAGCGCGAATGCGCCATCGAGCCGTCCGAGCGCCGCCTTCACCGCCGCGATTGGCTCGGCGCCGCCGCGAAGCTCGCGGTCGATAAGCTGAACCACGGTCTCGGTGTCGGTGTCGCTCTCGAACACCGCGCCGTCACGTTCCAGCTCCTCGCGCAGTTCGCGGAAGTTCTCGATAATGCCGTTGTGCACCACGCCAACGCGCGACGTGGCATGGGGATGGGCGTTGCGCTCGACGGGCTTGCCGTGCGTGGCCCAGCGCGTGTGGCCGATGCCGCAGCTTCCATGGAGCGGTTCGCTGGCCAGCCGGCGCTCAAGGGCCGCGAGCTTGCCTTCGGCCCGGCACCGGGTCAGAACCCCGCCCTCGATGGTGGCGACGCCCGCGGAATCGTAGCCCCGGTATTCAAGCCGCCGGAGCGACTCCACGAGACGGGGGGCGGCAGGTTCCTTACCCAAAATGCCGATGATTCCGCACATCGCCGGCCTGCCTTCCCTTCCGGCCCCTCAAGGCCGTTCATCAGATGCTGGATTCCGGAATAACCCAAGCCGTAAGCCCCGCCAACTCAAAGAGTGATACAAACTATTTCAATGACAGCTTAAACTTCGCCGCGGAAGGCAACCATTTCGCCGCTCGTGGAACTTCTTACTTCGCGCTTACGCGGCGGGGCAACGCTTTGTTTACCGTAACTTGGTGGCATACTTGGGAAATTGGGCATCATCGCGGCGTTTTTCTTCAGGCCGCCATGATAGGGGCATGCGCCTTTTTAAGCGGCTTAACGGCGGGTAGCGCGTTGATAATACGAGGCAATTTGCGTCCGCTCCGGCAGCTGGCGGGCGCGGCTGGATGCGCGGGTTTGTGGTTAATTTCAAACCTGCCGGTATATTTAACGGGGTTTTTGAAATGCAGAAATCGACCCGAAACGGGGAAAAATTCGCGAAAATGCGCGGAAAGAAAATATGAAGCGCGGGCCGTTTACCACGCCGGCATTAACCATGCGGGGGCGGCCTACGGCGTTCGCGGATTGTTAACATTCGTTGCGCGGACGAAAGCGCGTTTGTCGCTCCTGGTGCTTCCGGCCGCGTTTCGCTAGGTTGTCTCGCCGCGGCCGGTTGCCTGTCAGTGCCGCTGGACGCTTCCGCAATCAAGCGGGGCCGTGCCGATGGCGGGCGATATACTCCCTGAGGATGGCGTTGATCCGCGTCTGGTATCCCCTGGTGTGCCGGGACCGGAACCATTCCAGCACGTCGGCGTCGAGCCGCATCGTCACGGGGCGCTTGACCGGGCGGTAGAGGCCACCGCGAACGGCACCATCCCAGTTGGCGACTTCGGGCGCGTCCGGATCGGTGAGATCGGGTTTGCCGCTCAGCGCATCCAGCGCGGCCTCTTCTTCAGCGGTGAGCTTTCTAACCATTCTCATAGGCCTTTCTTTCGTGCCTCGACGCTTCGCGGACGCTGATAATGCGGCCCGGCGTGTCATCGTCTGGCCAGGTGTGTACGATGAACAAGGTCCGCCCGTGCACGGCGGCTACGGTATTCCATCGGTCGCCATCGGGATGCGGATCGGGTTGTGACAGGGTCAGCGGATCGGCGAGCGCTACTTCTGCAATGCTCAGCGGCAGGCCGTGTTTCTTGCGATTTTTGGCATCCTTTTCCAGGCTCCATGGCCACTCCACGCCAACCTCTCATGAATACATATTTGTACATACAGTGCGTTCATGTCAATCGCCATGAAAATTCCGGCGAGCGAAGCGGAACTTGCTGGATCGACACGGCGCTGAAGCGCCTCGCGATGACAGCCCGCAGTCCGGCATCTCGCCGCAAGCTGCCTCAGAATAACATTTCCTTCAAGTATCGGGGTCCAGGGGGCCAAGCTCCCTGGCCTTCCAGACTTCTGCCGGTCCAGGGGGCAGCCCCTGGCCTTCACTCTACGGCTTGCCGCTGTCGTCCCTGGCGCGGGCGGCCTCGTGGCGAGCGCGCATGCGGGTGGCCCAATCCTCCCGCGTCACCAGCGGCGGGCGGGTCACGGCCAGCGCGTTATCGGGCACGTCCTTGCCGATCACGCTGCCGGAGCCGAGATAGGCGCCATCGCCGATGCGAACGGGGGCGATCAGCGAGCTGTTGGAGCCGATGAAGGCGCCCGCGCCGATCACGGTCTTATGCTTCTTGTAGCCATCGTAATTGCAGGTGATGGTGCCGGCGCCGATATTGGCCTTCTCGCCGATCTCGGCGTCGCCGATATAGCTCAGGTGATTGACCTTCGCGCCGGCCTTCACCTCGGCGGCCTTGATCTCCACGAAGTTGCCGATGTGCACGTTGCGGCCGAGCCGCGCGCCGGGACGCAGCCGCGCGAAGGGGCCTACGATGGCGCCGGCTTCGATGGTTGCGCCCTCGAAATGGCAGAAGGCTTTGATCGTAACGCCGTCGCCGACGGTCACGCCCGGCCCGAAGAACACGTTCGGCTCGATCAGCACATCCTGGCCGATAACGGTGTCGTAGGCGAAGGTCACGGTATCGGGCGCGATCAGCGTGGCGCCGCCTTCCATGGCGCGGGCGCGCAGGCGGCTTTGCAGGATGGCTTCGGCCTGGGCCAATTGCGCGCGCGTGTTGACGCCGTGCACTTCGTCCTCGGCGATCGGCTCGAAGGCCACGCGATGGCCGGCCGCGCGCGCGATTTCAACCGCGTCTGTCAGGTAATATTCGCCGGCCTTGTTCTTGTTATCGATGCGCGAGAGCAGGTCCAGGAGGATGCGGCCGTCGAAGGCCATGATGCCGGAGTTACATAGGGTGAGGGCGCGCTCTTCGGGGGTCGCGTCCTTCTCCTCGCGGATGGCGAGAAGTTCGCCGGCTTCAGTGGTGACGAGGCGGCCGTAGCCCTTGGGGTTCTTGGCGTGGAAGCCGGCCACGACCATCTGCGCGCCGCCTTCGAGGGCTCGGGTGAGCGCGGTCAGGCTTTCGGGCGAGACGAGCGGGGTATCGCCATAGAGGACGAGGACCGGGCCAAGCTCCGCTTCCAGCGCGTGGCGCGCGGCCAGGACGGCGTGAGCGGTGCCCAGGCGCTCCGCTTGCACGAAATAGCGCGTCTCGATGGGAGCGTTGAGCTTTTCGAAGCCTGGGGCGTCCGGCGGGATCACGGCCGAACAGCGCACCGCCCCCGCCGCCGCGGCCGTCCGCAGCACATGCGAGACGAGCGGCGCGCCGGCCAGCGGATGCAAGACCTTCGGGATTGCCGATTTCATGCGGGTTCCCTGCCCCGCTGCCAGAACCACCGCGTGAAATCCAGCCATGCGTTTCGAGCCTCTTGAGTGAGTGAGTTCGCACGTTGCTTAGAGCGCGTTGGCGGCGCTGTCAAAACGCGAAGTATGTCAATTCCCCCGCACGGCCGGGTTGCATTTATCCGGATCGGGCCGGCGGGCGGGCTTATGGATGGCGCGTCGAACTCACGCCCCTGCTCCAAGCTCGCCCTAGCCAGCTGCCGTCTTATAGCAACGGCCACAAGTTTTGACCGTTCCGCTGTCTCGTTCCGCTGCCTCGTCCGTCGCGAGGCGGCGGCATCCGGCAGCCGTGGCGATCCAGAACTAGCGTTGCAATTCCGGCAGCTGGATTGCTTCGGGGCGTCGCCCCTCGCAATGACGGAAGCGGTCAAGACTTATGGCTGCTGGTATTAGGTGTCCGCATCCGCACGCGGGTGCGCATGAGAGAGGGGACGATATCGCAGCCGTCGTAGCGATTGTGGGCCGCGTCAAACGGCGGCGGCGTGCCGTGGGGTCGCGCTCTCCGCGAGGTAGCTGTCGAACACGGCGCACACGATGCGCAGGGCCGGGCGCGCCTCTTCCTTCACGACGGATGCGGCTGCCTTTGAACTCGATAAGGCCTTCCGCCGCCAAGTCTTTGAGCTTCGCCCGCTCTTCCGCGAAACTTGGCTGCAACGGAGCGAACTGGGCGGACACGGCATAGAGGTCCACCGCCATATCGCACATCAGCCGCTCGATGATCGCGGCCCGCAGCCGGTCCTCGCCGCTAAAGGCGATGCCCTTCGCGATGGGCAACGTCCCCGCCATGACCGCGCGGGTATAGGCGCCGGTCTCGACGATGTTCTGGGCGTACCCTTCAGGCAGCGCGGAAATGGAGCTGGCGCCGAACGCGATCAGGGTTGGCACGTTGTCGTCGGTGTAGCCTTGGAAATTCCGGCGCAGGCGGCCTTCGCGGGCGGCGATGGCGAGGCCGTCGCCGGGCAACGCGAAGTGGTCGAGGCCGATGCGCTCGTAGCCTTGCTCCACCAGCGCGCTGGCGGCCGCATTCGACTGCTCGAAGCGCATCGCCGGCGTGGGCAGCGCGTCCTCGGGGATCATGCGCTGGTTCTTGGCCATCCACGGCACATGCGCGTAGCCGAACAGCGCGATGCGGTCCGGCTTCAGCGCCGCCGAGCGCTTGACGGTGTCGGCAAGCGATGCGGCCGTTTGATGCGGCAGGCCGTACATCAGGTCGAAGTTGATCGCCTTGACGCCGTTCGCATGGAGGAGGCTCAGCGCCTCCTCGACCTTGCTCAGCGGCTGAATGCGGTTGATCGCGGCCTGGACTTTTTCGTCCAGCTCCTGCACGCCGAGGCTCGCCCGCGTGCAGCCCATGCGGCCAAGCGCTTCGGCGGATTCGGGCGTGAAGGTGCGCGGATCGAGTTCCACCGCGTTCTCGGCGCCATCCACGATATCGAAATGCTCGCGCACCGCCTCGTAGACGCGCAACATGTCGCCGGCGGCCAGCGCGGTTGGCGTGCCGCCGCCCCAATGAATGTGGCGCACCCGCATGCGGCCGGGCAGCGCCGCCGCCGCCAGCCCGATTTCGCGGATCAGCGTTTGCGTATAGTCGGCGACGGGGTCGTAGCGGGCCACGACGCGCATGTTGCAGCCGCAATACCAGCACATCTGGTGGCAGAAGGGCACGTGAAGGTAAAGCGAAAGCTCCGCCGCCGGATCGAGCGCCCCAAGCCACGCCTTGTAGCGCGCCGCATCGACATTCGTAGAAAAATGCGGAGCGGTCGGGTAGCTGGTGTAGCGGGGCACACGGGCTGAGAAATACTTGGGCATGGCGGTCTGCATCGGGGTCTTGGCCTTCCGTTTCAGCCGCACTTTAGCAGATGGAGGCCCGATGTAAATCGCACGTGCCGCGCAGCCCGATGGAGGGCCGCCCTGCCCGGCCGCGCGACATGCCAATCTGGCTGATTGCTTGACCTTGGCCGTCATTGCGAGTTTCGCACCGGCCGGAGCGGCCGGCCCCACTGGATGAAACTGCGAAGACCGCCTCACGCCAGCCCTCTCCCCGCAAGCTCGCCTTGGCGAGCTTGCCACGCTTGGTGGCCGCATCCGCGAGCGGATGCGGCTGGGAGAGGGGGCAGGCTGCGGCCCTCGCATTGAGGGAGCAGACAATTCGGGCGTTCCCTCTCCGCTTGGAGGGACAGGGTGAGGGGGTCTTGCGACACCGGTTTCTTCCTAAGAGTGGACTCCGAAGCGATCCAGGGGCAAAAAGCTGTGAGCGTAGTGCACGCCGCTTGGATCGCCACGGCGCTAAAGCGCCTCGCGATGACGTGGCGGAAGGATACCGCCGGATTTCATATCGTTCCCATCGGGAACACCGCCCCGATGGCCTATTCCTTCAGCGAAACCGCGTCTCCCGGCGCCAACCCAAGCTTCGCCGCCTGGCCGCCGCCAATTTCGAGCACGCGCGAGACGGGATGGACGGAAGAGACGATATCGGTCGACAGCGGCTCGGTATCGCGCGCGATGTGCTTGATGCGCCAATCGTCGCCGATGAAGACCATATCCAGCGGGATGTAGGTGTTCTTCATCCACATGGAGATCGTCCGCTCGTCGTCGAACAGGAAGATCATGCCGCCGTTCTCCGGCAGACTCCGGCGGAACATCAGGCCGTGCTCGCGCTTCTGCTCCGTGTCGGCCACTTCGACATCCAGGGCCACAGGGCCGCTCTTGGTCTCGATTTTCAGGCCCGCATGCTTGAAAACCGTATCTCCGAAGGCAGACGCCATGGTCAGAAGGCTCAGAATAGCAAGGGCCGCTAGCGCGGCCCTTGTAACGTTTAAACGGCTTTGGCGCATTCGCCTAACCCCTTGACTTCAGTGGTGCGACGGAAACCCCGTTGCCCCATCTGGACGCAGCTCCGCGGCCATCAGGCCTTTGTCGCCATGGCCATAGCGCACCTGAACGATTTGTCCAGGGCGCAATTCGGCAAAACCGAAGCGCCGCAGCGTCTCCATGTGGACGAAAATGTCGTCCGTACCAGCACCGCGGGTGAGAAAGCCAAAGCCCTTAAGGCGATTGAACCATTTCACCATCGCCCGCTGCCAGTCGCTCTCAGGCACGACTTGGACATGGGTGCGCTGGGGTAGTTGAGAAGGATGAATCGCTGTGCTTTCATCCATCTCGATAACCCGGAAGGCCTGTAGCCCCCGGTCGCGCCTGAGCACCTCGCATACAATGCGCGCTCCTTCATAGGCAGTCTGATACCCATCCCGCCGCAAGACGGTCACATGGATCAGAATGTCTGGAAGACCGCCATCTGGAACGATGAAGCCAAACCCTTTGGATACATCGAACCATTTGATGTGGCCTGCTATGACGAAGACGTCGATGCCAGGTTGCTCTGCTATGTCGTTAAACGTCGATAATTGTGGGAGGTAGATTGTCCCCCATTGTTTTAGTCCCCCGCTTCACTAGAATGCGTGGTGCCCGCCAGAGCCTCGCCCAAGACCCTCACGCACACCAACTCACAACAAAAACATAACACCACCCGGCTTGCTGGCCAGAGAAAATTAACACTTTCCCCAACGAGACCGCCGGCGGGTACAGGCCGCCACCCGCACCGTATTGTATGAAGCGGTGTCGCTTGTCCGCTCCAAGTGCTTGATATACCGGGCTCAACTTTGACAACATTGTGGCATGGTTTACGCGGGGGGCTTCCGGGCGGCTTGGCCGGGCCAGGTTTTGAACAGGGGCCGGCGGAGCCTTTTCCACCCTTGACGGACGATTTTTTCCGCGAATCAAGGCGCTCCCGGCGAATCCCGCGCGAATCACCCGCCGCGGCGGCGCCAGTTTCCACACTTGTTGAAAGACGGCAGGTTGAAACGCTGAACCGGAGCCTCGAAGGCGGGCCGGGCGTCTCGAGTATGGCACGAGATCCGTTGTCGGCATGCCGGTTGCACCGGCGCGTTGCATCCATGTCTAATCTCGCGCCAACCTGGAGGCAGCCTATGAAATACCTTCACACCATGGTCCGCGTGAGCGATCTGGACCGCTCCCTCGACTTCTATGTGAACAAGCTTGGCTTGGAAGAGCTTCGCCGCATGGACAGCCCTCAAGGGCGCTTTACGCTCGTGTTCCTTGCCGCGCCTGGCGACAGCAGCGCCCAAGTCGAACTCACCTATAACTGGGATCCCGAAGCATATGGCGAAGGCCGCAATTTCGGCCACATCGCGTATGAAGTAGGCGACATATACGAAACCTGTCAGCGCCTTATGGACGCTGGCGTCACCATCAACCGGCCGCCGCGCGACGGGCGCATGGCTTTCGTCCGCTCGCCGGACAACATCTCGATCGAGCTTCTGCAGAAGGGGGCTGCCCTGGCGCCTGCGGAGCCGTGGGACTCAATGCCGAATACCGGCAAATGGTATAAGGAGCATCCCGTGAATTATGCAATTATACGCCCACGGCCAAGGCGCTGCACTGGCTGATTGCGCTGTTGATCTTTGTCCTGTTTCCCCTGGGCTGGGTGATGGACGATCTCACCGGCTTGCAGAAGTTCCAGGCCTTCAACTTTCATAAATCGCTTGGCTTCACCGTGCTCGCGCTGATGGTTTTGCGCCTGATCTGGCGCGTCTTCAATCCCGTGCCCGAACTGCCCGCCTCTATGCCGGCAGTCCAAAAAAAGGCAGCTCACGGCCTGCATCACCTCTTATATTTGGCGATCTTCGTCATAACGCTGGCGGGCTGGGCACTGATTTCCGCTTCGGACAAGCCATCCGTGTTCTTCCAGATGGCGAGCTTTCCCAAGCTGCCCTGGCTGAGCAGCCTGCCGCCCGCCGATATGAAGGCCTACCACCACCTTTTTGAGGGCGTTCACGGCTTCCTTGGCTGGACCCTGCTGGCTCTGATCGTGCTCCACATCGCGGGCGCACTGTATCACGCGATCGTTCTGAAAGACGGAATCTATCTCCTCCATGATGCCGAACTTCGGCAAGAAGCCGTCCGGGCTGGCCATCGCGCTGCTGGCGTTTGGCGCGGGCGCGCTTGCCATCGGCGGCACCGGCAAGGCGGCGGCCAGCGAATGGAGCGTGAAGCCCGAGGCGAGCGAGATCGCCTTCGAGGCGAACGGCGGCGGCTACACCACCAGGGGGACCTTCGGCCAGTACCGCGCCGAAATCGAGTTCGACCCCGACGCGCCGGAACAGACCGCCGTCCGGGTGCTTCTCAATATGAATAGCGCGGCGACCGGAACGGCGGATGCCGACGAAGCGCTGAGGTCGGCTGAATTCTTCGACCCGGCGCAGTTCCCCACGGCCCAGTACGTCGCCAGGGGCGCGCAAGCCCAGGGGGCAGGCAAATACGTCCTGAACGGCAGGCTGACGCTCAAGGGGGTGACAAAGCCCGTTTCCTTGCCATTTCTAGTCGATATCAAATCGGGAACGGCGCGGGTGAGCGGCGAAACGAAAATTAACCGTCTCGATTTCGGCGTCGGACAGGAGACGGTCGCGGGGCTTGCCGTCGATAAGGATATCAAGCTAACAATCGACCTGACGGCCGTGCGCCTCGACAATTAGCGGCAACTGTAGTGCATCCATGGAAACCCACCGCCCCACGCTGATCTCGGCCGTCCTGCCCGCTTACGATGAGAGCGAGGGGCTGCCTGTCGTGATCGCCTCGCTTTTGCCGGTGCTGAGCGCAACCGGCTTCAACTACGAGATCCTCGTGGTGGACGATGGCAGCGCCGACAACACGAGAGAGGTCATGCTGGGCCTTTGCGCGCGCCATGCCTGCCTGCGCTACATCAGGCTCTCGCGCAACTTCGGCAAGGAGGCGGCACTTTCGGCGGGGCTCAAGGCCGCGGGCGGCGATGCGGTCATCCTGATGGACTCGGACGGCCAGCATCCGCCCTCGCTCATCCCCGTGCTGATCGAGCACTGGCGGCAAGGATTCGAGGCCGTGGCCGCCGTACAGGAAACCCGCACCGAGTCATGGGCTAAGCGTCTTTTCAAGCGCGCCTATTATCACCTCATGGAAGCCGGCAGCCATGTGGTCATCGAGCCCGACGCCGGCGATTTCCGGCTTCTCGACCGCAAGGTGGTGGACGCGATCAACGCGCTTCCCGAGCGTAACCGCCAAATGAAGGGGCTTTTTGCCTGGGTCGGCTTCCGCACCGCCTACGTGCCCTTCACGGCCGAGGCGCGCATCGCCGGCCAGACGAAATTCACCTGGGGGCAGCTTTTCCGGCTGGCCTTCACGGGCCTCACCTCGTTCACCGTCATGCCGCTGCGGCTTGTTTCGGTCTCGGGCATGGTCATTTCGCTCACTTCCCTTATTTATGGCTTCTATCTGCTGTTCGAGCACCTCGTGGAGGGCGACCACCTGCCTGGCTGGGCCACGCTCTCGGTCGGCATGATGTTCCTGTCCGGCGTGCAACTCCTGGCATTGGGCGTGATCGGCGAATATCTCGGCCGGACCTTCGAGGAGGCCAAGCAGCGGCCCGTCTACATCGTCGCTGAGGACACGCGGAACAAGGCAAGCATCAAACCGGCGCCCGCGATCTACGATGCGGCGTCCCGCGTGCCCGAAGCAGCCCCTCCCGATAAGCCGGCGGCGGCCTGATGCACCAGATCGCCATTTTCATCGCGGTTGGAACCGCCGCCGCTTTCACCCACCTTTCCGTGGTTGCGGCGATGGTCGAAGCGCTAGCGCTGCATCCCCTTGCCGCCAACGTGATCGGCTTCGGTGTCGCGTTCCTGGTGAGCTTTTCCGGTCATTCGCGCTGGACCTTCCCCATCGCCCGCGAGCAGCATGCGACAGCGCGCATCCGCTTTTTGGTGGTGGCGGTCTCCGGTTTCGCCGTCAATCAGGCGGCTTACGCCTGGGCGCTGCACATCTTCGGGCCGAAGTATTATCTTCCCGTCCTAGCCGCCGTGCTGCTTGGCGTGGCGGGTTCAACCTTCCTGTTGTCCAAGCTCTGGGCCTTCGCTCAGCCGCAGGGCTAATAGTCTTTGTTTCCGCAGAGCTTTATCGCAAAACCTGGAAGGCCACATTTGCGAACTCTGCTTAGTGCAAATTCAACGGGAGCGGAGTCGCCGTCATTGCGAGCGAAGCGAAGCAATCCAGGGGCCGCAAGCCCAGCGCAAATTGCTGATCGCCATGGCGGACCAAAGCCGCCTCCCGATAACGGCTAGGCGAACCCATGCACGACGTCATCATCAACGCCGACGATTACGCCATGGACGCAGGCGTGGACGCCGCGATCTTGCGTCTTGCCGGGCTTGGCACGGTGACGGCAACGAGTGCCATGGTACTGGCGCCACGCTGGCCGGAGGCGGCCCGTGCGGGACGCGACGGCCCTCCCCTCTCCATCGGCCTGCATCTGGACCTGACCAGCCCCTTCGTGGAGGGCGAATTTCCAGCGCAAAGCCTCTCGTCCTTGATCCTGCGCGCCCACGCCGGCCTGCTCGGGCGGGCCGCGCTCCGGCGCGAGGTGGACCGGCAGCTTTCCCTGTTCGAAACCGCGCGCGCGGCACCGCCCGATTTCGTGGACGGCCATCAGCACGTTCATCATCTGCCCATAATCCGCGAGGTGCTGCGGGAGGCGCTTGAGGACCGTTACGGGAGTGCCAGGGCGCGCATCGGCCTGCGCATCTGTGCTCCCAAACGCTGGCGCGGATCGAAGGCTGCAATTGTTGCGGCCACGGGAGCAAGCGGGCTATCGCGGCTTGCGGCGGAGGGCAGGCATGCAGCGAACTCGGATTTTGCCGGCGTCTACAATTTTGCCCCGGCCGCGGACCTGCCGGCGCTTTGGGAAGGCTGGGCGGCCGGTTTGACGGGGCCGCTCCCGCTCATCATGTGCCATGTAGCCGTGAGAGGCGCGGACGCGGACGGCGGCGACACGATCCGCCCCGCCCGGCTACGCGAGTTCGATTGGCTCGCTAGCGAAGCATTCCAACGCTTCTGCCAGCAACACGCACTCGCTCCAGTGCCTTGGCCTCGGGCTTGACCGGCCCGCCAGGCAGTTCCGGCCCCGGCTGGAGCGGTGGCTTGCCGTTGATGCGCGCGGCAATTTCCTTGATGGCACCCTCGATCGGCCTGAACTCGAACCGCACAATATGCTTGCCCGCGGGCACTTGAATGGCCCGGAACAGCACGTTGGCGCGCAGGATCTCGGCGGGCTTGCCGTCGACGCTGCCGAACCACCAGGGATGCCAGACGTCGTTCAGGACCACGAACCCGGCTTTCTGGCTGTCGATCTCGATCTCGACTTCCGTGTTCCGGTATTCCTTGAGCGCTATCGCGGCATTCGTAAGAGACACGTGCAGGCCGTGTATGCCCGGCGTTTCCGGCGGCGTGCCGTTCAGGAGCACGGTTTGCGAGGGATCGAAGTCGGGCCAGCGGCCGTCCGCGACCATCTTGTCGAAGTTGGCGGGCTTCCAGCCCTCCGCAAACATGACACGGGGGAGTGCTCGCGGATTCTCGTAAATGTAGCCGTCGGAGGTGTGCGCCAGGAGCTTCAAATCCCCTAGCCTGAGCCGCTTGTCGAACATCTCGACCGGCCGGTCGATGACGACATAGCGAAGCCCAAGCAAGTCGGCCATGGTGGAGCGGTAGGACGGAAATAGCGGCGTGAACACCCGCTGCTTGGTCTCCGCCACGGTTTCGCTGGCGCCCATGGCCTGCACGATTTCGCCAAGCCGCACGGGATTATAGCCGAGCACATGATCGAAATTATGGATGAGGCCGATATTGGGCCATTCGAAGCCAAGGCCCACCAGCTCGACGCGGTCCCTCCAGACGGAGTTCGCGGGGTGGCCCAGATGCTCCTTGAGGAAAGCAACCGTATCGTTCTTCGTGTCGTGCCGCAGTTCTTCGTAATGCGAAGGCAGCATCGCTGTCGAGCGGTTGGGGCCGTTGCCTATCGCAAGGTCCGCCGTCATGAAGGCGGCTAGCCCAGCCACCGTAAGGCCCACATAGCGCTGCGTGAGCTGGCTCGAAAACAGCAGGGCAAGCCAGCCACCGGCAAACATCGCCGCCGAGATGAGGATCGGGTGAATGGCGGCGAAGAGATGATCGTGCGCCGCCGCCACACCGAGCGCGGTTAGGAATACCGCCGCGAGGATTGCCCAGACCGCGTACCCTTGCCCTTTGGACGGCGTTTCCTCTTCGGTCAAGAGCAGATGCAGGCAGTAGCCGCCGGCGATGGCCGCCATCGGCCCCAGCGCATAGGTGGCATCCGCCGGCCTGCGGAACAGGTCCACGCCCGGCACGTAGTCGTAAAGCCAGTGGAAAACGATCGTGTAGCGGCCAAGCCCGTAGAGGAGCAATCCCGCGATTGCCAGGCTGAAAAAGCGTATTTCGCGCAGCCATAGCTTCCTGCGCATAACCCCAATCGCGAGCAGGAGCAGGACCGGAAGCACGCCGATATAGACCTGCCCCATATTCTCATTGAGAGACAGCCATTGGGCAGGCCACCAGATGCTGGCCGGCCCCCAATAGGGAGCGTCGGAGCGGACGGAATAGAGGTCGGGAATGACGGCCGTCAGCAGCGAACCAGGATGGAGGGCACCGCGCGCGGCCTCCTTGAAGGGGATATCGGGACGGTTCGAGTTCAGAATGAACAGAAGGCTGAAAAGGATCGGCCCCGCTGCCAGGATCGACGCGACAACCCCGCCGCTCAGCAAGGCCGGAAATGTCTGGCGCACGGATGCCCAAAAGCGCGGCTGGCCAAGCCAATGGTTGAGCGTGTAGCCAACGAGCACATAGCAGCCGATCAACGATACTTGCCCCGGCTCTACGATCATCATGGCGGCGGCAAGCCCCGCCAGCACCCCGGACAGGAGCGTCCGCTTCTCTAGCGCGCGCGCCAGGAGCCACAGCGTCAGCATGAAGAAGGCAAAGGTCTCGATCTGCTTGATGTGCTGAATCCGCCAGACCGAAGAGCCGCCAAGTGCTGTGGCAAGCGCTGCCACGACCGCGCCCCCAGGGTGCCAGCCGCGGTCCCTGAAAAACATGAGAACGGCAAAACCGGCGGCGGCCAAAAGAAGAAAGCAATAGAAATCGAGCTGCCGGAAGCTTGGGTTGGGCTCAAGCCAAGCCAGCAGGATCGCCGGCGAAAAGATCAGCGATTGCGGATCGGCGATCTGCGGCGAGCCTCCGAACACATTGTGGTTCCATGCGGGAGACTGCCCGGTATGCAGCGCGTTCGCCAGGAACTGGAGCTGCGGCAGGAAATGCGCTTTGGCATCCCAAGGGATGGTTACATCGCCCGAGAGCCACGGAAGTGCGAAGAGCGCCCAGCCAACCGCGAAGGCGAGCGCCGCCACGCCATAACCGCTTCTGATTTTTGTAAACATGACCGCCGGCCGTGTCCCCGTATGTCGTCTGGAAGATTGTACAAAGGCGAATTTGTCTTTTCTTTATCGGGAGAGTGTCGAAAAACGGTAGCGTGGCGCCGCGAAGATTGAAAGGCCGGCTAACGTCGCAACGAGAACCGCTTATACCCGCCTTTGTGCCAAAGCTATGGCGCTTTTTCACGCTAATGAAATATCGGCCGGGTTAAATGCCGTCTCAGGTTCAGCTTTGCCTTCGCTGTCCAGGAGGGAAGGCTTGAAAAAATCGAGACCGCAAGCCCCTAGACCGCATGCCCCATGGCGCGCGCTTAAGCCAGGCACCCGGCAGCAGATCAGGAACTCCAGCCTCGAACTCAAGCGGGCGGTGGCGCTTTTTGCCTCGGCCATCATGCTGGGCACGGTCGTGCTTCTGGTAGTTGTCGTTCTGCAGCAGCGCGAGGCGGCCGCTCGACGGGCCTGGGACGACACGTACAACCTGTCCGGCGCCTTTGAGGAGCAAGTCCGGCGCGTCATCGACAGTATTCACGGCTCAATGTCGCTGTTGACGCCGAGGCTTGCGGCCGAGGGCGCGGGCTTCGACCTTGTCGAGTGGGTCTCGCATGCACCCGAGTTCGCGGCATCGACAATCCAGATTGCATACGCAGGCCCGGACGGCAAGCTCATAAGCACATCGCTCGACCGCCATCCGGCACCGGTCGACCTTTCCGACCGCGAGCATATTCGCGTGCACATGGCTGGGGATATAGGGCTCTTTGTCGGCAAGCCGGTCCTGGGCCGTGTCTCGAAGCGCGTGACCATTCAGGTGAGCGACAGGGTCGAAAGCCCGGATGGAAAGTTCGCCGGCGTTATCGTCTTTTCGATCTCCCCGGAATTTCTGACCACGCTGCATAACGCTGTGCGCCTGGGTAAGACCGGCTTCATGATCCTGGCCGGCATGGATGGCGTGATCCGCGCCTCCTATGCCCGCTTTCAGAAGTCGGACGAAGAGTATATCGGCACCTCCATATCCGGCGCCCCCGCTTTGATTGGCGCCGCTCTGGCCGATTCCGGCGCCTATGCGGGGCCTAGCCCTCTCAACGGCTTACCAGCCTTCGTAAGCTGGCGCAAAGTGGCCGGCTATCCTTTGACGGTCATCGTGGGGCTGCACGAAGCGGAGGTCTACGGCGCCACCAACCGCAGCGCGGCCTTGCTTGCCGCCATGGGCGCCGCCGTGCTCGCCCTGACGCTCACCATAACGCTGATCCTTTACCGCGAGATCGGCCGCAGGGTGCTCCGGGAGATCGCGCTCGTCGACGAGAGCCGCAAGGTCATGCGCGCCAGCGAGGACCTCCGCGACCGGCACGAGCAACTCTTGAAAACGAGCGCCGAGCTTACCGCCGAACGCGCGCGCCTGCAGCGGCTCAACCGCGAGCTTGCCAGGGCCAAGGAACAGGCGGTGTACGCCAGCCAGGCGAAGACCTCGCTCCTCATGAACATGAGCCACGAATTCAGAACGCCCATGCACGCGATCCTGAACTATGCAAGCATGGGGCTCAAGAAACTGGAGAGCAACGACGCGGCCAAGCTCAAGAAATATCTTAGCAATATCAGCGTCGCCGGCATGAGGCTGCTTGGCATGCTGAACGCCCTGCTCGACCTTGCAAAGCTCGAATCGGGGAAATTCGATCTGCACCTTTCGAGCGGCGACCTGGCCCAGACCGTCCGCCAATCCCAGGCCGAGATCGACTCGCTCTTCGAACAAAAACAGCTCCGCCTGGATTTCGAGGTCCGCGCCGCGAATACAGCCGCGGTTTTCGATCAGCCGCAGATGACCCAGGTATTCGTGAACCTGTTTTCGAACGCGGTTAAGTTCTCGCCTCCGCAAACAGCGGTGAAGGTTGTGATCGAAGACGGGACGCTGTCAGGGCAGCGGCCCGCCCTGCACTGCACGGTCGCCGACGAGGGGCCTGGCATTCCGGAAAGCGAGTTGGACACGATCTTCGACAAGTTCACGCAAAGCTCCAGGACCGACAATGGCGCGGGCGGCTCGGGGCTCGGCCTGGCGATTTGCCGCGAAATCGTTCATCTGCACCAGGGAAAGATATGGGCCGCCAACGGGCCATCGGGCGGCGCGGTCTTCCACGCCGTTCTGCCAACCGATCTCGGCGTGCAAGGCCTCGACGCGCAGGACGGGCAAAAAGCGCGGGAAAAGCCCCCGCTTTCCGCGAATTCTCCGTCTTGAGGTTGTAAAGAGTTGGAAGATGCCGGCTATGGTTGCAGCTAAGCGTCCAGGAAAGGCACCGGAGCTAAGCGATGCGAACGAAGATCCTCATGGTCGACGACGATGCCCTCAATAGAGACATTCTCGACGAATATCTCACCGAGGCCGGCTATGAGGCCGTCGGGGCCGACGATGGCGACACCGCGCTCAAGCTGCTAGGCGAGACGGACGGCATCGAGGCAATCCTTCTCGACCGCATGATGCCGCGGCTCAACGGCATGGAGGTGCTGAAGGCAGTAAAAGCCGACCCGCGCTTCCGCGATATTCCGGTTATCATGCAATCGGCCGCGACGGCGCGCGATCAAATCCGGCAGGGAATAAGTGCCGGCGTTTATTACTATTTGACGAAACCCTTCGAAGAACAAATGCTTCTGGGCGTCGTCAGCGCGGCGCTCAAGGATGCCGCCAGCAGGAAAAAGCTTCGCGAGGAAGTCGGCCAGCAAAGGCGCATCCTGGGCCTGATGGAGAAGGCGCGCTTCCGCTTCCGCACGCTGGAGGACGCGAGGAACCTGGCTTTCCTGATCGCCAATTGCTTTCCAGAGCCGCAGGCGGCAGTGTACGGGCTAAACGAGATGCTGATGAACGCCGTCGAGCACGGCAATCTGGGTATTTCCTACGCCGAGAAAACCAAGCTGGTCCTGGAAGGCCGGCTATTGGAGGAAATCGAGCGGCGCCTGGCACTCCCGGAAAACCAGGAGAAATGGGGCATGCTGTCTTTCGAAACCCGCCCGGACCAGCTTTGCGTCCGCATAAAGGACGAGGGCCAGGGCTTCGACTGGCAGTCCTATCTTGAGATAAGCCCGGAGCGCACAACACACCCCAACGGCCGCGGCATCGCCACGGCTCGGCTCATGTCGTTCACGGCAATCGAGTATATCGGCTGCGGCAACGAGGTGCTCTGCATTCAGGCCCTAAACGGCCAGGACGACGGGCACCCAGCCCCGGCCTCTACTCCGCCGGCCCCCGGAAGCCCGGATTCGGCGAATAGCTGAAAGCAGATGCCCGGCCGCCCATGGGCGCAACGCCGTAAGGACTTGCGCCGGTAAATCCGGTGGCCGATCCCGTGCCGGTATAGACCTGAAAGCCGGTTGACGACGACTGCGTCTTGCCGTTCACCTTGTCCTGCAGCGCCTGGAACGCATCGTTATCGGACAGATCGACCGCGTTCCCGCCCCCGCCGCCGGACTTCGCCGGCTGCTCCTGGGTCCACGCAAAGGCCCCGGTCACTGAAATCAGGGCCGCAATGGCGCCCGCGCCGATCGTAGCAAGTGTGCGCATATTTCCCTCGCTCACTGTTTGCTTTTGCCAAGAATTACCACGCCGCGCGCGGGCTTGTACAGCCACGAAGGGTTGTACCGGCCACACGCTTACCAATTGACACAAGACGTTCGCCGCTTGTACCGGCCTTGCGGGAATGCCGCCCAACCGGCCCGCGTCTGCGGGTTTGGGTTGGCGTTGACCAGAACGCGGCTGTTTACGATTTGGCTCAAAGTGCATGCCGCCCTGCCCGCTTGTTCGATGGTGGCTATTGTCGCCGATGCTCCTTGCGGAAGGCTTAACGGGCACTTAAGCTGCTGATAACAATGCGATATTTCTGGCGTGGCCGGGCGCCGGAGCGCGCAGGAATGCACCGTTTCATGGTTAACCGGCGACTTGGCTTTATATTTAACGGGATTTTTGAAACGCGGAATCCGGCCCGAATCGCGGTCATTTCCGCGCGAATCGCGGCGAAAAGCGTTAACGCCGGCGGCGTTTACCCTGGCGGCATTAAGCATGGTAGCGCCCTACGGAAAAGGGACCGGTACGGCCTTCCCCCGATTGCGGAAGCAAGCAATTTTAGGCTAAAGCTTCGCTATCGATGTCATCCCGTGTGCGCCACGGCTTGAAATGACGCCGCGCGGACACGGGATCGCAAAGAGCGCCGGCGCTCGTAACGGTCCCGGATAACGCCTTTGGCGTTTCCGGGATGACGAGGGGCGGCGCGGCGGGTGATGGCACCGGAGGGAGTGCTGCGCATGACGCGGGACGAGACGGTTGCGCTGTTCTTGGAGTGCGAGGCGAAACGCGCGGAGGCGCGGGCGGCGGCGCTGGCCGAGGGCAAAGACGAACGACGGCGCGAATACCGCCGCGCACGAGGCCGCGAAGGCGCATTGGAACGCCTGGGCGGAGCCCCTGCTCGCCGAACGCAAGGCGATGGAAGCGGACGGCCGCTGGGCTGCGGAAAAAGATCTGGATGGGGCGATCTCGAACCCAAGAACGCCGAAACCCGCGCCTGGATGAAGAAGGCCGAAGCCATCTTCTCCCGCTGTCTCTTTCTTGTACGGGGGGTGGAGGGGACCAAAGAGACAGCGGGAGAAGAAAAGAGAGAACGGAGACAGCGAACCGCCTGTCAAATCAATTCAGCTTGAGGGAGACCGCGCGGATTTCTCCGGCTTCGTTTTTCCAGCACCGCGGGAGCGCCACCTTCCGGGTTCGCTAGCGCCACCTTCTCGGGCGACGCCTGGTTCGATAGCGCCACCTTCTCGGGCGACGCCTCGTTCGCTAGCGCCACCTTCTCGGGCAACGCCTCGTTCGGTAGCGCCACCTTCTCGGGCGACGCCTCGTTCGATAGCGCCACCTTCTCGGGCGACGCCTGGTTCGATAGCGCCACCTTCTCGGGCAACGCCTCGTTCGATAGCGCCACCTTCTCGGGCGACGCCTGGTTCGATAGCGCCACCTTCTCGGGCAACGCCTGGTTCGCTAGCGCCACCTTCTCGGGCGGCGCCTCGTTCGATAGTGCCACCTTCTCGGGCGACGCCTCGTTCGATAGCGCCACCTTCTCGGGCGACGCCTGGTTCGATAGCGCCACCTTCACGGGCGACGCCTCGTTCGATAGCGCCACCTTCGAACGGGATGCCTTTTTCGAAAAGTGCGATTTGGCTCTGCCGCAAGCTTCGCGCTTTGCAATTTCCGCCAGCACGCAACCTTCGAAGCATTCGCGGTTTGGCGCCGATGCCAGCTTCCAGGCGATCAAGGGAGACCGGGGCTTCAACATGGCCCATGCGGTCTTCGACGTTGTGCCCGATTTCATCCAGGCGCATTTCGAGGAGGCGCCGCGCCTCGACAATCTGGAAGTGGGCGGCAAGCTTCCCGAGCTTAAGGACATCGAGGATGAAGACCGCGAGAAGCTCAGCCGGCGGGGCCGCTGGCACAGGCGCAGGCTGGAGAAGAGCGCGCGCTACCGCCGCGTGTTCGAGGCCCTCGCGAAAGACAGCGATCTCAGGAACATCCCGGCGCGCTGGCGGGCGCTGAAGCGGCTGGCGATCCAGGGGCACGACACCGAGCGCGAGCTGGAATTTCACGCGCGCGAATTGCGCTCGCAGCGCTTTGCCGAGGATTGGCCGCTGCCGCTTGCCTTCTGGCGCGGCAGGGCGTGGGCCGGCTTCTTCCGCTTTTGGTTCGGATATTTTTATCAATGGTTTTCGGACTTCGGACGCTCGCTGGCCCGGCCGCTTATCGCTTCGTGGGTCGTGCTGATCGCCTCAGCGGCTTTCTTTCTTAGCCAGACAGATGTCATGCAGCGCGAGCTGGCACCGCAAGAGGCGTCCTACTTCAGCGGCACGGTGCGGACGGCGCGGCATGCGCTCTTTAACGCGGTGCCTTGCTATTCGCCGCCGCCAACTCCGGCGGCAAGCTGGCGCGGGGCTTGGCCCTGGTGGAGGAGAGGCGCCAAGATTGCGCCGCCCCCGGCCCCCAATGAAAGCCAGACCGGCGGCCTCACCGAGCCCTTCCGCGGCCAGACCGACGCCCGCGCCGAGGCGCTGCACCTGGCCTTCCGCAACGCCTTCGTCGTGCTCGACGGCTCGGCCGAGGCCGCGCACCGCACCTTCGGCTGCCTCTACGGCGTGGAGCTATACGGCGGCTCGAACCCGCTCGCCATCGTGCCAAGCGCCGTCTCCACCGTCAGCGCGATCCAGAAGCTGTTCTCCGCGCTGATGATCTTCCTGTTCGGCCTGGCGCTGCGCAACATGCTGAAGATGAAGTGATAACAACGCCGGCCGAGTGCTTTCGAAGCCCCCCTCACCCTGTCTCTCTCCCCAAGGGGAGAGAGGACCCTATGACATTCGCTGCGGATAGTTCCGGCGTCCCTTCTCCCCTCGGGGAGAAGGACAGGATGACGGGGGACTTCGGAAACACTCAGCCGGATTTGTTATTGCGTTAATACCAGGAACCCCGCCTGCGGCCGTTCCGGCGCCAGCGCGGCGGCTCGTACTCGTAGACCACGCGCGGCTGGGTGAAGCGCTTCGCGAGCAGCCCCGCGACGATCCCGCCCGCCGCCGCCACGGCCGTCACCTGCAGCGGCCCATAGCGGCGCACCGCACTTTCGATCTCGCGGCCCACATCCTCGACCGTGGGGATATAGCCATCCCCGGCCCGCACCGGCTCGCGCGCGGGCACGCTAGCGCTCCGGGGCGTCTCCCTTGTAGTTCCATAGGCGATAAGCGCTATCAGCAAGGCCGCGCAGATGAAGATCGCCGCCATGATGAGCGCCGCCTGCACCGGGTCCTTCGTCCAGCCGCTCAGCGCCCAATAGGAGGCCAAGGCCGCGAAGCCAGCCGCCCAGAACAGCGCCAGCGCCGCCAGCCCGAGGATCAGGTAGCGGGCCGTCAAATTCCTCGCGTAATCGCCCAAGCGCCGGCTTGTTTGCCCGGAGGTCAAAAACCTGAGTGCCACTCCGATCACGGGCGTTACCTCTTCAACGGGTGATGAGCGCCCCGATCAGGAAGCCCACGCCCGCCGCGATCAGGGTCGCCTGCACGGGCTTCTCGCGGATCTGCTTTTCGATGTCGCCCATGTTCTGGCGCACGCTGTCCTTCATGTCCTGGAAGGACGTCTGCGCGCCAGAGCCCAGTTTCCCGGAAAGCTCCTCGATCTTGCGGCGCAGTTCCTCGATCTCGCGCTGCGCGCTGCTGGCGGCGTTCATATCTTGCATTGGATCCTGGGCCATTGCGGCGTTCCCTTTGCGTTAGAACCGGACGGCACGCCGGCGTCACAACGCGGCCCGGCGGCGGATTGTACAGCATCGGGACGCAGCGGGCGTTGCCAAATCCGGTCTTTGCACATGATTTCTGTCAGCGATGCTGGGATTGAGCCGTTTTAATATTTCCTTTACCCAACCGTAGGTTTGAAGGCCTCCTCCCGTAAAATAAAGCTCACGCTCTGTAACGCAGTTGTTACGGCATGTAATTTGCTCCAGCGTATCCATATCGCTATGTTCCGTTCTGAAGCGAAGCTTTCCATGAACGGCGGGGATTTTCATCATTAGTAGAGGTCAAACATCCCAATATGCGCGCCAGCTTGTGCAACGATTTCTGCTGACTTATTTTACCCTAGATCGGCAATAAGATTAACAACTATGGCGCCATGACTTTACAGTCTGAACCCGCGTCCGCAATTTTTGCCGCAAAGGGCGAAATGGCTGCGCTTATGCGCAGCCATGCCTGGGCGGCCACCCCGCTCGGCGCGCCCGGGACTTGGCCGCAAAGCCTGCGCTCGGCAGTGGGCATCTGCCTGAACACACGCTACCCCATGTGCATCTACTGGGGTCCCGAATACATCATGCTCTACAACGACGCCTTCCGGGCGGCGATGGGCGAAAGGCATCCAGGCGCCCTTGGGCGGCCAGTGCGCGAGGCTGGCTTTGAGAGCTTTGGCAGCGTGGAGCAGCGGCTTGCGAAGGTCTTCCGCGAAGGCGAGACCGTATGGTCCGAGGACGAGTTGTTCCCCACCCGCGAGGGCGGTCATCCAAGGGAGCGCTATTTCAACTTCACTTTGAGCCCCATACCGGGCGAAGGCGGCGCTATCGCGGGGGTTCTCAACACGGTAATCGAGACGAGCTACCGGGTGATTTCCGAGCGCAGGTCGGGGCTCTTGCGCAAGCTCGCGGAGACGACGGCCGGAGCCTTGTCGGCCGCCAACGTATGCCGCCGCACGGTGGAGCTGTTGGCAAGCGGCCGGGAGGACGTGCCGTTCAGCCTCATCTACAAGCCCAACTGGGAAAAGGGCGGCCGGGAGGCCAAACTCTTCGCGGCAGCCGGAATTGAAGCTGGGGGGCCGTCAAGCCCCTCCGTTATCCCATTGAACGCCGAAGGCCCAGGCTGGCCCCTGCATCGGGTCGCCCAAACACGCCACATCGAGATCGTGGAAGATTTGAGCCAAAGGTTCGGCGTGGCGTTCCCCGGGGGCGCCTGGCCCGAAAATACCCGTTCCGCCGCGATTGTCCCGATCTTCCTGACGGGGGACAAGAGTGTCATCCCGGACGCCTTCCTGATATTGGGCCTCAATCCCCGGCAACGGTTCGACGAGGCCTATCGCCGCTTTGCGGAGCGCATAGCGGTCAGCCTCAAGGACGCATTCGTCCGGGGCAAAGCTTACGAGGAAGAAAAGAGGAGCGCCGAGGAGCATCGCGCCACCGTCGACTTTGCCATGAACCTCGTCCACGAGGCGGTTTTCCTGCTCGGTGACGATGCGCGCTTTCTTTATGTGAACGATGAAGCGGTCCGGACCCTGGGCTATAGCCGCGAGGAGCTGCTTCGCATGGCCGTTCCGGACATCAACCCGGATTTTACGCCTGAGCGATGTCTTGAGCACTTGCGGGAGCTTTCGGCCTCACGTTCCGCGACGATCGAAACCCGGCATAGGGCCAAGGATGGCAGGATCTTCCCCGTGGAGGTCAACGACAATTACTTCGAGTATGAGGGCAAGCACTACTGCATTGCCATGGTGCGCAATATTTCCGAACGTAAGCGCGCGGAGGAGGAGCGGCGGCGTGCCGAAGAACAGCGGGTCATGCTGGAACGCGCCATGGACCGTATCCATGAGGCGGCCTACCTGATCGGTACAGACGGCCGCTTCCTGTATGTGAATGGCGAAGCCTGCAGGGCGCTCGGTTACAGCCGCGATGAGCTGCTTGCTATGTCCGTGCGCGATATAGACCCAGATTTCCCCGCCCTTTCCTGGCGGGACTACCTGCGCGACTACGCGGTCGAACGCTCTAGGACGTTCGAGACGCGCCACAAAACCAAGGATGGGCGCATTTTCCCGGTCGAGATTACCAGCAGCGCCTTCGTCTTTGGCGGCGTCGAGCACAGGATGTCGCTAGTCCGCGATATCTCCGAGCGCAAGCAGGCGGAAGAGGAACGGCGGCGCGCCGCGGAACAACGGGTCGTGCTGGAGTTCGCGCTGGACCGGGTCCATGAGGGCGCATTCCTTATCGGCGATGACGGGCGCTTCCTCTATGTGAACGGCGAAGCAAGCCGCTCGCTCGGTTATAGCCAAGAGGAATTGCTTCGCATGAGCGTGCCGGACATCGACCCGGACGTATCGCAAGAGCGCTGGGACAAGGAATTTCGCTCGCTGGAGAATTCGACGACCATTGAAACCCGCCACAAGAGCAAGGATGGGCGCATCTACCCAGTGGAGATCGGCGCAAATTACTTCGAGTACGATGGCACCCGTTACATCATGTCTCTCGTGCGAGACATCTCCGAACGCAAACAGGCGGAAGAGGAACGGCGGCTGGCCGCGGAACAGCGTGTCATGCTGGAGTTCGCGCTGGACCGGGTCCATGAGGGCGCATTCCTTATCGATAATGAGGGCCGCTTTCTCTACGTGAACGCCGAAGCCGCGCGCTCCCTGGGTTACAGCCGGGAGGAATTGCTTCGCATGGGCGTGCCGGAGATCGACCCGGACTACCCGGCCGTACGCTTTACCGCGCATGTGCGCGATGTTTCGGCGGCCGGCTGCAGTAACCATGGAAACCCGCCATCAGAGGAAGGATCGGCGGATTTTTCCGGTTGAGATTAGTGCCAATTACTTCGAATATAAAGGCAATGCCTATATCATGGCTCTGTCTCGCGACATCTCCGAACGCAAGCGGGCGGAAGAGGAGCTGCGAAGAAAAACCGAGGAACTCGACAGCTATTTCACGATTGCCCAGGACCTTTTCTGCATTGCGAGCCTCGACGGCTACTTTCTCAGGCTGAATCCAGCCTGGGAGCACACTTTGGGATACACCGCCGATGAGCTGAAGGCGGGGCCTTTCTTAGATTTCGTGCACCCAGAGGATCTTGCCTCCACCAAGGAGGCGGTGGCTCGGCTGGCTTCGAATGAGGAACTGGTCAACTTCCCCAATCGCTACCGGTGCAAGGACGGCTCCTACCGCTGGATCGAGTGGCGCTCCGTCAACGTGGGGGGCCGGATTTACGCCGCCGCGCGCGATATCACCGCCCGCAAACAACAGGAAGCCGAGCGCTTAAGCCACCTGCGCTTTTTCGAATGCATGGACCAGTTCAACCGGGCCATCCAGGGCGCGTCCGATCTTGAGCAAATGATGGAAGCCGTGCTCGACGCCGCGCTTTCCGCCTTCAATTGCGACAGGGCGTGGCTGATGTATCCATGCGATCCCAGCGCTTCGGTATTGCGCGTGCCCATGGAACGCACGAGGCCGGACTACCCCGGCGCGCTCGCGCTAAATGGCGGCGAGATCCCAGCCGAACCCGGGGTTGTGGCCGCTATCCGGACCATGAAAGCCGCAGGCAGCCCGGTCAAGTTCGGCAGCCATTATCCGGCCGGCCTCGGGAGTGTGGGTGAACGGTTCAGTATAAAATCCCAGCTCTCCATCGTCATCTATCCGAAGCTGGGCAAGCCGTGGATGTTCGGACTGCACCAATGCTCCTACGAGCGGGTTTGGACCCATGACGAGGAGCAGCTTTTCCAGGAGACCGCCCGGCGCATTTGCGACGCGCTGACCAGTCTCCTGACCGATCGCGACCTGCGCAAAAAAGAGCAGAAGTACCGCGAAATCTTCAACAACGTCTCCGATTCCCTGACCCTCTACGATATCGCCGGCGATGGACGCTTCGTTCTCGCCGATATGAACCCGTGCGCAGAGCACCTGATGGGGATGCCGAAAGCCAAGGCAGCGGGGCATTACTTCGAGGATACCGTCTCGAAGGCTATAGCGGCCCACAGCCTGCCGCTGTTCCGGGAGTGCGTCGAAACGGGCGCGCCACTGAATTTCGACGAAGACCTCGATCTGCCAGGGGGCACCTACTCGCTTCACACCACCCTGCTGCCAGTGCGCAACGAGACAGGTTCCATCTACCGTCTGATCGCGTTCAACCACGACATCACTGAGCGCAAAGCCTACGAAAAACACCTGCATCTCCTTATGCGCGAGGTCAATCACCGTGCCAAGAACCTGCTCGCGGTGGTGCAGGCCGTGGTGCGGCAGACGGCTGGCGAGGTCGACCCGAAACTCTTCGAACGGCGCCTCAACGAGCGCATCGCGGCGCTTGCGGCAAGCCACGACCTCCTGGTCAGGAACGAATGGAGGGGCGTGGATACTGGCACGCTCGTCGAGACCCAACTCGCTCATTTCAAAGACCTGATAGGCGCGAGGGTCATTCTTCGGGGGCCGCCTGCCCTGCTCAGGCCCGAGGCAGCCCAAGCACTCGGCATGGCGCTACACGAGCTTGCGACCAACGCCGGCAAATACGGCGCGCTGTCCTGCCGTGCCGGCTCGGTCCACGTCGAGTGGGAAATCGCGGCCAACGGCAAAGGCCCCGTTTTCAAAATGCGCTGGATCGAGCGTGACGGGCCGCAGCCGGAACAGCCCAAGCGCCAAGGTTTTGGCCAGAAGGTCATGGTGCAGATGGCGGAGTACGCGCTAGAGGGGAAGGTGTCGCTTACCTATCCGGCCTCTGGTCTCGTCTGGGAGCTGGCAGCGCCGGCCGCGCGCGCCATCGAAAATGAATGCCTCCCCGCGCAGGCCTTGGCGTTTGCGGACAGCAGGACGGAAGCGGCCGGCGGTTAGACCGTGACCGGCGCCGGGTGCTGTCCCGGCAGGTGACGCACAGGCTGTCATGGCCGGACTTGATCCGGCCATCCATGCAGCACGTTGAAAACAGCTGGCGTGTTTCAACGGTTGCGTGGATGGCCGGATCAAGTCCGGCCATGACAGCGGCGGGCGTTTTGCTGCTTCAACCGCCGAATCTAGGTTGAAGCCTCTGCACACACCCAGCGATGGCAATCAGATCGTGCCGGCCGGGCCATAGTTTCTTGATCCAGCTTTCGAAACAGCGCCCGAAAAGATGGGCTCCACGCGGTTGACCAGCGTGCGAAGCCAGCGCTCGCCCGGAATGCCGAAGTGAAATGGAGCAAACCGGCGGAGAAACTCCAGATGATGCTCACCCCAGGCGACGATTTCGACGGCTACCGCAAAGAGAGGACGCACCGCCAGCCCTTCGATGGACTAGTACGCCCCGCAGGAAGTCCTGACCCACATGCGGCAGGCACGGAAAGGACTTCCTGCGGATCAGGCGTACTAGCAAACTATTGATTCTAGTACAGCATTATCCGAGGCAAGTTCGCTTGCGAGCCCTCGGCGAATGGGGTGCGAACTTGCCTCGGGCTGTACTGGTACCGAAAATGTGACCCCGGATTGCTGCCTCGATTGCCCGAGGCGGGCTTGCCAAGGCACCCTTTTTGAAGTAGTGATAAAAAATGACATTTATCACTCGTCAGAAACCTCGCCATAATGACACCTGCCCCGACTGCCGATGAAACCCGCGCCCGCATCGTCGCCGAAGCCGAGCGGCTGTTCCGGCATTACGGCTATTCGAAAACCACCGTCGCCGACATTGCGGACGCCTGTGCCATGTCCTCCGCCAATGTGTATCGCTTCTTTGCCTCCAAATCCGCAATCATCCAGGCAATATGCTGCGTTATAATTTCCGATCTTGAGAGCCAGCTCCATCGGATCGCCAGCGCGGATGCGCCCGCCTCCCAACGCCTCACCCAGTTGATCGAACTGCTTGCCCGTCATACGGCCGAAACGCTCACCCATGAAAAAAAGGTGCATGAGATGGCCGTTGTCGCCATGGAGGAGCACTGGGGTGTCATCGAGCGTCATCTGGAGCTGATAAAGACCCTGATCGCCGGGATTATCGCTAGCGGCATCGAGGCCGGCGAGTTCAGGCGGCAAGATCCAAAGCAAGCGGCGCGATGCGTCCACTTCGCTCTGGTTGGCCTCAAACATCCCGTGGTCGCCGCGCAATGCGGGCGCGATCCGGAAACGCCAACGCCGTCCGAGATGGCGGCATTCATTCTCTCAGCCCTGAAAGCCTAGCGTCGAACGGAAGGCCGGAGTCATGCGCCTAAAATGTGATAAGTGTGATAGTTCATCATCCGTCATCCGGATGCGAACGCTTACCGCTGTGCTTCTGTTGCCTCTGGGGCTTGCGGCGTGCGGAGAGGCGAAACGCGCCGAAGTGCCCGTCCGGCCGGTCAAAGCGATGATCGTTCCCGCCCCCGCCCAGGATCGGGTGCTTACCTATTCGGGCGTGATCGCGCCTCGCATCGAAAGCACGCTCGGCTTCCGCGTGTCCGGCAAAATCGTCGAGCGCTTCGTGAACGTTGGCGACCGCATCGCCGCCGGGCAGAAAATCGCCCGCCTGGATGAGGTTGATTTGAAGCTCGCCGAGAACAGCGCCCGCGCCGCCGTGACAGGCGCAAAGACGCGCGCCGCGGTTGCCAGGGATGCGCTCGGCCGGGCAAATTATTTGTTGCCGAATGGCTTTATCGCGAAGTCCGCGGTCGATCAGCGCAAGCTTGAAATGGACGCGGCTCAGTCGGCGCTCGACGCGGCCCAGGACCAGCTCAGCCAGGCTATAAACGGCACAAGCTATGCACTGCTGCTGGCCGGCAACGACGGGATTGTCACGTCGGTCCGCGCGGAACCGGGCCAGGTCGTGGCGGCCGGCCAAGCCGTTATCACTCAAGCGCTCGCCAAGGACATCGAGGCGTCGGTCACTGTTCCCGAGCAAGAGGTCGTCAAGCTCAGGCCGGGCGAAGGCGCTTCCGTCGCGCTTTGGTCCGCGCCCAGCGTTAAGAGCGAGGGCAAAATCCGCGAAATCGCCGGCGCTGCCGATGCCGCCTCGCGCACCTATGGCGTTCGCGTGGCCATAGCGCATCCCGTGCCAGAAATGCGCATCGGCATGACCGCCTCGGTCTCCTTCAACCTGCCACAGGATACGGCCTCGCCAATCGTGCCTTTGGCCGCGCTCACGCAGCGGGACGGCAAGACGGTTGCCTACATCGCGGACAGGGACTCGCAGACCGTCGCGGAGCGCGAGGTCGTCACCGATGGCGTGAGCGAGGCCGGCGTGCGGATCAAATCGGGCCTCAGGCCAGGCCAAATCGTCGTAACGGCCGGCGTTCAGTTCCTGCGGGACGGCACGAAAGTGCGCCTTGCCAAGGAAATTCCGATGGCGGCGGCGGCATTGCCGGAGCCCGCGGAGCACTAAACCCCTTGGGATGGGCCGGGAAGATCGCGGCACGGACAGCGAAATGCTAGGAGGCGCGCCTATGAAAGACGGGTTCAATTTATCGCGTTGGGCTATCGAGCATACAAGCCTCACGCGCTTTTTGTTCGTGCTCATCCTCGCCACGGGGCTGTTCGCGCTCGCCAATCTGGGCCAGAAGGAAGACCCTGACTTCACCTTCCGCGTCATGGTTGTGCAGGTATTCTGGCCCGGCGCATCCGTTAACGAATTGCAGGAGCAGGTTGTCGACAAGATCGAGCGCAAGATCCAGGAGACGCCGCAGCTCGAATACGTGCAGTCCTATGCCCACCCCGGCAGCGCTGTCGTTTTCGTCAATCTTCGCGGCGAGGCCCGCGGCCGCGAAGTGAGCGACGCCTTTTATCAAGTGCGCAAGAAGATCGGCGACATCCAGAATACCTTCCCGCAAGGCGTGCAAGGACCGTTCTTCAATGACGAGTTCGGCGACACCTATCTCGCGCTCTACGCCATCGGAGGCGATGGCTTCACCTATCCGGAACTGCGCGATTTCGCAAAGAACGCACGCGATATTCTTTTGCGCGTCCCGGGCATCGGCAAGGTCGATTTGCTCGGCGTCCAGGACGAGAAGGTCTATATCGAAATCCCCTCTCGCGTTCTAGCCGAGCGCGGCATTTCCGCCCAGGACATCCAGACAGCACTCGCCGGGCAAAACAGCCAGGCTCCCGCGGGCAGCGTAGAGACTTCGGACCGGTCCGTCAGGCTCGATGTGCAAGGCTCGATCCTGACCGTCGATCAGATCCGCGATTTGAAGATCAGGGCGGGCGGCCAGACAATCCGGCTCGGCGATATCGCGTCCGTCAAACGTGGCGTCGAGGATCCGCCGGTCTCGAAAATCCGCGAAAACGGCAAGGAAAGCGTCGTGCTCGGCGCGGTGATGGCCAAGGGCTATAACGTTGTCGAGGTGGGCAAGAAGCTTGAGGACTCTCTCAACCGCATCGGTGCGGAATTGCCCGTTGGGGTTGAATTCAGCAGGATCTCCGATCAGCCCGCCGTCGTCACCAAGGCCGTTGGCGAGTTCCTGGAAGCATTGGGCGAGGCGCTCCTGATCGTGCTTGCGGTCTCGCTTCTCTCGCTCGGCTGGCGCGCGGGCATCGTGGTCGCCATAACGATCCCGCTCGTGCTCGCGGCAACCTTCCTTATCATGTACATCATCGGCATCGACCTGCAGCGGATCTCGCTCGGCGCCCTCGTCATCGCGCTGGGTCTGCTCGTGGACGACGCCATGATCGCGGTCGAGATGATGGAGCGCAAGCTCGACGAGGGCTACAGCAAGCTCTCCGCGGCCTCCTTCGCTTATACCTCGACCGCCTTTCCGATGTTGACCGGCACGCTCATTACGGTGGCGGGCTTCATCCCCGTGGGCTTCGCCGCCAGCACGTCCGGCGAATATGTGAGCACGCTGTTCTGGGTTACTGGCATCTCGCTGGTGATCTCCTGGTTCGCCGCCGTCACGTTCACGCCTTGGCTCGGCTACACGATTTTAAAGCACCGCCCTCACCCGGAAGGGGCCGAGCTGCGATGTTTACGATACGCCAGCCTACCGCAGGCTTCGCGGCGCCATCGCCTGGTGCGTCAGGCGGCGCAGAACGGTCATTGTGCTGACCGTTGCCGCGTTCGCCTTGGCGGGCGCGGGCTTCACGCTCATTCCCCAGCAATTTTTTCCCTCATCGGACCGGCCCGAGATCCTGGCCGACCTTTGGCTGCCCGAAGGCGCATCCTATAAGGAGACGGAGGCTCAAGCGCTCGAATTGGAGCGGCGGCTGCTGGCCGATGCCGATGTGGGCTCGGTGACGGTCTTTGTTGGCGAGGGCATTCCACGGTTCTTCCTTCCGCTCGACCAGCAGCTCAAGAACCGGAATTTCGCGCAATTCCTGGTCATGCCCAAAGTCTCGAAAGACCGCGACGCCGTGATCGCGCGCATGCGCGAGCCTTCTTGCTAGCGATTTCCCGGGCGTGCGCTTCAAGGTGGACAGGCTGTTCCTTGGCCCGCCCGTGGGCTGGGCAGTTCAGCTTCGCGTCCAAGGCCCCGATCGCGCGCGAGGTCCGGCGCATCGCGGACGAGGTGAAGCGGGTCGCTGCCGCCCATCCCCAAGTTTTCAACTTGCACGACAATTGGCACGAGCCGGCGCCCTCGTTGCAGCTCGATATCGATCAGGACCGCGCTCGCGCCATCGGCGTCACCTCCGGCGCCATCCGCCAAACGCTGCAAGCGGTCCTATCCGGCGTTCCCGTATCCGAGTTCCGGGAGAACGATCAAACCATCGGCGTGGTGTTGCGCGAGCCAGAACGCACCCGCAACCTGCTGACGGCGGTGGAGAGCGCGTATGTGAAAACCGCGTCCGGCGCCTCGGTCCCCGTATCGCAGGTCGCCAGCGTGCGGCTTGTCTTCGAGCCGGGCGTCGAGTGGCGGCGCGACCGCTTGCCCACGATCACCGTTCAGGGTCTCATCCCCGACGGCGTTCAGTCGCCGGACGTGACAATGGCGATCTATAAGCAGCTCGAACCGTTAAGGGCGAGTCTACCGCTCGGCTACCGCATCGAGATGCAGGGCGCCGTGGAGGAATCCGCGAAGGGGCAGGCTTCCATCGCCGCCAAGGTGCCAATCCTGATCGTCACAGTCCTGCTCCTGCTCATGATTCAGTTGCAAAGCCTGCCGAAGACGATGCTCGTCGTCGCAACGGCGCCGCTCGGCATCATCGGCGCGGCGTCCGCGCTCCTGCTCTTCCAGCAGCCTTTCGGATTTGTGGCCATCCTTGGCGTGATCGCCCTTGCCGGCATCATCATGCGCAACAGCGTGATCCTCGTGGATCAAATCAACCAGGATATCGAGGCCGGGATCGATGCCTACGACGCCATCACGGGCTCGGCGGTGCGCCGGTTCAGGCCGATTGTGCTGACGGCGGCCGCGGCGGTTCTGGCACTTGTGCCGCTGGCGGGCTCGCCGTTCTGGGGGCCGATGGCGCTTGCCATCATGGGCGGGCTTATCGCCGCGACCATCCTCACCATGACATTCCTGCCAGCGTTGTATGCCATGACATTCGGTGTTCCCGCAGGACCGTGGCCTAATCCAGTAAGCTCTTCGCCGGCCGAATACCCCAGAGCAGGGTTCGCATCCAGCCTTCTCAAGGTGGGCGAATAGGCGGCGCGGTGAAACCATTAGGTGCGTCTGCGCGAGATCTAACGTGAGGGGCTGAACACGGGGACCTGCCATAACCGCAGCACCCTCAAATGCAGATGGAAGCGCCCCACATCGTCCGGCTCCGCCGTGTCTGGAGAACGCTTGAGAAAGGCGGCAAAGCGCTTGCACGCGCGGATACGGTTCCGCTGCGTGCCCGGGCTCAGCTTGCGGGCGTTCATGTCGCGCGGCTGCTCCTTCAGTCCGCCCCTGCGAACGACCTGGCAGGGATCGTGGAAGGAGGCCGTGGAGCCGATTTTCTTCAGCCGTATCGCGCCGCTGGCGATGGACTTAGCCAGGAACTCCATCATGTGGGCGATGCGCACGGGTGGCTGATAGCCGTACCAGCGCGCGGCTTCCCGGCGTGCAGCGCCGTAGGCATGGCGTAAGCGCGGCGCCGGTCAAGTTCTAGCACAATACCGCCGCTGCCGTTTGCGAGCCTGTCGGGAGGGCCGCCCCGTCCGCTCCAGTGCAATGCAAACCAGAGCTGCGCTCGGCATCGAAGGAACACTGCGGAACCAATAAAATCTGGCACTTCGGCGTGAGCCACTAAGTCCTTGATTTTAATGGTGGGCGCACAAGGATTTCGAACCTTGGACCCGCTGATTAAGAGTCAGCTGCTCTACCAACTGAGCTATGCGCCCGCTCTCGCGAGACCGTACCTATAATGCGCTTCAGGCTGCCTGTCTACGCCCCCGTTCGCGCAGACGAAAAATTCCCGTGGGCGGCAAAGGCTAAGGTTTCGATATGAAAATGGGTGCAGGAGTTTTGGCCGGCCGCAAGGTGCCAAAGGGAGCGCATATCAAGATAAGCGCCTTTTTGCGCCGCGGCAGGCGGGCAAACGAACAAGCCGGATAGCGCAGTTATTTCGTATCGAAGCCTAAGCTCCGGAAACCCCCTCAAGAGGGGCAGCGGCAGAGGGCGCGGCAATGGCCGGTTCTTGCTTGCGGTTCGCGGCCGTCACGGCCACGGGCGAGGCGACGGCTCCCGGCATAACCTCCGGCGTCAGCGCGCCTAGGGAGACGTAGATCTTCAGAAGATCGTCCACCTTCATCTCCGGCACCGGCGTCACCGACGCCTCGGGCACGAGCACGAGCCCTCCAGACATTGGGATTGGCGCGGCGGGTATGAAAACGAGCCTGCGCCGCTCGCCTGCGATGTTATAGACATGCTGGCTCGCAAGAAGCGACAGGATGTCGACGCCGTTCGTGGCGCTGCCAAACCGGCAGGACACCACGCTCATGCTCGAAAGATCGCCTGGCGCGCCGTTGCCGCGTTCGGTTGCCAGCCGCACCACCCGCGAAACGGGGTTGTAAATCGAGCGGATGAAAGGCACGCGCGTGAGAAGGCGGTCCAGATAATCCTGAATGATGTGCTTGGCGCCCGTCTTCACGATCAGACCCAAAAGCCAGATGCCGGCCAGCGCGATGCCGGCCCCCAGCCAGAAGGCCAGCGTGTCCTGGTTGGACAGCCCCGCCAGGTAGCTCCCGCCCCGCGTAAGCAGCGTGCCCAGGACCGTTCCGGGGCCAATCGCGCTGCGCACGAAATCCACGATCCACGCCACGATGAACACCGTCAGCACGATCGGCAGCAGGAATAAGAGGCCGGCAAGGAAAGAGCCGATGACGCTCGTGCGCCAGAAGCGGGAAATCCAATTCAACATGCGAACTCCTCTCTTCCGGCGGGCCTCGGGAAGGCGGCGGGCCGGCAGGCTTCTTGTCCATTACAATATAGCGCAAATTCGTGACGTTCGGATGGAACGCAATGGACTCCAAGCAAAACTTGTACCGGATTCTCGCGGGTCGCGCCGGGGCTTTCACTGGCCTCTACGATTAAGCCGGCGGACGCCTGAGGGATTGGCAGGCCAAACGTCCCTAGCGCCGTCGCCGGCGCCGCTGAGCGGGATGCCGCGAAAGGAGGGCTGGCGAATTCGCGCTAAGCAAGGTCCTGCAGAAGCGACGGGCGGGAAGGCTTACGCGGCGGAACCGCACGCGTGCGCCGCCTTGCTCCACCGCCCCGCAGTTCCAGATGCAGCGCCCGGATATAGGCAGGCGTGGTGCCGCAGCATCCGCCTATTATTTTGGCGCCGGCATTTTTCCATCTCAAGGCGCTGGCGGCGAACTTCGCGATCCCATCCTCATTTTGCTCGAAGCGCCAGCCCAGGTCGTCATGGGCGTGCCCTATGCCGTTCGGGTACAGGCCGATGGCGCCGTCGCAAGCGCACAGCAAGCTCCGGAAGGCCTTATCCAGGGTGCCAATCGGCCTGCAATTGAGGCATACGCCCACCCGGCCGGGCAGGTCCGTTTTCCGCACAGCCTCTGCGATTGGGGTCCCGTCCAGAAGCTTCCCTTCGGAGTCGACGACAAAGCTCACGATAAAGGCCAGCCCCGCCGCAGCCGCCGCCTCGGCCATGATCTGCCCCTCCAGGCCTGCGTTGATGGTCTCGGCCAGCAGGAAATCCACGCCGGCATCCGCAAGCCAGCCCGCAAGCTGCCGGTGCTCCCGGCGCAGTTCCTCTCCGTTGGGCACGAGATCCGGCCGGTAGCAGTCCTCAAGCGGCGCAAACGAGCCGCCCACGAACACCCGCCGTCCCGCCTTCCGTTTCGCTCTTAATGCGATGGCCACGGATTTCTTGAGCGCGTCCAGGGCTTCCGCTTCGCGCCCAGCCTTGGCGAAAGCCCGCGGCGTGGTCCGGAAAGTATTGGTGATCGCAACGTCGGCACCCGCTTCGAAATAGTCGGTATGGATTTGCTCCACAAGGCCGGGCGCATCGAGGTTGGCCGCGGCCGACCAGAGCGGCAGCGCACTCTTGTACCCCCTGCGCTGTAATTCGGTGCCCATTCCGCCAGGGAACAGGACAGTGCCGGCATTCCGGATGAAATCTGCAAAACTCGAACGGCTTTTCACCTGGCTATCGCTCCGGTTGACAACGCTCCCCCCACCCCGGGGAAAAGACGGCGCGATAGAATAATATTCCCAAAGAACGCTTATACAAGTCGCCTTCGCGGTAAACTTTTCTAAAACTTTGCGTTACCTCGCATGTTCGCAACAATGCGCATGCCTCTACACGCTGTCTTTCCCTACCAAGACAACGGCGGCTAAATTCGTCTTTTTAAGAAGCAGCGCGGCCCCGCTCGCGGCCGGTTACCGGCGAGCGGTCCCAAATAGCTAAAGCGGCACTCTCTCAAAGCGCCGCATGGCTCGCGCCGGCGGCGTCCGATTCCGCACGCCCGGAGGGGCTGGCCGCGGTGCCGGCCTGGGTGCCCCCGTGCTTCAGCCGCATATACTCCTCGGCGGACATAACGACCAGCCGGTCGCGCCCTTGTTTGGTGATTGCCAC
Organism: uncultured Alphaproteobacteria bacterium; assembly: GCA_963760455.1. Taxonomy (GTDB): domain Bacteria; phylum Pseudomonadota; class Alphaproteobacteria; order Rhizobiales; family Rhodomicrobiaceae; genus Rhodomicrobium. The sequence continues at coordinate 74,927 of CAVXDM010000067.1, forward strand.
CGGCTCCTTCCGCGCCATTTCGCTCATGGCGTCGAAAGCCCTCAGGAAGTCGTTTTCACCGATGCGGATCATGGCGTTTCCTTTCCTCCCTGTGTTATTGGAGCTATCGTAGCATAAGGCGCGCTGCCCGGAAAATCGCGAAATGCATAGCAATTGAGCAGGCAGGCAGCCCTCCCCGGCAAAAATCGGCGCGCCCGGAGCCGCGCATGCCGCCATGTACGGATTGGCATGCCTGACGGTTCATGTTCCGGCCTCGATCCGGACCATGTCCGCGTCCGAGAAGCCGAAGTGGTGGCCGATCTCGTGGATCAGCACATGGCGGATGACGCGGCCCGCGCGCTGCCGGTTGCGGCGGGCGTAATCGGCGATGGGGATGCGGTAGAGGAATATCCGGTCCGGCAGCCTGACCGGGTCCCATACGCTTTGGGACGGCAGCCCGGCGCCCTCATAGAGCCCGAGCAAGTCGTAAGGGTCGCCGATGCGCATGGCGCCGAGCGTCTCCGCATCGGCGAAATCGGCCACGCGGAGCGTCACATTGCCCAAGTTCGCGCGGAATTGCGCAGGCAGGGCGTCCCAGACTGCCTGGGCGGCGGTCTCGAACTCTTCGAGCGTCCCCGGCTCGCCGGCGCGCAAAGACAGCCCCCTCCTCCGCCTGAGATGGGGCCAAAGCCGTCGCCAAGCTGTGAGCTTCTTCAAATCCGCTACCGCCTCGCCGGTTTGAGCACCTTTTGCATGCAAGGATAGGTATGAAGCGGCGAACGCGCAAGAAGCGCCGGGGCCGGTGCTTGCCAGATCGTGGTAAATCTGCTCGCTGAATCCTGCGCCTGTCCGCCGCCCCCCTTCCGCACGGCACGGGACCGTCATGGCCGCTGGCGACGGCAACCATCCTCGGCATGGGGTGCGGGAGCCGCGCCGGCTGACAAAGTGAGCATCCATGTAACGCCTGATTAACGCTCCCAGCGGCTCCGCCGGGCTTTCGGATAGGGCGCGAGGCCGTCCTTCGATTTCGAAGTAATATAGCAGAATTGTCTTGAGCAAGGATTAAGCACATCAAGCCATTGGTATGGATAGCTTTTTTCACAACTACCTGCCGTACCGAGTGACGGCCGCAGCCTGCACTTTGTTAATGCCAAATATTCCCGTATATTTAACAGGTTTTTTAAAACGTATAAATCAGGCAAAAACCAGAAGAAAAACGGAGAAATGCGCACATTTTGAACATGCCCTTCGCGCATTTACTACGTCTGCATTTACCATGATAGGCGTCTACACGAAATAAACCATTTGTTATCGCCTGCGCGGGCGTGGCCGCTGACGCCAAGCCTGACGCGACGGGCTTCTATCTTCGGCTCGGCTTCATGGCACTGCCGGCGAAGCGTGGCTCGCTGGGGGCGAGACCGGAACCGCTGCCTATCAAGCTTATCGAGAAGACCAGAGCTTAGCCCGCGAACGGATTGCCCGCCCCGTTTAGCGAGTTACGGCGCCAGCAACTCCTCGATCCTTTGGTCGACGCGCGTTTTGGCTCAAGTTCCCGGCCGCCCGGTCTTAACGGGCCGCCGGCGCTTGCCGCGGCGCTCGGGTTCGACGCCGTCCTCGCCAATCTCGATGGTCTTGCCGGGCTTGAACGTGCGCAGATCCGGCGCGGCGCGCTCGGGCTTCGGCTGGCCGCCGGGCAGCGGGCGCTCGGCATGCGGCCCCATCTCATCCAGCGTGGGCTTATGCGGACGCGCAAGCGGGTTCGCCGCCGCGCGCTTTCGTTTCGCGCCTTCGCCGCCGCTCGTGACCGTAACGTCCACCCCAAGCTGCGGCACGTAGGACGTGCGCCCCGCACCCTCATACCGCCCTGCCCTATCCTCCACCTGCGACTGACGCGCGAGCGGATCGTCCATGACGGTCATCTCGACCTCGCGCAACCGCTTCACCTCATCGCGCAGCCGCGCCGCCTCCTCGAATTCGAGGTTCGACGCCGCCTCGCGCATGCGCTTCTCCATGTCCGCGATCACGGCGGCGAGGTTATGCCCCACCAGCGGCGTCTGCCCGCCCTCGGCTAGCCCCGCATCCACGATCACATGGTCGCGCTCATAGACGCTGGCGAGGATGTCGCCGATGTTCTTCTTGATCGACTGCGGCGTGATGCCGTTCGCCTCGTTGTACGCCGCCTGCTTCTCGCGGCGGCGGTTGGTCTCCGCGATGGCGCGCTCCATCGAACCGGTGATGCCATCGGCGTAAAGGATCACGCGCCCGTCCACGTTGCGCGCGGCGCGGCCAATGGTCTGGATCAGCGAGGTTTCCGACCGCAGGAAGCCTTCCTTGTCCGCGTCGAGGATCGCGACCAGCGCCACCTCGGGAATGTCCAGCCCCTCGCGCAACAGGTTGATGCCGATTAGCACGTCGAAGGCGCCCAACCGCAGGTCGCGGATAATCTCGATGCGCTCCAGCGTGTCCACGTCGGAGTGCATGTAGCGCACCTTCAGCCCCTGCTCATGCGCGTATTCGGTGAGGTCTTCGGACATGCGCTTGGTCAGCGTCGTGACCAGCACGCGGTAGCCCTGGCGGATCACCTTGCGGCATTCGTCGATGAGGTCGTCCACCTGCGTCTTGACAGGGCGGATTTCCACCGGCGGATCGATCAGGCCGGTCGGGCGGATCACCTGCTCCACGAACACGCCGCCGGTCTGCTCAAGCTCCCATTTGCCCGGCGTCGCCGAAACGTAGGTGCTCTGCGGCCGCATCGCGTCCCATTCCTCGAAGCGCAGCGGGCGGTTGTCGAGGCAGGACGGCAGCCGGAAACCGAACTCGGCCAGCGTCGATTTGCGCCGGAAGTCGCCCCAGAACATGCCGCCGATCTGCGGCACGGTGACGTGGCTCTCATCCACGAAGACGAGCGAGTTGTCGGGCAGATATTCGAACAGCGTCGGCGGCGGCTCGCCGGGCAGGCGGCCCGTGAGCCAGCGCGAATAGTTCTCGATGCCGTGGCAGGAGCCGGTCGCCTCGATCATTTCGATGTCGAATTGCGTGCGCTGCTCCAGCCGCTGCGCCTCCAGCAGCCGGCCGGTCTCGTTGAAGCGCTGAAGCTGCTCCTGCAGCTCCTGCTGGATGCCCATGATCGCCTGGTTCAACGTCGGCTTCGGCGTGACGTAGTGCGAATTCGCGTAGATCTTCACCAGTGCCAGGTCTTGCGTTTTCTCGCCCGTGAGCGGGTCGAACTCGGCGATGCTCTCCACCTCGTCGCCGAACATGGAGATGCGCCAGGCGCGGTCCTCCTGGTGGGCTGGGAACAGCTCGATGGTGTCGCCGCGCACGCGGAAATCGCCGCGCGCGAAAGCGATGTTGTTGCGCCGGTATTGCAGCGCCACCAGATCGGCCAGCAGTTGCCGCTGCGAAACGCGGTCGCCCACCTGGATCGAGAACGTCATCGCCGAATAGGTTTCGACCGAGCCGATACCGTAGATGCACGACACCGAGGCCACGATGATGACGTCGTCGCGTTCGAGCAGCGCGCGCGTGGCGGCGTGGCGCATGCGGTCGATCTGCTCGTTGATCGAGCTGTCCTTCTCGATATAGGTGTCGGTGCGCGGAATGTAGGCTTCGGGCTGGTAATAATCGTAATAGGAGACGAAATACTCAACCGCGTTATCGGGGAAGAACGACTTGAACTCGCCGTAGAGCTGGGCGGCCAGCGTCTTGTTGGGGGCCAGGATCAGCGCGGGCCGCTGCGTTTCCTCGATCACCTTCGCCATGGTGAAGGTCTTGCCCGAGCCCGTCACGCCTAGCAGCACCTGGTCGCGCTCCCCCGCGCGCGCCGCCGCCACCAGTTCGCGGATCGCGGTTGGCTGATCGCCGCGCGGCTCGAACTCCGATTTGATGGCGAGCGGCCTGCCGCCCTCGCTCTTCTCCGGGCGCGGCGGACGGTGCGGCACGAAAACCGGCATATCGTTGCCGGTGAGCAGTGGATGGTCCCCGATCGGCGGCAGCTTGCCAAGCTTGTGCGACGGCTGTGGCATGGCGCCGGACGGCTTCAGGTTGCGAAGCGCCGGGATGAGATGCTTCGTGCTCTCGGAGGTGTAAACCTCGCCCTCGAATGCAGCCTGCGGGCCTTCCGCAAAGCCGCCGGTCGCGGCGGCCTGCTCCGCCTGCTTGAATTTACCTGTCTTGCCGCCGGGCGATTTGGGCGCGCGCGCTTTCGTCATGCCTCTTATATGCCACCCGGCGGCGGATTCGGCTACTCCCGCCCGCGCGGTTGTCCCGCGGAAACGCCAGCGCAGCCGGATCGCAGCATACCGGCTGGCTGGTGTCATCCTGTGCGCGCCGCAGCTCGAAGCGATGCTGCGCAGGCGCGGATTCGTTACACACGCCTGCGCCCCTTAAGGTCCCGGATGCGGCGCAAGCGCGCTCCGGGATGATGTGCGGCATGCCATTCGGCCGGACTTCAGATCATTCCTTGTTGATCTTGCGGCCCAGCAACGTGGCGAGGATCAAGCCGGCAAGCCAGCCGAAGATGTGCTCCGCAGTCCTCAGCATATCCATCAGAGAACCGCTTCCCTCAAGTTTGAAGGTCCAGGCCGCTCTTTCGTGTTGCTGAACAATAGGCAGAATCACATCCGCGGAATACTTGAATGGGTTAAATTCTGGGCAAGACTGCTCCTTGAACGTCTTGCTATCCTTTTCGGCCAGCGCTTTCTTGCATGCCTTGATCTCATCGTCATGCATGCCGGCATAAGTTGGGTGTACCAGTCCCTTCTGGTCCGCGCCCAAATAGGCGATGGCGCAGGCGAGCCAAACCAGAATTGCAAATATCACGATGCGGTGAGCCCGGTATCCATATCCCGCAACCCAATCGAAAAGGACAAGGCGGGTCAATCTGTCCGGGCTTATCCACCACCAGCGGCAGCCACGCACCGGCCAGCTTTGCAAAGGCCGCATAGTATAGAGGCGTTCCTTGTAAACCGCGATCTTGTGAGCGGCGGGAATTTGGCCCATACCGCGCAGCACACCGATGAGTTGCTCGAATGCCTGCGCCTTGAAGCCCGTACTGAGATCTTCCGCGGGCTGCCGCTCAAGCCACCGTTTGCGGAGCCTTAGATTGAGGGAGGCAGGGCTTCCGATCCGGCCGTAGGCGAAGCCGTCGAGAAAAATATGGCAGGCTAGCGTCTTGCCCCCAGCCTCCACGGTTTTGGGAGGCCACGAGGTTTCGCTGTCGATAAATACGCCCACGTGCACATCGCGAAGATCAAGCGAACCGAGAATGGCCGCATCCCTGTTGTGCGGCGCGGAGTTGGATGGCCCTAGCCACACATTGCCCTTGATCGCCGATCCGCGAAGCTTCAGCGCGTCCGCGCATATGCCGAGACATCCAGCCTTCGCTCGTTTGCCCGCATCCGGTCCAGTGCCGCATTTCGGTTCGATGCTCCCGCGCGGCCGCTTGTTGCTGAAAAAGCCTCCGGAGCAGCCAAGGCTTCCGCCGATGACCGCATTGACGATGTGCACTTCCCCGCATGCGAAGAAGCCGTCGCCCATGAGAACGCTGCCGTAGACTTTCACGCCTTCGCACTCGATCGCGCGCCCCGTGGGGCTCTCGAAGCCGTCGAAGCTGCCGGTGTCGCATTCCAAATTGGCGCCGATGCCGGCCCAGCGGAATACGACCGTGCCGCGGGCTTCGAAGCCCTTGTGCAGAAAGGCGCTTCCCGCGATTTTCGTGCGGCTGCAATGCAGCGCTATGCCGTGCTCGTTATCGAACTTCGCACCATGGCATTCGAGGCTGCCCCCGATAACCGCATCGATGAGGTCGATCTCGTACTTCACCTCCGCGTGTTTCAGGCAGAGACTGCCGCCGGTCCGCATGCGCTCGCACGATAGCGACTTTCTTCCGCGGGAGACCGTCCCTGGCTGGGCGCCGCAGTTGATGCGCGAATCCGATGCATTCAAATTGCTGCCGACGACGGCGCTGCGGAATACAACCTCTCCCTCCGCGGTGAACCCATCGTGAAGAAAGACGCTGCCCGCGACACTAATGCGGCTACAATAGAGGGCTATGCCTTTCCCGTTCAGGAATTTGCCTCCGTGGCATTCCAGACTGCCGCCGATTTTTGCGTCGACGAAGTTGATCTCACCGATGGCCTGGAAATCCAAGACGCCACCCGGTCTGCTCCTATCCTTAAGCCGGCGAAGATAGACGCTGCCGTCGATCCGCGCCCGCTTGGCCGACAATGCCTTGGCCCCGTCCTTTGTGCCCTGGTTGAAACTGCCGCCATCGCACAGGAACTTGCCGTGCACCGTGGCGCCGTTGAACCAGACGCTGCCATGGGCGGAAAAACCCCGGTCCATGGAGACGTTGCCCCCGATGCCGACGCCGGCGCAATCCAGCGCGCTGCCGTCCGGATGGCTGAGCGTGCCGCTCCCGCATGTCAAATTGCCGCCGATCTTGCCGCCCCGGAACGAGACCTCGCCGGTCACGCTGCAGCCTTCATGCAGGAAAGCGCTGCCAGCGATTTTCGCCCGGCTTGCATAGAGTGCGATGTGCCTGTCCCGGGCGGGAACCGGGCCGCTATCCGCCCGCGTAATCTGGGTACCATGGCATTCGAGGCTCCCAGCGATATCGGCGTCGATCAGCCGGAGCTGGCCCGCGATGGTGCAGCCATGCAAATAAAACCCGCCGGAGATCCTTGCGCGCTGTGCGCTGATAAAGCCTATCGCACTGCCGTCGAGCTTGATCGTGCAGGCGCGGGCGTCTTCCAGGATTAACGCGCCCGAAAACCGGCAATTCGTCAGAAACAGCGGGCGCTTGATGTCACAGCCATGAAAGTCGAGATCGCCTTCGATACAGGCGCCGTCGAGCTGCACGCCTTTTTCATGGACGAAGGACTGGTTGTCGCCTTCCAGAACGAGAAAGCGGATGAAGTTCGCCCGGACGATGTTGTCCTTGGTGCAGTTGGCAGGAAGACCGCCTGGGATTACGCATTTTTGCCAGGGATAACGGACCGATGCGAGTAGTTTTTCTTCCGCTTCTTCCAAGCCGTTCGGCGTGGCCCGCTCTTTAATCCTGAAAGACTCTAACGTTAGTTTTCGATCGTCCCCCGCAGCACCATTCATGCCGGCCCCCGCCATACATTAAAATTTAATTACAAACGCGCGAACCATTCTCTCCTAACTAATTCGAACAAGCAATGCACGTTTCAGCCGCAACGAGGGGGCGGCCCCGCGACAAAATCGCAGGCGGCCGCCCTGACGGCGAAGCTGAAAAGAAGAGGCACAGAGCCGAGGAAATTCGCCGCGCGGTTCGCGGCGTACTCCAACGCCATGGACGCATCAAGCCTCTGGCGTCTTGCGCCCGCCAAACAGCCGCCTGAGCCCTGCCAGCGCTGCGATACCCGCCACGATCAGCACCTTCGCGCCCTTGGCGGCAAACGCGGCGATCAGCGCGAACATGCCCAGCTTCTTCGCTGCGACCCCCGCCACGAGCGCCGTGATGCCGTAAGCCGCCACGTTATCGGTGCTGGAGTTGAAGTCCGTATAGGCCTTGCCCTTGTTGTATTCCAGCGCCGCCAGCAGCGTGGCCGAATGCACCTTGTTGCCCGGAAGCTTATCGGCGTCGGTCAACAGGTTGAGACTGAAAAAGCCCTCGCGGCCAAGCGCGTAGGTGTTGTAGTTCACGCCCAGCGTCGTATCGGCGGAGTTCTTCTCGCGGTTTGTGGCTGCCCAGACCAGCCTGTGGGTTTTTACGTCGTAAGCGGGCGGCTCGGCCCAGCCCACTACCTCGATGGCCGCGAAGCCGCGCTCGATGCGGTCCTTGTTCGCCTCCTCAGTTCCCTCGCGCAAGTCTGTCAGAAGCGCGTCCGCCTTCCAATCCTTGGCCTCGTCGTCCTTGACGTAGCCGGACGCGATGAACTTGATCTCGGCGAACCAGTCCTGCGTCCCGGAAGCCGGGAACACCAGGCCCACCAGCGACTGGCTGGCCGTGTTTCCCAGAGCGCGCATGATCCGGGCGGCCTGCGGCTGTGGAATAAACATGTAGTTTGGCGGCAGGTGCAGCGAGGCCTGGGATAGCAGCGGCACATCCGCCCTGCCCTTCGTGGCCGCTTTCGCGCCCTCTCCAAAGGCCGTCGCGAGTTCCTGCTCGCGTCTTTCCTCGTCCGAGGCGGCTTGGGACGCGGGCGGCTGGTCCCCGGCGGTTTGGGACGCGGCTGGCTGGCTCAACCCCGCAAACACCAGAAACGCCATTGCAAGCCATCTCAAAGACATTGGAGCACTCCTGATAAAGTTTCCAACTGCATGTATCGAGGCGCTGGTGCCAAACTGTGGCGAAATTAGAAATTTTTAAACAACCGCAATTCCCGGGGTTACATTGCGCAATTTCTTCACCCAGCGGTAGCAATGCTGCCGCTCTTCTTGTAACTTTTGGCCTCCCTGATAATTGGCCCCCGCCTGCTGGCGTAATGCCGTCGCGGTATCGAAACGGATGGCAGCGCGCATTAATCCCCAGCGCCGCAATTTGCGGGCGTTTTCCCTCATCGGACGGCAAGCGGCGCGCGGCCGGAACAATCCGCAACCGCGAACGCCCTGCCCGTTTCCGGATCGCCCGCGCACCTCAAGAGGTGGGCAAAGCTGTACTAAAATGTCGCGAGGAACTCTTTGTAATTGGGGTTCTGCCTGAGCAGGCTGCCCGCCGACGAGATCAGCAGGTCGACATCGTCCTTCGGTAATTTGAACCGCGTCGGGATCTTGTCGAGCCGCGCCTTGACGCTGGGCTCGCGCATCGCCTCGAAGCTAACCTTGGCCACCTGCAGCGAAAGCGCCCGGCAATTCCAGCCTTCCATCGAGCCACGGAGCGCCACCACCTCGGGCGGCGTCAGCCCGCAGCGGTAATCGATCAGCCGCTCGCGCCACTTCTCCATCTCGGAGAGGAAAGCGTCGTAAGCCGCGCGCACATTGGCATCCACCGCCGTGTCGGAGACGGCCTGGATTAGGTCCATAATTTCGGGCGAGTCCGCGTTCTTGGCAAGGTCGCCTCCCGGCGGCCGGCCGGCATCGACCACGACGAATAGAAAGCGCTTCAGGTTGACGGCCTGACGCGGGGTCAGCGGCTCGTAGGGCTTGGTCGCCGCCGCCAGTTCCTGCACGAAGCCCGAAAGCCCCAGATTGTCGGTCATGCCGCCGTCGAGCAGCTTCACGAACTTCACGTCCGTCTTTTCGCGGTAGCGCTGAATCGCCGCCGCCGAGGCACGCAGGATCGCGGGCGCGCCGGCCCTATCCGCGGAATTCACCCAATCCGGCTCGTTGAAATTGCATCTATCCGCGTAGTTCTCGATCACAATGGGCGCGAACACGAGCGGCAAGGCGGCCGACGCCGCCACCGCTTCGGACAAGGGATAGCGCCGCAAATCGCTGCACAAGGCGCCGAAGTTCACGGTGTTATAGATGAAGGTCGTGCGGTTGAAGATATCCGAAGCGTTGATCCAAAGCTGCGGATGGCCGGGCTTCAGCACGTCGGCGTAAGTCGCGCCGTGGAAGAGATTCTGATCGAGCCAGGTTGGCAGGCCGGTGCGGTCGTTCACGCCGCCCTTCGCCATTAGCACGAGGTTCGTGACGTTGACCGAGGTGCTGAGCGAGGACTCCACGTCCTGAACCAGGAACCGGTGCCGGAAATCGCCGAGCATCTCCCGCCCGCGCAAGGCGAAATAGGCCGCGGTGATCGATCCTCCCGAAACGCCGGAGACGAGCGAAACACGGTCGATTAGCGGTGCGCGCGGCCCGCCACGCTGCGCTTCCTGCGTCTTGGCCAACTCCTGCAGCACGCCAAAGGCAAAGGCGCTTGCGCGGGTGCCGCCGCCCGAGAAGCTGAGCCCGATGGCGGTCTCGGCCGTATCCTGCGGAAGCGGCGCCGTATCCGCCAGGGCGGGACCGTCCACGAGCGCGGCATTTATGGGTGCGTTGCGTGTGCCGATGCCGAACCCCGCGCAGCCGGTGAGCGCCAGCGCCATGGCCACGGACGCCAGGGCCATTTTCCCGTCATTGCGAGCGAAGCGGCGCAATCCATCGCCAAGGCCGCGCCGCTGCTCTGGATCGCCAACGCGGCAAGAGCCGGCTCGCGATGACGGCCAGGCAAAGCCAAGCGCGTCCAGCCCTGCGCGGGAAGCCGCCTCAAGTTTCGTTAACGCTGGAATGTTGGCTGCACGCCGATGCAGGCGTTTTAAAAGTCTCATGCCCCGAAGCTTGCGATGATCCCGCGCATAGAGCGCTTCAATCGCTCAACCTGCGGCCTTGACCGGAAGCGAGCGTCCTGCCAAGGCGTTGCCCCAGCGGAGCGTCAGAAATGTGGCGGCACCGCATGCGCATTGGGAAATACGCCGGCGTTTATAAGGCTTGACCGCTTTCCATCATGCGAGGGGGACGAAGATCCCGGCAGGCAAAGTTAAGAGAGGCGAGCGCAAGCGAACCGCCGATGACGTGTCTAAAGCGATTTAGGCGATGTCGAAACCGGGGGGACGCCGTCCTCCGGGAGAAGTCCGGGGAAACCCTGAAGCCTGCCCGGGCGGCATCCGGCATGGAGGCGGCGCGAAGCTCAACCAGGCTCTTGTACGGAACGTGAGAACCTCAGCGCCGATATCGGCGAACTCTCCTGGCTGGCGCAAGGTGACAACCGTCACCAACTTTCCAGCATAGCTCCGCGCCGCACCTATCGCCCGCTTGTGTTTGACCTTGATTATCGCGGCGCGACTGATTAGAGCTTGCGGCAGCCATAAGTGGCGGGGATATATATTCTGCCTTTTGTCTCAACCCCTGGTAAAGTGCGCAAGAATGTGGCTGCCCGGCATTTCCGCATTCATACCTTTGTTAATGCTCCTATTTTCTTGCGCAACCGCGCCGGACAACGCTTGGGCGGTCACTGAAATACGCGTTACAATTGCGCCCCCGGAAGACAGCTTGATTTACGAAGCGGTGAAGGTTTTCAAGGATGAAGCGGAGAGACTGAGCGCCGGCGGTTTGCATATCGACATATACCATTCCGCGAAAATGTATAAAACGACCGAGACGCCGCAGGCCGTCCAATCCGGTGCTGTTGAAGCGGGCGCTGCCTGGCTCAGCCTATACATGGATGCCATACCCGCGGCGAGCATCTTTTCCATACCCTTCATGTTCACAAAGCAGAAAATGGCAGCGGCGGCCGCCGCACCCGAAAACGGGATCAGAGGCCCGATAGACGACGTTGTTCCTTTGGCCCGGAATGTTCGCTTCCTCTTCTGGGCTCCTTTTCCGGCAGTGACATTCGCCTCAAAGGGGTTCGCGGTCACTTTGCCGGAATCGATCGCAGGCAAGAAAGTCAGAGTTTTCGGAGCCGTTCTTCCTGAATTCGTAAAGCTATGCGGCGGCACACCTGTTCCGCTCAGCGGGACGGATGTGCCCGCCGCTTTCCGAAGCGGACGGATCGACGCCACTATAACAGCACTTGACGTTTTTACGTCGTTGAAGCTGTGGGAGGTGGCGGACCATGTCAATGTCGCGCGGCCGATCCATGACGAATGGGTTCTCGTCATGAATGGGCGTTTCTGGGATGGTCTCGATCCCGATACGCAGCGAATCCTGAAAGCGGCTGGACGGACAGCCGAAAAGTCGGCGCGTCACAAGGTCTTGGAATGGGAGGAGAATACCGTTAAACTCATTGCTAGTCATGGCGTTGACGTGACTCGAATCAGCAATGACGATGTCGTGGCATGGAAGTCATGCTCTTCTGACATCGCGGAGGGCTACCTTGCGAAGTCGGACAGACTGGGCAGGAACGTGCTGGATGCCTACCGCAAGCTTCTAATTTCCCTTTATTAGCTCGCACAATTAGCGCTCAGGTGCCAAAAACAGCCTGAGCCGAGGGTTGCCACGCGCGGCTGTGGAGCGGCAACTCGATTTCCGCTTGTTGGGGTAGTTTATCATCTAATTATAATTTCTTGAATGTCCCTTTGCAGCCCATCGCAACCTTAGGTACCGGCTCGGCAGCGCTAGTCGCCCGTATCGGCTAAAATGAATAGTTATGACGCCGGGATTTTTTGACGTGGTGAAGCCAGACGGCGCAGGCTGTACTGGACGTACAGTCAAGCCGTCTGGTTTTGCCACGGCGAAAAAGACCAAGTCAGAACTGCTCATTTTAGCCGATACAGGCCACTAGCCTTGGCCGCCAAGGAGGCCGTTCCTGAATTGGCTGCACGGCTCTGCGAACCGTCTCGCCTCACTAATGTAGCGTTACCTCGAAGCTCAAAATCCCGTCCTTGGCCAACGCTTCCAGAGCGCCCGCCCGCGATCCGGCCCGGCATGGCGCGAAGCCGAACGCCGTGAAAGAATAAGATGCAACCTGAAACACATCATGGGAGTATAATTGGCGAAACTCGTGATCAGGCAAGTCCAAGGTATCAATTGGTACACAATAATTCCAGTGCATTGTTTATTCCTGGGGGCGTAGGCGTTACACTGAAACCGGAAAGGGTACCGCCTTTATCGGCTGAACCATGTTCGCTTCTTTTCGTGAAGCGGGGAGATGTAAGATGAGCAAGTTGAGTTTGACGGTCGTCGCCATCGGCGCTGCAGCGCTGTCCTCGATGGCAGGGGCGGAGATGGCTAGCGCTGGCGTGCCTGGGCCGGCCGTTGCGGCGCCCATAGCGGGCACTGCGATAACCCCGGCGACAAAGGTGCAATATGGTGGCTACGGCTACGGCCGCTACGGCGGTTATGGCGGCTATGGCGGATATGGCGGCGGCTACGATTACGGCCGTTACGGTGGATGGAATGGAGGCTGGCGGCGGGACTGGGGATGGGACAACTCCTACGGCTACGGGTTGGGCTATGGCGTTGGCTATTCCGATTCAGGCTATGATGGCGGCTATGGCCTCAACCGGTGCTGCCAGCCAGTTCTTCCTCCGCCTCCGCCGCCCCCGCCCTGCTGCGGCCGCCAGCCTGCCTTTTTTCCTGTCCCGGTCGCCACTCCCCTTCCCTACCCCGTTCCTTACCCGATAGGGCCGCTCAAGTAGTCTGGCAGAGGTTCTGGCGGCGCCTTGCCGGAGGTGCCGCCGCCGGTCCCGTCGTCCGCATGTGCCCCCAGTTAAGGGGATTGCATGCGGAAACGATTGCATCGCGCGCAAAACTTGCCCAAATCAGCAGGGGCAACAGGCAAACGCGCGGGCGCATGGGCATTCCTCTCCTTACACTGCAGAATACGGCACTCACCTTCGGCGGCACCCCTCTCCTGGAGGATGCGAGCCTGTCCGTGACCGAGGGGGACCGCATCTGCATCGTCGGGCGCAATGGCTCCGGCAAGTCTACGCTAATGAAGATCGCGGCGGGGCTGATCGAAGCGGACCGCGGCACGCGCTTCGTGCATCCCGGCATTACACTGCGCTACCTGCCGCAGGAGCCGGATTTCGGCACGCATAAGACCGTCGAAGCCTACGTGGAAAGCGGGCTCGCCCCCGGCGACGATCCGCACCAGGCGCGGATGATCCTGGAGGAGCTTGGCCTCACGGGGGAGGAGGAGCCCGCGAAGCTCTCCGGCGGCGAGGCGCGCCGTGCCGCGCTGGCCAAGACGCTGGCACCGCATCCGGACGTTCTGCTGCTGGACGAGCCGACCAACCATCTCGACATCCAAGTCATCGAATGGCTGGAGAAGCGGCTCGGCGGCATGCGCTCGGCGATGGTTCTCATCAGCCACGACCGCCGGTTCCTCTCCAACCTCTCGCGCAGCACAGTGTGGGTGGACCGGGGCACGACGCGCAGCATCGCCATCGGCTTCAGCGCCTTCGAGGCATGGCGCGACGAGATGCTGGCGCAGGAGGAGCTGGAGCGGCACAAGCTCGCGCGCAAGATCGAGCGCGAGGCGGACTGGCTGCGCTATGGCGTCACCGCGCGGCGGAAGCGCAACGTCCGCCGGCTGGCCGCGCTGCAGTCAATGCGCGAGGAGAAAAAGACTGCCAAGCGCGCGCCCGGGCAGGTGAAGCTTGAGGCTGCGGAGGGTGCGCTCTCGGGCAAGCTTGTGATCGAGGCGAAGGCGATCTCGAAATCGTTCGGTGCCGATCCCATCGTCAGCAATTTCAGCATCCGCGTTAACCGCGGCGACCGCGTGGGCATCGCCGGGCCGAATGGCGCGGGCAAAACGACGCTCGTCAACATGCTGATTGGCAAGCTTGCCCCGGACGAGGGAACCGTCCGGTTCGGTGCAAATCTCGAAAGCGCCAGCCTTGAGCAGAACCGGGACAGCCTCAAGCCTGAATGGACGGTGGCTGAAGCGCTGACGGGGGGGCGCGGCGATGTTGTCGTAATCAACGGCGTGGCCAAGCACGTCGCCACCTACATGCAGGACTTCCTGTTCCTGCCCGAGCAATTGCGGACGCCGGTGAAGGTCCTGTCGGGCGGCGAGCGCGCGCGGCTGATGCTGGCCAGGGCGCTCGCGAGCCCTTCGAACCTGCTCGTGCTCGACGAGCCGACCAACGATCTCGATCTCGAAACGCTCGATGTGCTTGAGGAGATGCTGGCCGACTATGCAGGCACACTGATCCTTATCAGCCACGACCGCGATTTCCTCGACCGCGCCGTGACCTCGATCGCCGTGCCGGAGGGAGGCGGGCGCTGGATCGAATATGCAGGCGGCTGGTCGGACATGATCGCGCAACGCGGCCGGGCACCCTTCTCCCAGCCGGGCGCCTCCAAGCAGGCAAGGCCGGAGCGGAGCGAGACCAAGATCAAGCCCGCCGAGGAGGGAGAGGCGAAGCCCAAGCGCCGGCTGAGCTTCAACGAGAAACATGCACTTGAAACCCTGCCGGGCAAGATCGAGAGCCTCGAAAGGCAGATTTCGGACTGCCAAGCGCAACTGGACGACCCCGGCCTCTATGCCAAGGACCGGCAGGCTTTCGAGAAAGTGAGCGCGGCGTTGGTCAAAGCACAGGGGCAGCTAGCCGAGGCCGAGCATCGCTGGCTTGAGCTTGAAATCCTGCGCGAAGAAATTGGCACTAATCTGTAGCCAATTGCCGTGCTGGAATTAATGCCAGCCGGCGATTTCACCGCCTTGCGCCGGTTACGAGTTTCAGACCGGACGGGCAGCCTGCCCTTCTGTCACACATATTTCCGCCAGCCACTCCGATTTTTGAACGCGGCGTTAACTCGGCCACAACCCGGTATCGTGTATTGCAACTCAGGCTTGCGCGGCGTTGCGGCTGCCCTTGACGGAGAGTGGGATGCGGATATCTGGGATTTCGAAACTGGCGAGCGCTGCCATAGTAGTGGGTTTTGTACTGACCGTAGGCGTAAGTCAGTACAGCATGCAGAAGCTCGAAATTGGCGGGGTGCTCGATACGCAAATGGCGCTCGCAAAAGATCTTGTTTCCGATATTTTGCCCCCTCCTGAGTACGTTATAGAAGCTTATCTGGAAACGGCCCTTCTCGCCAAAAATCCGCAATCCCTGATGGATCGCCGCAAACGGCTGGGCGAGCTGCAGAAGGACTACGACACCCGCCACGACTACTGGATGGCGCAAAATCTCGATGCGCACCTGAAATCCCAGCTCCTCGAAAAGGCGCACGAGCCCGCCCAGCGGTTTTGGCACCTGTTGGAAACCAGTTTCTATCCCGCAGTGGAAAAAAGGGATCAGGCCGCCATCGACGCCGCGTTTCAGCAATTGTCGGCAGCGTACATGCAGCATCGCCTGGCAATAGATGAAACAGTCACCCTGGCAAATAAAATCAGCGATAGGATCACTGCCGGCGCCGCCAGCTTCTCTTGGAATATCAGCCTCGCGGTGATCCTGGTCTCGTGTTTGGTTCTGATGCTTGTGGCCGCCGTCGCCTGGGCCATGCCGGCCTTCATTCTAAATCCGCTCAACCAGATACGCGTCTCCATTCTGTCGCTAGCCGAGGGCAGGCACGATCTCGCCATCCCCCTGACCTCCAGGGAGGACGAGCTTGGCGACATCGCGCGTTCGGTCGAGGTCTTGCGGCAAAACGCGATTGAGCAGGAGGCAATGCAGCAGAAGGTAGCTGAGGCGCAGGAGCATGAGCTTCAAAACCAGCGCCATTACGCGGCCAAGGTCCAGCAGTTTCAGCATGTAATTTCCAAGGTCGTCGCAGGCCTGGGCGAGCAGATGGAGCATTTGCGCGGCACCGCGGAATCTCTTTCGGAGGCGTCGGAAACCGCAACCTTCGAGGCAGCCAACGCCGCCAACGTGTCCGCAAGCGCCGCCGACAACTCGAACGCGGTTGCCGCCGCGACCGAGGAGCTTAGCGGCTCGATCAGGGAAATATCCGAGCAGGCCCACCGCACGAATTCCGTCGTCGAGGCGGCGGACAACGAGGCCAAGCGCACGAACCAGGATGTCGGCCGGCTCGCGGCTGCGGCCGAGGAGATTGGCTCCATCGTTGCCGTCATCCGCAGCATCGCCGACCAGACGAACCTGCTGGCGCTGAATGCTACCATCGAGGCAGCGCGCGCCGGAGAATCGGGTCGCGGCTTCGCGGTGGTTGCGGCCGAGGTGAAAGAGCTTTCGGCGCAGACCGCCAAGGCAACCGATGCAATCGCCGAGCAGATCCACGCGATCCAGAATTCGACCAGCGCGGCCGTGGGAGCCATTCAGTCGGTCTCAGGCAAAGTCGGGGAGATCCAGGCGTTCACGGGCGCCATTGCGGCGGCGGTCGAGCAGCAGACGGCTGCGGCACAGGAGATCGCAAACAATGTGTCGCTTGCCGCCAGCGCGAGCGAAAAGGCGGCGAGAAGCTCAAGCGAGGTGTCTCAATCGGCGAGCCAGACCAAGCAGCAGGCGCAATCGATATCGAAAGTCTCCTCGCACCTTTCCGAGCTTGCAACTCAGCTTTCGGCGGCGCTGAGGGAGTTCGGCGCGGCGGGTGGGGAACCGGGTCCCGGCAGCCGCCCCTCCGCGGGCAAGGAAGACAAGAGCTTCGCCTTCTGTGCAGCCGCGTAAGGCAGTCTGTAAAGTCTAGGAGAAGCGCGGAGACTTGGGCAGCCAAAATAATAGCTGCCATAGCGCGCGGCTCTATGTAAAGCTTCGTCACATGAGCTTTAAGCCTTGCGGCCCTGGACGCCGCGGATATCACCATGGAAACCTGCGCGAGGCGCTGATCCAAAGCGCGCTGAGCCTAATCGGCGAGAAAGGCCCCGCGGGCTTTACAATCGCCGAGGCCGCGCGCTCGGCAGGCGTCAGTCCGGCTGCGCCCTACCGGCATTTCCGCGACCGCGAGGAGCTGATGGGCGACGTCGCGCGCCTGGGCTTTGAGCGCTTCGCCGCCGATCTCGAAACGGCCTGGCACGGCGGCGACCCGTCGCCCTTGGAGGCGCTGCAGAATACCGGCCGGGCCTACCTCGCCTTTGCCCGCAACGAGCCGGCCTACTACGCCGCCATGTTCGAGACGGGTATGCCGCAAGTACCGAACCCGGCACTGGAGCAGGCGGCGGATCGCGCCTTCGAGGCGCTGCTCAAGGCCGCCGCCAAGCTGATCGAGAAGCTGCCCCAGGCGGAGCAGCCGCCAGCCCAGATGGTTGCATTGCACATATGGTCGCTAGCCCACGGAATTGCCTCGCTTTTCGGGCGGGGGAGATGCGGGCCGCGCATGCCTGTGCCGCCGGAGGAGCTGCTTGAGGCGGCGGTGCTGATCTATTTGCGCGGGCTAGGCCTTGCGGGGGGCGCGGCCCCGGCCGCGGCCTCCTGAATATTGCAGGCTGGCGGCAACAAGGCCGCGGATACGGGTTTTCATTGGGCATGCCCCCGTATGAGCTTTATTATTGGCCGGGTATTCAGGGCCGCGGCGAGTTCGTCCGGCTCGCCCTGGAGGTTGCGGGCGTTTCCTATCGCGACATGGCCCGGGAACCTGACGGCGGCTGGGACGACACGCTTAGCTTTGAGCGTCCGCCTTTCGCACCGCCCTTCCTGAAGACCGGGGATTTGCTTATCGGCCAAACCGCGAACATTCTTATGTTCCTTGGCGCGCACCACGGCCTGGCGCCGGGCAGACGAGGCAGGGCGGCTCTGGGCGAACCAGCTTCAGCTTACCATCGCGGATTTTGTCTCCGAGATCCACGATACGCACCACCCTATTTCCAGCGGCCTGTACTACGAGGACCAGCTTGAGGAGGCCAAGAGGCGCGCGGCGGATTTCCTGGACACACGCGCTCCTAAGTTCTTGGGTTACTTCGAGAATGTGCTCTTCAGCAACAAGGCCGGCCGCTCATGGCTTATTGGCGGCGCGCTCACCTACCCGGACCTCTCGCTGTTCCAGACCGTTTCGGGCTTGCGATACGCGTTTCCGCTGGCCATGGCGGCGCTTGAGGAGTACCTGCCGCTGACGGCCGCGCTGCACCATCGGGTGAGGGACGTTCCGAACGTCGCGGCATATTTGGCCTCCGCGCGGCGCATGCCGTTTAACCAGGAAGACATCTTCCGGCATTATCCCGAACTCGACAGAGCCTGAGCCGGGGCGTAGCTTTGCGGACCATGGAAGGTCCAGCAATCTATGTCCCAATGACGCCGGCGGCATCGGCAATTACCGGAGAGGAAGCGCTTGCGTTATTCGGGCGCGCCTGCGCGGACATTCCGGGGCTGGCCGGGACCGCCCGGGTTATTGGGCAGAAGAAGGGGTCCATAAATCAGATTTTCCATATCGAATCCGGAGAAAAGCAGTTTGCGCTGAGGGTGCGCTACAACGAAAGCCACTTTCAATACGAGAAAGGGGTATTCAAGGAGGTACTGGCGGCATTATTACTTTCTGCCCTCGAAAGAGACGGGAGCGGCGCCGCCGGGCGGAAGCTGGCCGCCCTTTGGCAAACTCTTTCTGGCCGGCGTTCGTGCGAATTGGTTCACTTTTCCTGCGGTCCAAGCATTTACTATTTCGATTTCACCGGATCCGAGTATGCTGGACCTTGGGCTATTCTTGAATGGACTGGAGAGGCTATTGGCGCGGACTTCGGCCCTGCGCACGCTTTCCGGCTAGGCAAGATCGTTTCCAATGTTCATCGGATAAAATTTAAGTATGCCTTCCGTACTCTTCATGAACGCCGGCGCTGGCGGCATCGATATATTTAGAGAATGGCAAGAAGAAGTCATCCGGCGTAACCGCAATACTGGCTACATCGTTGCTCCGGAGGGAGGCCTGCGGCAGAGGCTTGACGGCCTCGGCGCCGCGAGCCGCGCGGTCAACCAAGACTTCGTATTGTGCCACAATGACTTGCATTGCTTCAACGTCACGCAGAAGCAGGGCGCGCTTTACCTCGTCGATTGGGACAACGCGCAGATCGCGCCGAAGGAACTCGATTTCGTCAAGCTCGCGCATTGGTCCCGCCTCGGCGCGGACGGCCGTTTCGAGCCGGACAGCGCCATCTTCGCAAGCTTTTGCGCGGGCTACGGCGTCGCCGCCGGGGCCACCACATCCTCGCCGATTTTCAAGCTCGCGGAGCTTGTCTGGCTGTTCCGCGTGCTGGAGTTTGCCTTGGCCATGAACGGGCCTCCGAACCCGCCCTTCTGGCCGCTGCAGCGCTACGCCGGCCTGCTCCGGGAACGGCTCGCGGACATATGACATAATGTCAATCGCCATAAGCTTCGATCTTCACGTCATTGCGACGGCGAGCGAAGCGCGGCCGGAAGCGATCCAGCGCCAAGTCGCGCACGCTGTTTCTGGATCGCCACGGCGCCGATGGCGCCTCGCGATGATGGACGCCGCGGTTGGTGTAATGCGTCGTGTACCGCATTTTGCAGGACTTCGTTAAGCACATTTCCGGGCTTTCCTGAGGGTTGAAGGCGCCGTTCGAGATTGAGCCAATATAGCAGATGCGCTTTACCGCCCCGTTAAGGGCCAATGGGGCGTTACAACCTGTTGATAACGCAGTTCTTTTTTACCGGCAGATCGCGCCGATGGCAGCGGTTTCTGGTTAATATTGAAGTTGCCGGCATATTTAAAGGGATTCTGGAAGCGCAGAAACGCGCCCAAAGCGAGCAAAAATAAGCAAAAATGCACCTGCGGGCGATACGAGGAGCCGCCGTTAACCCTGCGCGCGTTAACCATGCCGCGCCGGGCTTGACATGTATGGCGGACAGCGACGCCGCTACGCCGCTCGCCATAGGCAGTAGCCCGGAACCGCCTGTGGCCGTCCCGCGGATCTGTCTTACAGAATGGGGCAGGACATATCGCTGCCGCCAGCCCAGGTTTTCACCCGGCCCGCAAAGCTCCCGAATTGCCCGGAGTACACGGTCATGCTGGTGGATGTTGGAGACGCGGAGGCGATGTCGGCGACAAAGATATACCACCCGTTCTCGGGCTTCTTGCCTCCGTTGAAGAGCGAGGTTCCCCCCGAGTTTTGAATGGTCAACTGCGCCTGACCGGGCTTCACCACGTGAATTTCTCCCGTCACCCGGGCCGGCAGCGCAACATATCCGTGGTTGGTCAGGATGCCGTTGGTGGTGTAGTTCAGGCAGCGCTCGGATGCCGATTTGAGATTGGCCAGAACGGTATTGTAGGCAAGAGGCACCGTGTAATTCTCCTTCGCCCCAAGCGCGTGTCCCGATATCTCCTGCTTGTACTCGTCGGGATTCATGGGCATCGCACAGGCGCATAGGTTCGATAACAGCAGTGCCAGCAATAGGTTACGCATAGTCCCCCCTTGACGCGGAAGGATTTCGCCTCCGCCGGCGGGGACATTACTACTTAAATTGCATTTAAGTGAAAGCGTGGCCGAAGCTGCGCAGGCGAAGGCACGTCCGTCATCGCGAGGCGGCATCCGGCCGCCGTGGCGATACAGAATTAGCGTTGCAATTCCGGCCTCTGGATTGCTTCGGCGGCTTCGCCCCTCGCAATGACGGCGGCCGGTGGTCTCCCTCATCAATCGTCAACGGCGGCCTTGCGCTGCCTATCGTAGCCGATTGCGGCCTTTACGATGGCATCAACAACCTCCGCGACGGTGGCCCTGGCTCTATAGGCCTGCGCGCCAAGCGTAAGATTGGAAGCCTTTGCGATGGCCCTGAGCTTCTCCCGATTGTTCAAATGCAGGAGCTTGCCGCGAAGCATACCCTCCCCATGGGCGCGCAGGATTTTGACCGGGTGATAGTCCAGCGGGTTGAACGCGTTTTGCGGCCTTGCGGCAGGAGCAGCCCTCGCAACCGACTTTGGCAGGGCCGCCGCGATTTTCCTGGCCAGGCGCGGGTTTCTATCCACTTCATCGGCAAGTATTGCGAGAAGGCGCCGGATGAGCGTGGCCGGCGAGCTTTCGTCATCGTTCACTGGCTCGCACCCATTCCAGGACGGCTTCCAAGAGTTGATTGACCAATGAATTGGCATCCCCAAACTTCTGTCTCATCGTCCGCCGCTGGCCGGTGAAATCCAGAGCATTCGATAAATGAAGCGACGACGGGATTGTAAGCCCAAGCCCGCCGAAACGATCCTGAATTATGCTGGCGATGCCTTGGTTTGCACTGGAAACACGATTGGCAAGCGTCCGCACCTTGGCCCGGCTTGTCTTTTGCAACTTATTGGCGAACCAGCTTACATTATCCTCGGCGGTCTTGTCGGGTACGTAGGGAATTATCACAAAGTCCGCGATCCGGAGCGCGCCCCAAACGACCTGGGAAAGGCCTGGGGCGCAATCGATGAGGACATAATCGTAGGCCCCGTCGACGGACCGGATAATCTCGCCGACACGCCCCTGGACGCGGTCGAAGAGCCCGCCAAGCGTCGGGCTAGTCCTGGATTTCGCGATGACCATTTCGATCTCGCGGTCATCCAAATCGTAAGAACCGGGGATGATATGAAGGTGAGGAAGTTTGCCCTGGGGGCCGCTAACGTCGCCCACATCCGTGCCGATGTAGCTTGAAACGTCCACATTCCCGTCGCCGAACATTTCCGACAGGAGGCCGGCAACCGTACATCCAGTCTGGCCGCGGTCGTCCACGCTTCGGCGCGCTTCTTGCAGCCTCTCGCCGCCCATCAACACGGCGGAGGTGCTCGACTGCGGGTCGAGATCGATGACCAGGACCCTCTGCTGCCCGGTGACGGCCAGGCCATAGGCGAGCATCATCGTCACCGTGGTCTTGCCGACGCCGCCGCGGCGGTTCGAGATCGCAATGTAGCGGGTCATTAAGTGCCTTCGGTTCTTTGGAGCCAATCGCGCACCCTCCGGTCCTGATTGGGCGTTAGCAGGGCGGTGACGGCCTTATCCGCACTCATCGTCTCGATGTCATGGCGCGGCGCGGTTACGGCCAGTTCATAGGTGCCGTGGTTGTAAGGGTCCGCGAGAACGATGAGGCCCACTTTTAATGCTTCGCAATGTGCCCGCAGCGTGTATTTCAGGTCGTCCCGATGCCCGCGATCGGGGCAATGCCAGATAAGATAGCGGTAGTTGGCACGCAAACCCTGATTCGCCGCCTGAGCCGGCGAGTTGGTTTTGATTCCGTCGCGTGTCTTGACCTCGAATGTATACAGATCCGGGCAAGCATATCTGAGAATCGTATTCGAATATCGCGACAGCAAAATCAAGTCAGGCACGGTCTGGACCCGGCGTGCATTGGCAGTAATCGCGGCAAAAACGTCCGATCCCGCGGCCACACTCGGATGCGTTGGGAAACTCAACCTCAAATAGCGCAAGACCGGCCGGTAGAGATTTTCTTCGGCCTTCCAATCGACCGTCCTCCTTGGCCTGCGAAGGACGGCCACACGCTCGACCCGGGCAAGTTTTTCGCTTCCCTGCGTGAGCCTGATGAGACCGAGGCGGCTGGCTCGCTCGCACGCATGTTGGAAGGTCTCTTGGGTTATGGGAAATCGAAGGCAGACCGCCTTATAGATCGCACTGGCATCGACGCTCCGGCCGCCGGCCGGCAACTCTTCCAAAATTGCATCGAGAAGGGCTAGAGCCTCCCCGAACGGGGCAACGCTTGTGGACATAATATTCAACCGTTCATATAAACATTCATTCCGCCATAGATAACGCAACTTCTCGTCTAATTCGAGTCGGAATGCCCGTGGTGCCGCCTTCGCGATAACGGTGAGGCAATCCGGCATCAACCGCGCCGCTCGCGAATTATAGGAGCCGCCCTCGCAAGCCCCCCCTCACCCTGTCACTCTCCCCAGCCGTATCCGCTCGCGGATACGGCCACACTTCGATGCAAGCTCGCCAGGGCGAACTTGCTGGGAGAGGGCTGGGGTGAGGGGGGCTTTGCAGTTTCATCCTGAAGAGCCGGCCTCTCCGGCCGGTGCGAAACTCGCAATGGCGCGGAGAGGCCAGAACTCAAGGCGTCCGGTATCTGGCGCCATGGATGCCGATTACCCCCAAATATTCCGGTAATACTTTATTAATTGACCTTAGATGCCGCGTGGAGCAGAAACTCCGTTCGATTGTCTTGCATAAGCTAGTAGTAGCGTTGGAGACATACCATGTCGATTTTTCCGATGACCGGGCCGGGCCTGGACGGCGAAGCGCCTGCACACTCCTGGTGGCTCTATCTGCTTCTTGGCATTGTCCTGTTGATCGCGGGCGTGTTCGTCCTGGGAGACGTTGTGCTGGCCTCGGTCGTCAGCGCGATATTCATAGGCTGGGCCATCCTGATCGCGGGGGTTCTTGAGATCGTCCACGCATTTAGCGCGAGAGAATGGAAGGGCTTCCTGCTCGATCTGCTGGTTGGCATTCTCTACATCGCTGGCGGATGGGTGCTCGTATCCAACCCGCTCGCCGCAACCGTGTCGCTGACCCTCGCCGTGGGCGTGATCTGGATCGTCTCGGGGCTATTCCGGATGGTGCTCGCCGGGTCGCTCTGGCGCGAAGGCGGCTGGGGGATTCTCTTCTCGGGTCTGCTGGCGGTCCTCGCGGGTGCGCTCATCCTGGCGGAATGGCCGTCATCGGGGCTCTGGGTTCTGGGCCTCCTGCTGGGCATCGACCTGATCGTGCACGGCATCGCGTGGATCGGCTATGCGTTCAGCGTGCGCTCGGGAAGCGCCTTCCAGCCCGCTTAACTTGCCTGGCAATTGGCCAACAAGTTACGCGTTTTGAAACAATACCCAATTGGCGCACTCGCTGGTGCCGGAACCGCCGCGTGCATGCGTTGTTGGCGGGGGTAGTCTCAATCGTGCGATCCTGGAGGAAGTCATGTTCCGTGCAATAACAGTAGCGGCCGCGCTGGGCCTGTTTCTTTGCGGCGCCAGCGCGGCGGATGCCGCCAAGTACTGCGCCAGCTATGTGGGCGGCCCGGAGATGAAAGGCGCCCGCAGCCAATGCAAGTTCTCAAGCCTGACCGCCTGCCGCGAGAGTATCCGGAACAGGGGCGGCGGCCATTGCTATAAGATGGCGCGCTTGCGTTAGAGTTGCCGGACTACCCGCCAAGACTGGAAGCGCGGGCAAGTTCCGGGGCGACCGGCGCGAAGCCCACAGCCTTCGCCGCCGGCGGCCGCACCGGCGGTGCAAATCCATACGCAATCGTCTGCCTAAAGAAAATTTAATCTCCTGCCTGGCCTCCCGCCATGAAAATCTTGGGCAGCGCTGTTGATAAATGTCCGGCGTGGCTCCACTTGCGCCGGCAGGCAGTCCCGCCGCTACGAATTCTTCTCAATCCGGAGGCGCGCATGTCCGATCCGGTCCTAGAAGCAGAACTGAAGGCCATTCCCCCGGACAAGGCCCGCGAATTTGTCCGGATCGAGGATGAGGCATGGCGAGAGCGCGGGGCCGGAAACGGCAGCGCCATTGAGCACGACCTGGATTATATGAGCCGTGTTCTCGCCGCCGCGAAAGAGTGCCGCATTCCCAGCTTGGCGGCGTGGCGCTTGCCCGGCCTTTACGGCGACGACACTCTCTCGATTTGCACCGATTTCCGCGTGAAGGCCCGGCACATCGCTCACATCTTAGAAATTCGCGCGGGACTGCCTCCGAAGAAAAACCTGGCGGCTTCCCCAGGACAGGACGGCGGGCGCAGCCCGCGCGCCCGCGAAATCCTGCAAACTGTCAGCCGCGCGAAGCGTGCGGCTGAACAGGGGCTGCTGATCATCAGTGTTGCAGGCAAGCCGGCGTATGCCGTTCTGAGCTGGGAAGACTATTGCCGCTTGTGTCCCGACGGCCCTGGCGTCGTGGAGCTACCAGCCGAGCCGGGGGTCCAGGTGATCAATTTCGATCCGCCGCGGATAGGCGACCGCTAAGCAGAGTTCGCAAATGCGGCCTTCCCGGTTTTGCGATAAAGCTCTGCGAAAACAAAGAACACTGAGCGGGCATTCGTTGGCCTGCTAAGGAATGTCTGCTTAGAATTCCCGGCAACTGCGCATGGCTTGACACGCGGCTGTCGCGACGCCGGCCGGCGTTTAGAGGCTGCCCGCGAGTTCTGCGGCAGCGGGTGCGAAGCCGGAAACCTCGCGGGCTTTCGCCACGGCTGCGGGCAGCACGTCGAGCACGCGCTCAATATCGGCGGGCGTATTCTCGCCGCTAAGCGAGAACCGGATCGCGCCGAGCGCGGCCGTATACGGAACCTTCATCGCCCGCAGCACATGGCTCGGCTCCACCGAGCCCGAGGCGCAGGCCGAGCCCGAAGACGCGGCAATCCCGGCCTTGTTCAGCTCCGTAAGAATCACCTCGCCGAGCGCCGCATCGAACACGATGCAGGAGGTATTGGCCAGCCGGTTCGCCGTATCGCCCGCCACGAACGCCCCGCCGATGCGCGTGAGCACGCCCGCTTCCAGACAGTCGCGCAGCGCACCCACGCGCCCGCTCTGGCTGGAGGGGCGAGCCAAAGCCAGTTCCGCGGCCTTCCCGAGCCCCACAATGCCGGGCACGTTCTCGGTGCCCGCCCGCCGCCCGCGCTCCTGCTTGCCGCCGCGGATGAGGGGGGCGAAGCGCACGCCCTTGCGGACGTAGAGCGCGCCGATGCCTTTGGGGCCGTGGAGCTTGTGCGCGGAGAGCGAGAGCATATCGATAGCAGCGGCCTTCACATCGAGCGGCAGGCGGCCCACGGCCTGCACGGCGTCGGTGTGAAACAGCGCGCCCGCCTCATGGGCCAGCGCCGCCAGCTCCGCCACGGGAAAGATCGTGCCGGTCTCGTTGTTCGCCCACATGATGGAGGCGACGGCGGTTTTCGGCCCGAGTGCCGCACGATAGGCGTCCATGTCGAACCGGCCCTTGCCGTCCACCGGAACGATGTGGACCACGGCGCCGCGCTGCTTGGCGAGGATTTGCACCAGGGTCAGCACCGCCGGATGCTCGACGGCCGAGACGATCAGCTCGTTGCGCCCCGGCTGCGCTTCGAGAGCGGAGAGGATCGCGGCGTTGTCCGATTCCGTGCCGCCGGAGGTGAAGACGATTTCGTGGGCGTGTTCCGCGCCGATCAGCGCCCTCACCTGCTCGCGCGCGGCCCTCACCGCCTCGCCGGCTGGCGTCCCGAAGCCATGCTGCGACGATGGATTGCCGAAATGCTCCGTGAAATAGGGGAGCATCGCGTCCAGCACGCGCTCGTCCATCCGCGTCGTGGCGTTGTTGTCGAGATAGACCGGCTGCATGTCAGGGTCTCACGCGCCAGGCACGGGCAGCACCCGGACCGGGCGGCCAAGCTTTTCAACGATCTTCGCCTGGATGCCGTAGACAGTCATGAAGGCAAGCTGGCAGCCCGCGCAAGCGCCAGTCATGCGCACCTTTATCACGTTGCCCTCGACAGCCACGAGATGGCAATCGCCGCCATCGCGCTGCAGGCGCGGCCGGATTTCCTCGATGGCCTTTGCGACCTGCCGGAACCGGGCCTCTTCCGCCGTCTCCGTCTCGATCTCCGGCGCGGCTGTCTCGATTGTTTCCGCAAATTCCAGCATGTTCGCCCCCTTTAACCGAAAGACTTGCCGCAAGAGCAACTCGACTTCGCCTGCGGATTGTCGAAGGTGAAGCCCGAGTTCTGCAGGCCGATCACGAAATCGACCGTGGTGCCCGCGATCAGCGGCAGGCTCTGGCGGTCGACGAACACCTTCACGCCATCGCTCTCGACGACCGCGTCCTCCGGCTCCGCTTTCGCGACCAGTCCCATCATGTATTTGAAGCCGGCGCAGCCCCCGGCATCGACCGCGATGCGCAAGCCTTCGAGCGGCTGCCCGGCGCCGGCAATCGCGGAGCGGACGGCGTTTACGGCGCTTTCGGTGAGGTGGATCATGCTACAAGCCTTCCCGCCTGTTACGAGGTTCGGGCTATTCCCAGCAACTCCCGTGCCATCCGCCTAACATGCTGACGTAGCGGCCGTTTCCGCTTCCCGGCAAAGCTATTGTCGGGTTCGCGACAAAGCTATGTCCCACATCGGCCGCGGCGATTGTGCGGCATCGCGTTTCATCCTCCTGCCCCCAGGGTGCCCTCCTGGCGCCGCAAACGGGCCGCTCTGCCTAAAGGGGTACGGTCACGGGGTGTAGACGATGGAAGCAGCGGATGGCACAGGCGAGGCAATCGCGGCGCTCTACCGGTTCATGCAGGAGATGCTGGTCTGGGAGCAGAAATACGACGCGCTTTTCGAGCCGGGCACCACGCATCTGCACGCGCCCAAGGCCAGGCGCGAGCTGAGCGGAATCTACCTGAAGCATCTGACGCAGCGCGAGCGGAAAGGCGGCAGGCTCCGGTCGTGCCACGTGGGCTGGCCCACGGAATACGATCCGGATCGGGAAAAGGTAGAGTGCGCGGAGGTGCTCAAGAACGGCAGGGTGCTGATTACGACGTGGTGGCATCATCCCACCTCCCCCGTCGCAAAGCGGAATTGCCGGTACACCATGGTGTGCAAGGGCGGCGTATGGCTGCTCGACAGGAAAGAGCAGTATCGGAGGATGGACGCAAAATGGGGCGATATCGTCCTGTGAACGCGACCCCGGCCAGCATCGGGCGGTGGAAATCCTCCCGCCCGGCGAGTCACGCGCTGGCTTAGGCTTTGAAAGAAGGTTGCCGGCAGCACGCCACAGTCGTAGCGGTCCGGCTTTCCTGGGATGGGACGAAGGCCGGGACCAGGCCAAATAAAATCGTTCGGTTCGGACAAGGTCGCGCATAGCGCAATTATTGTCCCTCCTACTGTCCCACCAGTAGAAATAGTGAGTAAAAAGCAGCGCATTGAAAGCGGAATGGTGGACACGGCAGGAGGCGCAAGATGACGATGAACCAAAGAGTTAAAGGAGGCAGTGGGACGATTTTATCTCATAGGGTAGCATAGCTTTTTGCGGAAATGTCTCACCGGCTAACTGTCGGCTTCGCGCTCTTGATGTTCAGCCAATAGCGCGCCGATTTGCGTTCTCCCGTGCGGAGAAGGGCCGCCATCGCGGTCAGGCTTCCGAGATCGCGCGTGGCCGTGGCGCGCGATGCGCCGGTGATACTGATGTAGTTCTCTGCACTTAAGCCCCCTTTGAACCCTTCGAGCCCCTCCCGGAACATACGGGCCAGAACTTTTTCCTGCCGGGGATTCAATTGCCCCCGCACCCGTTCATAGAGCTGGGTTTTCTCGATCAGGAAATCCACCATCCTTTGAGTGTAATCCTGGGCGTTCAGGATAACCACCGCAAAATAGTCTACCCATTCGTCGGCAGTGTTGTCCTTGTTGCTCCGTTCCAGCATGTCGTAATAGGTCTTCCTCTGTCTCTCGATGACCTGGGAGAGCGCGATCAAAACCGGCTGGCCAAGCGATTGCGACAGGACCTTTTGGGCAATGCCCCGCGCGATCCTGCCGTTGCCATCCTCGAACGGATGGATGCTGACGAAATAGAGATGAGTGAGGCTCGCGCGGATCAACGCAGGCAACGGAGCCGCACTTCCCGGCGCCGTTTTGTTGAACCAGCCTATGAAACGCGTCATTTCGTCTTGAACGCTTTTCGAAGGCGGTGCTTCGAAATGGACCTTTCGCTTGTAATCCGGCCCGGAGACGACCTGCATGGGCTCATCGTGGGTGCGGTAACGGCCGATATCGGCGACATCGCTCCGGCCAGCCATGATCATCGTGTGCCAGGAAAACAGAACCTCGTGCGTTAAGGGCTCCATCGGGTTGCGGTAGAGATCGATCATCATATCGGCAATGCCGCGTTCGGCGGGCGAAACTTTGCCCGGCCCCGGATCGAGGCCGAAATGACTGCGGATGGAGGAATGGACGCTGTCGCGGTTGAGGATTTCGCCTTCGATCTCTGAAGTCTTTAGGGCCTCATCGCTCATAAGTTCGATGGCGAGGACCGCTTTGTCATCCTCGCGCACGTGCCGGTAGCTGCCAAGCAGCACCCCTGACTGGCGCAGGAATTGCGCTTCCAATTCCTCAAACCGGGCTTTGCTGTAGGTGAAGTCCGGCCAATCCGGTTGCTGCCAGTTCCAAATCATGAGTGATAAATCGTCCGTTTATAACTCATGATATAGCACACCTTTGAGCTATAAATCCACCCTTTATGCCTCACGGCCGGTGTGCCGGGATTGAATGGGAGCTGCTGCGGCCAAGAACGCCACGAGCTGCGGGCTCTTATAGGGACAATCGTGCGTTGGGGTGCTGTCCCCCGATTTGTCCCACCGAGGGAAAAATCCATCAAAAACAGCGCATTGAAAGCGGAATGGTGGACACGACAGGGATCGAACCTGTGACCCTTCGCGTGTGAAGCGAATGCTCTACCGCTGAGCTACGTGTCCAGCGCGGCTATCCGGTATATCTACGTGCTGCGCCGGCGTTCTGTCAACAGCGGCCCGCCCGCCGTCACCCGCGGCGTTGCGATTCTCTGGCGTGGCGGCGGCGTCGTAACCGGTTATCAGCCGCGCGCCGCTGTGGAAAGTGACGTAATACCAGAGCCAGCTCAGCGCCACCGCCAGCCGGTTCCGCACGCCGATCAGGAAAAAGATGTGCGCGAAGCCCCAGAACAGCCAGCCCAGAAAGCCCTTCAGGCTCAACCGTCCGATGCTGACCACCGCCGCACCGCGCCCGATTACGGCTAGATCGCCCTCGTGATGGTAGCGGAAGGGCGGGAACGGCTTGCCCGCGAGGTCCGCCGCGATCTTTCTGCCCACATAGCCGCCCATCTGCTTTGCCGCGGGAGCGAGCCCTGGCACCTGCGCGCCGGATGGCCCGCGGACAGCCGCCACGTCTCCCGCGACGAAGACGAACGGCAGGCCCGCCACCGACAGGTCTTCGCGGGCCTGGATGCGGCCGGCCCTGTCCGCCTCCACGCCGAGCCACTGCGCGGCTGGCGACGCGACGACGCCTGCCGCCCAAACGATCGTCGCAGCCTCGATGAAGCCTGCCGCCGTGCCGGCTCCCTCCGCGGTGCACGTGGTGACCAGGGTCGAGGTTTTGACGTGCACGCCCAGGCGCTCCAACGACGATCTGGCGTATTCCGACAGCTCCGGCGGCAGGGCGGGGAGGATGCGCGGCCCTGCTTCTATCAGCCAGATCGTGGCATCCTTGGCGTCGATGCGG
Organism: uncultured Alphaproteobacteria bacterium; assembly: GCA_963760455.1. Lineage (GTDB taxonomy): Bacteria > Pseudomonadota > Alphaproteobacteria > Rhizobiales > Rhodomicrobiaceae > Rhodomicrobium. The sequence continues at coordinate 105,307 of CAVXDM010000067.1, forward strand.
CGGAAGTCCGGCTGCAGCGAGCCTTGAGCTATGGCCGCGATGGCGCCTGCCATTTCGACGCCCGTCGGCCCTCCGCCCACGACCGCGAACGACAGGTAGCGCTTCCGGTCCGCATCGTTTTGCGCGAGTTCGGCCTTCTCGAAGGCGAGCAGAATGGCGCGCCTGATTGCCGTGGCGTCCTCGATGGTCTTGAGCCCGGGTGCGGCTTCAGCCCACTCGGGGTGCCCAAAATAGGAGTGCGCGGCGCCGGTTGCCAGAACGAGATAGTCGAAGGGGAATGCTTCACTCGCCGGCGAAAACCAGCTTCGATTTAACGTCGGCGCCAGTGACGGCGGCCAGCAGCACCGTCACGTTTTGCTGGTCGCGGAGCAGGGTGCGGATCGGCCAGGCGATGTCGGCCGGGGAAAGGGTAGCGGTTGCCACCTGGTAGAGCAAGGGCTGGAAGCAATGGTAATTGTGCCGGTCGATCATGGTGATTTCCACAGGGGCGTCCCGCAGCGCCCGCGCGGCGGCGAGACCCGCGAAGCCTGCGCCCACGATCACCACTTTCGCTTTCCCGGCGCGCGCGGACGTGCCTGCCAAACGCTGCCTTTCTTCATTCCTTGGCTGCTTCTCTGCCCGCATTTCCGGAAAATGCGTTCAGCGGAACACGGTTCCAGGCGCCGGCAACTCTCGGGGAGCAGGGCGCGCGGGGCTGGATTTTTGCCCGTGCGCGGCAAACCTGGCAGGGTTTTCTCCTGGAAGCCCAATGCGGAATATTTTTTCAGTGGCTCGCGCTGCGGCCCTGGCATTTCGCACTTATTTCTCATGTTGGCGCGGTTTTGGCTTGAGAATTTTCTGCGCTACGCCAAACTTAGCTGCAATAGCTCAGTTCAGCGAAATGGGGCGGAAAGCCATGGCGTCACCACAACAACAGAAACTCCGGGTCAGCGGCCCCGTGGTCGTAACGGCCAACCGGCTTTCGGATGGCGCCGTAGTGCACCGGACCAGGGCCGGGCAGTGGACGGAGGCGCTTTCGGCGGCTCAGGTCTTGTGGAGCGCGGACGAGGTCCAGAGTGCGCTCAAGGCGGCGCAGTCCGACGCCCAGGCCGCGGTCGGCCCCTATGTAGCGCCCATCGACGCGAGCGATGCCAAGGCCCAGCCGGGCAATCTGCGCGAGCTGATCCGCACCAGCGGTCCAACCTTCGCGCTGCCCTCCGATGTGCCGCACCGGGTGGCGGCATAGAGGCTGGAATAGGAATAAGCCCCCCTCACCCTGTCCCTCTCCCCGTTGGAGCGAGGGGACCCCAGAAATATCCGCAGCGGAAGTTCTAGCGTCCCTTCTACCCTCGGGGAGAAGGACAGGATGAGGGGGGACTACACATCCGGAGCAACATCGGGATAGCGAATGTACGTCTACGACGAATTTGACAGCACTTTCATCGCGGAGCGGGCGGCGGAATTCCGAGGCCAGGTCGCGCGCCGGCTTTCAGGCGAGTTGACCGAGGATGAGTTCAAGCCGCTGCGGCTGATGAACGGCGTCTACCTGCAACTCCACGCCTATATGCTGCGGATCGCGGTCCCTTACGGCACGCTGTCCTCGAACCAACTCCGCAAGCTAGCCCATGTGGCCCGCGTTTACGACCGCGGCTACGGCCATTTCACCACGCGGCAGAACCTCCAGCTCAACTGGATCAAGCTTTCGGACGTGCCGGACGCCATCGAGGAGCTTGCCTCGGTGGGCGTCCACGCCATCCAGACCTCGGGCAATTGCATCCGCAACATCACCACCGATCAATGGGCGGGCGTCGCCCCGGACGAGATCGAGGACCCTCGGGTCTGGGCCGAGCTGTTGCGCCAATGGTCCACGCTGCACCCGGAATTCACCTTCCTGCCGCGCAAGTTCAAGATTGCAATCACGGCGGCCCCGCACGACCGCGCGGCGGTAAAAGTCCACGATATCGGCCTGCGTATGATCGCGAACGCCCATGGCGAGGTTGGCTTCGAGGTCTCGGTTGGCGGCGGGCTCGGGCGTTCACCGTTCATCGGCAAGGTAATCCGCGGCTTCCTGCCCAAGCAGGATCTCTTGAGCTATCTCGAAGCCGTATTGCGCATCTACAATTCCTATGGCCGGCGCGACAACATCTATAAGGCGCGCGTGAAGATCCTGGTGCACGACCTTGGCGCGGAACGCTTCGCCGCCGAGGTCGAGGAAGAGTGGGCTCAGATCAAGGACGGCTATCTGAAGCTCGATCCGGCGCTGGCCGGGGATATCCGCCGGCGCTTCGTCTATCCGGACTATGAGGAGCTGGAGGACGAGCCGGAGGGGCTTGTGCGCGCGCTGAAGGTGGACGCCCGCTTTGCGCTGTGGCACCGGAATTCCACGGCACGGCACAAGGTGCCGGGCTATGCCATCGTGACGCTTTCGCTGAAGCCCATCGGCAAGCCGCCGGGCGATGCCACCTCGGGCCAGATGGAGGCCATCGCAGACTTGGCGGACCGTTACAGCCATGGCGAGATCCGCGTTGGCCACGAGCAGAACCTGGTGTTCCCGCATGTGCGCCAGCAGGATCTGCCGGCACTCTGGAAAGCGCTCGATGCCATCGGCGTGGCCACGCCCAACACCGGCCTCGTGACGGACATCATCGCCTGCCCTGGCCTCGACTATTGCAGCCTCGCCAATGCGCGCTCGATCCCCGTCGCCATGGACATCGCGAAGCGCTTTGCGGACAGCGGCAAGGCGCAGGCCATCGGGCGGCTGCACATCAACATCTCGGGCTGCATCAACGCCTGCGGCCACCATCATATTGGGCATATCGGCATATTGGGCGTCGAGAAGAACGGCCGCGAGTTCTACCAGATAACGCTCGGCGGCAAGGCGGACGAGGACGCGAGGCTGGGCGAGCTTCTGGGGCCGGCCATCCCCTACGAAGAGGTGGCGGAAACGATAGAGCGCATCGTCCAGCGCTATCTGGAACTGCGCCGCAGCCCGAAGGAGCTGTTCATCGATACCGTGAAGCGGCTTGGCACCGCACCGTTCAAGGAGACGCTTTATGCGCTACATTAAGGACGGCGCGATTGCCGCCGACCCTTGGGTCTACGTCGAAGGCGACGAGCCCGTGCCGGCCGATGTACCTGCTATCGTGTCCCCGGATTGGCTGTTCGCCGCCACGCTGGGGGCGATTGCACACCGGAGCGCCTCCCTGGGCGTGGCTTGGCCGAACGACCGGCCCGAAAGCGAACTTGAGCCTTATCTCGGACGGCTGTCGCTGATCGCGCTTGAGTTTCCGGTGTTCCGCGACGGGCGGGCCTATAGCCAGGCGCGGCGCTTGCGCGAGCGTTATGGCTTCAAGGGCGAAATCCGCGCGACCGGCGACGTACTCCGCGATCAATTCCTGTTCATGGCGCGGGCGGGCTTCAACGCTTTCGAGGTAAAAAAGGCCGCGGATGCACAAGCCTTCGCGAGCGCGCTTAGCGCCTACAGCATCCGCTATCAGCCGTCCGGCGCCGGTTCGAACTCCTTCCGCGCGGCATTGCGTGGCGCTTTTCCGCTCTCCACGTAGATCAGCGCGGCATTGGCGGCGATGACCACCGCGCCGCCGATGACGACCGCGGCACTTGGCACCTCGCCGAAGACGAGATACCCCGCCAGCGCCCCATAGGCGAGCTGGAGGAATTGCGGCGGGCTGGCGAGCGCCACGGGGGCCATGCGAAACGCCGCGATTACGAGCATCTGAGCCGGCGCAAACAGCGCGCCGCCGAGCATCATCAGCCCGAAATCCTGCAGCTCCATGGGCTTGTAGACGAAGGGCGTGACCGCGAGAGCCCCCAGCGCTAGCGACACGCCCGTGCTGATTCCGACCGCCTCGGGCGTTTCGCTTTCGCCCATCTTGCGCAACACCACGAGCCCGGCCGCAAGCAGGACGACCCCCAGGAAGGCCACCAGAGCCCAGACATTCAGTCCCCGGTCAGGCCGGACGGCGATCAGCACGCCGAGGAAATTCGCGGCCAGCACCGGCCAGATATGTGCATCGGCGCGTTCTTTCAAGAACCAGCCGGCCTTGAGCACCGTTACCGCCGGCATGCAGAACACGATGACATAGAACTCGGCCATCGACAGATGCGGGATTGCGAGGTAGGCCAGCGACTGGCCTGCGACCTGAAAGCCGCCGCGCATCAGGTGAAGGTGAGGCTTGCCGATGCGAAATGCGTTCCGTCCGGGCGCGTTCCATTCCCTGAGGAGGGCGAAGGCCGTGAGCAGCACGGTGGCGGTGAGGAACTCCACGCTCATGATCTGGAACACGGAATAGCGGCCCGCCAGGAACTTGCACACCGTGTCGAAGCCGGTGAAGAACAGGAACGCCGCCGCTGACAGGAGCATGCCGATAATGGGCGCGGATGGCGTCATGGGGTCTCTGTCTGTTGCTTTGCTGGGCAGCGAGGTTGCAAGGTAGTGCAATATGCGGCAAGCACAAGTGGCGGCATTTATGCCCGCGCCAGTCCGGAATGCCGCATCCGCTCATGACCGCTGCCCTTTGGTTAAGGTCCTGTTCATGCTGTTTGTGCGGGTTGCCCAGGCTTTGAACCGCTTTTCGATGTTGAACTAATTTAGCAGAAACGCTTTGAGAAACCGTTAAGCCGCACGGCATTTTCGTAAGTTATTGATAGGGCGTGATAAAGTGCGGAACACGGCCAGCGCCAAACTGGCAATATTGGCTAATATGAAATCTGCGCATATATTTAACGGGATTTTTAAAGCGCAGAAATCGACCCAAAGCGAGCAAAAAAACGCAAAAATACGCGCGAAAAGTGCGCGGGGGTCTGGCGTTTACCATACGTACATTAAGGATCGTAGGGGCCTACACGAAATAAACGATTCTTTAGGCGGAGGACACGGCCGCAAAACGCCGCCATGGATCGCTGAGCCTTTGCTTTCGCTGGCGTTGGCCGGGGGATTGCCGCGGGGAAACCGAGGAGGCTATACTTATGGTTGGTGCTGGCAATAGTACCCGCCAGCCAGTACGCCAGATCCGCGGGAAATCGCTCTCAGCGTCAGCCGCAAATGGGGCCGGATTCTCCGCGGGGCGTACTGGCCTGCTGACGGCAGGCTACTGCAGGTTGATGGTGTCGAACTTTCCAGTTTCGGTAAGCTGCGTGCCCCAGACCTTGTGACAGCCCTGATGCTCGCTCTTGCTGTAGCCAATGGGCGTTCCGAGCCCAAGCTCGACGTTGTGCATATTCTCAAGCGCCGCGACCACCCGCTCGGTGTCGAGCGCCGGACCCGCCCGCCTTAGCGCCTCCGCGAGAACTTCAGCGGCCACATAGCCTTCGAGAGACACATAGTCGGGCGCCTCGCCGCGGAAGTACCGGTTGAGCGCTGCCCTGTATTGGAGCACCAAGGGCATCTTTCCGTCGAGCGGCGGGACGGTCTGCGTGACGATCACGCCGTTGGCATATTTCGGCCCGAGCAGCATCAGCTCATCCCTAAGCGAGGTGCTGCCGACGAAAGAGACGCTGGAGAATATCATGCCAGGATAAGAGGGCCGCATCTTCTCGATGAATTTGGCGGCGGCCCGGTAGGTTGGCACCATTACGACGGCCTTGATCGGCGTCTTGTTGGCTCTAATCTGCGCGATGGCGGTATCCACATCGATAGTATTGCGCTGGTATCCGACGCGAAGAATGAAGCCGGCATCTCCGCCGCGCAAGGCCCGCATGGCCTTTTCGACGCCGGAATAGCCGGAGTCGCCGTAGGAATCCTGCTGGGCGAAGACCGCGATCTGTTCCGGCTTAAGCTTGCGCACCTTAACCAGATAGCGCACGGTGGCGTAGGTTTCCTCCGCGTAGCTTGGCCGGTAGTTGAAGACATACCGGTCGGGCGGGTCGCGCCGCAAAAGGCCAGCTCCGGTAAAGGCGCCGAAAAACAGTGCGCGGCGTTCGAGGGCGAAGGGTGCCCCCACCACTGCCGTTGGCGTTCCGACATTGCCGATGAAGCCGAAAACCTGGTCCCGCTCATAGAGCTGCTTCATGGCTTCGCCAGTCCGCGAAGGCTCGTAGCCGTCGTCGGCGGCCACGAGGCGCAGCATCCGGCCGTTCACGCCGCCGTCGTCGTTTTCCGCCCGGAAGGCCGCGTCGATGCCGAGCCTCATCTGCTGGCCCAAATCCTTGGCTGGGCCGGTAAGAGCCGCGGCTATCCCGAAGCGGATCTCGTCGTTTGTGACACCGCGGACGGTGGCGGCACCCAAAGGTCCTTGAACGGCCGCTACCCTATCCGCGGCGATACTGGAGGTTGCGGTCCAGGGCGAAAGCAATGAGGCCAACGCCCCTAAAATAACCATATGCCGGCGGTTCAAGCGCTCCTCCAGGATTGCCGCTTCTTATTGATCGATCCTACTGCAGGTCGATGGGCTCGTATTTGCCAGATTCGGTAAGTTGTGTGCCCCAAACCTTGTGCGACCCCTGATGCTCGCTTCTACCATAGTTGATGACGGCTCCAAGCCCCAGGTCGAAGCCGCGCATATTCTCCAGCGCATCCACCACCTTCTCGGTGTCGAGCTGGGGACCGGCGCGCTTGACTGCTTCTATCAGGATTTGTGCGGCCACGTAGCCTTCGAAGGAAACGTAATTGGGCGCCTCGCTCGGGAAATAGCGCTCCAATGCGGATTTGTATTGAAGCACTAGCGAGGAATAACCATCCAGGGCGGGAACGACTTGCGTCACGATGACGCCAGCGGCGTATTGGCCGCCCAGGAGCATCAGCTCGTCCTTAAGCGCGGTGCTGCCGACAAACGAGACGTTTGTGTAGATCAGCCCAGGATACGCATCCTTCGTCTTTTCGATGAACTTCGCCGCGGCGCGGTAGGTCGGCACCATGACGACAGCCCTGATCGGGGCCTTATAGGCTTTGAGCTGTGCGACGGCGTTGTCGACGTCCATCGTATTGCGCTGATAGCCAACGCGAAGGACGTAGCCGCCGTCTCCGCCCCGCAAGGTCCGCATGGCGCTCATGACACCGTTGAACCCGGCATCGCCATAGGAATCCTGCTGGGCGAACACCGCGATCTGGTCTGTCCTGATCTTGCGGACCTTGACCAGATAGTTGACCGCAGCGGCCGTTTCCTCTGCGTAGCTGGCCCGGTAGTTGAAGACGTAGCGGTCGGGCGGGTCGCGGCGCAGCAGGTCGGCGCCGGTGAAGGCTCCGAAGAAGAGCATGCGGTGCTCAAGCGCAAAGGGAGCGGCAACCACGGCCGTCGGCGTCCCGACATTGCCGACGAAGCCGAAGATGCGTTCCTTCTCGAAAAGGTCCTTGACCGTCTCGGCGGTGCGTGTGGGCTCATAACCGTCGTCAGCCGCGGCGAGGCGTAACGTGCGGCCGTTTACACCGCCGTCATCGTTCTGGCTACTGAAGGCCGTCTCGATGCCGGTGCGCATCTGCAGCCCAAGGTCGCGGGCGGAGCCGGTAAGCGGCGCGGAGATGCCGAAAACGATCTCGTTGGCCGTAATCCCGCGCAAGGCTCCGGCGGCGGCCTGCCCTGCGAACGCGATCGGCCTTGCCGTGCCGGGCGTCGCGTTCTGGACGGCGGCAGGGGGCGAAATGTTTTCGAGGTCGCTGACCTGGCGCTCGACGGATGTACAGTCCATCAACCTGGCCGATACCGAGCGGCTGCCCTCGGCCTGGCTATTGTTCATAAGCTCGAAAATGGCCGCGGTTTCATCCGGGTCAGCCGAGGACGATTGGATAATTGCGGTAATCCGGGTTGTGATCGCGCCAATGCGGGGCCGGGCTATGGCTGGACAGGCCGAAGCTGCCCCCAATACGCGGCCGACTTCAGCCGCGAGCCCTCTCAGCATATTCCCTTTGTCCTCGCCAGAGGCAGCGCTGACAGGCAGGAACGACGCAAGCAAAAACGCTCCGCAAATAACTGCGCTACATGGGCAACGCAAGTAATCCCCCCTTCCTCCGCCGCTTCTGGCGAAAGCGGTCCCTAGTTCCCGTGCCGAAATTGCTTCCGCGAAATGTCCGCATTAAGGCGTAAGTAGCCTCCTTTGCCACGAAATTAGCTAAAGCGCGACGTGGCGTCGCAGCCGGGCGGGTATATTATCCACCTGAACAGCGCTAGGGAAGCCTCGAAACGGCCCTCTGCTTTTGGCATTTAATGGTCCGCCGCAGGTGCCCAAAGAAAAATGCTACGTGTAAGCTCTTGACCGATACTACCTCCGGTGGTTCTGAGCGTATTTATGCCACATTCCTGCGGCTGGCATACTCTCAATATAATAACATAGGGCACAATTCTACATGAATAAGAAGGCGATGGTATGCGCTGGCGTTTGTACAATCAAGCGTCCGCAAATGCTTGAAAAGTGTCTCCGGTCCTTGGCTTCCCAACAGCATGTGGGCGATTTTGAATTCCATATCCTGGTGGTGGACAACGACGCTACGCCATCCGCGGCGCCTGTCGTTGAGGCGCTCTCGGCCGTTAGCCCATTTCCGATCCATTACTTTCATGAACCCAGACGCGGGATTCCTATGGCAAGGAACCGCGTGCTGGATGAAGCGCTGGCACTCAAAGCGGAATGGCTCGCATTCTTCGATGATGACCAGGTTGTAAACCCTAATTGTATGGAGAGGTTTCTTTATGTTGCCAGGCGTGACAAGGCCGATGCCGTGGCAGCCGGGAAAATATTTGTTGATCCTGCCCCCTTGCCGTTTTGGTGCGTCAGCAATCCAGATCGCAAAACGATCGTAAGTGAGCGAGGCGCTGCATCGGATGGCCCGCTTGACAGCCGGAAACGAAAAATACTCGCCACCAACGGTGTGCTACTCTCGGCGAAATTGTTCTGGGACAGCGGAATGGCGTTACGTTTCGATGAGCGGCTCGCATTGGGCGGCTGGGAGGACGGCCATTTTTTCGAAGCGGCTTACCGGCAAGGGGCGTTGCTTGTGAATTCCTGCCTCCCAGTCGTAAGCGAGGAACGGCACCCTTCCCGCTTTACCTTCGGGCGTCAAATGCTTGCAAGCCTTTCGCGAGGTGGGGCATACGTCACGCGGTATAGGTTGGAGAACGGGTACTGGCGTGCCGCGGGCAGGTACAGTGTGGCGTCAATCCTTCGGCTAGGGCGGGGGTTCGGTCAACTTCTTGTCTGCCCCCTTTTTATTCCATTCGCCATGCCACGGTTTAAATTCACTGCGCTCGAAGGTGGCCGCAACCTGTTTACAGCGATGGGTATGATAGGCGGTCTCTTCTCGCTGCAGTACGAGTTTTATCGCCAAATCGACGGCTGTTGACGCTGCGTCCAGCAAAACGGGTATGCGGGCTGGGGCAGCTGCCTGCAGCGCCAGGGTTTCACTTTTCCTTGGGCGAGAATTCCTGATCGCCGAACGGTGACGATACCGGCGTCTTGATTACAATAAACCCAACGTCAGCGGCCTTGTGGCAGGCGTTGCAGGCTGCGGTAAGCTCCGCGTAGCCGCGCTCAAGCTGCAAGCTGTCCTTCGACTTGACGGCCTTCTGCATATCGGTAAGCGGCTTGCCTGCGGTGGCGATGAACTCGACCGGGATATTGCGATACAGGATGACCGCGTTGCCGAAGCTATCCTTGGTCTGATCCAGCTCGTAGTCAAGGAGCCCCCAGTTCCGGTGCTTGATCGCCTCCCAGAGCTTCATATGCCGGAACTGGATTTTCCCCATGATCTCGGGGAGGGGGGCGAGGTAGGCGCCGGGCTGCCCGGGAAGGGGCGGTGGCGGGGCGGCGAAGGGCACATCGCCCGCCAGCGCAGGCGCGCGTGCCGCCAGAAACATTGCAAAACTGAGTAACAGCAGACGCCGCATATTCTCTCCGCTCATGTGCCTTGTTTTGCGGCCGCCTGCTCTGTTCGCGGCCGGGCGGCCATAGGCAGTCGCGAGAATTCGATGCAGCCTAGCACACTGAATCTGCGGATGTCTCTCTGTCTTTCGGATCGCGCCGGGCGTGTTCAGGAGCTAGTATACTCCGCCGGAAGTCCGGCACGTCATTGCGCGTTCCGCACCGGCCGCCGCGGCCGGCCCTTCTGGATGAAACTGCTCAGCGCCGCTGCAGCTACGCGCTGAACATTCTTAGCGAAGCGAAAGGCGGCCTCGCGATGACGGCGTTATGCGTCACAACGTGCAGCGTACTGCACTAGAACTGCGGGAGCTGGAAAGGCAGCTTTCCGGCGGCCTTCAGCACATACAAGGCGCCAGCGGCAAGCCCCCCGCCGGCAGCCAGCAGAAATAGCGTGCGGATCAGTCCCCCGAACAGGCGGCCGAAATTCGTGCGCACCCGGATCTTAACCGCCTGCTCGGCCTCTTGAGAGCCAGTCAAGACCCCGTTCGCCTCGATGTCCCGCACGGATACCGACACCAAAAGGACGGCCCAGCCGGTCTCGTTGGGAACCACGGCCCACGACCAGGCTCCGAGCTGCTCCTCGCCGGGAGAGCCCTGCCTGCTGGAGAACCACTGCGTTTCGGGCGTCATGGTTTCGATGAAAAAGCCGCCTTCGGGGGCGGACAGCCTGATGCTGACGGCGCGCGCGGCGGTTTGAGCCTCGCTGGCCTGCTGCGCAGGACGCGCGAAAAGCTGCCCGGCTTCCTCCCTGCCCAGCCGGATCTGCACGACCTCACCGCGCGCCAGCCGGACGCTCCGGGGGAAATTCTCAAGCGCTTTGGACAAAGCGCCCCCTGGCTCCCTTTGCGCCCGCGAAGTCTTGGCGCCGGAGCCTTTGCGCGGCTTTTCCTGGGGTTTCTCCTGCGGCTTTTCGATGGGCCTCTCAGGGAGCCTCTCAAGCGGCTTCTCCCGAGGCTGCAGCGCGGCATGCAGTTCCAGGTCGAAGACCGGCGCCTTGGGCTCGGCGAATCCAGATGCCAGCTCGGGAGTGGGTAGCGGCAGCGGTGGTGGCGGAGGAGAAGGCGGCCGCAGGGCCGGCGAAACGATTGCAGCCCTGGGCATTGGCGCGGGGCGCTCTTGCGCGTGAAGAGGAGCTGGGGGCGGAGGCGGTACGGGCGCACGCTGGCCGTTTACCGCGGCTTCGGCGCGAAGCTGCGGACCGTTACGCGCCTGCTGCTCAGGCCGGGCCTGCGGTTCAAGGCGGGGCTGCGGCTCAAGCCGGGGCTGCGGTTCGGCAGGCGCTTGCGGCCTTTGGCGGGCGGGGACCGGCTGGGTCGCGGCCGGATTGAGCAGCGGTGCCAGCGCCCAGTCTTTGCGGTTTTCCGAGTCCAGGATGCTGCGAACGCTCGCGAGCATGTCCTCCATGAACCTGTCCCCGCTGCCTGTGGCGCCGCCTTGCCGCACCGGCGGGGGCGCCTTGGGATCGGCTGCGCCAAGAGAGCGCGGCGGAGTCGCGCCGCGTTTGCCTTCCGGTTTGGGTTTCGTCCCTTTTTCGCCTTGCGAAGGACGCGCCTGAGGGGGGCGGGGTGCGCCAGGAGTCTGTTGCTGCGGGCCAAGCAGGGCTTCAAGCGTCCGCTGCGCTGCCTGGGCGTTGAAGCCGTTCGCGGCCAGGATCGCGGAGGCGTCGCTGTCCGGATGCTTTGCCACCCCGACGAGCACAAAAGCGCCATCGATCTCTTTCCGGCCGGCCCGGACCGCATCCTCGAAGGCGCCCGCGAAGAGATTGTCGAACTTGTAGCTGAAGGCCGGAGACGTGGCTCCGGGGGCCACCAGGGCTGTGTTGTTGTTGATCGCGGTGGCTACGGAGCTTTGGATGATCGGAATATCCGCATCCACGGCCTGCAAAAGCTCAACCGCGTCCGGATCGTCGAGCAGTGCCAGGAGCAGATGCTCCAGGGTAACGTAGCGATGGGACCGCTGCTGGGCCGTGTTCCAAGCGCGGCGCAATGTATGATCCAAATAGGCGGTACGCGGCAGTTCCGCATACCCTGCGGAATGATCGTTCATAATCTTTACCGGCCTTCGGTGCGCGGTTCTTCGCGAATCCAAGCCTCGCAACAATAGGCGCTGCGGCTCGTCCTGAGAAGCCGCAACATGTCACGAGATCCGCGGTGCGAGGACACCATCCGCCTCCCAGTCCGATTTACCTACTTTGCCAAGCAGATTTCAATATCGAACAGGCAAGTGCGGCGTTTATACAAGCGTCCGCCGCGCCGCCGGCGATTTTCTTGGGGACGGCAAGGCAGGCCGCCCTCTCGCGGAAAGCCGGTGGCTTGGGCTACATCCCCGAGTAATTCGGCCCGCCGCCGCCCTCGGGCGCCGTCCAATCGATATTCTGGGCCGGGTCCTTGATGTCGCAGGTCTTGCAGTGCAGGCAGTTCTGCGCGTTGATCTGGAAACGCGGCGCGCCGCCCTCATCGATCACCTCGTAGACCGCAGCCGGGCAATAGCGCTGGGCGGGCTCGGCGTAGACGGGCAGGTTGTCGCGGAGCGGCAGTTGCCGGTCGGCCAGCACGAGGTGGACCGGCTGATCCTCCTCGTGATTCGTGCCGGAGATGAACACCGAGGACAGGATATCGAAGGTGAGCTTGCCATCGGGCTTGGGATAATCGATGGGCTTGAAGTTCTTCGCCGGCTTCAGCGCGGCGTAGTCCGGCTTGCCATGCTTGAACGTCGGGGAAAGCTTGGTCGAGATGGTGTTGAGCCACATATCCGCGCCGGAAAGCATGAGTCCAAGCGCGGAGCCGAAGCGGGACAGCAGCGGCTTGGCGTTGCGCACGCGCTTGAGGTCGTGGGCGATGGCGCCGGTACGCACCGCTTGCTCGTAAACGGTCAGCTCGTCGCCGCCGCGGCCCGCCTGGATAGCCTCGAAAGCCGCCTCGGCCGCGAGCTTGCCCGAGAGCATGGCATTATGCGAGCCCTTGATGCGCGGCACGTTCATGAAACCGGCGCTACAGCCGATAAGCGCGCCGCCGGGGAAGGTAAGCTTCGGGATGGATTGCCAGCCGCCCTCGGTGAGCGCGCGCGCGCCATAGCCGATGCGCTTGCCGCCCTCAAGGACCGGCGCGATGGCGGGGTGCGTCTTGAACCGCTGAAACTCCTTGAAAGGATGGAGGTAGGGGTTCTGGTAGTTGAGGTGAACGACGAAGCCGATGGAGACGAGGTTCTCGCCGTAATGGTACATGAACGAGCCGCCGCCGGTGCGGTCGTTGAGCGGCCAGCCCATCGTGTGCTGAACGAGGCCGGGCTGATGCTTCCGCGGCTGAACCTGCCAAAGCTCCTTGAGCCCGATGCCGTACTTCTGCGGTTCGCAATTGGCGTCGAGTTTGAAGGTGTTGATGAGCTTCTTGGCGAGGGAGCCGCGCGCGCCTTCGGCAATCAGCGTGTATTTGCCCTGCAGCGCCATGCCGCGCACGAACTCGCCCTTGGGCTTGCCGTCACGGCCGATGCCGAGGTCTCCGGTTGCGACGCCGGTCACGTTGCCTTGGCTGTCCGTGAGGATTTCGGCGCCGGGAAAGCCTGGATAGATTTCGACGCCCATCTCCTCGGCCTTCGCGGCAAGCCAGCGCACCACGTCGCCAAGGCTCACAATATAGTTGCCCTTGTTCGACATCAGCGGCGGCATCAGGAAATGGGGTATGTGGATGTCGCCGTAGGGTCCGAGATAGAGAAAGCGGTCCTCGGTGACGTGCTGCGTTACAGGCGCTCCCTGTTCGCGCCAGTTGGGAAGCAGAGAGTCGAGGCCGATAGGATCGATTACCGCGCCGGAGAGGATGTGGGCGCCCGCTTCCGAGCCTTTTTCGAGCACCACCACCGAGATTTCCGTGCCTTTTTCGGCGGCTAGTTCCTTCAGCCGGATCGCGGCGGAAAGGCCGGCCGGCCCCGCCCCCACGATAACCACGTCGAATTCCATAGTTTCGCGTTCCGGCAGATCGACTTGGCCGGTTTGTGCATCGTTGCCCATCTCGTCCTCCAGCGCCGTGGAACCGGCCCCCCGGGAACCGTCTCCTACATGTAAACAACCGGCCGCGCCACCTTGATTATTTGACGCATCGTGGCAAAGTGCCGGGCCATGGACTTTGCGCCTCACAACGCTGGCATTTTACTCGAATGGTATGGCGCCATGGGCGTCAGCGAAGCCATTGACGGGACGCCTGCGGATTGGTTTGCCGATGTGCCGGCTGCAAGAGCCGCGCCGCCTGCCCTTGTGCCGCCGCCCGTTCCGTTGGCCCCGCCGCCTGCTGGCGAGCGCAGGGCGTTGACGCGGCTTAGTGACGCGCCGCCGCCGGCTTTGCCGGTTTCCAGCGCGGCACCTGGAGCGGACGTGATGGCCGCGCGGGAACTGGCCCGCGGCGCTGCCGATCTTGGCCAATTGCGGGCGCTTCTGGAAGGCTTCGAAGGCTGCGGGCTCAGAAAGACCGCGGCGCGGCTTTGCCTGTCGCGTGGCTCGGCGCAAGCCCGTGTCATGCTGATCGGCGAGGCGCCCGGCAAGGACGAGGACGCCAAGGGCCAACCCTTCGTGGGCACGGCGGGGCAACTTTTGGACAGGATGCTCGGCGCAATCGGGCTGGGCGAGGCGGACGTCTACATCACCAACCTCGTATTCTGGCGTCCGCCCGGCAACCGCACGCCCTCGCCCGAGGAGGTGCAGGTTTGCCAGCCCTTCGTCGAGCGGCAGATCGAGCTTCTGGCGCCCGAGCTTTTGGTGTTTCTCGGTAACGCCGCGGTCAAGCAGCTCACCGGCGCCACCGAGGGCATCATGAAGCTGCGCGGCAAATGGCTGAACTACGGGGGCGTGCGCGCCATGGCCACGCTGCACCCGGCCTATCTCCTGCGCAACCCGATTGCCAAGCGGCTTGCCTGGCGCGATCTTCTCGCCATCCGCGAGGCTCTGGACGCGGGCCGGACGTCATAAACCGGATGCGCGGCGGCTCAGCCGCTCGTGCAATTACTCCGCAAGCGCCTGAATTTGGCGCGGATTTTAGCCGCAATCCTGCCAGACACCTGTACGGGGCGCCGGGGCCACGAATCCTATCCCGCACCTGCGCGATTTAAGTCTAACAGCATCTCAACCAGGGAGTTGGCGATGACAAACCGGCACATCAGGGCTTTCGGCCCCCTATGCTTTGCAATCCTCGCCTTGAGCAGTGGAGCCGTTCCCGATGCGGCCGCCGCCGCGCAGATCAAGGGATACGCCCGCAATTGCCCGGAAAAGAACGAGCTGTGCGTCTGGCACAAGGCGGTGGTGACGCCGCCCAAGGGCTGGATAGAGGATGAAACCTGGACGCAGCGTTACCGAAGGATCGCTTTTTTCGAGAACGGGGAGCAGAGTTCAGCCAAGCCCGTCATGTACCTGCGCGCCCACAGGGGAGATAAGTCGCTGGCATTGGAAGACTATATCAAGGTCGCCCAGAAGCGCTGGAAAGAAAAGCTTGAGAACAGCTCCATCGAAGCGCTTCCCGATTTTGAGCGGAAGGGCAAGCCGTCCTTCAAGGTCTTCCTGTATAACAACCCGGCCGTTGCGGACCAGGCTTTCGAGCTTACCGCGTTCACGAAGGACGCCGACGCTGAGCATCCGCAGGAAACCTACTTTTTCCAGGCTGTGCTCTCGTCGCCCAGCAAGGAGGAGCTGGAACGGACCAAAGCGGCTTTCTACGAGCTGTTGAGCAACCTATAGGCCCTGCCTGCGGCGGCGCTCGGCGGCAAATCCGGTCGCGGCGAAGCCTGCATCCTTGAGGCCGCGGCGAAGCTCTGTGCGAAGCAGGAAAAGCGCTCCAAGGAATCCGGCCGCTGCCAGAAGCGCGGGCCACAGCACTCCCTGCCCGCAAACGGTGGCAGCGCCGGCCGGGACGGCATGCAGCCGCGCGCAATAGAGCGGCAGGAAGCCCGCCGCGGCGGTGCCGGCCGCAAATCCCAGGAAGCCCCAGAGCGCAGCCGTCACGGCGGTCATAACCGCCAAACCCCTGGGCCTCACCAGGACGATATCCGCGAGCTTGATGGCAATCAGGAGCCCCGCGATTGCCGCGGCGGGTGCCAGCAGCGCATCGGTGCCATCCGGTGCGCCTTCAGCGAAATAGAGGAGGGCTGCGCCTATGAAGCCCGCCATTATGCCGGACTTGACGAATTCCGGGAATTTGCAGCGCAGCCAGTAGCGGGCGAGGTTTTCGGCGGCATCCAGCAACGCGCAAGCCGCGAAGCCAGCCGTGAAGCCTCCCAGATGCGCAAGCCAATCCACATGCGCCGCATTCACCGAAATCAGAACGTTGACCCCGATCACAACCAGGAAGAATTGGGGGGAAAGCGGAAGCTTGCCGAGGATGGTCAGACACAAAAGCCCGCCCACGATGCCCGAAATCGCGCCCGATGAGCCGACGCTTAAGAAACGCGCCGCCATGGCCTTCGATGCTCGCGATGCCCCCGCCAACCGCGGAGACCAGGTAAACCACGAGGAAATAGGTGGCTCCCAGCCGCTTTTCGAGCATGCCGGCCCACGCCCCGATGCACAGCATATTGAGGCCGAGATGGATGATATTGCCGTGCAGGAATGCGTAGGTGACGAGGCGCCAGTATTCGTGGCGGCTGAAGGCGGGCTTATAGAGCGCGCCATATTGATAGAGAGTGGTTGTGTCGATGGCCATTAGCGAGTTGCCGAACAGCGTCAGCGCGAAAATGGCGGAGTTCAAGAGGATCAGGATGTATGTCACCGCATGCGGAGACTCGAAAAAGGATTCGCCGGCGCGCTGACCCATGACCTCACCCTCCCTTGGCAAGGCTGTTTTGAGGCACGGCGCTTGGGTGGATTTATGGCGATGGCTCGCGAAATGCCCAGCAACCGGGGAAGGAAATAGGCGGCTGCCAACGCAACTGCCGGCTCCAGGGTCACGCGGCCGGCGCGGGCTCCGCGGCGCTGGCGCAGGAGAAATTGGCCTGGGCTATGGCTTCGGCGAGTTGGTCGAGCGCCTCGAACGTGCCGGCGCGCGGCTGGCCTTTTGCCAGCACGGGCTCGAAGAAGGTTGCCTTGAACTCGCGAAGCATTTCCATAAGGACGTCCGGCATGGTGGTGCCCCAGCCGTAGGAGCCGATTATGGCGGCGTATTTGGTCTTGGGTACGAGTGCGTTTATCAAGGTCGCGGCGTAGGCCATGCTGGGGTGCGGCCCGGTAAGCACCGACGGAGAGGCGAAAACCACGGTGGAAGCGTCCACCAGCGCCATCGATAGCGCGCCCGAATCCAGCTCCACCGCGTTGAAGAGCTGCACGGACAGGCCCTTTTCCATCAGCCTGTCCGTCAGATAGTCAACCATGGCGGCCGTGCTTTGGTACATGGACACGTAGGGGATCACCACCTCTGGCTTGACCGCTTCCGAGGTCCACTGCCGGTAGAGATCCATGATGAAGGCAGGCCTCGCGTGGACCGGCCCGTGGCTCGGGGCGACGATATCGGGCACAAGCCCTGCCACCCGCTCCAGCGCGTTTCTCGCGTGAGGCCGGTACGGCATCATGATCTCGGCGTAATAGCGCTTGGCTGCCAACCCGGCGCGGGCCTCGTCTACGGCATAAAGCTCGCTCGTGGCCAGATGCGAGCCAAGGAAATCGCAGGGAAAAACGATCCGGTGCTCCTCCAGATAGGTTCCCATGGTTTCGGGCCAGTGGACCCAGGGCAGGAAAACGAACTGGAGCGTCTTGCCGCCGAGCGGGAGCCGTTCCCCATCCTTCACCTCGGCGAATGCGCTTCGATCGAGAGGCATCGCGTCGCACATCATCCGCCAGCACCGAGCATTCGTGACCACCTTGGCCTCGGGGAACAGCTCAAGCACAGCGGGAATGGAGCCGGAATGATCCTGCTCGGCGTGGTTCGCGACGATGTAGTCGAGCCGTTCGAGGCCCATCTTGCTCAAGGCCGCGATCAATTCGGGCGTTTTCGCGGGGTAGACCGTGTCGATCAGCGCCGTCTTTTCGCTGCCCTGGACCAAATAGGCGTTGTACGTGGTTCCTTCCGGCAGCGGCACAAGCTCGTCGAACAGCTTGCGGTCCCAATGGTTGGAGCGCAGCGAAAACACGCCGTCCTTGATTTTGACTGGGATCATGACCTTTAACTCCTGATGCGGCCCGGAACACCCTCCCTCGGGAAATCGGGGAATCGTTCGCGTGCGCCCCCGCCGCTACGGCGGCGGCCGCCGCGAGGGGATTCTGCTCGAAGCCCACTTTAGGCCGCGATGCCAGCCGCTGCTGTCGCCTAGCCGACGCCTTTATGCGCAGCTTTGGCTTGCGCGGCGCTAGCCCGGCGGGTTTTCAGGAGCTGAACGGCGGAGGCGGTCAAGCGCTCTCTTAATGAGCGATTATAGCAGTCTTGAGCAGGGAGACGCGGTTGCGGCCGAGCTTGCGCATGAGGCCGGCCACCTCCACCGGAGCCGTGGCACAGACCGCTATCGTGTTGAAAAGCGTCGCGGGGATCAGCAGCCCATTGCAGCTACTGGGAAGCCCAAAGGCGCGGGCGGCGATGGCGGCAAGCGTCTCGCGCAGCCTTGGCCCAAGGCCCTCGCCCGCAAGGCGGAAACGGAAGGCGGCCGCACTATTCCCGCCTTTCGCGATGAAGGCCCTGGCTTCGTCCTCCCAGCCTGGCTCCATCGAGGAGCCGGGCTTGAGAAAGAGCAGCCAGGGTTTGCGCGCGGCCTGGGCGCCGGCCGGAAGCTCCTGGCCAGCGCTTGCCTTGACGGCCGTGGCGCCGGCGGCGTCGGCGATTCTGAGAGTAGCATCCGTCGAGCCGCAGTCCGCGACGATCACCTCGCTCACCAGCCCGTCGATGGTGGCCTCGAACAGCGACCGGAACGTAGCGGGCAGGGTTGCGGCAGCGTTGTGCGTGGGGATGACGACCGAGATCATGACGAAGCCTGCGCGTGGAAAAGCCGCAAAATGTTCTTTAAATGTTCTCGCGCGGGCGCTATCTTAACGCCATGGCGTGGAAAGAAGCAAGGCGCGCGAGCGAGGGCGAGCAGGTCGAAGCGGAGCGGAGGCGTGGACGCGGTGCGGTCTCCAACGCAACCGGCCGCTTCGAGCCCGAAAGGCGCGAGCTTTTCGACGATGGCTGGGAAAGTGCGGGCGATCTCCCGCCGTTCAGAACGGAGGTCCGCGACGAGACGGTCAAGACCATCATAGCTAGGAATTGCTCGCCCGATCTAGGCTTCGACCGCTCGATCAACCCCTATCGCGGCTGCGAGCACGGCTGCATCTACTGCTACGCCAGGCCGAGCCACGCCTATTGGGGCTATTCCGCCGGGCTCGATTTCGAGACGAAGCTCACCGCAAAGGTCAACGCGGTGGCGGCCTTGGAAAAGGAGCTGTCGCGGCCCGGCTATAAAGCCGCTACCCTCATGCTCGGCGCCAACACCGACGCCTATCAGCCGCTGGAGCGCGAGCGGAAGATAACGCGCGGCGTGCTCGAAGTGCTGGAGCGCTTCGGCCACCCGGTCGCAATCGTGACCAAGTCGGCGCTGGTGATGCGCGACCTCGACATTCTATCGAGGCTTGCAAGCCGGGGCCTCGCCAAGGTCAGCGTGTCGGTGACGACGCTCGACCACAGGCTCGCGCGCAAAATGGAGCCGCGCGCGTCCTCGCCCGGCAGGCGGCTTGAAGCCGTTCGCCAGCTTACGGCGGCGGGTGTGCCGGTGGCGATCCTGGCCGCGCCGCTGATCCCGGCGATCAACGACCACGAGTTGGAGCGTATCCTTGAGGCTTGCGCTGCCGCGGGAGCCAGCGAGGCAGACTACGTGCTGCTGCGCCTGCCCCTTGAAATCGCGGGGCTTTTTCAGGAATGGCTCGCGGCGGAGTTTCCGGATCGCGCGAGCCGGGTGATGTCGCTGCTGCGCTCGGCGCGGGAGGGCAAGGATTACGTCTCGCGGTTCGGCGAGCGGCAGACGGGCAAGGGGCCGTATGCGGATTTGATCGCGGCGCGCTTCGAGGTGGCGCTCAAGCGCTTCGGCCTGAACTTACGCCATTTGAAGTTGCGGACGGACCAGTTCCGGCCGCCGGGTGCTACGCAACTGAGTTTGTTTTAGGGTGGCAGCCGCCTCAACCAGAAGAAAGCTGCCGGCATCGCGCTTTCAGTGCTTGATCGGCGGCGCCCAGCGGATAAAAGCAGGCCATGCCGCCTGCCTCCAAATCAGCCAAGCCGACACGGCGCCCGGACCTTGCGCTAGAACGCAAGTATGGCGGCCCCATTGCGGGCGTCGACGAGGCGGGCCGGGGGCCATGGGCGGGGCCGGTGGTCGCGGCGGCCGTGATTTTCATCGGCAAGCCGCCAGCGGGCATTGACGATTCCAAGCAGCTCAGCGCCGAAGCCCGGGAGGCGCTGTTTCCGGAAATTCTGGCGGCTGCTCATGCCGGGATTGGCATCGTGGACGTCGAAACAATAGACGGCCTCAATATCTACCATGCCACGCACGCCGCGATGTGCGAGGCGGTGAAGAAGCTTGGGCGCGTGCCCTCGGCGGTGCTGGTGGACGGCAACCGGCTGCCCAAGTTCGATATGCCGGCCGAGGCGCTCATCGGCGGCGACGCGCTGTCGCTGTCCATCGCCGCGGCTTCCATCGTCGCCAAGGTGACGCGCGACCGGATCATGCGCGAACTCGCCTTGAGCTTCCCGCTCTATGGCTGGGAGCGCAACAAGGGCTACGGCACGAAGGAGCATGCCGCCGCACTGCGGCTCCATGGCGTGACCTGCCATCACCGGCGCAGCTTCCAGCCCGTCCGGGAGCGTCTGGCGATGGAGGCAAGCGAATGATAGCAATCGTTCGCCGTCATTGCGAGTTTTGCACCGGCCGGGGCGGCCGGCCCTACTGGATGAAACTGCGAAGCCCCCCTCACCCTGTCCTTCTCCCCCGTTGGGGCGAGGGGACGCCAAAATCCTCGCTGCGGATAATTTAGGCGACCCTTCTCCCCTTGGGGAGAAGGACAGGACGAGGTGGTCTTGCGACACGGGGTTCTTCCTGGCGGCGGAGCCCCGAAGCAATCCAGAGGCCGGAATTGCAACGCTAATTCTGGATCGCCACGGCGGCCGGAGGCTGCCTCGCGATGACGGCCGAGGCTTCCGTAACGGAACGGTCGAGGTTCGAGGCATGCGAATAAGGCCTACGGAAGGGTTGCTTCCTTTTCTCATTTTCGCCCCTATGTTAAGACCACTAATTAAAGATGAAGAACCGCTTACTTAACCGCTTTAGCCCGGGGCCATTATGCGTAGAGTTCTCGCTTGGACGCTGACCTGGGGCGCTGTCGCGGGCCTTCTGATCCAGGCCCCGCGCATCGCTCTGGCAGAGCAGGCGCCGGTTGCCACGATGCCGGTTGTCACGATAGACGAATGCCGCGCGCTGGACGATGCAGATGTGCACAGCCGCATCCGCGAGCTTGCCGCCACGAGCTTCAAGACGGAGCTGACCGCCATCGACTATCCGGGCCTGGTGAACAAGCACTGGATCAAGGCCGATGTGAGCGCACGGCTGGACCGGGAGGTCGATGCGGCGATTGAGGCGGTGCGCGCGGATTCGAGCTGGACCGACCGGGCTTACTCCACGGTGAGCAAAACGGCGGCCGGGCGCTATGCAGCCGCCGTCGCGGACAAGACCTACAACTCGGAGGGGTTCAAGGCCGCGCTCGACGAGCTGGCCACGGGCGTCGCCAAGGATGCCGGCGCGCAGATCGAGGCGGCGACCGCGAAAGTTTCCAACCCCATCGTCGCCTGCGTGCAAACGGCGCTTCAATCCCGCTATGGCGGCGCGGTGGCGCAGGTCTTCGTGCAGGAGAGCCAGAAGAACCTTGAGGCGCACGCCGAGCAGCCCGCCGTCAAAATCGGCACCTCCGACCTCGTGCTCAACAACGCGGCCTCGATCTCGGGCATCGTGCTGATCGTCACCCGCCGCATAATCGCCTCGGTGGTCCAGGGCATCGGCAGCCGGATCGCGGGCGTGGTGGCAAGCCGGATCGTCTCGTCCGTGGCAGGCCTCGTCGGTCTGGCGCTCATCGCGAAGGATATATACGAGGCGGGAGACGGCGTATTTCCGATCGTTGCGGCCCAGATGAAGTCGGACGAGACCAAGACGGTTATCAAGGACGAGATCGGCAAGACGATCCAGTCCGACATAACCCAGCAGGTTGGGAACATCGCCGGGGAAACCGCGGACCGGATCTACTCGGTCTGGCTCGACTTCAAGCAAAAATACAAGCTGCTGCTGTCGCTTAGCGAGAAGAACGCAGCCTTTGCAAGCGTGTTGAAGGATGCCCGCCTCGATCAAGTGGGCAAGCTTGGCCAGATCGTTGAAATCCTGCATGGCAGCGAAGGCGAGAACCGCATCTTCGAACGCGCCGCCGATGGCTCGCTGACGAAGGCGCTCCTAGACCTGAACGAGGCGGGGCTCACCATCGCGGCGGAGCGCAAGTCGCTCGCGGATGGCTTGCG
The DNA here is from genome assembly GCA_963760455.1 of uncultured Alphaproteobacteria bacterium. Lineage (GTDB taxonomy): Bacteria > Pseudomonadota > Alphaproteobacteria > Rhizobiales > Rhodomicrobiaceae > Rhodomicrobium. The sequence goes on from CAVXDM010000067.1 coordinate 127,635, forward strand.
CTGGACGGAGGTCGCGGGCCAGGATTTGCCGCGCGTGGTGGATACGGGCATCTATCGCTGGCTTTCGCCGGACGGGCTCAGCCACGAGACGCTTGAGAAGCTGCTTTCGGTCAATGACAAGATCGCGCTCGCCCGCATTGCCCACCTGACGCCGGAGCAGCGGGAGACGATTTTGAGCCTGCCGGGCGGGCAGATGCGCGATTTCGCGCGACGGCTGAGCGACAGGCAGCTCCAGGCCTTCGCCGAATACGAGCGCCGCCTGGAGCCTGCCGCCGCGAGAGCGCTGCTGCGCGCCGTGACCGAATCGCCAGGTGTGATGCTGGAGCTGTCCGGCGAAGGCCTGGAGAGCGCGATCCTCAACAGCCGCGACCAGCTCGCGGCCTTGAACATGGTGATACACGCCGACGCGACACTCTTGAGCTATGGCCGCATCGTGAAGGACGCGGAGCTTGTGCGTAGCGGCGATGTCGGCTACCGGGTATTCTGGGAGCGCTATTGGCCGTCGCTTGCGCTGGCGGGCTTCCTTGTGCTTCTGCTGTTGTCCTGGTTGCGGCGGCTGCTGTTCGGCTGGTCGCGCGCCGCCGTGGCAAGGCGCGAGAAGTAGCCTCCGGAGGAGCGGATGCAGATCTACACGGTGGAAAGCCTTTCGGAACGCCGTATCCGGGAAGGCGAGCTGATCTACGCCAATGGCGTGCTGGCGGCGAATTTGCTGCGCGACGTGCGCGAGGCGTTCCAGAATGCGATTGGCGGCAAGATGCGCCGCTACGAGGGCGTGCTCGACCGCGTTACGGCGCAGGCCATCGAGGCGCTCAAGGCCAAGGCAGCGGCGGCTGGCTACGACGGCGTGATCGCGGTCCGCATTTCGAGCCCCTATATGATCGCGGGCAGCGCCTCCATTACGGTTTACGGAACGGGCTTCAATTTCGTCGCGGATGAATAGCGGAGAGCCACGTGCCAATCCGGCCGGACACGTCTCCAGCGTCAATGCGAGCCCCGGCCCGGGGCCGGGATAAACTCCGCGAAGCAATCCATGGTTAGGCCACGGATGCCGCATCTGGACGCCCGCGGTGCCTGAGGCGCTTCGCGACGGCGGTTCCAAAGGCATCCGGGCGGGTCTGTCATAACTCGGACACTTGAAAGAGGGACATCATGAAACTTGGAAAAGACATCGCCGCCATCGTTACCGGCGGGGCCTCGGGCCTCGGCGCCGCGACCGCCGCGGCACTGGCGGAGGCTGGCTGCAGGGTCGCGATTTTCGACATGAACCGCGAGGCGGGGCAAGCGCAGGCCGCCAAGATCGGCGGGATCTACTGCTATTGCGATGTGACGAACGAGGAGGGCGTCACCGCAGCCTTCGCGGCGGCGCGCGCGGTCAACGGGCCGGAGCGCATTGCCGTGAACTGCGCCGGCATCGCCATCGGCCAGAAGACCGTAAGCCGCGACAAGGCTACGGGCGCGGTCGTGGCGCACAGCCTCTCCGCTTTCGAGAAGGTGATCGCGATCAATCTCGTGGGCACGTTCCGCGTGATCGCCAGCGCCGCGTCCTCGATGGTGACGCTCGATCCGGTCACGCCGGACGGCGAGCGCGGCGTGATCGTCTGCACGGCGTCGGTGGCAGCCGCCGAAGGGCAGATCGGCCAGGTTGCCTATTCGGCCTCCAAAGGCGGCGTCGCGGCCATGACGCTGCCCATCGCGCGCGACCTTGCCCGCGACGGCGTTCGCGTCAATACCATCCTGCCGGGCCTGTTCAGCACGCCAATGCTTGAGGGCCTGCCTCAGGAAGCCATGCGCGCCCTCGGTGCCACAGTGCCCTTCCCGTCGCGGCTTGGCCAGCCCGCCGAATACGCCGCGCTGGTGCGCCACATCTGCGAGAACGAGATGCTGAACGGCGCGCAGATCCGCCTCGACGGCGCGCTGCGCATGGCGCCCCGCTAGGATCGGGGCGGGCCAGGGGAACGGAGGTAATTTACCTCCGAGGTAATTGCAAAATGGAGCCAACACGCCGGGCGTCCATGCAGGTGAGGATGGCAAAACGCCGTCCCGGTGGCAAAGGCAGCTTCGCCTTGTCACCGAAACTCGCCGCGTAGGCTTCGTTAGCCTGCAAGACTTCCGATAGGATCGACATGCAATTTTGCTTCTTCTGGTCTTATGAATGAGGCAAGCCAGAACGCCTCACTGTGAGGCGCCCTCGGGCGCTACTGTCACCGTCACTTTTTGTACGGAGGATTGTATCGTTTTGTGATCGGCACCGGCCCAGGAGACACGGAGCACCTTCGTCCCCGCCTGCGCGGGAAGGTCGAACTGGAATAAGTATCTATTTCCGCCAAGGCGGACGAGCTGCTCCTGCGACGGCATCAACGCCGTATCGTCCGCCTCGACGTGCAGGTGCGTGCCCATCGTATGATGGCCCATCGTCATCTTGCCGATATCGGCAGGGGTCTCGAAGACGATGGCAAGCCGGGAACCGACGATATCGCCATTTCCGGGCATCAGAATCTTGAGTGGCGGAACCTCGGCGGGAGCCGCGGCTTGGCCGTGGTCCATGCCCATGTGCATGTGGTCATGTCCCGATTGGGCGAATGCAGCCGGGGCGAGAAGCGTGGCGGCTATTGTGCAGGCCGCTACAGTAGCGGCAGGGCGCTTGAAGTATGTTCTCATGGCGTTTCCTTTCATTTTCTTCTTTGCGAAGTTCGGTTAGACGGATCTAATGCACATGGTCATCGGGAGGAGGTTTGATCCTGGGCTCGCGGTTGAGGCGTTCCGCTTGTTGCCGCACGCGCTCCAAGGATTGCCATCCTTCCGGTTCGTCTTCTGGGATCCAGCGGGCACGGATATAGCCGAACCGGTCGATCAGGAACTCCATCTGCCGGCGCGCCATGCCAAGGCTGTTGCCATCGCCGCGGTTGGCGATGGTGCGCGACAGCAGTTCATAAGTCCTTCCGATTTCCCGGGCATTGCTCCGGATACGGATTAGGCCCTTATCGTCTGGCAAGCCGGAATCTTCAGAGACAACGAGAACTTCGACCCGGCTCGCGTTCAGGGCCTCCTTCGTCCGCGCCAGCTCCCGGATGCGCTCCACGCCGCCTTCCGCGGCTGGGGGCGGAAATACGAGCAGCACATTAACGCGGCCGCGAAAGTTCTTGAGTTCCAGGGGCTCTCCGCCCTCTCCCTCGAAATAAAAGTCCGGCGCACCCAGCCAAGGCTTTTCCCCGGCAATATCCGGCGTCAGGATGCGCGCCTGGAAGCCTTCCGAAAAGGCCCGCAAAAAGTTGATGACATCCCAACGGTCCTGTTCGGTCAGCTCTGCTGTGAAGCCTGGCATGCCGCTCCGAGGAAAACCGCGGGTCAGCCACCAGAACATGTCTCCGGCGGTGTGCAGAGCGGTGTGCGGTTCGGTCAAATTGGCGGGACGCACCTTCAACGAGCTTGCGGCGGACCCGTCGCCTAAGCCGCCATTGCCATGGCACGAAATACAGTATCGCTGGAAGTGCCCCATGCCTTCCGCGACTGAAACGGTGAGATAGGGAGCGGTTGAACGTGCATAAGTATCTGGGAAAGCGGGAACGGACAGCGACCAAAGGCCGGCGCTTACGCCGGCAAGCAAAACGGCCGCAATGCCCGCTCCAAGAAATCCCCGAAGGCGCCTCCTGAAATGAAGAGTTGCGGCCAGCGCGGCCACCGCGGCGGCGAAGCTTGCTTCCGCGAGGAGCTGGCCATTTCCCGCGGACCAGGTCGCGGCCCACGAAATCCGGATAGGCAGCCACCAATAGGGTGCATCGTGCGCCGCTGGCGTCGTCTGCGAAAGCACGCCTGCCAGCACAAGAATGCCCCCCGCGAAGGCGGTCTCCACGGCAACCAGCCGCGCAGCTGCCGAATATAGCCCCCGGGATGTGGACCCATTCCCCATGACGGGAAGAAACTGCTGCCGGACCTTACAGGCCACCGCCAGCACACCGATCAGGAGTGCTGCCTTCAGGCACAATAGAACGCCGTAGGCTGTGCCGAGCAAGTCGCCTTGCGTCGTCACGAAGTTTATGGCCAAGGTAAAGCCGGTTGCAACAACGGCGCCGATGCCGACAGTCGCGAGTAAAGAGAATCTGCGCGCCGCACGAGCCGCGTACCGGAAAGTCCGCGATCCCGCCGGGGCGCTGGCGGCCGTTAACGCAAGCGCAATCCAGGCCGGTAGCCCGCCCGCCCAGGAGGCCATCGCCAGCACATGGACAATGTATGCGGGCATAAGGTAGCTGGCTTGATCGTCTCCCGCGGCGTGGCTGGCAAATGCCCCGAGAATGGGGGGAATGGCCGCCAGAAGCAGCATGACGGCCAAGGCCACCGTCGATCCTTTCTTGAAACGCACAATGACGATCGCCGCTAGCAGCATGAGCAGCGCGGCGGCGAGGCGCAGAGTCGCCACCAAGCCCACCCGCGTGCCAAGCGCGAAATCCCGAAGCCGGTCTGGCTGGCCCAAAATCTCGGGGAAAGTTATGCCCGCGATCAAGCTGGCCTCGAGTTAGCGCGACCGCCGTCAAGGCGGCCACGTATCCCGCCGCCAGCCAGGGTAGCGCCGCGATGATCCGCCTGCGCCAACGCAATGAACAGGGGGCTTCGGCCGGGCCGGCCAGGAACAAGAAAATTATTCCGCCGAACAATCCCGCGTGGGCTGCGTATCCGGCGGCCTTCGCTATCCCGGCGAGGAAGGCAATCATGGCCGTGCGCGATCCCCCTGGATCGTGAACTGATAGCCATAATCCACCGTATGACCGTCTTTCGATAGTACGCGATACCGGACCGTGTAGACTCCAGCGGCGAGCGCCGGCAAGCCAGCCTCCAGACACTGCGGGCTTTCGCCAAGCTTCAACTCAGCAACCGCAACCGCCGCGCCTTTCGCACCCTCAACCTTGATCGACGAGAATTTGAGTTCGACGGCCTCGTTGAAGCACAGTGCGACCCGGTCTGGCGAACGCGATACCACTGCGCGGCTCCCTGGGACGGACTTGACCAGGGCCGCATGCGCCAACGCAACACCCGGCACTCCAAGAAGCACCGCTAAGGCTAACAATATATTCCGCAACTCGCCTTCCTCCCTTGGCAAAGGGGCCGCACCTCGCAGCTTATAGTCGATATGTATGACAACAGGCGCTTGCCACTTCTTCAGTCTGGCATTACGGCTGCTGTAGAGCGGTGACAGCCTTACTTTTGTGACTTGGAAGGAGGGCACGCCGTGCCCCCCTTCTGCTTACACTGCAGCAGGCTGTTTGCTCGCCGAGAATACGTTCTTGTGTATGCTTGCGCTCGCTGTAAAGCTGTGCGTGGCTCGCTAGTCCTTTAGGACCCAGCGCATGAAATAAAATGCGCTGATGGCGACCCCTGCGGCGACAACCATACCAAGCGGCGTGCTCATCATATTCACTAATTCGAGTATAGCGCCCATTGTTTCTCTCCTTGCGTGCTGCTTTCGTTAAAGCCTTTAGTTGCGATTGGTCGTAGTACAACGGATTACTCTTTAAGATATTCCTCCAGGTTGGATGCTCTGACTGGAAACAAACCCTCGAAGCAAGCCTAAGCCCAGGCACCAAGGCTCATTCTCAATGCGGCAAGGCTGAGTACATAGGCGAGGGCGAGGCCCCGCGCGTGAAAGGAACCCTGCGCCAGCGCTTCGCGATAGACGTGGGCACAAATGAGGAAGTGCCAGACCAGGAGCGGGAAGAGCAGGAAGGTACCTAGGTTGCTGGCCGGCACCGCGGCTTGGAGCAAAAGCTGCAGGACGAAGCGGCTGCAATCAACCACGGCTCCGGCTGCGGCCAGCGCGGAAAGCGTCTGCATGACGCGCGAGGAATAGCCTGCAAGCGAGAGCGCCACTGTGGTTAGCGCCGCCAGCAGGAGGACAGCAATGAGACCGGCCAGCAAGGAGGCATGCATCCCGTGGCCGAGCGAAGCCAATCCGAATTCGCTGAGTCCATAAAGCGAAAGGCTTGCCAAAAGGAAGGGCGTCGAGGCTGGCAGCGATTGCGCCCCCGCTTCCAGGCGCACCAGACCGTAAAGCACCTGTCCTGTTTGCCATGCCCCAACAAGCATCTTCTATCTTCCCACGTGAGACTTAAATCAAACGAAACTCACGAAGAAGGATAGCAAGCTTTGTGCCAAGTAATGCGCAATGGCACCGGTACTCTTCCGCCCGTGGCTTGGATTGGCGGGAATAGATATTGTACGTTGCTTTTTCTCAAAGCGGAGCCGTCACCCAGGCATCGAAGTAGCCCGTCTAACCTGTACAGAAATAATACACACCTGTCGAAAACCGATCCATCTGTCAGAATTTTCTACAGTATCAGCAGAGCAGCGTGCGCCACATGCGCAGCACAACAGTTCGTGGCGGCGAGAAGTTTTAGCCACTATTTGCCATTGATAAAAGTCAATCCGTGCAATCGAGAGCGGCTTTCTTTGAGCCATCTTATTCGAGGTGGCACAGGACTTGCGTTTAGGCTCCTTGGCTTATAGCCGGTGCGGTTCCCAGGGCTTCGTAAATGGCCCGGTAAAAGCGCCAATAGCAACAACCGTTTGGAAGGAGTCGACGCATGAGCACCGTTAGCGGAGGCTATGCCGATACTGAGGCGGATCGCACCGGACACAGGGGTGCCAAGGCGGTCGAAGGCGGTGGGGACAAACTCGGCGCCGACGTATTCGACTGGAAAATTATCTGGGTGCCGTTCGTGGCCATGTTCGCGTTTTACTCGATGATACGCGTCTATGAGCAGATTTACGGCTTCTCAGCCGGGCCTGGACTCATTCAGCGACGAGTTCAAAACCTATTGGATGACCATCCTTTGGGTCGAGCTTCCGGTTCTGGGCGCGGCCTTCGTAGGGGTCATGGCCTATCTCTGGAAGACCAGGGATCGCAATATAGCAAACGTGGCTCCCCGCGAAGAGTTAAGGCGGTATTTCGTGCTGCTCGCCTGGCTCGTCGCTTATTCCACCGCGATATACTGGGGCGCCAGCTTCTTTACCGAACAGGATGGCACCTGGCACCAAACCGTTGTGCGAGACACTGACTTCACGCCCAGCCACATTCTTGAGTTCTACCTGAGCTATCCGATCTACATCGTCATGGGTGCCGGCGCCTTCATGTATGCGAAGACACGCATCCCGGCCTTTGCGACCGGATTCTCTGTCCCGTTCCTGATCTTCTTTGTTGGGCCGTTCATGATCTTTCCAAATGTCGGCCTGAACGAATGGGGACATACCTTCTGGTTCATGGAAGAGATCTTCGTGGCTCCCTTGCATTGGGGCTTCGTATTCTTCGGATGGGCGGCCCTCGCCGTGTTCGGCGTGGCGCTGACGATCCTCGGCCGTGTTCGCGAGTTGTGCGCGGCGAGTGGCCTGGAGGCGGCATGCACCTTCCGCGACGAGACTTCTTCCCCTGCGGCCTGAACCTTCGTCATTGCCAGATAACGTCAAGATTACGCGCGTTTCGGAGCCGCTCCTCGCGGAGCGGCTCCCCCAAAGGCTGACGGTGGTGCACTTCGTGCCTCGTCCCAGTCGATAAGAAAGAGTGAGGTGGTGATACTTCGATATGTTGTGCAACGGGGCCAAAAGGCCCGGTCCGCGGGTACTGAACTGAAGGCCCGCTAAGCATGCCAAAACATTATTGGAGGAAACACAACTGCGATGCATACAAATGCAATAACACAAGGAGGAGAATCCTGATGAGCACCAGTGAAGAAAGTTGGTCTCCCATGCCTGCGGCGAACGCCCCAGCCCGGCTCGGCAAACCTCAGTCAATCTTCAATTCACTCGGCGAGGCCGCGGCAGCCGTGAGTGTGATGAACTGGCTGTTACTATTTATATTTTTCTTTGTCCTGCTGTCGTCCTATCACATTCATACAATGCTGTTGATGGGAGACTGGGACTTCTGGATTGACTGGAAAGACCGGCGCTATTGGCCAACCGTCGCTCCTATTGTTACAATCCCCTTCATCGCGGCGGCGCAGGTCTTCTTTTGGGAGAAATTCCGGTTGCCATTCGGTGCAACCTTTGTGGTCCTTGGCCTGATGTTCGGCGAGTGGATCAACCGGTATGTGAACTTTTGGGGATGGACCTGGTTCCCCGTCAATTTCTGCTGGCCGACAGTCCTGCTCCCTGGGGCGCTCTTCATCGACGGCATACTACTCGCGAGCCGGAGTTATCTAGTGACCGCAGTCATCGGCTCTCTAGGCTTCGCCTTGCTCATGTATCCGTCCAACTGGCCTATCCTTGCGCAGTTCCACATGCCGGTCGAGAAAAATGGACTCGTGATGACGCTCGCCGACCTGATGGGCTTCGAAACTGTCCGCACCGGCACGCCTGAGTACATCCGGCTGATCGAAAAGGGGACGCTGCGCTCCTTCGGACAAGACGTCGTGCCTGTGTCAGCCTTCTTCGCAGGCTTCATCTCAATGGTGATGTACTTCATCTGGCACTTCATCGGCCGGTGGTTCTCGAAAACAAACTTTATCGGCCGAATCTAAAACAGCAGCGTGCTGCCGGTTTCCCTTGCGTGCGTTAAGAGAATACCGGCGGCAACGAAGTCTACGCTTGGACAATTAGAAAATGATTTGGGAGATACACTCATGAAAGGGCATGAATACAGGCGAGCCGGGAGATCCGCTCTGCTAGCCAAATCCGTGGCAGTGGTAATGGGCTTGGTGTTTACCGTCGTTGCGGTCACGTCAGCGTGGGCGCATGGCGAGAAGGCACAGATGCCATTCCTTAGGATGCGATCGGTGCAATGGTACGATATCGCGTGGTCGAAGCCCGAGGTAAAGGTCGGAGAAACGGTCGAAATTACTGGCAAGTTCCACTTGTCGGAATTCTGGCCGGATTCCATTGGCGCGCCCAAGGAGTCGTTCTTGAATGTCGGACAGCCCGGAGCCGTCTTTGTCCGCAAGGAGGTGTTTCTGAACGGCACGTTCGTTCCGCGTGCCTTTAGCCTGGAGCCCGGAAAAACCTATGAATTCAAGATCGTGCTTCTAGCGCGCCGGCCGGGAGACTGGCATGTTCATCCGGTGATGAATATTAGGAACGGCGGTCCCCTGAGCGGCCCCGGCGAATATATCAAAGTCACCGGCGACTATGCTGCTTTCACAAATCCTGTGACAACACTCGATGGCAAGACGATCGACCTTGAAACTTTTGGCCTCACCGGCATTTACAGTTGGCATTTCCTCTGGATGGCGATTGCCGCTTTGTGGGTCGGCTACTGGTTCCGGCGCGGTGGTTTTATTTCGCGCTATCTTCGGGTCGCGGGAAGCCCTGACGAGCAATCCGCCGACAAGATGATCTCGCCCATGGACGAGAAGGTAACCCTTGGGATGATTGGGGCGACGTTGCTCATCGTCATGTTCGCCTTCTCGCGGACGGAAGCCTCCCTGCCGCGCACGCTGCCGCTCCAGTCCGGCCTCATAACTATTGCCCCCGGCAATCCGGTGCTGAACGCACCCAACAGCGTGCAGGTGAAATACCAGCGCGCGATCTACGACGTGCCCGGCCGCAGGCTGGTTGTGAACCTCCAGATCACGAACAACAGCAATGAGGCAGTGCAGATCGGGGAACTCAACACGGCCAGTGTTCGCTTCCTCAACCCCAAGGTGATGACTCAACCGGTGAAGTATCCAGACTACCTGCTTGCACCCGAGGGGCTTTTACTCTCCGATGACAAGCCGATCGCGCCGGGCGAAACCCGCACCATGAGCATTACCGCGCAGGATGCTCTTTGGGACACGCAAAGGCTTGCGGATATCTATTACGGCACTGACAGCAGCATGGCCGGATTGCTCATGTTCCTGGGACAAAGCGGTACCCGCCAAGTCGTCGAAATCGGCGGGCCTGCTGTGCCGAACTATACGAACATCGGTCTTCTGAAGCTTTGATGTTCGTTTGAGCTGGCCAGCAATTGTTACACCTGGCCAGTCTCTCCGCTCCTCGCTTTCCATGCGAGGGGCGGATTTCCGATCAGATCATGGGGACGGTTTTATGTGGCATTCAAAACTAAAACGGATCCGGCATACTTCATGGGGCTCGGCAGCACTTGCGCTTGTCTTGATTTTCTCGCTGGCTGGGGGAAGAACCGCCGCGGCGCATGGCGGGCTCAGCGCGGAGGCCGATACTTGCGTTCTCCGTTTTCCGGGAACCACTTACAAGATGCACTTTGCCGGCTATCAGCCCAACAGTCAGCAGAAGGAATTTTGCGAGGACATACCGGAACGTGGCCGGACGATCGTGGCACTGGACTATTTCTCGCCGGAATTACGCCAGATGGAAGTGGAACTGAGGGTGATCCGTAATTCCGGTAAATCCTCAGCCGAGTCCAATAACGTGGACGCCATTACCGAGATATACCTGCCCCCTCAAAAGCGCCCGACCGGCACGTTCAACTTCGAGCACAACTTCGAGGAAGGAAATTACGTCGGGCTATTGAAACTCCGCGACGAGTCCGGGGAACATATAAGCCGGTTTCCGTTCGCCGTCGGCCAAGTGTCAATGCAGCATACAACGCATTTGGCATTGATGTTCCTCATGCTGCTTGTGGGCGGAGGAGTTGCGATCTGGGTGTCGCGGGCCAGGCGCGTAAGGATCTTCTGAGAAGGGGAGGTATGAATCCAAGGCAAAAATCGAAAAAAGTAGAAAAAGACAGAAAAACAGAAGGTGTGTAATGGTTTAATCCACGAACACCGGACATGCTAGGAAAGGTGGAAACATATGAACGAAGGTCTCAAGCTGGTGCTATACGGATTCACTGTTCTGTGCGTTGCAATGTCGCTTTACCTGGGCTTTGTCGTCAAGGAGGGTCCCCCCCCGGCGCATGAGGCCCGGCAAGCAACGACGGCGTTGACTCTTAAGTAATCGCGGGTAACTGGAGTCAATTGCGGTTCTGGGGCGCATCCCAAAAGGGTGAAGCTGGCGAAGTCATCTCTGACAACAAAGGGTAATCCGTAATCCCGATGATCCCTCCGCCGAGTCCAAGAATGTGGACGCCATTTCCGGGTTACCCCAAAAGCACCCGTGCGCCGCCGGCGTTGCGGTCACGCCGGCGGTCATTGGACATGCTAAGAAAAGTGGGAATATATGGACGAACGTCTCTATCAGGGTCTCATCGGCTTCGCTGCTCTGTGCGTAGCACTCTCGGTCTACCTGGTTGTGGTGGTCCAGGAAGGCCCGAAACCTGTGCATGAGCCTCGGCAAGCATTGCGGAATGGTGAGCAATTCTTGGCAACGGAGGTCATTTGCGGTTCCGGGGCGCCTTCCGGAAGGTTGAAGCAGGCGGAGTCATCCGTGACAAACAGATAAAGCCTGCAGGTCACGTTAGAAAGCGGTGACACCAGCCATCCTGAGGAAACATGGTGGGAATACCTCGCCCAATTCGAGTACCGGCGCCGATGCTTAGGGCTGGGACTTACTACGGCATCCGCAACGGCGCACGTCCGGTCACGCACCCTGCAGTGTATAGTTTCTAAACACCGCCCTTTGCCGTTGTACAGTTATAATACATCCAATAATCGGAGGGGATAGCCACGGTATCTGTCGCGCAATCGAAAGCGCGGTGCCCCGGCTGAGTCGCAAGAAGGCTAAGTAACTGCTATCGCAGGTATAACAAGTGGCGGCGCCACTTCTGCATTTCCCTATCCCATCGGCTGGCACGAAACCTGCGTGATTCCCTCTGCCAAGCGCCGCCCTGAGAAAACCCAGCGCTAAAACTTAAGCGCAACCCGTGGCGGCTTTGGCTTGCATACTGCAAATGTAGGAGGAATTGCTTATGCCCCTGAGTTCCGCAACCAAAGCGGCAACTGACGCCCACAGAGCGAACCGGGCGCCAACCAGTGTGAGCCCCCAGGAGGTTCACCGCTGGATGCAGAGCTTCAACTGGGACTTCGCCGGCAACCGCACGAAGTACCCCACCAAATACAAAATGGCGTTCGATACCAAGGAGCAGTTCAAGCTCATCGCCAAGGAATACGCACGCATGGAAGCCGTAAAGGACGAGCGTCAGTTCGGCACGCTCCTCGACGGCATGACGCGTCTGGGCGCCGGCAACCGCATGCACCCCAGATGGGGCGAGACCATGAAGGTCGCATCCAACTTCCTCGAAGTGGGTGAGTATAACGCCATCTCCGGTTCGGCCATGCTGTGGGATTCAGCCACCGCCCCCGAACAGAAGAACGGTTATCTCGCCCAGGTGCTCGACGAAATCCGCCATACCAATCAGTGCGGTTTCGTGAACTACTACTACTCTAAGCACTATCACGATCCTGCCGGCCACAACGACGCGCGCCGCACACGGACCATCGGCCCGCTGTGGAAAGGCATGAAGCGCGTGTTCGCCGACGGCTTTATCTCGGGCGATGCGGTGGAATGCTCGATCAACCTGCAGCTCGTGGGTGAAGCGTGCTTCACCAATCCGCTGATTGTGGCCATCACCGAATGGGCCTCGGCCAACGGCGACGAAATCACGCCCACGGTGTTCCTCTCCATCGAAACCGACGAACTGCGCCATATGGCGAACGGCTATCAGACCATCGTGTCGATCGCCAACGACCCAGCGTCGCAGAAGTACCTGAACTCCGACCTCAACAACGCCTTCTGGACACAGCAGAAATACTTCACCCCGGTGCTTGGCTGGGCGTTCGAATACGGCTCGAAGTTCAAGGTCGAACCGTGGGTCAAGACCTGGAACCGGTGGGTGTACGAGGACTGGGGCGGGATCTGGATCGGGCGTCTCTCCAAGTATGGCGTGCAGTCGCCGCCATCCTTGCGCGATGCCAAGAAGGACGCCTACTGGGCGCACCACGACCTGGCGCTGCTCGCTTACGCGTTCTGGCCGCTCGGCTTCTTCCGCGTCTCGCTGCCGGACGAAGAAGACATGGCCTGGTTCGAAGCCAACTATCCGGGGTGGGATGCCCATTACGGCAAGATCTACCGCGAATGGAGAAAGCTTGGCTGCGAAGACCCGAAGAGCGGCTTCCAGCCGCTGCAGTGGTTTGCCCAGAACGGTCACAAGATCTATGTCGACCGCGTCTCGCAGGTGCCGTTCTGCCCGGCGCTGTCGAAGGGCGCGAGCAGCCTGCGCATCCACGAGTACAACGGCAAGAAGCATTCGTTCAGCGACGATTGGGGCGAGCGCATGTGGCTCACCGAACCGGAGCGTTATGAGTGCCAGAACGTTTTTGAACAGTATTGCGGCCGCGAGCTGTCCGAAATCGTGGTCGAGAGCCACGGCGTTCGCTCTGACGGCAAGACGCTGATCGGTCAGCCGCATGTCCGCGGCGACAAGCTGTGGACCGTCGAAGACCTGAAACGCTGCGATGTCGTATGCGGTGACCCGCTGGCCTAGCCGGGCACTGCGGGAGGAGCGCCTTGCGGCATAGGGCGCTCCTTTCCCCCTCGCCGAAGCGGGCGGCAAAGCGAAGCTAAGCTGGGCGAGGGGGCTTTTTTCGCAACGAAGGACGGCGGAGTTTCCGCTAAGCCCAACGGCACCAGGCGTTACAGGGAGCCGGGCCGAGCCCCTGGCAAGGGCCAAAAACAAAGGAAACCTTGGATTTCTTGAGGAGGAGCAGCGCATGGCCACAACCCAGGGCACAAGACGCGGTCTGACCGACCCGGAACGCGCGGCCGCAATCATCGCCGATATCCCCGAGCCCCTCGATACTCAGCGCAAGATGAACTACTTCGTAACGCCGCGCGGCAAGCGGCTCAGCGAATATGAAATCCTGTCCGTCTACGCGCAGCCCAATCCGGATTGGATCGCGGGCGGCCTCGACTGGGGCGACTGGACGCAGAAGTTCCACGGCGGCCGCCCCTCCTGGGGCAACGAATCCACCGAGCTGCGCACCACCGACTGGTATCGCCATCGCGACCCCTACCGGCGCTGGCATGCGCCCTATGTGAAGGACAAGGCCGAGGAGTGGCGCTACACCGAGCGCTTTATAGAAGCCTATTCGGCCGAAGGCGCCGTCCGCTCGATGGACACGTTCTGGCGCGACGAGATGATCAACAAATACTGGGGCGCTTTCCTGTTCAACGAGTATGGGCTGTTCAACGCTCATTCCTCGGTGATGCGCGACTGCCTGTCCGACGTGATCCGTCAGACCGCCGGTTGCGCCGGGTTCGACAAGATCGACATCGCCCAGATGATCCAGCTTGAGCGCAATCTGCTATCCAAGCTCGCGCCGGGCTTCCCGGAATCGACCGATGCACCGAAGAAAGTCTGGCTCGGCGATCCGGTCTACAGGAGCGCCCGCGCCACGGTGGAAGAGGTGTGGCAGGGCATCCAGGATTGGAACGAGATCCTCTGGGCCGTGCATGCGGTCTATGACTCTATCTTCGGCCAGTTCGTCCGCCGTGAGTTCTTCGGGCGCATGGCCGCGCACTACGGCGACAACCTGACGCCGTTCTTCCTGGCGCAGACGCAGACCTACTTCCAGATCAACCGCGCAGGGATACAGGACTTGTATCTCACTTGCCTCGCCAACGATCCTACCTTTGCCGTCCACAACCGGCGCTGGTTGCGCACCTGGACGCATAAATGGCTCTCCAAGACCGTGGACGCGATGCGCGATTTCGTGGGCATCTACGCCAAGGTGGACAAGGTGCAGGGTCTAAGCGATCCCGCGGCCGTCACCGCCAAGGTTCGCTGCGTGCTCGCCGACTGGACGGAGGATTACGCCAACGGCATCGGCTTCAAGATCGATATCGACGAGACCACGGCCTACATCGTCAGCGGATTCAAATGAGAAGGTGAAACCATGTCTGCAGGTAAGAACGCCTACAACGCCGGCATCATGCAGAAGTCCGGTGCCGCCTTTGCCGCGGAATTCTTCGCTGAGAAGAACCAAGTGGTCCACGAGTCCAACACGGTCGTGCTGGTGCTCATGAAGTCGGACGAGATCGACGCCATCGTCGAGGAGATGATCCTCGGGCCGGGCAAGAAGGAAAACCCCTCTATCACGGTGGAGGACCGCACCGGCTTCTGGTGGATCAAGGCCGACGGCCAGATCCAGGTCGATACTGAGGCGGCCGCTGCCATGCTCGGCAAGCAATACTCGGTCTACGACTTCCTCGTGAACGTATCATCGACGATCGGGCGCGCCTACACGCTCGGCAACACCTTTACGATCACTTCGGAGCTGATGGGCCTCGACCGCAAATTGACCGACGTGTGACGAGGGACGGCGCCGCATCCGCCATCGCCGGGTCACTGCCCCGCCTTGGCGCAGAAGGGCAGACGCCTAACAAAGCACCAAAATGGTGAGGAACCCCAATGGCAAAGCACAATATCCATGACAATCCCCTACGGGACGAGTGGATTGAAAAAATCGGCGCGCTCGACAGCGTGGAGACGGCAACGAGCTTCATTCAGGAGTTCCGCAAGAACCACACGTCGCCGCTCCGGACAACCTACAGCCTGGAGCTCGATTATCTGTTCATCGAAGCCAAGATCGAGGAACGGCTGTCGGTCCTCAAGGCCGAGAAATTCAGCGACAACGACCTACTGAACACGGCCACCACCGGCGTGGATGCCGCCAGGATTGCAGACACTTGGAAACGGCGGATGGACGCCGAGACTTGCAAGTATGGGGCGGAGAAAATACTCATCCAGTTCCGTCAACTTTATAAGCCGCCCGTGATGCCGGTGAACCACTTCCTGAAGGTGGATACCCATCTGGGCTCGCGCCTCATGGAGCTGCGCAACACCGACTACTACGCAACGCCCTTGGCCGAGCTGCGCAAGGAGCGCGGCGTGAAAGTGCTGCATCTCGGCAACGGAGCCACACCGTAAGCGGGCATGCAGAGAGGGAGAACGGCGGGCGCGGGATCGAGGAGGCCAGCCCCGCCGTTCGAAACCCGCCGCCTGGCCACGGTACGCGAGGATTTACAGTAAGGAGGTAGCTATGCATATGCGGGACATAATGGCCGGAAACGAGGCGGCGCAAGCCCCTGAGCTGCCATTCGGCGATGCGACCGTTCTTGAACGGCATGATATCCAGGGCGATGGCCGCTACAGCGCGGTTATCGAGGATCTCGGGTTCATGTGGCGCTGGAGCCTGTTTCGCGGCGGCGAAATGTGCCAGCACGGCTGCTCGCTGAGCGAGCGTGCCTCGCGTGAGGCGGTCGGCCACGTGCTCGCATTCTATGACATCCGCGATAGCGGCGGGCAGTTTTGAGGGTCTGTAATACCAACGGCCATAAGTTTTGACCGTTCGCTGTCATTGCGAGCGAAGCGAAGCAATCCAGGGGCAAGTCACTGACGTTGCTTCTGGATCGCCACGGCGGCAAGGGCCGCCTCGCGATGACGGGGAGCGCTCCAAAGCGGTCAGGACTTTTGACCGTTGGTGTAAGGTCTCCGTCATCGAGGCTGTGAGGCAAACGGGCGCCACCTGGAAGCCCCGGCCAGCATGGTCCGCAAACGGGAGAGCTGTGCCCAGAAAACTGGGAAAGTAAAGCCATGAATCCGCTATCTGCACTGTCAATCGGCATCGCCGCGCCAGGCGGCGTGTGGACATTCCTCGCCCCGGCCCCTTGCGCGGATTCGTCCCGGCCTCAGCCTAAATCTGCAAAAGCCAAGACCGTATAGGGGAAATCGGCATGTATAAGATCACTGCATATACTGAGGACGGACATACAATCGAATTCGCGGCATTGCCGAACGAGGACTTGGTCACGAGCGCGTTGAAACAGCATGTCATCCTGCTGACATCTTGCCGCGAAGGCGGGTGTGCCACCTGCAAGGCGGAATGCACGGACGGCGATTACGAGCTTGCCAATGCCAGCGTGCAGGCTCTGCCGCCGGACGAGGAGGAGGACGGGTTCGTCCTCCTTTGCTGCACCTATCCGCGCAGCAATCTTACGCTCAACCTACCCTATACATTCGACCGCGTTTCGTTCGAGAAAGCCAGCAGGGAGTGGGCCGGCGAGATTCTCGTGGCGGAGCGCGTGTCGTCCAATGTTATGCGCCTAGTTATCCGCCCGGCCGATCCTGAAACGGGCAGGCCGGTTAAGCTGAAGTTCTGGCCGGGCCAACACATGGACATCGAGGCACCGGGGACCAATGTCTGGCGATCCTATTCCATGGCGGGCACTAGCGAGAGCAGCGACCTGGAATTCTTGATCCGTCTGGTGCCGGATGGGTTATTCTCGAAGTTTCTGCTCGCCGGGGCGGCTCCCGGCGTGCGGGTAAGACTGCACGGACCTTCAGGCGCCTTCGCCATGCGCGAGAACGGATTTAGGCCCCGTTACTTTGTCGCGGGCGGCACGGGATTGTCGCCAGTATTGTCGATGATCCGCCACATGCGGATCGAAGGGCATCCTCAGCAGGCGAAGTTGTTTTTCGGCGTCACCAACCAGCGCGAGCTGTTTTTCGCCGATAAGTTGCGGGAGATCGAAAGTGCGATGCCAAACCTCAAAGTTCACATATCTGTTATGAATCCTGAATTGTCTTCGCCATATTCGGCAGGCACAGTAGTTGACGATCTGGTGAAGCACTTTGAGCAGGGCGGACCAAATCCTGACATCTACGTATGTGGACCGCCAGGAATGATCGACGCTACACTTGCTGCCGCCAGGAAGTATGGCATGCCAGCAGACCAGTTATTCTACGAGAAATTCCTGGCCTCGGGCCGGGTACGGGCAGCAGAATGATCTGGTCCGCGAGGCAAGCCTCGGAGCATGATGATTTGTTTGCCGCTCGTTTGGTTACCTCTGCGAGTTCCGGATCGTAGGGCCACAATCGCCGGGTGAGCGGCTCCCGCCTTAGCGGGAAACAACGAGTGCCGGAAAGCAGAACCGGCCGGAATTCATCTGCTTTCGGCTTGCCTGCCCCGGCGCCCGCAGCGCGCCGGGGTGAGGAGCACGCGGTCCGTGCTCACGAGCTGGCATGCCCGGGTAAGGCGGCTGCGGCATGTCCGGGAAACGCGCAGATGGGCTTGGAAGAGTTTCACGTTACGGCCAGCCGCCACGAGACCGGCCGGCACGAGTTGATGGACAGCGGCTATAACCTGACGCCGCCCTATGCGAGGGTTAGCAATGGCCAGGAAACGGGCCTGTTTCACGTCGACCGTCCGGGTGTCGCCTGGGACTGGATGATCCAAACAGGCCAGGCGCCCAATCGTTCCGACTGGGTGCGTCCGCAGGTGGCGGAAAGCTGGAGCCGGTGCATCGGCGCCTATGGCTTGATACCGGGCGTCCGGCTGCCCAACGGTGGAACCGCGCTCGATCCGGATCATCCGCGCGCATCCGGCATCCTCGCGCGGCCCGATGCGCGGGCGACGCTCGCCAATATCGCCTTCAGCCTGCATTCTCTGTTGCGGGACACCAGCGTGGCGCTGCTGATCGCCGATCCCGCCGGCACGCTTATCCATGTCATGGAGGCAGGGCTGGTGCTTGGGCCGGCGGGGCGGCGGCTGGTGGCGCTGGGCTCGCGCTGGCAGGAGCAGGTACTCGGCAACAATGGCCTGGGAACCGCCGCCGTGTTGCGCAAGGCGGTCGCCTTCGACGGGAAAGAGCATTTCGCCGCCGAGCTTCACCCCTATGCCACGGTTGGCCAGCTGATTACCGGCCCTCTGGGCGAGGCAGTTGCCCTCCTCGGCCTGATCACGGACCGGCACGATTCCGCCAGCTCGCTCCTTTGCTTCCTGCGGCTCGCCGAGCATCTGGTCGAGTCAAACCTGTTCGAAGAGCTTGGCCCTGGCGGCTATACGCTGCGTCTCCGGCCAACCGGCCTAGGTGCCGGTGTTGCGGTGGAGGACTGCCTGCTCGACGGCCTCATCGCCGTATGCGAGACAGGCATAATCAGCGGCGCGACGCGGGCAGCACTGGCGCTGCTCGGCTGCGCCGAGCATCGCGAAGTGCTTGGCGAGCCGTTGGAGAACGTGTTTGGCCTTAGCATAGCGCGCGTCCTGTCTGAACCGGCACTCGACAGCACTGGCATCGAGGTCACAGCTCCCGGCGGCCGCGTTCTCACCGTGCAACTCATCGGAGGCCGCCGCCTGTCCGGGCCGGTACAGGCCGCCGCCCGTGCCAGCACGCCCGGCGCCGTGCGCGGCGCCGCACCCCGCGGCCGGACGCAATCCGGCGAAAGCGGGCAATGGCGCGATACGGTGCTCGAAGCGGCGCTGCAGAAGGCAATCGGCGCGCAGAAGCAGAAAATCGGCCTCCTGATTACTGGAGAATCCGGCGCCGGCAAGGATCACCTCGTCCGCAAGATGCACGACGCTGGCACGCGGCGGGGGCGTCCGCTGGTGCTAATCAACTGCGCCGCCATCCCGCGCGACCTTATCAGCACGGAGCTGTTCGGCTACGAGCCGGGCAGTTTCACCGGCGCCCGCACCAAGGGCAAGCCCGGCAAGTTTCTCGACGCGCACACCGGCACGCTGTTCCTCGACGAAATCGGCGACATGGCGCTCGACCTGCAGGCAGCGCTTTTGTGCGCGCTCGATACCTCGGAAATCGTGCCCGTCGGCGGGGCCAAGCCAATCGTTGTGGATGTGCAGGTGGTCGCGGCAACGAACTCGCTGCTGCATGAGTGCGTGCGCAAAGGGACCTTCCGCCGCGACCTCTACTACCGGCTGAACGGCGCGCAGATCCACCTTCCGCCCTTGCGCGAGCGTCCGGACAAGCTCGGGCTCATCATGCACCTATGGGACGCCGAGACACGCGTGCAGGGCCGCGCCAATGACGAAGTGTTCATCAGCGACGAAGCACTGGAAATCTTCGAGCAGCACCCGTGGCCAGGCAACATTCGCGAGCTGCGCAACGTACTCAGGTCGTGCATGGCGACGATGGCGGGACAGGAACTGCGCGTTTCCGATTTGCCGTGCGATTTCCTGGAGGAAATGGCCGAAGGCGCGTGCGGCGAACCCGTCGAGGCGCGGGAGCTGCCGCAAGTGGCAATCCCTGAGACGGGCGCGCTCTCGGCAATGGAGGTGCAGACCATCCGCTGGGCGCTGGAAGCGACGCAGGGGAACATTTCGAAATCGGCAAAGCAGCTCGGAATCACGCGGGCGACGCTTTATCACAAGATGGCGCGCTATGGCTTACGGAAACCTGAGCTGAGGCAATCGTGAGCGGCGGCGGCCCAAAGGAATTTTGCGATCCGGCCTTTAGATGGCCAAGAGGATACTCAACACACCGAAGGAGAAGCGGAGACGTAGCAACCAACAACCGGCGCTCATCAAAACAAAAGTCAAAGCGCCGGGAGGGTAGGAGGAGACCATGGCCAAGGCATTTCATTTCGGCAGCGCGGGCCGCTTGCGCATGCTGGCGGGCGCCAATCTGCTGGCGGACGCGGTGCAGATCACACTGGGTCCGCACGGCCGCAACGTGCTCATAGAGCATCGCTCCGGCGGCATGGCGCCGCTCCTCACCCGTGACGGCATTACGGTGGCGCGCTCCATCGAGGATGCGGACGCGGCGCGAAACGCCGGGATCGCCTTGCTGCGCGAGGCGGCGCGAAATGTGTCGCGTGAGGCTGGCGACGGCACCAGCACCACCATCGTGCTCGCCCGGCGCATCGCGGCCGAAGCGGTGAAAGCAGTGGCCGCCGGCATGGAGCCGAAGGGCTTGCGTCAGGGCATCGACATGGCCATTGGCGCCGTCATGGTAGATCTCGAACGCCGGGCCCGCAAATGCACCGGCGGGCTTGCTCTCACGGCCCTAGGCACTATTGCCGCGAACGGTGAAGAGCGCATCGGCTCCATGCTTGCGGAAGTATTCGAACGCGTAGGCGCCCAAGGCATAATCGCGGTAGAGCTTGGCGAAGGCCGTGACGACAAATTGGAGTTTGCCGAAGGCGCCAGCTGGGACCAGGGCTATCCATCGCGCTATTTCGTCACCAATAAGGACCGTGAAACGGCCGAGCTGGACAATCCGTTCGTGCTGCTCACCGACCGCACCATCGCCCGGTTCGACGAGCTGATCCCGGCGCTCGGCCTCGTGCGCGAGGAAAATGGTTCCCTCCTGATCGTGGCCGAAAATATCGAGGAGCGCGTGCTTCCGCCGCTCCTCCTCAACCACATCCGGGCGGTTGTCCGCACGGTCCCGGTGAAGCCGCCGGGATATGGCGAGTCGCGCCCCCATGCGCTTGCCGATCTCGCGGTGCTGACGGGCGGGCGCGCGATCCTGGAATCCTGCGGCGACAGCTTGGACCGCCTGCGCTTTGCCGATCTCGGCCGCGCGAAGCGCGCGGTGGTGACGGAAAACTCGATATCGATCATGGGCGGCGGCGGTAAGGCCAGCGCTATTGCTGAGCGCGCCGCGTCCATTGAGCAGCAGATCGGCTGGATTCGCAACGGCGATCCGGCTAAAGGCTCCGCCATCGGCAAATCCCACGACCGGGAGCAACTGGAAGAACGCTTGCGGCGTCTGAGCGGCGTTGCCGCGGTGATCCGCGTCGGCGGCGGCACGGATGTGGAGATCAAGGAACGCCTGCAACGCTTCGAGAATGCGATGAACTCCATGCGCGGCGCGCTGCGCGAGGGTGTGCTGCCCGGCGGCGGTACCGCTCTTTTGCGCGCCCGCGAAGCCTTGCGCGATCTGCCGCGCGGATCGCAGGATGTGCGTTGCGGCGTCGATATCGTCGCGCGGGCGATTGCCGAGCCTGCCCGGCTGATCGCTGCCAATATGGGTGAGGAGCCAGCGCAGGTGTTGGCGCGCATCCTTGCCGGCGCTGGCCCCTTCTTCGGTCACGACGCGCGGCGCGGGCAGTTTGGCGATCTGTACGAGCTGGGCGTGCTCGATCCGTTGATCGTGACGCGGCTTGCCTTGCAGGAGGCGGCAAGTGCGGCATCGCTCTTGATGACGGCCGAATGCGTCATCACGCAGATACCGCCGGAGGACCCGCTCCATGGCTACACGCCAGAGTGGGCGGCCGCCACACGCGAAGACCCACGCGCATAACCCTAAGTCCGGCAGTGTTGGAGCAGGCGTTATCGTTGGCATATTCGACGGAGTATCCGAACAGCATTGTTTCCCCTCCATCGGTGCCGGAAGCACGTTGCTTTGCAATTTGCGATATTTTTGCGGCTGGATCGGCGTTTGCACGGTGGACTGAACGTTAAGCCTATGCGGTCATATTGAAGTCACGGCGTTTCCACCTTGTGGCCCAGCTTTTCCTGGCAATCTTGCGGCGCGATAGGCATACGTCCATTCTTGCCCATAACCCCGCTGGAGCCGAACGCCGACATGATCCGGATTTACGCCAAAAGGCTCGAACGCGACCTCAAGCGCTGGCACGAACAGGGCTGGGTAACAGGGGACGGCTACCAGGCCATTCTCGCCGAGCAGGCGGGAGGCGCCAAGCTGAACGCCAGCGCGGCGCTCACCGTTATCGGCGCGGTGCTGCTGGGCTTTGCCGCCATCAGCTTCGTCGCGGCCAACTGGAGCGAAATTCCAAGGCTGCTCCGCTTGTCCATCCTCCTGGCCGCGCTCTGGACCGCCTATGGCGGCGCTGCCCACCTGTACAAGCGCGGGCTTCCCGATTTCGCGCAAGCCGCCGTGCTCTCGGGCGCGCTGTTCTTTGGCGCCGCCGTCGTGCTCGTAGCCCAGATGTACCACATCGGCACCGGCGACATGCCGGGCTTTATGCTGCTTTGGACCGCCGGCGCGGCCCTGGCCGGAATCCTCTTCCGGTCTAGCCTGACGCTCGGTGCCGCCATGATCCTGGCAGGAGCTTGGAACTTAAGCGAGATAAGCACCGCGGCTTACGCGATCCAGTGGCATTTCCTTCCAGTCTGGGCTGCCTTGACCGGCTTGCTGGCCTGGAACCGGACCGGACTTGGCCTGCACACGGCGGCGGCGGTACTCGTGGCCTGGCTCGTCCGCGCCGAGTTCGAGGTGCCCCACCATTCTACCGCCATCGCCATCGCCGCCCCATTTGCCGCGGTTTTTGCCGCCGCCCATGTCTACGTGGCCGCTGAAAACGCCCTGTTGCGCCAGATTGCGTTCCGGGCGATGCCCTATGCCATGATCGTATGCTTCGGCGGCCTTCTGCGCGAACACTTTAGCCAGCAGGTACACGTTCCAGCGGCGGCTCTTGGGATCGTGGGCTGCATCGCGGTTGCAACACACATGCTGGCTCAAACGGATAGCCGCTGGCAGCACGCGGCCCCGCCGCTGTTCTCCTTCGCGCTGGCGTTCGCCATTTACAGCCTGTTTGCCATACAGTTCCACACGCATATCGAGTTGAGCGGCTTGATCGTGACGGCTGTTCTGACTTTCGCGGTCCTCGCGGGCGCCTTGGTCTGCGGCATCCAGGCGCGCAGCCGGCTGGTGATGTGGCTTGCTTTTGCCGGCTTCGTAACGGAGATGATCTGGCTCTATATCGACAAGCTCGGCGACCTTATCAACACGTCGCTGTTCTTCCTGCTCGCGGGCGCCGCGATCTTCGCCCTCGCCTGGGTGCTCATGCGCTACGGCGGCGCTTCCCGCGCAACGGAGGTCCGGTCATGAGGCCGCGCGTCTGGCTTGCCGCGATCCTGGTTGCCCTCGTGCAGACCGGCGTCATCGCGTTTATTGTCGCCAACCGGGCGGTGCACCTGGCGCAGGGCCGCGAAATCGTCCTGGATGTCGTCCCCGTGGACCCGAGAGACCTGCTCCGCGGCGATTACGTGATCCTGGGCTACTCCATCACGCGGATTAGCGGGGCCTCCGTGGAAATTCCCGAGGACGCCTCTAGGGGCATGCCGATCTTTGTCACCTTGGAACATCAGGGAAAGGCGGGCGAGGAGAAGTGGGTTGCGGTGGCCGCGTCCGCGATCCGCCCTGCCGCTGCCGGGACGGACAGCAAGATCGTGCTGCAAGGCCGCTTGGAAACGTGGTGGCAGCACAGCAGCGAGCACCGTGCCGGCGAACGTGTCTCCGAGATGCGCGTAACATACGGCATCGAAAGCTATTTCGTCCCGGAATCCACGGGCCGCGACCTGGAGAAATTGACCCGGCAAGCGGCCGTCAAGGCGGTCGTCGCCGTGGACCGGAGCGGCAAGGCCGCGATCAAGGGGATCGTTATCGAAGGCGTCCGGCATGACGAAACCCTGTATTAGTGGCCTGCCTCAGCCAAAATAAGCGGTTCTGACTTGTTCTTTTTCACCGCAGCAAAGCTGGACGGTTTGGCTGTACGTCCAGTACAGCCTGCGCCGTTCACCTTCGCTACGGCAAAAAATCCCGGCGTCATAACCATTCATTTTGGCTGAGGGGAGGCCACTAGGCCGCGCGCCATGACCTCCGCGCAAGCTTGGGCGGCCAAGAATTCATTGGCGAAGTTTCGCGGGGCTGGCTAGGCTTCCAGTGCGCGGTTTCATCGGCTGTGGCACCCCTCCCCGGCTGAGCCACGGCCCGCAACGAGGTTAGCCATGAGCCAGAACACGCCGCTCCTGAACGAGCTGGACCTTTCCGCCTACTGGATGCCGTTCACTGCGAACCGGCAATTCAAGGCCGCCCCGCGCATGTTCGTGGGCGCCGAAGGGATGTATTTCACCGCCGCCGATGGCCGCAAGGTGCTCGACGGAACAGCCGGGCTCTGGTGCGTGAATGCCGGTCACGCGCGCCGCGAGATCGCGCAGGCCGTGGAGCGGCAGCTCCTGACCCTCGACTATTCGCCGGCCTTCCAGATGGGCCATCCGGGCGCCTTCGAGCTTGCCGCGCGCCTCGCACGCATGGCGCCCGAGGGGCTCGACCGCGTGTTCTTCGCCAATTCGGGCTCAGAGGCAGTGGAGACCGCGCTCAAGATCGCGCTCGCCTATCACCGGGCGCGCGGCGAGGGTCAGCGGACGCGCTTCATCGGGCGCGAGCGCGGCTATCACGGCGTGAACTTCGGCGGCATGTCGGTGGGCGGCATGGCCAACAATCGGCGCGTCTTCGGGCCGATGCTGCCGGCTGTGGACCACCTGCGGCACACGCATGGGTTGCCTGGCAACGCCTTCGCCAAGGGCCAGCCACCGCATGGCGCGGAGCTTGCGGACGATCTCGAACGGCTCATCGCGCTGCATGGCGCCGACACCATCGCAGCCGTGATCGTCGAGCCCATGGCCCGGCTCGACCCGGCGTCCTGATCCCGCCCCAGGGCTATCTCGAACGGCTAAAAGCAATCTGCGACCGCCACGGCCTGCTCTTAATCTTCGATGAGGTCATCACTGCCTTCGGCAGGCTCGGCGCGCCCTTCGCCGCCCAGCATTTCGGCACAACGCCCGACATCGTGACAGTGGCCAAGGGCATCACCAACGGCGCGGTGCCCATGGGCGCGGTGCTGGTGAAGCGCGGCATTCACGATGCGCTCATGCAGGGGCCGGAGCACGTTGTCGAGTTCTTCCACGGCTACACCTATTCCGGCCACCCGGTGGCCTGCGCGGCGGGGCTGGCGGCGCTCGACATCTATGCGCGCGAAAACCTGTTCGAGCGAGCAGCCTCGCTGGCGCCGGCTCTCCAGGAGGCCGCGCACTCGCTGAACGGCAACGCCCGCGTGATGGACATCCGCAATATCTGCCTCGTCGCCGGCATCGAGCTTGAGCCGCGCCCAGGCGAGCCCGGCAAGCGCGGCTACGACGTGTTCCTCGATTGCTTCGAGAACGGCGTGCTGGTGCGCCAGACCGGCGACATCCTCGCCATCTCGCCGCCGCTCATCGTGGAGGAGAGCCAGATCCACCGGATCGTCGACGCCGTGGCCAAGGCGCTTAGCCGGGTGGCCTGAT
>CAVXDM010000068.1:0-6454 GCA_963760455.1 uncultured Alphaproteobacteria bacterium
GATCAAGTACTTCATCCAACTCCCAACCACGCTAACGCTTCTAAGCAATCCGGCAGGCATACCGTTACTACACGCAGCAATTCAACACCGCTTTGCGGATGGCCATAAGATGGCAGCAGCCGAACGCAGACACAACCGGAGCGAGCAATTATCCACAACCTTGACGCTAATTTCTAGCGTATTGCACAAGTAAGCCGTGCGGGCGCGGCGCGACAAGGTCCGCGCAAGCCTGTCCTGCAAACCATAGACGAACAAAGAAGCGCGGGCCGGGATATCGCGGCGCGGGGTCTTGCGCGTGCGGATGTAGGGTTGTGTCATGAAATTCAGCTATGGTGGACATTCGTCAACAAGCCGCGCGGCGGGACGCCAGCGCCGCCGGAAATACGAACCTTGGCATTCCCGCGCCTGCGCTTCACGGGCAAACCAGCTTCGCTGTTCCTGCCGATTGCCACGGCCCTGCAAGCCTAAGCGCGAAACCTACGTAGAGGTTCACGGCTTCGCTAACGAAGTTTGCAGGCCTGCGGGCAAATGTGTCGCGATTGTGGCGGTTGTCCTTACGGTCCGTAAGCCGCCGCCACATTCGTTAAGAAAACATGGTTAGCGCGGAATCGCGGTGGTCGAAACTGGCGGAATTTTGCATAAATCTGCTCGAACTTGCCCGAATTCGAGCTTTCAAAAAACCCGTTAAATATTGTGTCCTTACCATAAGTATGATGTATACGGACAGAAAAGCATAAGACATAGCAGCGGCTTGCGATGCGACTGGCTTTTAACCTTTCAGTAAAGCGCATCTGTTACAATTAGTTCAAATTGGAAAAGCGCCCCTCGGCTATCAAAATGTGTACTTTTGGGCGCGGGGAGTCTGGTTATGGCGTTCCCTCGTAGCGCGGTACTCCCCAGATATGGCGGCCGGTCCAGTCGCGGACCGATGCCGCATTCCACCTTAAGCAGGCTCCCCCAGCATCGCCTTCTTCAATTTTAGATTAATCATAATAAAAGGCTATGCTTGGACGCTCGCGGCGAAAGTGGTTCAATCCTTGAAAATGGGGCCGCCCCGTGTACCGGCGACGCTCCCTTGGATGTAACCGAGAGGCTAAAGCGTATGTCTTACAAGGGATTGGTCTTCGCCGCCGCTGCCCTGGCGGTAGCGTGCGCTTCGACGGCAGCCAATGCCGATTATTACTATTCCGGCTACGATTACGGCAGCCGCACCTGGAATTCCGGCTACGGCAACATACGGCCCTCCTTCTGGGGCTACCCGGCATTGCTGCTGCGCGGCGACCAGACCAAGGTGATCGCCACCGCGGATGAAATCGAGGCGGCGCGGGAATATCGCGAATACGAGGAAAAGTACGCCGGCGGCCGTTACTACGGCGGGGATTATGACGGGTACTCCGACGGGCCGGGCCTTCTGGGTTTGCCCGGCGCCTTGCTCAGCGGGCTGTTCGGCGCGGCCGATGGCGCCTTCAGGGGTGCGGCTTACGGCGCGGATTATTACAGCGGCCCCGATTACGGCCGGGAATACTACGGCTCCGGTTCCTATGGCGCGCGAGGCTACGGTTACTACAGCTACTACGGCCGGCCGCGCTACGAGGCCGCTTACGACGGCCCGGACTATGACAGAAGGCCGCGCTACAACTCCGCTTACGACGGGCCGGGCTATTACAGCCGGCCGCGCTACGATCCTCCTTACGACGGCCCCCGCTACGGCAACGGGCCGCGTTACGGCTCCGCCTATTACGGCGAGCCGGGCAGCTATGGGGAAAGCTATCGCGGCGGCTACGGCGGCGGTTCGGGCCACAGCTCTGGCTGGGGCGATTGAACCGGCACAAGCGGCGGGCGGGCTTCCGATCAGGCTTGCCCGCACTCCAGGCGATAGTGGCGGCAGCTTCGCCCGCGCTTCGGGTTGTGCGCGTCCGTTTGCATGCATGATTGCAACAGCCGCGCGCAGCGCCCCGGGTCCACATGGCATCGCTCACGGTAGCGCCTGCAATTGCCCTGGCCCCGCTCGTTCATTGCATCCTTGTCCAGGCAGGCCCGGCGCAGATCCTGGCAATCGTCTTGTGCCCGCAACACGATGCTGCGGGGCACGTTGTCTCCAATCGGGGTGAAGCATAATGGCTGAGCCCATACAACACCCGCAACCGCCATTAAGATTGCCGGCACGATGGCCGCGAGGCTAACGGTTTTCATAGCTCAATTCCCAGAGCCCTTCGTCAAGCAACTTGACTAAAACTGTCGGCATTATACGCCGGATGCAGCCTAACGCACAGGTGCTGCCTCGACGAGGTTTGCTGTTTGTTCTAATTCCTAAGCATATCCCTCACTGGACGGCATGCGCCGAATGGTCCGCGCGGGCAGCATAATCCGGGTGCGGTACCCGCCATAATCGGACCAACTATGCGGAAAGCGGGATTGAACGGCGCGCGCGCTGAGGGTAGAAGAGCGCAATCGCTGCAATAGTGCCCGCCTGCATAGGACTACCCGCCATGTTCAATAAGATTCTAATCGCCAATCGCGGCGAGATCGCTTGCCGCGTCATGAAGACTGCCCGGCGGATGGGCATCAAGACGGTGGCGGTCTATTCCGAGGCGGATCGCGACGCGGTGCATGTGGCCATGGCGGACGAAGCGGTGTCGATCGGCAGGCGGCCGCCGCGCAGTCCTATCTCGTGATGGAGAAGATTATCGAGGCGGCCAAGCAGACCGGCGCGGAGGTGATCCATCCGGGCTACGGCTTCCTCTCGGAAAACGCGGGCTTCGCGGAGACGCTGAAGGCGGCGGGCATCGCGTTTATCGGGCCGAACATCCAGGCCATCAAGGCGATGGGCGACAAGATCGAGAGCAAGAAGGCGGCGGCGGAAGACGAAGGTCTCCACCGTCCCCGGCTATCTCGGCGTGATCGAAACCCCCGAGCATGCGGTCGAGATCGCCACCGGCATCGGTTATCCGGTGATGATTAAGGCGAGTGCCGGCGGCGGCGGCAAGGGCATGCGCATCGCGCGCTCGGCCGATGAAGTCCGCGAAGGCTTCCTCACCTCCAAGGCGGAGGCCAAGTCGAGCTTCGGCGACGACCGCGTGTTCGTCGAGAAATTCGTGGAGAATCCGCGGCATATCGAGATCCAGGTGATGGGCGACGCCCACGGCAACGTGGTCTACCTGTTCGAGCGCGAATGCTCGATCCAGCGCCGTAACCAGAAGGTCATCGAGGAGGCGCCGAGCCCGTTCCTGGACGAAGCCACCCGCAAGGCCATGGGCGAGCAGGCCGTAGCACTTGCCAAGGCGGTGAACTACGAGAGCGCCGGCACCGTCGAGTTCATCGTCGACCAGCAGAAGAACTTCTACTTCCTCGAAATGAACACCCGCCTGCAGGTCGAGCACCCTGTCACCGAGATGATGACCGGGCTCGACCTCGTGGAGCTGATGATCCGGGTCGCGGCGGGCGAGAAACTGCCGTTCGCGCAGGAGGACCTCAAGATTAGTGGCTGGGCCGTGGAAAGCCGCGTCTACGCCGAGGACCCGTTCCGCAACTTCCTGCCTTCCATCGGCCGCCTGGTGCGCTACCGGCCGCCGGTTGAAGGCCCGCGCTATGGCGGCATCGTGGTGCGCAACGACACCGGCTGCGAAGAGGGCGGCGAGATTTCAATGTTCTACGATCCGATGATCGCCAAACTCATCACTTACGGCCCCACGCGCGAGGCCGCCATCGACGCACAGGCTACGGCGCTGGACGCCTTTTACATCGACGGCATCGAGCACAACATTCCGTTCCTGTCCGCGCTGATGCAGCATCCGCGCTGGCGTGCCGGCAACCTCTCCACCAGCTTCATCGCCGAGGAGTTTGCGGGCGGCTTCGCGCACCGGGAGCCGGAGGGCGAAACGCGGGACATCCTGGCCGCCGTCGCCGGGGCCATCGACCACCTGAATAATGTCCGCCGCCGCCATATCTCCGGGCAATTGCCGCATGCGGTCGGGCTGCAGCTCGGCGAACTGCGCGTTTGCCGGCTTGGGAAATTCGAGCAGCATTTGCGGGTCGGCGGCGAGCTTTCAGACGGCGCGACCGTGGAGCTTTGCGAGGCCGATGGCACGGTGCGGCGCACCATCGTGCTGCGCTCGGATTGGTGGCCGGGCGAGCCGCTATGGCATGGTAAAATCATCGGGGACAAGGAGCTGTTCGTGCAGGTCCGCAATATCCCGAATGGCCACGACCTGTCCTATGGCGGCGTGCGCGCCAAGGCGCATGTGTTCACCGCGCGCGAGGCGGAGCTGGCCGCGCTGATGCCGGAGAAGAAGGCCCCCGATACCTCGAAGAAGCTGCTGTGCCCCATGCCGGGGCTGGTGGTTTCCATCGCCGTGTTGGAGGGGCAGGAGGTCAAGGCCGGCGAGATGCTGGCCGTGGTCGAGGCCATGAAGATGCAGAACGTGCTGAAGGCCGACAGGGATGCGACGGTCACGAAGCTTAAGTGCAAGCCGGGGGATAGCCTCGCCGTGGATGCGGTTATTATGGAGTTCGCTCGAGTTCGTCCTCCAACATTGTCAAGCGGATGCCGGCTGCGTCCGGCAGCTCACCATTGGCGCCGGCCGAGCACCCACATGAGGCGGTTCCACAGGAAGCGCAAGCATATCGTCAGGATGGCGCCGTTGATAAACAACTTGGCCAGCGCAAACATCCACAGCTGATCGGTAATTCTGACAGTGAACAAAGCAGCCGTCGCAGCGTATACCCACACTCCATTGGAAAAAACTAAATACAGCAACAATATCGTCGTGAACGTATACCAAACGCTATAACCCGCCAGCGTCGCGAA
This sequence comes from uncultured Alphaproteobacteria bacterium, assembly GCA_963760455.1. Taxonomy (GTDB): domain Bacteria; phylum Pseudomonadota; class Alphaproteobacteria; order Rhizobiales; family Rhodomicrobiaceae; genus Rhodomicrobium. The sequence continues at coordinate 4,808 of CAVXDM010000068.1, forward strand.
TTTTGCCAGCGGGCTCGCCGGGCTGTCGTCCGCGCGGGGCCGAGGCGCCTTGGGCGGTTGGCTCGCGGCTTGCGTCTTTCTCACTTTGATCTCTTCGGCAAGACGGGCCAAACAGGCGCGCGGGTTATCGAACTCTATCACCGTATCGCCTAGTCCGGCATCGAGTCTCATCGGCAATCGGCTTGGCTCGATTGGATCCAGCAGCACGGAAACGAGCTTTCCCGCGGTCTTGGCGGCGATGGCCTCGCGCGCCACCCCAAACTGCATCGCCGAATGCGCGGACCAGAACACCACGATGCAAGGTGCGGCGCCAGTCTGCTGCCTGGTCCACTCGTTCCGGCTGCGCCCTGGCGGCGCCTCACGGTCCCAGAATACATCGAAGCCTTCGGCCACGAGCGCATCGCGGATGGGCCGCACGCGCTCGCGATCCTTGCTGGAATAGGAGAAAAATGCATCCGTCATCGAACCCGCCCCCGAGGAATGGGCAGGTTCTAGCCGAATATTAGACAATTGCCAATAACGGAGCCTGCGGCATGGCAATGCTGAACTGGTGACGCCGGGCGAAGTGTTCGGTACCGGGGCGCCGGAAACCTGGGCTTCGCCTGCCGCCTTACCAAAGGAGCGGCACGCAGAACAGGTGCATTTTTTGATCGCCGGACACCAACGTCAATCCCTCCACCAAGGTTTGAGCAGCCAGAAGACGGTCGAACGGGTCTTTGTGGCGGGCCACGAAGCGCCCGCCCTGGAATGCGTGTTTGTCGAGACCGCCAGCGCCTGGAAATTCTGGTTGGCGATGGTGACGTCGAAGTCTTCCAGCAAGTCTCTGGAACCGGAGTTTGCCCGCGCGCTCCTTGATTGAAATCTCCCAAGCGCTGACCGCGCTCACAAAGACGCTGTTGTCTTCGTTGGACAACGCCTCGGCCGCGTTCTTTGAGAGGAGGGGGAGCTGGCAAACCACCAAATCAGGGTATGAGTATCAAGAAGAAGCTTCATCGGAACGCCCGCTAGCGCCAATCGAAGCGGATCGCCCGGATGACCTTCCTCGATTTCACGGAGTTTCTCCTCCGTCATAGGCTCGTAAAAGCTCTCGTGACTGTGGACTGGCCTTTCGAGAGTTCCGGGCTGGCGTCTCGGTTTCTGCGTTTCCTCAATGGCGGTTATTTTCGCCACGGGTTTGTCGCCTCGCGCGATGACTACCTCCTCACCGCGTTCCGCGCGCGTCGATGAGCTTGGAAAGATTCGTCTTAGCTTCGTGTACGGTGTAGTACGGCATGGTCGCGCTCCTTAGCTAAGCAGGTTAGCTAACCTTCGCTCTTCCGTCAAATAGCAGCATGAGGCTTCCGCCCAGCGGGTTCGTTCTGGGGATCGCCTTCGTGACGCTCCTTCCATAACTTAAGCTCGTCCCCGGGCAGTGGGTCTCGGGAATAATGCCCCCGGCGTTGAGCCGGTGGAGCGATCCCTCGCGCTGGCTGCAAACGCCTAACGGTCAGGCGCGGCGCATCGCGCCTTTTGTTGGCGCGCGGAATAGGTAAATGCGGCGATACAGCGTGGCTCACAAGCGAGCAGCCGGCCGGGCTTGTCAGCCCCCCAAAGCAAATGGCCGGGACGTGCCCAGCCATTGCAAAAGTTCGCATTCCCCTTGGCACA
>CAVXDM010000069.1:0-27903 GCA_963760455.1 uncultured Alphaproteobacteria bacterium
AATCGCGATCCTATCAAAGGCGGTTGTTACAGAGCTCGCATCTGCAGATGCATTTGCATACCCAAATTGGAACTATTGGGCGCGGTAGGAGTTCTAGTTCAACACCGCTGTCACTTGCGTTCGGGCCTAAGAGCGAAACAATGATGCTGACATCACTCATAAATATATGTCGTTCGAAGATCCCCACAATGAGAAAAAACACCCACAGCGAGAAAGAATTACTAAAGCAAATAGCTGTCGACGCCGCATTTCCCGAAAAGAATATTTCCCTTGGTGTGCCGAAAAACCGTTCACGGATTCACGCTCAACAATGGGGCGTATATAAAAACGAACGCCATATCGGCGACATTATCGCTTCTGGTCTACGATTTAGCGATGACGAACTTATCAATTCGATCAGAGGCCTCTTGGAATGCCAACAGCGCCAATAATAGTTTTCACGCTCTCTTGGCTCATAAGTTGGTTATCGCTTAGGCAAACCTAGGCTGGCTAAAGTAATATCGCTCAATGGGGGCCGCATCATTGAGTTATCCTCTGCACACTCCATGCTCGAAGCCCTTCATAGCTGAAACCTATATATGCCTGCACAGCGACGTTGTTATCAACGCCCTTTCGGAAACGGCCTTGTCCTGGAACGAAAAACGCTTGAAAATTTCCGATGCGCACAGTGCCCGACTGCTCGCCCCTAATTTCAGAAATGAAACCTGGGACGCGCTCTAATTTCTGATTTTTTGCAAAGAAGTCGGTAGACTTATCCCACTCGCCTAATTCCGAGTAATGAACTAATGAGCATGGCCTGTGCAGTTTAAAAGACGCCACCCATTCAAAGCTTCGCTTTGACACGAACGGGTGGGCCTTCTTCTTACAAATTTCCATGTGCTGCAATGACTGCTTAACGCTAGAATGAGCTCCGCTCGAGAATTAAGAAAATGAAATACATAAAGGTAGTAATGTGCTTCAAGCGAATCGGTTTCCTTCTGGAGCACGTCAAGCTTCTCAATCGCTTGCTGCGATAGTAAATTCAGGTAACAGCCGGAAGGCACGCAACCAGAGTAGTACGTCTTGACGGCTTGCTGGATCTTCACTCATATTTTGCAGGGCCATTGTAGCAATTCGCCGGGCGTTTTTGCCACTCAATTTCTCTAGGTCCCACCCAACATTTCTAAGATACGCCCAGGAGATTGAACGTCGTACGGGCGCCTTTTTGACATCAACTCTAGTCAACAGGGCGGATAGGCTTGAAATCATGGCATCAAAATTTCCATACAAATTTAGCATACCGCTCTCGCATTCAATTAAATATCGAGAGGGACTCGCCTCGGCGTAGTTATGACGAAGCCTATCCAAAAGCTGCTCCGCTCTGGAAACGCGGTCACGACACCAACATGGCGTCTTTTCTGGTGACTGAAAGAATGATGCGTAATCATTCTTCCCAGACAACCGCAACAAATGCTCAATCGTCTTCAGTATCATTTGTATATGAGTAACATAACCATGCGACTCTGTACTATTACTTTCACGGGCATGATGAAAGCATTTCTCCGCACTCTCAAAAAGGTCCGCAATTTGATTCAAGGCAGCATCAGGCATCATTTTGTTTCTGCGGGCTTCCACCAAGCGTGCATCGATCTCAAACCTATAGACCATCCCCAAACCGTGCCAGTGAAGACCGTCTTCTTCCCCGCGCTCGCCTGCTTTATCCAGCGCATTTAATAAGCACCTTTCAGATTGCTGATATGGAGCCTTCACTTTCATGTTGCTAAAGCGGCCCAGATGATTCCAAAAATGGGGGTTGTCCTCAAAGTTCTCGCATAAAGCCTTTAAAACGCGTTGACCCGCCTGCTCTGATGGTAGTTCATTTATGATGGGTGAAAATTGTGCGGCGTATCCTTCCCTGCCTTGGGCGGGCGAACGATCAACAAAAATCTGCGAAACTAATTCCTCGGCGATTTGGCTATCTTCTGTGACTGATTTAGCTATAGCGCCCACGAAGTCACAGCAAAAATCAGCTAAACCAGCCTTCCATGTCATTTCTGAGTTTGCATTCGCGGGCTGAAGGTACTGCTTGATAAGCTCTTTTGCTATCTTTGGGTGGGCAATACCGACAGACGAGCCGCCTACAATGAAGCGCTTGCTTCCCTCACCTAATAGATCCCCTAACCTCCAGTTACGCCGATCTTTGTTTCCCGCTATGCGCCACAATATCTCCATCGGCATTCTCTGCTGCGAGTATGCCGATACTAATGCCACAAAGCCGATCAAACGCGCTTGCTCGGGGGTAAGGCTGTCTAAATGCAGGCGCACAAAGTCGGGAATTCGAATAAATCGATCCTCAAATGCATAGAACCCGAAAAAGAAAGGTGAGCGAATGTCAGCATACTCGTCATTATTTGCTAGCTCTTTAAGTGCACCATGCCTGGTTGACGGTGCCAGACTTTTGTAGCGGTCAAAAAATCTGGCAGCCTCCTTCTTTGGCATAGGGTCAGCCAGTGCGAACGTCGTGGAAGACGAGGTCCCTACCGTCGCCGAACGAATCACTTCGAGAGTTTACTAATCGAATTTGCCGCGAGCGCGCATCGAGAAACAAGCGCTCCCGCTGCCCCTCAGACAGGACGCCTCCCTCCACAATCGCAAGAATAGGAAGGTTCGTTAGCTCTCCCAATAGGCCTATCCGGTCGGAGCTAATATCCGACCACCTTCGTAAAACGATAACTGGATAAGTATCTCGTAGTTCCCAGGCAGCGCGTCTGGCGAGAGTTGAGCCGCCAGCTCCAGGGGTATGAAGCAAGGTAAGGGCGAGCGTGCGAGAATTGGACAACGCATTCTTGATTAGCTCAAGTAGCTGTGGATAGCCAGCCCGCCTCACATCCGCGCTTCGATCCAATTCTCTCCAACTGATCGTAGCTCCGTGCAGGAAATGAGCCTCGTCCACAGCTTCCGATGAATTTGTCTCTGCCAACGCATCATGGACGAGATCGAACGCTTCCGACATACGCACATAATCCGTACTAGAAACTACCTTTTGTTCTCGCTTGCCAGACGCACGATCAACTATTGGAACTGTTAAGCCGAGGGAGCCAAATCGTCACCAAACATAGCGGAGAGACCGATGGCAAAATCAGTATACGGGATGGTCAAACTGCTACAAAGTGGTGCGGGGCCGTTGATAACTTCAGCCGTGCGTTCTTGCTCGTCATCCAACACTACAATTGTGCGAGCGTCACTGAAATGCGTGTCGAGACTTTCCCACGCCCTACTTAATTTGTCTGTTTCCGCATCGGCTCCTGAGAACCACTATTGTTACGGGCTTCGGGGCTGTAGCGCGCCCTAAACGTTTGCCAATCTCGGAAATCGTGTCTATTACCCCTTTTCGCCACTCACTCAAGTTGGAATAACCATTTCCTGCTATTGGATTGTATCCGTTCGCGCTAAACCAATATGTTATACCGGTATAACTGGATGGAGCCGACTGCCCCGGAAGTATATGTTGAAAGCTGCGCTTCTTCTCAATAATATCCTTTGCGCTTAAAAGTAGGCTCTCTTGGTCTCCTGCTTCATCAAAATCAAGTACTATGGTCCATGGTGCTCGTAGGATAGCTGCCTTGTATTCTTGCGATAAGCCTCGCAATCTCTTACCCGCCAGCAGGATAAATATACTGCGGCCCTCATTAAACCCATCGCATTCATCCCAGACCACTCGCCAAGCATCGGAGCGTGGCTTAACTAAATTTGCTTTTGTAATTTTTTCTGGATCAAGTGCTATTTGTACTTCTGTAAATTGAAGTAACTTGTTCAGACAGGAGCCGGCAGTACTCGAAGCAGAACAGACGAAGGCGATCCGACCTATGGCTATCTTCATCCAAGGCTGACTTACTTACAAAATTCAGTCCTGCGGCTACTCGCGACAGCAATAGCTGCTTCTTGAGATCCTCTTTGCGCTGCGTATATTTATCGTCTATCCAGGCATTTATGCGAGATCGAATATGGCCTACCGCTCTAAGTATACCTTCATCGTCGCTGGTCCTCGCTGCCTTTGAGGCATCGCGTAATCTTCGAGTTTTCAAGGGATTGGATAATATCGTTCAATCTTATGCCGGATGCATGTTTCCTTTCACTAAGTAATAGAGATAACTCTAGGTATGACAAATCAAAGAGCAGAGGCACTGACGATTTATAGGAGGCTAAGTCGATTATATAGAATATTTTCTGATCTTCTCTATGCGTTAGGATATTTCCACCATGAAGGTCTCCGTGAGAAAATCCTAAAATAGGAGTAAACGCCAGCTGAGGATGAATCAATTCCGGCATATTTATAATTTTATACGGGTTAAGCACCACACGATCATCGATTTATAAATGAGTTGGCCTCGCTACTTGCTCCAATTATTTCCTCTATAAACGAAGCCAATCGACCACTTGGTAAGAGTCGATGCTTCAGCCAGCCAGTAAGTATTTCGGAAGCGTCAGCTGTGGCTGCGTTAAATGTCGCATGATTGTTCCAGGATCGAAGGATACCATCGGTTACATACTGTAAAGCCAACATCTTACGGCTTGGCTGAATTGTTTCGTTTAGCTGTTCCGTAAACAATAGCCCTTGTCCAGCTACCGTCATCAAGAATGCGACCCCAGTTGGGGTTATGCAAGTACGTAAAATTTGCGGAAAATGTAACCTAGAGAACGAAGCGTTATCAGCACAAGCTGATTTGTGCCGCTCCAATTCTTGGCGCCGGAGTTTGAAGAAATTTTCAAAATGCCAACACCGTTGAAATCAGGCGCTCGCACATCCACTAACCACACTGGAGACCCTGATCTTCCACCGGTCAGGCTCTGACGTGGCGATATCTCCACGTCGGCCAGCTTGCCTCGATATGTTGAATGTGGTTCTTCAAAGCATCGGGCCATTCCTGGGGCATATTGCAACTCCGACTGATTGCGCGTCGGCTCCCACCGAATTTATAGTCTCTTGGGTGTTCAGCGTGAACAGACGCCCGCTTACTAGTCGCCGCACATTAACGAGTGTGTTCCCTGCAGCTTACACACATGGCTCTCGATGAGCCATGCAGGCAGCCCCCTAAGTATCCACATTCTACAGCGGGCTTAACTTTCATCAAGGCGTGATATGTGGTGTGAGCGAGAAACACACCGCTTTCGTTTTCAGTGGCGACCCGATCTAGCAGGCTGGGGAAAAAAAGCTGGCGAAGAAGCCGGAGCCGGCATGATCGCATTCTACCAAGCGGCCAGATAAATTCACCTTCCCCCTGCAGCAGTGCACCGCGCGGCGTCGCGGACCTGTTTCCAGTTGAAGCCGAAGCCGCGCTCGATTATTGGGCGAATTGGCGGTTCGATATGCTCCACGTCATGCGCAACTGGCCGGAAGCGTGGACGCGCTTCGACTGCCGTGTCTGGCCCATAGGGGCAACGGCCGCCACGCCATGCACCCTGTGAACGCGATGTTGAACTACGCTTACGGGTGTGCGGCCGGGGCCATCACCGCACGCTGGCGGGCGGGGGGTTCGATCCTGCGGCGGGCTTCCTTCAGCGCGGACGCGGCGGGGCGCATGTCGCTGACGTGGGATGTGATGGAGCTGCTTCGCGCGGACCTGGACACCGCCATTCTCCCCATGGGTTGCCTCGCGCAAGTGGAAATACGCCGATTTCGCCGTGACGAAGGGAAGGGGTTGTCCGCCTGCAAGCGCCGCTCGCGGGCGTCATCTGCCAGCGGGCGCTCAGCGCGCTGGCCGCAGACCGGGCCTTGGAACGAGCGTGCGAATGGCTGGAAGACGCGGTAAGAGGCGGCACGGCGGAGGGCCGGGCACGGGTGCGATGTTGGGTTGTGGGAGCTGGATAGCTGCAACGCAGACGGCTGTACGCCGCATAGATAAGTGTTAAGTAAATATCATGTATTGATTGGTATAGTCGAGAAGTGATATAATATAGCTGGTTAATTTGTTGGTTAACCTAAAGAATTGCAGCAACATGTTGCGCAAATGTCGCAGGTTCAACATTTTGTGCGGGAGAGGCTGTAATACCAACCACCCCTCCTGCATGCAAAGAATGAGCCAAACTTTATTTTCTCCCCCTTCTCTACTTTGGCTCGATTCAAACGAAGTAGACCGCTCTTGCGCACGCAAGACAGCGTGCCGGTCATTTTTTTCTGTGAAGCGTGATTAAGATTTTTGCGCTCAGAATTTCTCGTGAAGCGCCGTGAGAGAGTTGAAGGGCAGATCGTTCCGCGAGGCGCGATGAACGTGTTCACGCTCGAATTGTTTCACAAGGCGCGCCAGAGGCGTTAACGCCCGATTTGCTCTGTGACACAATATAGCCACAATCTGTTTCGGAAATTTGTTGAAGCGCGTGAAACGCGTGAAATGTGGCAGGCCGAAATCTCGGGACCACGAGCCTGGCAAAAACTTGCAGCGTGTGTAAGAAGCCCCCACTCCGCCAGCTATTTCCATCCCAAAACTATTCATCCATCTGAAATCATTGAATCTTCTCGCTTTCTGCACAGCGGCCAACGGCTCACGCCTTGTTTTGTGACACAAACTGTGACACAAACAGTGACGCATAGCCGTCTTCCAAGCCATTGGAGAAGCGCATGGCCGGGCAGGTTCGAAGCGCCGTTTTGAGGTCGCATGCCGATGCGACCTGCCTCGAATTGCGCAACGGCATTTGGCAATATCGCAGGCACGTCCCGAGCCAACTCACCCAGATCGACCCACGCCGGGAAATCCGCATTTCAACAGGCTGCCGGGATCGCGCAAGCGCGGTGATCGTTGCGAGCCAGCTCAATGAGGAGGTCGAGGCGCATTGGTGCCTGCTGCTTGAAACGGCTGTGCAAAACGGCTCCATCGAGGGTCATGCCGGACGCTTCGACGTGGCCCTGCGGGTTGCCCGCCGTCTCGGTCTCACCTACCGCAAGGCAAATGAACTGGCCTCCGGGCCATTGGCGGAGGTCCTGGCACGGGTTGAAGCGCTGGAGGATCGCGGCCAGGCCGACAATGTGGTCATGCAAAGCGCTGTGCTGGGCGGCGCTGAAAAGCCGGAGCTCAAGCTTTCGGATTTGTTTTCTGCCTACGAGAAGCTCTCGCAAGATCGCCTTTTCGAAAAGAGCGAGGGGCAGATCCGGAAATGGCGCAATCCAAGATTGAAGGCCATCGGCAACCTGATCGATCTCACCGGAAACAAGCCCATCTCCCAGCTGACGCGCGACGATGCGCTGGACTTCCGTTCGTGGTGGCTGGATCGCGTCCGTGACGAGGGTTATGACCAGGGCTCCGCCAACAAGGACATCGGCTACATCGCGTCGATGATGAAGGTTGTGGATGAAGCCTTCCGGCTCAAGCTCAGCTTGCCATTTGCCGGTTTGCGCATTGCCGGTGAGCGGCACAACCCGCGCGTTCCGTACGATCCGGAGTTCGTGCGCACGCGCATCCTGCCCGGCCATGAGCTGGAAAGCCTCAATGCAGAAGCGCGCGCCGTGGTAATTATGGTCGCAGCAACCGGGATGCGCCCGAGCGAAGTCGTGGGCCTCATCGGCGAGAGGATCATTCTCGATGACGAGGTTCCGCATGTTCAGGTGCGGCCCGATGGCCGGCAGCTCAAAACAGAACAAAGCGAACGGGATCTCCCTCTTGTCGGACGGGCGCTTGAGGTGATGCGCACGTTTCCTGACGGGTTTGCCCGCTACCGGACATCGCCGGACGCGCTATCGGCTGTGGTCAATAAGGGACTGACTTCAGCGGGCTTAAGGCCCACATCCGGGGCACACACTTTATTCTCTGCGCCATACCTTCAAGGACCGGCTGATTGCGCTCGAAGCGCCGCAGCGCATTCAGGATGCGCTGATGGGCCATGCGGTAAAAGAGGTCAAGTACGGTGCCGGTCCAACGCTAAAACATAAGGCAGAGTGGTTGACGCGGGTCTGGGGTTAGCATGGCGGCGTGCCAGCTCACGGGCGCGGGCAAGGGTATCCTCAGCACGGTCATAAGCAGCCAGCTCGGTTTCCAGACGCTGGTAGATCGCAAGGTACTTTTCGCCGCCAGGAGAGGACACGATGCCGGCCATAACCAGCAGGGCTCGCAGGATGCGCTCGCGCGTGACCGGCTCGCCCAACCGCTCAGCCGGACTCTTTATGACGGCGGCGCTTCTCCGCTGCACCGCGTCCGGCGTGTCTTTCCTGTTGTGCTTGCTTGACTGCATGTCACCATGCCCGGCCTACATCCCTCGACCATAAAGAGAGGGATGCCGCCGGCATGAAAGCGAGGTTCTTGATAGAAAGATGCTAGCGAGAAAATTGGCAGCAAGCCGATGCAGCGCGGCGCGCGGGATAACCGCCTTGGGCTGGAAAAATATGCGAACCAGCTACAGTGCCCGCCTGCTCTTGGTGTAGCTTGTCACCTGAGCGAGGAACCGGGTGGCGCTCATAATCTTGAACGCGGGCTTAAGGAGCTGCCATTCTGCCCATTTCCGAGAATGCCTCTTGTTAGGGTATGAGCCGCTATTCCAAGGCGGCACCTGCACATCACCGAACGTAGGCTTTACTCTTACACATTTGCTGTGCCCAGCGTTCCATGGCCAAGAAAAGATCATGGAGGGAGAGGGCTATTTGAACCTTGGAGGCATCCACTTCAGATGCGCACCAGGCTTTTCAAAGCCCGCGCACATGAAGAGGTCGCGCCAGTCCGCTTGCGCCAGCTGGACCGCATCGCACAGCCGCTCGATCTGGCCTTCGGACAACTTCAGGGCTGCAAACCGTACGCGCTCCAGACTTTCAGGCGTTGCGTCTTCATGATCAGCTAGTGGTCTGCACCATTTAAATTGCGTTGTTGCATTTGGCTGCGAACGCTGATTCTTGGCCTGCTGGGGATAACCGGCACAAGGGGCAGGCCATGGCCAACAAGAAATTCATCGTCAAGCTGAGCGGCGAGGAGCGGGAGCAACTCACAGGGCTGATTTCGAAAGGTAAGGCGGCGGCCAAGACTTTGCTCAAGGCACGAATTCTGCTGAAGGCCGATCAGGGCGAGGCTGGCGAGGGCTGGCTGGACAGGGAAATCTGCGAGGCGTTCGATACCAATGTCTGCATGGTCTCGCGCACGCGCGAGACGTTCGTCAACCAAGGGCTCGAAGCGGTGCTCACCCGCAAGCAACGGGAAACCCCGCCGGTCGCGCCAATCTTCGACGGCACCGCCCAAGCCCAGTTGATCGCGCTCGCCTGCTCGGAGGCGCCGGAAGGTTACGCGCACTGGACCATCCGGCTGCTGGCCGAGCATGTCATCGAGCGCAAGATAGTAGAAAAAGCACACTTCAACACAGTTGGCCGGGCGCTAAAAAAAACGTTCTCAAACCGCACCTGAAGGAATATTGGGTGATCCCGCCCAAGGCCAGCGCCGCGTTCGTTGCGGCAATGGAAGATGTGCTTGAGGTCTACACACGGCCGTACAATCCGGCCCGGCCGCTCGTCTGCCTCGACGAGACTTCGAAACAGCTTGTTGCCGAGACGCGCACGCCCCTCCCGATGCAGCCGGGCCAGCCGGCCCGTTACGACTACGAGTATGAGCGCAACGGCACGGCCAGCCTGTTCATGCTGTTCGCCCCGCTTGAGGGATGGCGTCACGTAAAGGTCACGGAGCGGCGCACCGCCGTGGACTATGCGCATGTCTTGAAGGAACTGAGCGATGTCCATTTCGCCCAGGCGGAAAAGATCGTGCTGGTGCAGGATAATCTGAATACGCACACGCCCGCATCGCTATACGAGGCGTTCCAGCCGGAGGAGGCACGGCGTCTCGTTGAGCGGTTCGAGTGGCACTACACGCCCAAGCATGGCAGCTGGCTCGATATGGCGGAATCGGAGCTGGCGGTCCTGTCCGGCCAATGCCTCGACCGCCGTATCCCCGATAAAAACGAACTCGAATGCGAGGTCACGGCTTGGCTTGACCGCCGTAACCTCCGCCATGCCAAGGCCAACTGGCGCTTCACAACCGCCGATGCCCGCATCAAGCTGAAAAGCCTGTACCCAGCATTTTAGATGATTCAGGCCACTAGCCCAAGCCGGTCAGTATCTCGGGCAATATCCAACTAAGTTCCAGCTCACCTACAAGGCCACAGACAAGGAAGGCACGACCTTCGCCACCGTAGGCCAGGGGAACATCAACGTCAGCGATACCGCCAAGCAGGCTGCGTTGGAAAAGAGCGGAGCCACAGGCGCGCTCGATCTGCTCAATCGCGATGTTGCCCGCACGCAGATCATCACCAAGAACAAGACCGATGCCGTCAATGTCTATGTATCGACGGAGGCGCTGGCATACGCCGCCAAGGGGATCTCCGCGCTGGCCGACTATCTTAACTCAAAGCTGGTAATTTCGAGCGAGGCCGCGGCGCTCCTGAAGGAACTCCAGAACAACCCAAATGGGAAGGAGCTTAACGGGATAAGCATTATCCAGATATAGTTAATGGAGAATCCAGGTGTCTGAAATTGCCAGATTTTTGCGCGAAACTGCCCGGAAATTGCGGACTTTTGGCTTTCAAAACTCCCGTTGTGTGCCGTAGCGCACGAATAAGGAGGTTTCGGAATGAGAACCTGACTTGAGCGTGCACAAGCTGCGTGAGAGATGAAGGCAGGTCCTTCGAAGCCAGCTTCCAAGAGCGGGCTTCAAACCACTCCAAGCTGCTGCGGTCAAAAGCCGTGGTGGTGAGCGTTGGTGTCAAAGTCCGGAGACGTATCTCCGGGCAGGTAAGGTTCGGGGAGACGAGCGCAAGCAAACCCTTCGATGACGCGTCGATAATTGAAAATGCTGTCGAAACCAGGGGCGAACGGTACCTCTGGGACGAGTGCGCCGGGGGCTTGGCTACTGGGCGTGCGGCAGCCGGCGTAAAGGGGGCGTGAACCCGGTCCAGGCTCTTGTGCGGAACTACGGGAACCAGGGCTCGGATGCCAAGGGAGAAGTTCAAGTGGGTTCGACAACATCGAGCATGGGCTGCTGCTGAAGGCACTGGATAAGCATACGGATTGCAAATGGGTAAGGCTCTATATTAAGCGGTGGCTGACGGCTCCCTTGCAACTTGCGGATGGAACCCTTGTGCAACGCACGAGGGGAACTCCGCAAGGGGGCGTCATTAGTCCGCTGCTGGCCAATCTCTTCTTGCATTATGCGTTCGACGTCTGGATGACGCGGACCTATCCCAAGGCGCCCTGGTGCCGGTATGCGGATGACGGGCTCGTGCACTGCGAAAGCGTGAAGGAGGCGCAAGCGATTAAGGCTGCGCTGGAAGCGCGGTTTGCGGAGTGCGGCCTTACGATGCATCCAGCAAAGACCAAGATTGTCTACTGCAAAGATGGAAGACGCACCGGAACGCACGAGCATACCAAGTTTACTTTCCTTGGGTATGAGTTCCGGGGCCGCTATGTGAAGGGCGGCAAGACAGGCAAACTGTTTACCGGCTTCACGGCGGCAGTCAGGGCGGCCAGGACGTGTCGCTGACCTCGGCGAATAATGTCAACATCCAGGGCACGGCGGTCCAGGCCGGGCGCTATCTTGCGGTCTCGGCGGCGAACGATCTTACCATCCAGTCGGCGCTCTCCACCATCTACGAGTTCACTTCCTCGCACTCGGTGAATGCGAGCGTAGGGGGCTCCGTTGGCGTGGGGCTTACGGGAATGGCAGGGGAATCGAGTGAACGCTTCAAGCTCAAGCGGCGGCGAGGCTTAGGAGATAGTCATCGTCCCAAGCGGCGGCTTTTCGCCTTGCGCGGATGGACATTTTGCCTGGTGCCCGCCGGGCGAGGTTATGCGCCATATGCCGGAGTGTCACGAAGTTCGTCGCGGCATTGCCCTCCCGCACCCGGCAATCATCGCGGAAGACCATGTCCATCACCCAGTGTAAACTGTTCTCGATGGCCCAATGCCAGCGGACGGCGCTTGCAATGCGGTCCGCCGTGCTTTTGAGCGAAGTGATATAGAACCGGGTCTCGCCTCGATTTTTGCTCCTGTCTCGCGCGTGCTTTCCACCATCGCGATGCCGTTCAGCCCCGGCCAATCGTGCCGCTCCTTAAGCCAGGAGATTTCATGGTTGGCAATTTCTTTCTGGCAGCCCATGGCGTCGATGGTCACGATGGCGCCTTCGAGGCTCAGCATGGCCAGCAGCTTGGGGATGGCAACGATCTCATTCGACTTCTCATCTACCCTCGTCTGTCCCAGCACCAAGCGCTGCCGCGCCGCAAAAGCAGAAACGATGTGGATCGCATCGTGGGTCGGCTCCGGCCAGCACCGCCAGCAAGCACAAAAGCAGCACCTCCGCCAGCGGATATACAACCTTTCCCTGTTGCCTTGGGTCTTTCAGACTCTGCAAAATGGTCAAGAAAAAACAATGCTCTCGTTGAGTGCCCCGCAATCTGCCGCCCCGCCTTCCATCGCCACCCCTCCCTTGCGAATCAGTGGCTCGCGATGGATTCAGCATTCGCGCAGAATGTCACGCCGTTTTTTACCCGATTGCCCTGCATCCCTTGTCCGTTTTGGTTGTGCGCCCCAGAAATCTTCTGTTAGACAAGCGGCTCAGCCGAGCTGAATTGCCAGGCATTGCGGTCGTGGCGGAACGGTAGACGCGCTAGCTTGAGGTGCTAGTGGGGCAACCCGTGGAAGTTCGAAGTCTTCTCGACCGCACCATTCTTCCCCTGAGATGCGAGAAATCGCGGGCCGCGCCGCCAAGGTGCTGCTTTAGCGCGCCGCATCGATGCACATGACGCCAATCACGTTCGGCAGCTCCCACTGCCTTGTATTCGCATCATTCTCGTTGAAACCGGTCTCATAGCTTCCCACGGCAACATACGAAACGCCGCCAGTCTGCACCGCGAGACTCGCCTCGGGGCCACCCTCCAGATACATGGCGCGCACGATGCCCAGCGGCAGCTTCTGCAGGTTCACGATGAAATCGTGCATGTCCCACGGCGAGCGGGCATGGATAAACAGCACGCGGCCCTCCCCATCTACCGCAAGCGCCGCGGCACTCCATATCTTCTCCGACTTCTTTAAGCTATATCCTCCGCCGCATTCACGAAACCGTTCCGGCACGGTCCGGCCCGCGAAAGCCGGACACAAGCTCTGCCAATTATCCTTGGCATAGGTTTGTCGATGCGCGAGGCGGCGGCGTTCGAAACAATCTGCCAAGCGTTGGTCTGTTTCGCGGCTCCGAGCCGTAAGGAAACCGTAAAAATGCCCGTTCTTGCAACCGCAGTTGAAGCGGCTAGACAAGCGACTATCCTTCTGGCGGAGCTTCGCGACTCTCCACCTCTCGAAGAAGCGTCGCGAACACTCAAGTTCGCGCAGTGCATCAGCTTGGTAGCCGATTTGAAGAATGCGCTTGCCGAGGCGATCACGGAAGCAAGGGGCAAAGACCACGAGATCGACACGCTTAGGCGGAACTTCAGGATATTTACCGATACGGTCGAAGTATTAGGCTATCACTACGACAGAGACGACAAGGGCCGCCCGAAGGGGAATGCCTACTGTCCTGTGTGCATGCAAAAATTCGGGTATATGCTGCTCCTTACGGAAACGCAGGAGCGCGGCCACCCCGAACTGCAGTGCCCCCATTGCAAAGCTCACTTCAGCGGCCTCTCCCGGTTCAAATGACCGGGCTAACGTGCCGTTTGCGGCGCGTACTGGCCTGTTATTTCAGCCGCCAGAAGTCCTGACCGTTCTGCCGCACCATCGCGAGGCGGCCCTGGCCACCGTGGCGATCCAGGAACTGCCGCAGCGCCCCCAACTCCTGGATTGCTTCGGGGCTTCGCCCCTCGCAATGACGGAAAAGGGTCGAAGCTTATGCCGCAAAATCCGCTACTTAGCCCGATTAAGCCTTCGGCAAGGAGGGGACTGCTACGATAGCACCTCATTCGATGCGAGTGCCCCAGCCATGGCCCTGTACCACATCAGCAATCGCCACCGCAGCGGAGCCGGACAGCTACCGCCGCTGCTGGGCGGTCTCCTCGCCGCCGGTCAGGCCATACGCGAACATGGTCAGGAACACCGAGGCCGAGAAAAAGTAGACGCCGGGCAGAGTTACCGCGTCGGCGAACTCGGCGGCCTTGGCGTAGAACACCAAAAGTGCCAAAATGAGCACGTCGAGCATGGACCATTTGCCGAGCCAGCCGATGCGCTTGAACCAACGGCCGCGCAGCATAGGATCGAAGGTGCTGAGCGTCCCCGCCATCGCGATGTAGACGAGCTTGAGCGCTGGAAACAGGATGGAAAATATGAAGATGACTGCAGCCAGGAAGGTTTCGCCGCCAGCCCAAAGCGCGGAAAGAATAGAGAGGATGGAGTGAGTATCGGTCCAGAAATACAGGCGGGTCAGCTTGATGACAGGCTGAGTAAGCCCCAAGACCAGACAGACGCCAGCGCACAATGTCAGGATAAAAACGAAGAAGGCGCGCAGTCCCCGTTGCACCATGACGGGAGGGAATGCGCGCCGCATCTATCAGGACTTAAGCGTTTGCGTGCGTTTTATTCGACGCCACGCCCTTTTCACCTAGCAGCGTCAGAAGATCGCCGCTTTGGAACATGTCGGTCACGATGTCGGCGCCGCCCACGAACTCACCTTTGATGTAGAGCTGCGGGACCGTCGGCCAGTTGGTATAGACCTTGATGCCCTCGCGCACGTTCTCGTCGGCCAGGACGTTGATATCCTTGTAGCTGACGCCGAGATAGGCCAGGATTTGCGCAACGCGCCCCGAAAAGCCGCACTGCGGGAAATCCTTGGTGCCCTTCATGAACAGCACCACGTCGTTGCCCGTCACCTGCTCCTTGATCCAGCTCTGTACTTCTTGTCCGCTCATTCTCGCCTTCCTGTTTAAGCTTCCCATAACATGCACCGGCGCACGCAAAAAACAAGCCGCGCGCCGCCGTCAAGAAGGCTTTGCGTCCGGCACCTTGGTCTGAAGCGCCAGCGCATGCAGCGTGGTGCCCATGTGCCCCTGCAGCGCCGCGAACACGATCTGATGCTGCTGCACGCGAGACTTGCCGCGGAACGCCTCGGAGACGACGGTGGCCGCGTAATGATCGCCGTCGCCGGCCAGATCCTGGATCGCGATTTCCGCGTCGGGAAGGCCGGCCTTAATTAGGCGCTCGATCTCTTCGGGCTGCATCGGCATGCAAACAATCCTTCTACTTTTTATGCGCCGGCGTCCCTTTTGCCGGCGGCTTAGCGGGCATTATATGGTCATTAACCGCGTTTGCTCCAGGGTTGAGGCGTGAAAACCTCGAATGTGCCGCTTTTCTTTAAGGCCGCATTATACACGGGGGCGCCTTAGCGAAGGCTTAAGGGCGGCTATGTTATTAAAACCACACTAGATTTTCATGCGGCGCGGGCACATCCCCCGCGCCCGAAGGGCCATATCGCGGTTAACGGGCGACCTGCCGGCATATTTAACCGGATTCTAGAAGTGCAGAAATCGGCCCAAAACGGGAAAAAATTCGCAAAAAGTGACGCATGAGAGACACCG
Source organism: uncultured Alphaproteobacteria bacterium (assembly GCA_963760455.1). Lineage (GTDB taxonomy): Bacteria > Pseudomonadota > Alphaproteobacteria > Rhizobiales > Rhodomicrobiaceae > Rhodomicrobium. The sequence goes on from CAVXDM010000069.1 coordinate 15,493, forward strand.
GGATCCGCCATTTACCACGGCCGCATTAACCATGCCGCAGCGTCCTACGGTTTTTATTGCCCGTTAATGATACCGGCTACCACAGGTTTAGACCCTTTTTCGTCATTGCGAGGGGCGAAGCCCCGAAGCAATCCAGAGCTGGAGGGGCTGCGGCAGTTCTTGGATCGCCGCGGCGGCCGGGGCCGCCTCGCGACGACGATGGTGCGGCAGAACGGTCAGGACTTCTGACGGCTGGTATGAGTCCAGGCCTCTCGCCGGTTCGCCGCCAAGCCAACGCACATTGGCGAGGCCTTGGAATACGCCCGCGCGATGCCGCCGGCACATGCGGCGGCTTCCGCGCAAGGCGCCTTGCGGATCGGTTTGGCTACCGTTGAGCCGCGAGGTCACGGACAACCAACCGGCAGCCCGCCGCCTCGCCGATGTGCGCCAGATTATTCCGTCCAACTCACGCAGCCGCCCGTCTCGCAGCGGCCCTGCACATGTCCATTGTGAGCCTTGATCGACAGATGCAAAAGCCCCTGGCATGCCGGGCATTCGACAACCTCGAAATGGGAACAGCCGTGATGCTTCTGCCGCCAGGGTGCGATGCCCGCCTTGACCGTCGCAACCAAGCGCTGGCGGTCCTCCGCCGCTTGATTGTGCAGGGCAATTTCCTCAGCCGTTGGCGCCGTGAAGCTTTCACAAGAAATGCGCTGCCCCGGTTTCTCGCCCGCTTTGATGAAGCACGGCAATTGGTACATGCGGCGGTACTCCGAGCCCCCGTTGAGGACGGTGTAATCGATGCCCGCTTCGCATGTCTGGTGCTGAGCCATCGGTCGGAAATGGACGCACCAATGGGGTGCGAAACCCGCATCGCTCTTGTTTTCGGCCACTTGATACCTTCTCCGTTCTTAAACATCCGGAAGTTCTGAAATGCTTCTATTGCCCGGCTTCAGTCGCCGGGAGTGTGACGCGCAAGAAAATACCAGCCGCCAAAGTTTCGGCCGCTCTCTCTCACAGCGAGTAGCTTCAGCCCCAAAACAACCCAGGAGCGGAAAACGCAACGCCAGCCTTCGGATCGCCACGGTCCGCCTCGGCTGCCTCGCGATGACGGCGCCGTACCGGAACGATCGAAATTCGCGGCGGTGCATCGATCTCCCGCGCAACCCGCTCTTGGTTCAGACCGTATCTTGCCTAGCCCTGGGATACCAGATCATCCTTGCCCTTGAGGGCAAAAAGTTTTTGTTCCGGCGCTAAGCTTTAACACTAATTTCCACATTCATCCCCATGAAGGCGCCGGTCATGCCCACGAAGCTGCCGGTTACGGGCATTGCCTGGCGGATGTCGCGGGCAACGGCAACGGGGATCAAATTGAAGCCGCCGGCGGTGCGGTTCGTCGGATCGAAGGTTATCCAGCCAGCACCAGGGACATAGACTTCCGCCCAGGCGTGCGTGGACCCAGCGCCTCCGGAACCGACACGATCCTGATCCGGATTGTAGAGATAGCCGGACACGATCCTTGCCCCGAAACCCAGACTGCGTGCCGCCTCGACGAATAGGACCGCGAAATCCCGGCACGATCCCCAGCCGCGATCCAGCGTCTCTATCGGCGACTGGGTGCCCTCTTCCTCCCGGCTCTGATAGGAGACCGATCCCGGCACGCCCAGGCTCAGATCCTTCAATAAAGAAAGCGTGTCCGTCGAACTGCCGCGAACGAACGCCCGTGCCCAGTCCCTCAACCGTCCGGCTGGGTCCGGGTATTGCTGGCTGGCAAGCGCCCCCAGATCGATCCACTCGCCGCTGGAATATTCGAAAGGGTAGGTGATGGCTGAGGCGGCGATATCGAACACAGGCCAAGCGGTGGCGTTGAGTTCCAGTTCCACGGCGCTGGCGATGACGAGCGTGTCAGCCATGGTCTGGAAGGATGCGGTCGCGACGGCATTGCCGAAGACATCGTGCGCCCAGGTCACTCCCCCGGCGGGCGTCACCGTCACCTCGCTCGAAATGAGACGAAGCTCGCGGCTTTCGCGCGGGCGAAGCATCAAGCGGTGCGGCCCGAGGCTCACCGGCTGGTTGTAGCGGTAAGTTGTCCTGTGGTGGATGCTAAGTGTAATCAACGGAAACTCCCAAAACGCGGGCCTGTTTCCGGGCGCCGTGCGGACGGCAGTGGCGGCGCGATTAAAGCTCGCCCGACATGAACCCCGGCAACCAGCCCTCGTGCACCTGCCGCAGGCGCGTCAGCGGCAACGGCTCCTCGCCGGGCACCGCAATCGCATCTCCCTCGACGCGCGCCGCAATGCGGGCCGGCAGCCCGGCTGCTTCGGCCTGCTTGACGATGTCGCCGGCAGTCCTGGCGCTTGCGCCGATCAGGTAAAGCCCCTGGTCCTCGCCGAACGCCGCCGCATGCGCCGCGAGCGTGGGATGCGGCACGTATTGGAAGCCGCGCCCTCCCGCCAAGGCCATTTCCGCCAACGCAACAAGCAGCCCGCCGTCCGACACGTCATGCACGGTTTTCACCGCGCCGCTCTCGATCAGCCCGCGCACTAAATCGCCGGCCTTGCGCTCGGCATCGAGGCTCACGGGTGGCGGCGCGCCTTCGACCTTGCCCACCGCGTGTTCCTGGTAGCGCGATTGCCCAAGATGCCCGGTCTCCGCGCCGATCAGCACCACAACCTCGTCGCCGGGCTTGAAGCCAACTGTTGCGACGTGTGCGCAATCCGCGATCAGGCCAACGCCGCCGATGGCGGGCGTGGGCAGGATGGCCACGCCGTTGGTCTCGTTGTAGAGCGAGACGTTGCCCGACACGACCGGGAAATCGAGGGTGCGGCAGGCTTCCGCCATGCCGTCGATGCAGTCCGCGAACTCGGCCATGATTTCCGGCCGCTCGGGATTGCCGAAATTCATGCAGTCGGTGAGCGCCAGCGGCGTGGCGCCGGATGCAACCAGATTGCGCCATGCCTCGGCCACCGCCTGCTTGCCGCCTTCGAACGGGTCGGCGTAGCAATAGCGGGGCGTCACGTCGCAGGTGAAGGCCAGCGCCTTGTTCGTGCCGTGCACGCGCACAACGGCGGCGTCAGAGCCTGGGCGCACCATCGTATCGCCCATGACCATGTGGTCGTATTGCTCCCAAATCCAGCGCTTGGAGCAGAGGTTGGGCGAGCCCATGAGCTTGAGCAGCGTGGCCGTCAAGCTCTCGGGCGCCGGCACGCTATCCGCGCTAACGGCGGCGGGCTTGGGCCTGGGCGAAACCGGGCGCTCGTAAACCGGCGCCTCGTCGGACAGCATCGAGGTTGGCAGATCGGCTTCAAGGCGGCCCTTATGGCGGATCGTCAGCTTGCCCGTGTCCGTGGTGCGGCCGATGATCGCAAAATCCAGCTCCCATTTGCGGAAGATACGCTCGGCCAGCGCCTCGGAACCGGGACGCAGCACCATCAGCATGCGCTCCTGGCTTTCGGAGAGCATCATCTCGTAGGCCGTGAGGTTCTCCTCGCGCTGCGGCACGAGGTCGAGGTTCAGCTCGATGCCGGAGCCGCCCTTGGCCGCCATCTCGACGGAGGACGAGGTGAGTCCCGCCGCGCCCATGTCCTGAATGGCGAGGATAGCGTCCTCCGCCATCAGCTCAAGGCAGGCTTCGAGCAGGAGCTTCTCCGCGAACGGATCGCCCACCTGCACCGTGGGCCGCTTCTCCTCGGTCTGCTCGTCGAACTCCTCCGACGCCATGGTGGCGCCGTGGATGCCGTCGCGGCCCGTCTTGGAGCCGACGTAAACCACCGGATTGCCAACGCCGGACGCCGCCGAATAGAAGATGCGATCCGTGCTCACGAGCCCGGCGCAGAAGGCGTTGACCAGAATATTGCCGTTGTAGCGCGGGTCGAAATTCGTCTCGCCGCCAACGGTCGGGATGCCCATGCAGTTGCCGTAGTCGCCGATGCCCGCGACCACGCCGCCCACGAGATGGCGCGTCTTCGGGTGGTCCGCCGCGCCGAACCTGAGCGCGTTCATGTTGGCGATGGGGCGCGCACCCATGGTGAACACGTCGCGCATGATGCCGCCGACGCCGGTCGCCGCGCCCTGGTAAGGCTCGATGTAGGAGGGATGGTTGTGGCTTTCCATCTTGAAAACCACGGCCTGTCCGTCGCCGATATCGACGACGCCAGCGTTCTCGCCCGGCCCCTGGATGACCCGCGACCCTGTCGTGGGCAGCTTCTTGAGCCAGGCGCGCGAGGATTTATAGGAGCAATGCTCGGACCACATCACCGAGACGATGCCAAGCTCCGTCAAATTGGGCGCTCGGCCCAGTTTTTCGCAGGCGAGGCGGAACTCGGCCGGCGCCATCCGGTGCACTGCGGCCATCGCTTCGGTGGCGATTGTCATCTGGGAATTGTTATCCGTCATCGCGAGCGGGCTCCTGCCGCCGTGGCGATCCAAAGCGGCATCTTCGCTTCGCTCGCAATGACGGTGACTTCAATATTGTTAAGGGCACCCTAGTAGCGGGAATCGGAGATCCATACTACGCGCATTACCCCTCACCCTGTCCCTCAGCAAGCTCGCCCTGGCGAGCTTGCAACTTTGAATGTCCGCATCCGCGAGCGGATGGGGAAAAGGAACGCCCTCACAACGGCTGCGAGGGACTCCCTCTCCCCATCCGCATTCGCTAGCGAATGCGGACATTCCCAAGTTGCAAGCTCGCCAGGGCGAGCTTGCGAGAGGGACAGGGTGAGGGGTATTGCCCTATGTATCTGACTCAACCCTCGCAACAGCAGGTGCCAGACTAGCTCCGCTGCTCGCGGTCGAGTTCGTACTCCGCGAGGCCGACCTTCAGCATGTCGTAGGCGTCCTCAAGGAACTCGTCCTCGTCCATATACTCGACATAGCTCGGGAAATAGCCGGCGTCGTCGTCGTCGTCGTCCGCCTCGTCGGAAGCGCCCGCGGCCTGGAAGGTGATGCTGCCGTCTTCGTTCACGAAGATCGAGGCCAGCGTCTCGCCGTCAGGCTTGTACTTCACCTGCACGATGGGATCGCCACCCTCCTCGCCGATGGCGAAGTCCAAACGGCGGCTTGCAACCTGCTCCTTGAGCCGCTCGCAAAGCTTCTGGGCCGAAGCGCGCCGGGCCTCCGGGTCGAGCTTCGCAGTTTGCATTTCCCGTTTCACTTCATCAACTTCTTCGTCGAAACTCATGGTGTGATCCTCTCGCTAGAGCGGTTGTACCTCAAAGAAACGCAGAACCGGCAGAATATGCTATTGTAGCTCCCGTGTAATCGATTCGAACACCCGGCGGCCATCGATTCCACCCAATGCGGCATCTGATGCGCGTTCCGGATGCGGCATCAGCCCCATGATACGCCCAGACGTGCTAATCACGCCAGCGATGGCTCGGCGCGAGCCGTTGGGGTTGCCGTTATCACCAAAGCCGGCCCCTCCGCAATAACGGAACACCACTTGGCCCTCGCCTTCGATCCGGTCGAGCGTTTCCTCGTCAGCGTAGTAAGAACCATCCTTGTGTGCGATAGGCATGACAACCTGCTCGCCCTGCGCATAGGTGCTGGTGAAGGGCGTATCCGCCCGCTCCACCTTCAAACCCACGTCCCGGCAGATATAGTGCAGCGAGGTGTTGCGCATCAGCGCGCCCGGCAGGAGTTGCGCCTCGGTCAGGATCTGGAAGCCGTTGCAGATGCCGAGCACCGCCACGCCGCGCTCCGCCTGCTCTCGCACGGCGCGCACGATCGGCGAATGCGCGGCCATCGCGCCGGAGCGCAGATAGTCGCCATAGGAGAAGCCGCCGGGCAGCACGATCAGATCGGCGGACGGAAACTCCGTCTCCCGGTGCCAGACCATGGCAGGCTTCTTGCCCGTGACCTCTTCGAGCGTCACAGCCACGTCGCGGTCGCAGTTCGATCCTGGGAATACGATGACAGCGCTTTTCATTGGCAACTCCGCCGCGTCCGGTACTTGTCAAGCGCGGCCTTGAATTTCTCCGAGCCACCATAGCCGCATCCGTCCGCCTTCACGGCCTGGCACGCGCTCTTGCCGCCATACCAGAAAATCGCCGGATGCGCGCCATGCACGGGCTTGGTGAAATAATAGGCGACCGTATTCGAGCCTTTCGCACTGGAATTCGATTCCAAACGGATAATCCTGCATTTGCAGGTCCTGCCGCTCCTTGAGCTCTTTCAAGAGGACATTATAGCCAAGCCGGCAGTTCAACCGCGCCCCCTCCGGTTCCGCGAGGCAAGGACGGCGGCCAGAACCGCGGCAGAAAGCGAGCAGCCCGAAGGCGCCAGCCGAAAGGAAGCGTCTCAAGGGCCGCTCCAGCGAAAGCGGAACCCCATTTCCGGCGCGGGAACAAGCTCCTATATGGAAATCCTGACGCACAACGCCCGCATCGCGAGGCCGCCTTGGCGACCGCAGGCGTCCATAAATAGGCGCCGCGCTTCCGGTTTCTGGATTGCTTCGCTTCGCTCGCAATGACGTGTCGAGACTTCCGGCGGAGTGTACTTGGTTCATCGGTTCAGCATCACCTTAAGCTCAACGCCGCCTCCCTCCCGGGTAGCCCTCTCGGCCGGGGGAAGATGCGTCATCGCTTCCTTGTACGCACCCTTGTCGCCGCCAAAGGCGCAGCCTTCCGTCACGGTATTGAAACCCTCGCCAGCCGCCTCAAGCTTGCGCCGCACCACCATGGGATGGGCCGGCGCCGGGGGCTTCGAAAACAGGAAATGGCCATCCCTGACGCTCACTGCGATCCAATCCGCGTTTTCCTCCATTGTTCCCGGCCGGGAATAGGAGGCAAGGGAGAGAAGCCCGTAGTAGCCGAGCCGGCAATCGAGCTGCGCCATGGAGGCGGCCATGTTTCTTCCAAAGCTGAGCCTGACTGCAAGCGTTGCAAGCACCAACGTGAGCAGAATTATCAGGATCGCAGGCTCGCCTTTCGTCATCCCCCGACGATCTCCACGCGGTAGTTCTCGATCACCGTATTAGCAAGGAGCTGCTTGCACATGGCGTCGAGTTCAGCGCGCGCCTGCTCCTCGCCCTCCGCCTTGAGCTGCACCTCGATCAGCTTGCCCTGGCGCACGTCCTCGACATTGCCGAAGCCGAGCGAGTTGAGCGCGTTCGCGATGGCGCGCCCCTGCGGATCGAGAACGCCGCTTTTCAACGTGACGGTTATGCGCGCTTTCATCCGGGTCAAGTCTCCAATGTACGGCCACGGCCCAAACAGAATTCGCTACAGCGGCCTCACCGGCTTCGCGGCGAGACATGAAGCGAACCCTTATCGTGAGCGCAAGCGCTCACTTAGACCGAACGTTTGTCGTGAGCGCAAGCGCTCACTCTGCGAAAACGAACAATGCCGGGCGGGTATCCGCCAGTATTCCAACGAATGCCCGATTAGCCTATTTCGATTGCACGAGCACCGGCCCTTTTGGCCTTGGCGAAGGATTTTCCACAAGAATTCCAAGCCGCTTGGCAACCTCGGAATAGGCTTCGATCAGGCCGCCCAAATCCTTGCGGAAGCGGTCCTTGTCGAGCTTGTCCTTGGTCTCGATGTCCCACAGCCGGCAGCTATCCGGGCTGATCTCGTCGGCCAGCAATATCCGCACCGTCTCGTTTTCGAAAACGCGGCCGAACTCCACCTTGAAATCCACGAGGCGGATGCCGATGCCGAGGAACAGGCCGGTCAGGAAGTCGTTAATGCGCAGCGCCAGCGCCATCATCTCGTCGATCTCGGCGGGTGCTGCCCAGCCGAACGCGGTGATGTGCTCCTCCGTGACCATCGGGTCGTTGAGCTTGTCAGCCTTATAGTAGAACTCGATGATGGAGCGCGGCAGCGGCATGCCCTCCTCAAGCCCCAGGCGCTCGCCGAGCGAGCCCGCCACCACGTTGCGCACCACGACCTCAAGCGGGATGATCTCCACCTCGCGGATGAGCTGCTCGCGCATGTTGAGGCGGCGGATGAAGTGAGTCGGCACGCCGATCTCGTTCAGCCGGCTGAAGATATACTCCGAGATCCGGTTGTTGAGGACGCCCTTGCCTTCGAATTGCTCGTGCTTCTTCGCATTGAAGGCGGTCGCGTCGTCCTTGAAGTGTTGAATAAGCGTGCCGGGCTCAGGTCCTTCGTAAAGGACTTTAGCCTTTCCCTCGTAGATGCGGCGGCGGCGGTTATTCATGGGAAGCCCCCATTATTGCTGGCAGATCGGGAAACCGGATAGGGTTCGAGCTATACTTCAAGCGCATATTCGCGTGATTGTCACGCATTCCCACGAAAACATATGTGGTCAATCCTCCGCCCTCCTGCCGCGCCCAAGGGCGCCGTGCGCTCGCGCGCATGTTGATTTAGATGCAATTGCACGCTATCCATGGCATGATATCGAACCACGGTTAGCACGTTAAGAGATGGCTCCGCCGGCCTCGCGATTAAAGACCTCGCGGCGCCGCTTTAGGTAGCACGTCCCGGCCCAGGAACAGACCATGACCACATTTGACGAACGCGAAAACGCTTACGAGGCGAAATTCGCCCGCGACGAGGAACTGCGGTTCAAGGCGAAAGCCCGCCGCGACAAGGCCCTGGGAACCTGGGTTGCGGCGCAGCTTGGGCTTTCCGCCCCCGAGGCAGCCGATTACGTCAAGCAGGCGCTGAAGGCGGATTTCGCGCAACCGGGCGATGCGGCCCTGGTCGCCAAGGTGCTCGAAGACTTCAAGGCCAAGGGCGTCAGCATGGACGAGCGCACGCTGAAGAAGAAGCTCATCGAGCTGATGGCCAATGCCGTGGCAGAGGTCGAGGCCGGCAAGTAGCGCAGTGTTTACCCTCTTCCCGGAAAACACTCTAGCATACTGCGCCAGGAGTCTTGCCCCGTCATTGCGAGCGAAGCGAAGCAATCCAGGATATCGGAAGCACTGAGCCAATTTCTGGACGCCCGCGGCCGCCAAGGCGGCCTCGCGATGACAGCGTTGTGCGTCAGAACTTCCCCCTGGCCGTACCAGCGTTTGTCCGGAATCGCAAAAATCACCAGCCTCAGTTCGTAACGATCCCGGATAACGCTTGCGGCGTTTCCGGGATGCCGTTGAGCAGCAGACCTTCTCACGCGCTCTTCGCTGCGGCCGCCAACGGCGTGCCCCCGCCCGCTTCCGCCGTTTTCGGCTCGCCTGGCCGCCCGCATTCCAGGAAAACCTTCAGCCCGCAGCTCTTGCACATATTGTGATCCAACTGCCGGTAGATGGCATCCAAAGCGACGGTTTTGGAATGGAACACGTGATCCCGGCCGATCTCCTCCATATACTGGCCGCGCTCCAGAAGCTCGATAACCGCCTCCTTCGGCCGTATCAGATAGAGGCCGCCGCCGCGCGCCCGGTAGCGCCTTGCCATCGCGACCAGCGCCTCGGCGCCGGCCACGTCGATGAAATTCACCGCCTGCATCACGATCATGAGATGCTTGGCCTCGGGCGCCGTATCCTCGTAGCCGCGCAGCGTCTCCTGGAAGGCGTTCACCGCGCCGAAAAACAGCGAGCCGTCGATACGGATCAGCCGGACTTGATGGCATTCCGGCAGGCCAGGCCGCGTATCCGTGAATTTCCCTCTCGCGTTCGCCGGATCGGGGACGCGGATGTGGATTTGCGGGTTCGACGTTTGCCGCAAATAGAGCAGCAGCGAGATGGTCACGCCCGCGAAGATGGCCTTGTCGAGTTCGAGCGTCAGCGCCGCGCCGAACGTCGCGGCGAGCACCGCGGTATCGGAATAGCTCGTGCGGATGATCTGCTTGATGTGATGGCTGTCCCACAGGCCGTAAGCCACGATGAACAGAATGCCGGCCATGGTGGCGTTCGGCAGGTAGATCGCCAAGGGCGCGACAAGCACGACGATAAACATCAGGAAGAGGCCGGCCAGGATCGCGGCGATGGGCGTCTTGGCGCCAACCGAGTAATTGAGCGCGCTCCGGTTGAACGACCCCGTGGCCACATAGCCCGAGAAGAAGGCGCCCGCGATATTGGAGAGGCCCTGCCCGATGAACTCCTGGTTCGAGTTCGATATGCTGGCCAGTGCGCAGTGCTAGCGCGCGTGCGATGGATATGGCCTCGGTCAGAGCGAACAGCGTCATCGCCAGCATCACCGAGCCGAGCGAGGACCAGGTTTCGAGACTGAAGCTCGGCGCGGACAAGGGCGGCAGGCTCGACGGCAACTCGCCAACCGTCCGGATCGGGCAGGAATTGGCGTAAACGAGCAGGCCCTTCTTCATGGCCACTTCGCAGCCGGGGGCGAATTTGTTGAACAGGTATCCGACCGCGCTCGCCGACAGCATGGCGGCGATCATGTAGGGCCAACGGGGGAAATAGCGCTTGACGCCGATGGCAGTGACAACCGTGACGGTTCCGACAACCGCGGTCTGCCAGGAGGCGTCGCCCAGATGGCGCCCCACATACTCCATGACCTCGTAGAACGGCAGGCCGCGTGGCATGCCGTCCAGCCTGAGGAAGTTCTTGAGCTGGTTGGCGGCGATGATGACGCCGGCGCCCGCGGTGAAGCCGACGATGACCGAGTGCGATATAAAGTTGACGAGCGTGCCGAGCCGGAAAAGGCCCATCGTCAATTCGATGACGCCGACGAGGAAGGCAAGCGTCAGCGCCAGCACCACATATTGGTCCGAGGCGGGCACCGCCAGGGCACTGAGCGCCGAGGCCATGACCAGCGAGCCGGCCACCGTCGGACCCGACACCAGTTGCCAGGACGAGCCGAACAGCGCTGCCACGATTGCCGGGATCATGCCGGCGTAGAGGCCGTATACCGGCGGCATGCCGGCGATGGTCGCGTACGCGATGCCCTGCGGCAGAACCACGAGCGCCCCGGTGAGAGCCGCCCAGAAATCGGTGTTCAGGGTGTTCGCGTTGACATGCGGCGTCCAGCTCAGAAACGGCAGCAGGCGCCGCTGCCAGGATATTGCGCCATTGCCGTTGCCGTTCGCCATTGTGCCCCTACCCGTCCCCAGATCGATGATCCGTACAGCGCGCATTACCCCTCACCCTGTCCCTCTCCCAATGGGAGAGGGGACGCTTTCTCAACGGGCACGGCCTGCCCCCTCTCCCATTGGGAGAGGGTTGGGGTGAGGGGTAACGCCCTATGCTATGACTTAATCCCGCAGCTAAGCCGCGCCGGTTTCCGACCTCGCCTTGCCAATCGCCTCCTGCAGCACCTCCTGCCGGATCTCGATTGTGGGCTCGTGGAAAAGCACGCTCTTCATCCACTCAAGGCCCAGGCAGATAAGCGCCTCGTCGCTGGTGCGGACCACTTCCACGGCTTCGGCGGGAATTTCGTAGCGCTGCAGGAAGCTGCTTTCGAAAATGAATTTGCGCAGGCGCTCCACATCCGAGGAGACCATGAAGAACATCTGCCGCGCCTGTGGCGTGGGCACCTCGCCCAACGGGCCGCCCATGGGCCGCCAGGAGGCGAGCTTCATCAGGATATCGATCCAGCCCCGGTTGATCTGCTCGTAAGGCTCCACGCCCTGGTCCTTGCAGAACTCGGCGACGGTCTGGCTATGCGCCTCCGCGTGGCCCAGGCAATGGTCCTCGCGCACCAGGAAGTTGAAGTCTTCCTTGGCCTCGCTGTCCTTGAGCTTCACAGAAATCAGGCCAAGCGGATAGTAGCGGCAGGCGGCCGGGCGGTCGTCGTAGACGGTGCAGCCTTCGTCCGCCAGGAACGGGCAAGCCCCCGTGCCGTCCTCGCCGCCCATCTTGAGCTTGACGACCGGCATGGCGGCGCCTTCGTGCTCGGCGGGCACCGTATAGCGCTCCAGGAATTCGGCCGGGCGCGCGCCGAAGTGCCGCGACAGCCGCAGGATATCGTAGGGCGGCAAGGTGATGTCCGCGCCGTGGCAGCATTTGTTCCAGCAGGCAACGCCCCGATGGCAGCGGAAGTTGAAGCTGTCCTCCGGCCGGAGCTTGACCGGCTGCACCGGATTGTCCGAATGGACGCGGACGCTGTCGAACACGCTCAGCTTCTCGTCGCGTTCCTTGCTGGGCCGGAACGTCTCTTCGTGCGCCTCGCGCTCCTCGCCGTCCATGGTGCTATCTGCGGTCATCTACGCTCTCTCGTGTGCTTACAAAGCGCCAGCCCGGCACGCTACGCCCTTCGCTGGCCATGAGGCCATACGCCGATAGCGCAAGCCCCGCAACCCTCGCGGGCGGGACGTGCACTGGATATACCTGCCCAGCCGCCAGAGGCCCTAACGGTCCCGGTACGCTCACCGTCATCGCGAGACCGCGCCTGCGGCAGTGGCGATCCAGAAACAGGCGCACCGATTGTTGCCCCTGGATTGCTTCGGGGCAAATGCCCCTCGCAATGACGTAAAGAAGCAGCTTCTTCCGCCGAGAAACGCGCGCCTGCACGCGTGCCCACTGCCGCGCGACGGAGCCGGCGGAATAATCCGGTATCTTCATGCGAAAGCGTT
>CAVXDM010000070.1:0-10982 GCA_963760455.1 uncultured Alphaproteobacteria bacterium
TGGGAACGCAGAATTCGACCGAAAATGAGGAAAAAGAAACGAGAAATTGATTGATGTGGAGAAGATGAGACCTGAGCGTTTACCATGCTGGCGTTAAGTATTGCGCGCCGCTGGGGGAAAGAAACGGTCCTTTGGGATTGGGGAACGTGCGCCCGGTCCCGGCAATAGGACGTAAGGGGAGGCTGGCTGTTCCAAAGAAAGAGAATGAAGACGCGGCGAAGGAGGCGGCTTTTGACATGCCGATGCGTTCAATCGCAATGCCCGGATCGGAGAAAAGCCGTTTGGCTTTCCGTGAAAATTTGCTCGCGGCGGCGCATAAGCAGCCCTTTTTACGGGCATAACTCCGGCGGCATGCTTGCGCGTTTTCCGCCTTTGCTGCCAGTTTAGCGTCGGGGACGTTATTTCTCAGCCAGATATCGCACATGGAGGCGCGAACAGCATGCGGTACGATCCTAATAGGCACGTCGATCCGAAGGCTTGGCTTAAGCTCGACGAACAGGAGCGTATCGGTCTCGCCGAGGACTATCATCGGCGCGCCCGCATTGAGCTGCCGAACGCGACGGTGCATGCGGTCATTCACGCCGTCGTGGAGAATCAGGCGGCGCTCGGCGGCGAACACCCCGTCGCGGAAAAGATCCAGCAATTGATGGGCGAGGGGTTGAGCCGCCACGACGCCATCCATGCAATAGGATCGGTGTTGATGGAGCACCTGCTGGAAGTCATGCAAGACCGCGCCACGGGAGGCTTGAATGAGGCCTACCTCCGCGACTTGGCCGCGCTGACCGCCAAGAAGTGGCTGGCCAGCGGCCGGTAAGAGCGCGCCGCCGCGTCCATGATCCGAGCTGGAACAATCCCAACGGCAATAAGTCTTGACCGCTGCCGTCATAGCGAGTTCCGGCCATGACAGCGGAGGACGTTTTGCCGCTTCAACCGCCGGATTTGGGGTGAACGGCGGCTTTGCTGGCGTCATGGCGGGGCGGGCGGAGCTTTGACGAAGGCGATGGGCTGCAGGAAGTCTTCCCACGAGGGAAGGAGCAGAAAGGCCGTCAGGGAGGCAATCGTGCTGAAGAACTGTTTTGCTCAGATCGTGCGCCCGCCGTCGACCTCCAGCACCACGCCGGTAATAAACTCCGCCTCGTCCGACGCGAGATACAGGCAGGCGCTGGCGATGTCCTTGGGCTCCGAGAGCCTTCCGAGCGGCACGGTGGCGATGAACTTGGCGCGGTTTTCCGGCGTGTCCGGCAGCCCCATGAACTGCTCCAGGAGCCCGGTCGCGCCCATCACCGGCGCCACGCAATTCACGCGGATCTTTTGCGGCGCCAGCTCCACCGCCATCGACCGCGACATGAGGTTCACCGCGCCCTTCGAGCCGTTGTACCAGGTGAGGCCGGGGCGCGGCCTGATGCCCGCCGTCGAGCCGATATTGATAATGACGCCGCCGCCGGCCTTGGCCAGCACCGGGACCGCCGCGAACGCCATGTGATAGATCGACTTCACGTTGACGGCGTAGACGCGGTCGAATTCCTCCTCGCCGACCTCCAGCATGGGCCGATTCTTGTGGCTCCAGCCCGCGTTGTTGACCACGATGTCGAGCTTGCCGAAGCTTTCGAGCGTCTTGGCGACGGCGGCGTCGATGTCCGCGCGCTTGGTTACGTCGGCGGCGATGGCGATTGCCGAAGGCCCGATCTCGCGCGCGATTGTCTCCGCACCGTCGCCGTTGATGTCGAGCACCGCGACCTTGGCGCCCTCGCCTGCGAATACGCGAGCGATCTCTGCACCAAATCCCGACGCTGCCCCAGTGACAATGGCAACTTTGCTGCTGAGCCGCATGGTTCCTCCCAGAAGTTTTCCGGAGCATACCAGAGCGCGGCCGGGCAGGCACTCCTGCTTGGGTTGCGGGCAAGCTCGCCCTGGCGAGTTTGCAACTCGGAATGTCCGCATTCGCGAGCGAATGCGGACGGAGAGAAGGGACGCCCTCACAACCGCTGCGACGGGACTCCCTCTCCCATTGGGAGAGGGCTGGGGTGAGGGGTAACGTCCGATGACTATGCTTCCCCTTCCGCCACGGCTGGGCGGTCTTTGCTACTGCAAATGCTGGACAGCCGCCTGGTACTGCACCTTGAGGCAGGCGACGTTGCCTGCGCAGGTGTCCCTGTTCCGGAGCCAGTGGCGCTGCGCGTGCAGCAAGCGCTGCCGTGTGAAGAAGCCGGGCTGCTGCAGCTTTTGCGTAAACAGCCGGTGCATCTCCTGGTCGAGCGCCGCCAATTCGGGATTATTGCAAACCGCGGCCTCGGCCGGCGAACGCGGGTTGGCGCAGTCGAAGCTCGGCTTGACCTGCGGGGCGGGAGCCGGGGAGAAGATTGTGGTCTGGGAGGCCTTTTTCAGTTTTTGAAGCTGATCCTGGTATTGTGCGGTGAGGCAGTTGACGTCGGTTGCGCAGTTGATAACGCCCCGGATCCACTGGCGCTGCCCCAGCACAAGCTCCTTCCGCTTGGTCTCGCTCTGCGCCTTGAGAGCCCGCATGTACGACTTGTCGATCTGGTTATCGAGGAGCGAAAGCTCGGGGTTGTTGCAGATCGTCACCTCCGCGTCGGAATGGTGCACGCGGCAATCGAAGCTCGGCTTGGAGGGTCGCACCGGCTCGTTGGCGGCGAGCGTCACCGGCGTCCATGTGCTGCCAGAGGTGCTTCCAGGAGCGCTGGCGGTGCGGCTACCGGTCTGGGTCTGCTTCAGGCTGGCGAGCTTGATTTTCGCCTGCCCCGTAAGCGCGGAGTCCGGATAGATCGTGATGAACTGCTGCAGGGCTTCCGGGTTCGACGTGTCGCGCACCCAGCCCCAGGCCTCCGCCGCTTCCGACGATTTCCGGCTGTCCTCGGCGACGGAGACGATGGGGCTCGCACCGTCCTTGAAATAGAAGCGCGAGGACAGCGCCGAGTGATCCCATGGAATTCTGCTGGCCGCCGGTCGCCTGCACGACATCGTTGCGCACGACGATCATCAGGTCGCTGATCGAAAGGCCCGGGGAGTCGATATGGGTCTTGAGCGAGGCGGTGAAAGGCGAGTTCCGCCCCGCGCCGTCGCTGGCGACATGTCCCGGCTGCGTCGCGAAGGCGATGAAATAGCCGAGTTCCGGCGCGGTCGTCATCGCAAGCCCTGCATTCGCATTCACGGCTCGCGTGCCGAGGTTTTCACCGAGCGCTGCCGCGAAGGGATTGTTGCGGCAGGCGTCGAGCACGATGATCTTGGTCTTGGCACGCTCCAGGAGCTTCTGCACGAAATCCATCGTTACCGTCTGGAACTGCAGGTCCTCCTTCGTGACCGGCGCGTCGATGGGCACCAAGTAGTTGACGCCGTCGATCTGCATGCCGTGGCCCGAATAGAAGAAGATGGCGACGTCGGCGCCCGAGGTGCTGCGGGAGAATTCGTGCAGCTTGGCGTCGAAACCGGCTTTATCCACGTTCGTGCCCTGGATAACCTTGAAGCCGAGCCCCTGCAGCGCCTGGGCCATGTCCTCCGCGTCGTGGGGAGGATTGGCGAGGTGCGGCTGGCCGATATAGTTGCCGTTGCCGATCACCAGGGCCACGCGGTTTTCCGCCAGGGCAGGCAGGGCGAACAGGCTTGCGGCAAGCGCGAGAATGAAACCGTATCGTGCGATCAAGTCTGTGCCCTCTTCAAAAAAATATACGATCGTGCGGGAGCTGCTTACCGCAACTCCGGTTGCCATGCCGCGCGCCACGGCGGCTATAACCTTAGCAATGCCCGTTACATTTTGGGAAAATTTAGGCGGAAATGTGCGGCTTGGGGGTAAGTGGCCGCTTGTTGTTTCGAGGCATCGCTTGCGCGGCGATAATGCGTGCCGCGATCCGGGCCCGGCGCCCATGGCCGCCACGCACCGGCAGAGCTGGCATGCAGTCCAGGCAAGGCGGCGATTTTAGTTATCCACTAATAACGTAAAGCATATGGTTTTGGCTTGATGTTTATAATTCCCCTTGCTATGCGCATGGGCTCAAGAAGAACATAGATTTGTCCCGGTCCAATCGCAGACAACTGAGGGTTGTATGAGCGTAGAAACTAGCGCCTCCGCGCAAAATGCAGGCTTTCCCGGCCTTTCAATCGAGCAAGTAAAGGCTCAACAGAATTTTCCTCTTGCCGTTATCGCAGGTATTGCCGCCGCGCTTGTTGGGGCGGCTCTTTGGGCTGGCGTTACCGTGGCCACAGAATACAAGCTCGGGCTGATGGCGCTGGCTGTCGGCTATATTGTCGGCCAGGCGATCAGGCTGGCGGGACAGGGCGTGGACGAGAAGTTCGGCTATCTCGGCGCGGCTTGCGGCTTCCTGGGCTGCGCGGCGGGCGACGTGTTGAGCAACATCGTGTTTTTCGCGCAGGCCAAGTCGCTGACCTTCGCGCAAACGCTCAACATCCTGACGCCGGATATGCTGACGCGGCTGGTCAAGGTCGCCTTCGATCCCATGGATCTGCTGTTTCTGGCGATCGGGGTGTACGAGGGCTATAAATTCGCGTTCAAATACCGCATAACTTCAACTGCGGCGTAAGCGGACCTGCCGTCCATGCGGCGCCCCCGCGCGCCGTTTTCCTTCCGTCCAGGCGGTATTTGCATCCGGCTATGATAAAAGCGCTTCTCCTTCTCTTCTCGTTCCTCAAATTCGGGAAGATTTTGACCGTTGGGGGCACGATGGCCCTCTCGGTGTTCGCGTATAGCCTCATCTGGGGCTGGCGCTACGCAGCCGGATTCGTAGTGCTTATTTTCGTGCATGAGATGGGCCATTACCTGGCCGCCCGGCAGCGCGGCCTAAACGTGGGCGCGCCGACGTTCATTCCCTTCGTGGGCGCCTGGATCGAACTCAAGGACCAGCCGCACAACGCCGAGACGGAGGCCTATATCGGCTATGCCGGCCCGCTGATCGGCACCATCGGGGCGCTCGCCTGCTATTTCTACGCGCGCTACACGGGGGAGAAGCTGTTCCTCGCTTTGGCCTATGCCGGGTTCTTCCTGAACCTGTTCAACCTCATCCCCTTGTCGCCGTTCGATGGCGGCCGCATTACCGCCGTGCTGTCGCCGCGCGTGTGGCTGGCGGGCGTGCCGATGCTGATCGGGCTGTTCATCTGGCGTCCGAGCCCGCTGTTGATCCTGATGGCTGTGATGGCGGCGCCCCAGGTCATGAAGGCATTCCGCTACGATCCGGCGGCCCCGGAGAACAGGATCTATTACGGCACGAGCCTTGAGACGAAGATAACCTACGGGTTCTATTATCTGGGCTTGCTCGCGTTCCTGGCGATCATGTGTTTCGACCTGCACGAAACGCTGGAACGGCACAGGGCGGCACTTCTGGAGGCGCTGCCGGCGTTCGCCGCGTAGCACTCGTACCGTGGTGAACCCCGCTTTCTGCTAGCGATTCAAACACGCTTTGGCATTTGAAACGCAGCGCGCACGATCCCGGCGCTAGGCTTGGCCCTGGTGTCTATTCAAGTCCATGCGTGAGTATAAGTGCCACCGCTTTTATGGCGTACCTATTTTTAACGGCTTAGCGGCGAAGTGCATTCTGGTCCCGCGATGCAATAGTCCAATTTGCTAGTTAGTGTTACTCTATAGATGTTTGTATTTGTTCCGGCGTCCTCGTCGGAGCCCCTTTGATAGCTAGCGGTGAGACCAAACAGGCCACTGGAATCCAGGTTATAAGTACCAGCCGCCTGAAACCAGCTTAGTTCCCTCCGGGAATAGGTTTCAAATGACCAGTGATAAGTTAAACTTAAGTTTAAATTCTTCAAATTGGTGATATCTGCGAATGGTCGCATCAAAATAGTTGCTTGGGGGCCAATGCGCAAGGCGTCGGCCTGATTGGAGAATAATAACGTTTGCCCGTTTGCTAGTGCGCGATCATATTGAACCCTTAATTCTGGATCAAATCGGATTCCGAACTGAGAGTAAATGGAGTTAAAATAGTGGGGTGTGTGTATAAAGTAATCGGGGTAGACGGGGACAAGTTCGACTGCGGAAGATAGTGATGAAGTGTTTTTTATGTGATCATCCACTCCTCCTGCTTTAAATCGAATCCAATCCTCTCCGCCTGCTATATGATCGAAGGCAAGCTCGCCTACGCCCCGAATGTTTCTATATCCCTATTTTGCTTGGTAAACTTGGAACTTGAGTTGCTCAATTTATCGATGGTTGAGTACGCGCCTATGCTGCCTGCAATCAAATTAATAGTTTCGTCGGGGCCATAACCGTAATCGAAAGTGTAACCGGCAATTGCTGCCCCGTGCAGGGTTAAGGCGTCGTTTTTCGCCACCTGATCGCCTGAATAGCCAAGAGACGCTCCAGTCGCTTTATCGTTTGGGTTCGGCGAAGAAATGAGCCCTATGTCTGTGAAATCCTGCCTAAGCAGAAAACGTACTTTATTATCGTTACTCGCGGTGTTTCTCTTCGTTTCTTCTGTGCCCGGATTGGAATTGGCGATTGCGGGGGGCGTGGCGGGGCGCATTTCAGGCGGCGAATTATTCGGTTTTAGCTTGATGGGCGTTGCGCGGATCGTCGAGCTTGCCCGGCGTCTCTTGTCGAACTGCATGCGGTAGAGTCGAACTGCTTTCTCGTCGCTCATGGAAACGAAGCGAGAATCGTTCCGCGCGGCTTTCAAATCTGACAAGAAGAAGGGATCTTCTGCTTCAGCAGCAAAGCCGGGAGATACGCAGGAAAGATTCACAAGCAGGAATAAAGCAGTTTTTCGCCTGGTAGTCATGGCATGGCCCTGCAATCCGGAGCTATTTCAGTCAAGCAGAACGGGAAATTTTGTTTGATAGCAGGTCAATAAGAGCCGCGACGGTCGCACATTGGCGTATCTCATGGGGACTGATTTTAGCTCCATGCATCCAGCTTAACTTATTTATTTTCTCCCCAAGGGCGACGATAGTCACCATCACACAGGATGCTAGAAAATTGTGTGCCCTCAGTTATACGTGTGGCTTCTCGCCCCGTTTCTTGCGCTAAGAAAGCGATCAATTTGCCGCTCAGTTCGTTGTGATTGATGGCCACAATCCTAGCCTCCAACGATAAAGAAACTGCACATACTTGGTATGTTTACATGTTAAAAAGGTAGTGTCAAGTGTGCAAGGTTATGGCGAGTTGTAATGGCTTCAAGCGCTCGCGGCTATCAGGCAAGCTCAATTCCGATGTGAGTGGATTGTATTCGAGTGCCAGCATAAAGAATGTATGCCGCGTCGGTTTCATACCATTGCGGCTCGGGACGCCAGCCCGCGGTAGGAGGAGATCAGCCGTTATGCCAGTTTTGGGGATACATTTGTCGCTGAAATTGGGATATTGCCCAAAGCTCGCAGGCGCGAATATTTCTGGCAATATTCGCGCCTTAAGCCGTTGCTTCGCCGGAGCGTTCGCCGCGATCAGGCCACGCGGCTAAGCGCGTTAGCCACGGCGTCCACGATCCGGTGGATCTGGCTTTCTTCGACGATGAGCGGCGGCGAGATGGCGAGGATGTCGCCGGTCTGGCGCACCAGCACGCCGTTCTCGAAGCAATCGAGGAACACGTCGTAGCCGCGCTTGCCGGGCTCGCCTGGGCGCGGCTCAAGCTCGATGCCGGCGACGAGGCCGATATTGCGGATGTCGATCACGCGGGCGTTGCCGTTCAGCGAGTGCGCGGCCTCCTGGAGCGCCGGCGCCAGCGAGGCTGCCCGCTCGAACAGGTTTTCGCGCGCATAGATGTCGAGCGCCGCCAGCCCCGCCGCGCAGGCCACCGGGTGGCCGGAATAGGTGTAGCCGTGGAAGAACTCGACCACGTGCTCCGGCCCTTGCATGAGCGCATCGTGTAGCCCGCGCCTCACCAGCACTGCGCCCATCGGCACCACGCCATTGGTGATGCCCTTGGCGACGGTCATGAGGTCGGGCGTTACGCCGAAATGCTGGGCGGCGAATGCCGAGCCAAGCCTGCCGAAGGCGGTATGACCTGCTCGAAGTTTAAGACGAGCAGCCCGTGCCGGTCGCAGATGGCTTTTACCCGTTCGAGATAGCGCTGGGGCGAGATCAGGACGCCGGTCGCCGGCCATGGGCTCGACGGATCACTCGCCGCGATGGTATCGGCGCCGTGCAGCGCGATAAGCCGTTCGAGATCGTCCGCAAGCTCCGCGCCATGCGGCGGCTGGCCCTTGGCGAGAACGTTGCCCGGCACCCATGCGTATGCCGCAGGTGGTCCACGGGGGCAGCATCCGGCCGAAAGTGCGCCGGTTGTTGGCCGATGCCGCCCCGACCGACACGCCGGAGTTCACGCGGCGTGATAGCCCGTGCTCGCGCCCGATGAAGCGCGTCCGGTGGCCCTCGCCGCCGCGCCCGGTGATAGGCGAGCCTGCGATCTTGAGCGGCGGTTTCCACCGCCTCCGAGCCGAATTAGCCGAAAACACGCGGTCGAGCCCCTCCGGCGCCACGCGCGCCGAGGCGCGCGGCGAGTTCAAAGGCGCCCGGATGGCCCATCTGGAAGGCCGGCGAATAGTCGAGGGTCAGGAGCTGCCGCTCCACGGCCTGCGCGATCTCGCGGCGCGCATGACCCGCATTCACGCACCAGAGCCCGGCTGTCCGTCGAGCACCTTGCGGCCATCGGCGGCGGTGAAATACATCCCTTCGGCGCCGCACGAACATGCGCGGGGCGGCCTTGAATTGCCGGTTCGCGGTGAACGGCATCCAGTAGGCGGAAAGGTCCAGCTCGTTCAGGAGCGGCGTGTTCTGGCTCATGGCTAACCTCGTTGCGGGCCGTGGGTCAGCGGGGAGGGGTGCCGACACCGATGAAACCGCGACCTGGAGAGCCTGGCCAGCCCAGCGGAACTTCGCCAATGAATTCTTGGCGGCCCAGCTTGCGCGGAGGTCATGGCGCGCGGCCTAGTGGCCAGCCCTCAGCCAAAATGAATGGTTATGACGCCGGGATTTTTGCCGTAGCGAAGGTGAACGGCGCAGGCTGTACTGGACGTACAGCCAAACCGTCCAGCTTGCTGCGGTGAAAAAGAACAAGTCAATCCGCTCATTTTGGCTGAGGCAGGCCACTGTACAGGGGTTCGTCGAGCCGGACGCCTTCGATAACGATCCCCTTGATCGCGGCCTTGCCGCTCCGGTCCACGGCGACGACCGGCTTGACGGCCGCTTGCCGGGTCAGTTTCTCCAGGTCGCGGCCGGTGGATTCCGGGATGATAGTTTTCGATGCCGTATGTTACGCGCATCTGGGAGACACGTTCGCCGGCACGGTGCTCTTGCTGTGCTGCCACCACGATTCCGAGCGGTCCTGCAGCACGATCTTGCTGTCCGTCCGGCAGCGGCAGGCGGATCGCGGATGCGGCCACTGCAACCCATTTCTCCTCGCCGCCTTTCCCTGATGTTCCAGGGTAACAAAGATGGGCATGTCCCTTAGAGGCGTCCTCGGGAATTTCCACGGCGACCCCGCTATTCCGCGTGATGGAGTAGTCGAGGATCACGTAATCGCCGCGGAGCAGGTACTCTCGGGTCCACGGGGACGACATCCAGCACGATTTCGCGGCCCTGCGCCAGGTGTACCGCCCGGTTGGCGACAATAAACGCGATGACGCCGGTCTGCACGAGGGCAACCAGGATCGCGGCAAGCCAAACGCGTGGCCTCATGACCGGACCTCCGTTGCGCGAGGAAGCGCTGCCGTAGCGCATGAGCACCCAGGCGAGGGCGAAGATCGCGGCGCCCGCGAGCAGGAAGAACAGCGACGTGTTGATAAGGTCGCCGAGCTTGTCGATATAGAGCCAGATCATCTCCGTTACGAAGCCGGAAAAGCAAGCCACATCACCAGCCGGCTGCGCGCCTGGATGCCGCAGACCAAGGCGCCCGCGAGGACCGCGAAAGTCAGAACAGCCGTCACGATCAAGCCGCTCAACTCGATATGCGTATGGAACTGTATGGCAAACAGGCTGTAAATGGCGAACGCCAGCGCGAAGGAGAACAGCGGCGGGGCCGCGTGCTGCCAACGGCTATCCGTTTGAGCCAGCATGTGTGTTGCAACCGCGATGCAGCCCACGATCCCAAGCGCCGCCGCTGGAACGTGTACATCCTGGCTAAAGTGTTCGCGCAGAAGGCCGCCGAAGCATACGATCATGGCATAGGGCATCGCCCGGAACGCAATCTGGCGCAACAGGGCGTTTTCAGCGGCCACGTAGACATGGGCGGCGGCGAAAACCGCGGCAAATGGGGCGGCGATAGCGATGGCGGTAGAATGGTGGGGCGCCTCGAACTCGGCGCGGACGAGCCAGACCACGAGTACCGCCGCCGCCGTGTGCAGGCCAGTCCGGTCCGGTTCCAGGCCAGCAAGCCGGTCAAGGCCGCCCAGACTGGAAGGAAATGCCACTGGATCGCGTGCGGCGCGATGTTTATCTCGCTGAGGTTCCAGGCGCCCGCGAGGATCATGGCGGCGCCGAGCGTCAGGCTAGACCGGAAGAGGATTTCGGCCAGGGCCGCGCCGGCGGTCCAAAGCAGCATGAAGCCCGGCAGGTCTCCGCCGGCGATATGATACATCTGGGTGATGAGCACGACGGCGGCGCCGAAGAACAGCGCGCCCGAGAGCACGGCGCCTTGCGCGAAATAGGGGAGCCCGCGCTCGTACAGATAGGCGGCGCCGCCATAGGCGGCCCAAAGCGCGCCAACGAGGACCGACAAGCGGAGCAGCCTTGGAATTTCGTTCCAGTTGGCCGCGACAAAGCTGATTGCGGCGAAGCCTAGCAGCACCGCGCCAATAACCGTGAGCGCGGCACTGGCCGTCAGCCGGGCACTTTGCGCCTGCTCGGCGAGGATCGCCTGATAGCCCTCGCCAGTCACCCAGCCCTTTTCGTGCCAGCGCTTGAGGTCGCGCTCCAGCCCTTTGGCATAAATGCGAATCATGGTGGCGTTCGGCTCCCGGAGAACTATCGGCGAAAATCGGCATATGCCTATCGCGGCCCAGGATGGCCCGAAAAG
>CAVXDM010000071.1:0-4497 GCA_963760455.1 uncultured Alphaproteobacteria bacterium
CCCTTGTTCCACAGGAATACTTTATCGCGCGCCTCGCCTTGGTTCTGGTTAATGCAAAATCCCCGCGCATATTTAAAGGGATTTTTGAAACGCAGAAATCGACCTCAAACGCGGAAAAAATCGCAAAAATAGTAATTGCTCACCCCCCGGCTTGGCTGGCGTCAATTCGCGGCGAGCACTGAACCGCCCGCGAGGCAGGTGCGGATGGCTGCGAGGGCTGTGAGGCCACGCAGCATGCCGGTCTCGATCACGGAGCAGATTGCGGCGTAGACCTGTGCCCCCCAGGCAGAGCGAAAGCCGTTGGTCACTTTGCGGAAGATGACCGAAGGGCGCAGCAGGCGCTCCGATATGTTGTTGGTGGGCGGCACATCGCGGCGGGTGACGAAGACAAACAGCTTGTCACGGCATTTTTCGATGCCGCGCTTGAGTTTCTGGCCCGCTTCCGCATCGGGTTCGATTGCCAGCAGCCGGTCGAGGCGGCGGTCCAGTTCGCGCCGGTAGGCCGCAAGCGTGCTGTCCGCCAGGTTTTCGCGGCGCCTTGCGATAACGAAGGCGCGCTTCAGCAGGCTTTTGAAGCCCGGCGCGAACAGCTTGTCTCCGGCCTCGATGGCGTAACGGGTGTCGCGCAGGAGATGGGCGAGGCAGACTTGATGCGCCGCGGCATGGCCCATCTGCGCGCCCAGCCTGTCGCTGACCCACACTTCGGGCACCGCACCCTTGAGGAATTCCGTGACCACCGCTTTGCCGCGGCTGGCGGCAATGAAGTGCGCCACGGCTGTGGCGCATCCAAACACCCATTGCCAGCCGGTCACCCCCTCGACGCGCGCGGAAGTTTCATCCGAAGCGATCACCGGCGCGGCACGGACCTCGGCATCGATCCGCTCCGCTTCGGCGGCGAATGGCGCCTGCGCGCGGTTGAACAGGTTGGCGATGGCGCCTTCGCTGATGTCCAGCCCGAACAGCCCCTTGAACATCTCCACCAGGCGGCTGTAGCTGACCATCTGCCTGGTATGGAGATAAACCGCCAGCGCCACGATGCCAGGCCCGAACGGGCTGCCTGGCTGCATGCCGGCGGGCGGGGTTCCCGCGATACGCTGGCCGCAGCACCCGCAGGCGCCGCCGTGAAGATTGACCCGCGTCACGACCGGCTTGATCTCCGGCAGATCGATGTGGTCATAGGCGTGCACATCCGGCTGCTCCTCGGGCGAGGCGGTATTTCCGCAGTGCGGGCAGCTGCTTGCAAACATTTCGAGCACCCGGTCCGGATTTTCTGAAAGCTTGCGCGCAACGCCAGGCCGGCCCTTGCGCTCCTTCTTCGCCTTCTCAGGCTTGTTTGCTTTCTGCCCCTTCGATGGCGGCAGCGATGAGTTGCCGGGAGTTTTGGGTGGGATGTTGAGTTTGGCTTCCAGTTCCGCCACCCGCGCCGCAAGAGCCTTGTTTTGCTCCGCCAAAACCTGGATTTGCCGGTTCTGCTCCATCAGCGCCAAAACCAGCGCGATAAGTTCCTGCTTGCTGAGCGAATCAAGTGCCTCGGGGGTCATCCCGAGCTTGAAATCAGCCCGCGTTTCCCGTGTCAATCGAGTTGTTGCCCTGATCCAAAACGCGCAGGGGGTGAGCAATTACTCCGGTTTCGTTCATCGACCCCGTGCGTGGAGCGGATCCGAAAAGCGGCTCAATTCCGGCAAAGCGTAGAGCCCGGATCGCATGGCCAACCGGCACTCCTTACGAGGTCAGCGCGCCCCCGTCCCGCCGCGCGCAACGTAAGCGTGGCGCAAAATCTCCAGGCTTGCACGGTCGAGGTTGCCGTCATCCGGCAGACGCCGTATGCGCTGCCATCTCGAGAGCGCCCGCTCGGTTTGATCGCCCGGAATACCATCGGCCCAAACGCGGTCACCGGCTTCTCTCAAGAACTGCTGCAGTTCCCTGATCTCGGCCGCCGTTAGCGGTTCGCGGTACCGCGCCTCCTTCGCGGCGATGCGGGGCTCATCGGACCGGGCCGCAGCCGGCGGCGCGGTTCTGTATGGCTCCCTTGCAGCCCGCTGCGGCGGCTCCAGCCTGGGTGCGGGTGGCAGTGGAATGCTGTGCACCTCCCTTGCCGCCAGCCCCGGCGCTTCGATCCTGTGCGCGGCAGCCGGCGGGGGATGCGAACCTCCCTCGGCGCGATTTGCCGCGTGCTTAAGGCCTCCAGCGCCGCCGGGTCGGTATCCGATGCGCAAGGGAAGGCGGAATAGCTGCAGCGGCGCGAGCCCGCGAAGCTGGCGCGGACGCAAAACACCTTTTTGCAGGCGGCTTTTTCCCAATCCAAATAGCGCTCGCCGAAGAAGAAGATCACCTGGTGCTCCCACGCCTTCCGCGCGAGCCTTTCGGGGCTCTGGACGACACCGAAGCTGAGCGCGCCAGCTGCCGAAATGCGTTGCTTGTGACACCCTCGCGGCAAGGACGGCAAATATTCCAGCACGGCCTCGCTCTCGCAGGCGGTTTCGGCGAGCGCGGCCGGGAACGGCAGGCCGGAGCTTACCAAGAAAACGGCCGCCGCCGTCCGATAGCGCAATTTCACGGCAGTTCCCCCTCTTTAAACCACGCTTCCGCGAGCAATGCGATGCGCCTGTCCATGTATCTTGCGCTCACAGTATGTGCTTTGATCGCGCTCAAGATACGGCATCGTGCCGCATCCGATACCCGGGTGCATTCGTCCGCGCCGCGGGAACACGGGATTGACAAACGTAAATTGACATGCATCCGCTCAGGGGCGATCTGAAGAATTATTGGGCTGTGACCGTGCGGGCGAAATTCCGGTGCGCCGTCTTGTGCCCGCAACGGGCCGGTGAGCCAGGGCAATCTGGATTGATGCTGCCGCAGCCCGTGGATACGGAAACGTCCTAGCGCTGCTTCGTTTCCTGGGTGGCGGCGATGACTGGTATTCCAGCGGAAGCCGTCGCCATCGACGGCAAACGTCCCGGCGCTCCTGCAAGAAGAAAGGCGCCGGCAAGCTCGCAGGCGAGCATGCCGGGGTGGGACGGACAAGGATGTGTACCCTGCTGTCACCCCCCGCTGAGCGCCTGCTCCAGATCCTCTATAATATCCGCGGCATCCTCCAACCCCACCGACAGCCGCACTACATCGTCGCCCGCGCCCGCAGCCGCGCGCTGTTCCGGCGTAAGCTGGCTATGCGTGGTTGACGCCGGATGGATAATCAGGCTCCGCGTATCGCCGATATTCGCCAGATGCGAGAATAGCTTAACCCCCGCCACCAGCTTGAGCCCCGCCTCGTAGCCGCCCTTGAGCCCGAAGGTGAAGACCGCGCCGGCGCCTTTGGGCATAAGCCGCTTCGCCAGTTCGTGATAGCGGTTGCCCGGCAGCCCCGCATAGTTCACCCAGTCAACCTTCGGGTGCTTCTCAAGCCAGCCCGCCACGGCCAGCGCATTCTCGCAATGCCGCGCGATGCGCAGGGGCAGCGTCTCCAGCCCGTTGATGATGAGAAACGCATTGAGCGGCGCGATGGCCGGCCCCAGATCGCGAAGCGACATCACGCGCGCGGTGATGGCGAAGGCGAAATTGCCGAAGGTCTCCGCTAGCACCATGCCGTTATAGGACGGGTTCGGCTGCGACAGCATGGGGTAGCGCCCACTCTTGATCCAATCGAAGGTGCCGCAATCGACCAGGATGCCGCCCAGCGAGTTGCCTTGCCCGCCCATGAACTTCGTCAGCGAGTGCAGCACGATATCGGCGCCGTGCTCCTTGGGGCGGAACAGGTAGGGCGTCGCCAGCGTGTTATCGACGAGCAGCGGAACGCCGGCCTTCTTGGCCACCGCCGCGATGGCCGCCACATCGATGACGATGCCGCCCGGGTTGGCGATAGACTCGATAAAGATGAGCTTGGTTTTGGGCGTGACCGCCGCCTCGAAGCTCGCCGGATCGTTGCCGTCCGCCCAGACCACGTTCCAGCCGAACTTCTTGAAGGCGTGGTTGAACTGGTTGATCGAGCCGCCATAGAGCTGGCGCGAGGCGATGAACTCGTCGCCGGGTTCGAGCAGCACGTGGAAGGCCAGGAGCTGCGCCGCGTGGCCGGATGCCGCCGCCAGCGCCGCCGTGCCGCCTTCGAGCGCCGCCACCCGCGCTTCGAGCACCGCCTGCGTCGGGTTCATGATGCGCGTGTAGATGTTGCCGAACGCTTCGAGGTGGAACAGCGAGGCCGCGTGCTCCGCGTCGTCGAATACATAGGACGCAGTTTGATAAATCGGCGTGATGCGCGCGCCCGTCGCGGGGTCGGGCTGGGCGCCGGCGTGAATGGCGAGCGTGTTGAAGCCTGGCGTGCGGTCGGTCATAGGCGTTCTCCCCAAAAGTGCGGTCCAAGGGAAGCCCATTCGTTGCGAAAAATCGATGCCCCATAAACGCGGAGCAGGGTGAGGAGAGACTTCTAGCCGTTCTGGGCGCGCCTTACGACTTATCCTTGCGGATGGAGAGCTGCTGGTAGCCTTTGCCAAGAATGACGGGTTT
>CAVXDM010000072.1:0-10409 GCA_963760455.1 uncultured Alphaproteobacteria bacterium
ATCCAGCTGAGCTACCGGTGCAAAAACGGACTGGGCGAAGCGCCGCGTCCGAAGGCTCATATCTCTAACGGCTAATGCCGTCTTGTGCAAGCTTTCCGTCAAAGACATCCGCATCTGCGGTGCTGCGTGAGCCGATATGCACAGCCGCGGGAAGCCTGAGGACAAACGTGGCGCCGGAAACCGTATCGTCCAGGGCAATATCGCCGCCATGCGCCTGGATAAGCTCTGCGCTGATGGCTAGGCCGAGGCCGTTGCCGTTGGCGCTTGCCCCCGCCTGAAAGGCCTTGAACAGGTTTGCGCGAATCAGCGCCGGAATGCCCGGCCCGTTATCGCTGACCCTCATGATTGCCGTCTCGCCTTCCCGCAACGCGGTAATGTCGATCCTCGGCTGTGCGGGCGGGGGCTCGGCCTCGTGGAAGGCCTCCAGGGAATTGCGGATGAGATTGGAGAGGACGCGGAAAATCTGATCTCGATCTGCATAAAGCTCCAGCCCGGCCGGCACTGAGACCGATATCTTCACCCCGCTAAGCTCTTCGGCGCCCAGGCTCTCGCTGACCTCCGCGATGAGCGGGCGCAGCCTGAAGGGCGCTCGCTTCGGCGGCGCCTCTTCGCTGCTGCCGTAGTGCACAGTGTTCGAGCAAAGGGTGATGGCGCGGTCCAGCGCGCGGATCAGCCTCGGCACGAAACGCTGCACCGTCGGGTCGGCAACGCTCGCCAGCCTGTCCGATACAAGCTGGGCGCCCGCCAGCATATTGCGCAGGTCGTGGTTGATCTTGGAGACGGCGAGGCCGACATTGGCGAGCCGCGCCTTCTCCCGGAGGAAGTCCGTAAGCTGCGTTTGCAGCGTAGCAAGCTCTTTCTCGGCAATGCCAATCTCGTCGGCCCGGCCGGATGGCACAATAATGCGTGCGGTATCTTCCGGGTTCTCGCGGTAAAACACCATGTTGCGGGCTATGCGCATCGTCGGCCGAAGGAGAAGGCTCACAAGCGCCAGATAGACCAGCGCCGCCGTGATCGTGGAGATCAGCAGCGTGAGCCAGAAAATGTTGCCTGCGTATGCCCATAGAGCGGCCCGGAGCGGCGTTTCGTCGATCACGGCATCGATTTCGCCGCCGCCTGGCATCAGGTCCGAGGTGCCGATGACCCGGATGAGGCGGCCGGGAGGAGTCGTGAAAGCCTTCATGCCATCGAGCATGAGACTGAAAAAGCTCTCGGTGCGAAGATCGTAGACCCCCGCGATTTGCATTTCGTCCGGCATGCTAAGCACAAGGCGCCTCATGTCCGCGCGCTTCACCGAAACGGCGTGCACACCGGCTGTGGCCAGAAGCTCCTGCCGCAAGCGCTCCGGCAGTTGCGCCCCGCCCGACGCTTCCAGGGCGAGCGACGCGATTTTGGCGGCCACCACCCTTTGCATGAGCCAATTCCGGCGGAAATCCGCGACGGAGGGCACAAAAATGAATATCTCCGCCACCATCGCCAAGGCGACCGTCAGGAGCAGAAGCTTTGCGGGAAGGCTCACAACGAGTTTCCCCAGGACAGCTATCAAGCTGCCTGGCTTTTCTGCCGGCACCGGGTATGTCTGCACCACGCTCCCCAGGAGATCACGTTGCTGTTACTCGCCTTTAGATAACGCCAATTACCCCAGTTTCGCAAGAAGGCCTACGATGCGTCGTAAAAGAGAGTTTTGCGACTGAGGAACAAAAAAGTTTTCCGCCGCCGCCTGGTTCATGCTGGAAAGCGTGGGCGACGGAGGAACGATGCTTGCCATGTCACTGAGAGGAATGCCTTTTTGCATGGCGAGGCTCCACATTTGGATCAGTTCGCCTGCCTGGGCGCCAACGATGCCAGCCCCGAGGATTTTGCCGCGCTTCGAGGCAATCACCTTTAAAAATCCGCCTGTCTGGCGCTCCGCATGCGCGCGCAGGTTCTCGCTATATGGCCAGCGCACGATCGTGAGCTGGCCATAGCGCTCGCGCGCTACCTCCTCTGTCAGGCCAATATGGGCCAGCTCCGGGTCGGTGAACGTCACCCAGGGCATGGTTTCGCGATGCGTGCGGACTGGCAGCCGGAACAGCGCGGCCTTGACGGCGGCGGCGGCCTGGTGCTCCGCGGCGTGCGCCAGATGCGTCTCGCCGGTGACATCGCCGATGGCGTAGACCTTCTTGTTCGACGTGCGCAGGCCGTGCGTGACCCGGATGCCCTGGTCGCTATAGACGATCCCGCCCGCATCCAGATCGAGCCCCGCCACGTTGGCGCGCCGGCCCATTGCAACCAGAATATGGGTCCCTTCGACCGAGTAGGACTTGCCCTGCATCGCGAACACCGCCTGGACGCCGGAGCCGAACGATTCGATGCGCTCGACGCGGGCATGTTCCAGCACGCGGATGCCCTCGTCGCGGAGACACTTCAAAAGATGTGCCCGAAGCTCAGGATCGTCGCGTGTCAGCGCCGCCCCCGCCCCGACGACTGTGACGTCGCTTCCGAGCCGGCGGAAGGCCTGTGCAAGTTCAAGCGCGACGGAGTTGCCGCCCATGATAAGCAGGTGTGGAATTCGGTGCACGCAGGAGAAGATCGACTCGCAGGTGAAATAGGGGATGCGGTCGAGCCCCGGGATGGGCGGCACCAGCGGCGAGGAGCCGGTGGCGACGATGAAGCGCCGCCCCTGAACCTGATAATCGCCGGCTTCCACCATGCCTGGGCCTGTGAAGCGGGCGCTGGCCCTGACGACCTCGACGCCAAGCCCGTTGAGGCGCTCGGGCGACACGTTTTGCGCCAGCGCTTGCCCTGCACTCAAGGCATACTCGGAAATGGCCCGCTGGTTTATGCTGACGTTGTCCGCCTTCACCCCGAACATCCAGGCGTTCTTGATGTCGTGAACGCGCTTGGCCGAGGCTAGCAGCGCCTTAGACGGCAGCGAACCGGTGTTCCACGCCTGGCCGCCCATGGGGCCGCGCTCTATCAAGACCACGGACACGCCATAGGAAGCGGCTTTCGTGGCGGCTGCGAGCCCGCCCGGTCCCGCCCCGATCACACAAAGATCCGGCTTCAAAAGCTGCGGCATGGGTGCTCCGCTCCGTCTTGCGAATTAGATACGCCCCTGTTTGAACTGCGTCCGGGAATTTTGCAACAACCCTTGCTGCTGGGAAACTGCCGTTGGCCGGAAGCTTGGCGGGGAGCCCGGCCGGTAATCCATCGTTAACGCTCCAAGCTGCTTCCGGCCCCCGTTTTGGCTGACCGCAGGCCGGTCTTCGTATTTGAAGTAATATAGCATATAAGCCTTGAGCAAGCGTTAAGCGCTAACGGACTGATTTTGCTGCCTTGTTTTTGCGATACACTCCAGGGCGTTGGTCGCGGCAAGCTCTTCCATGGTTTCGACGATCACATGCGCGTAGCAATCAGAAATTCGCGCTTCCTCACCGCAGATCTGTCGCACGAGTGCCGCGGTTCCTATTGGGAAGGCGGATTTGCGGAAGGTTTGGGGCGGCCTGTCATCTACACCTGCAACGCTGAAAAATGGGAAAAGGAGAGGCCCCACTTCGACACCAATCACCTAGCTACGGTCGTTTGGGAAGCTAACAATCTCGAAAAGGCGGCGCGGCAGCTAACAGCCATCATCAGGAACACCCTGCCCAACGAAGCCCAAATGGACGACTAAAAGGGCGGCAGCGGTTCGCCAGATCATCCGCTTCAAGATCCGAAAGCAGATGTACCCAAGGTGTGTTTTGTTAAAGTGTGCCAAGTCCGCAACCGGCCTACGGAAGAGACAAGCCAAAGATCAATCGCACGGCAAACGAAACCCAGCCGGGCAAAGACCGGGTCTATTTTGGGTCAAGCCGCAGCTTTTCCTTTCCAGTTTAGGGGCACGACATCGACAGGCCTCTCTTGCTCGGCATGCCAAATTTCATACTGCATCTGAAGCGCAAGCCAAAACCGCGCTCCATTTCCAAATGCCTTCCCCAAACGCTGGGCCATTTCCACCGATACGGCGCGCCGCGCATGAATGACTGGCGACAAAGATTGGCGCGTGACGCCCAAATGCGCGGCCAAGTCCTTCACGCTCATATTTAGCGCGGGCAAAATGTCCTCTCTCAACACGTCGCCCGGATGAGGCGGAGGAAAAGGCAAGCGGTCTTCGTCATTCGCCATGATAGTCCTCAAGGTCAACGTCTAGCGGGCCACTCTCGTCCCACCGGAAGGTGACGCGCCAGTTGCGGCTAATCGCAACGGAGAATGTCCCGTCGCGGTCTCCTTTCAATTCATGAAACCCGAAGCCGGGTAAATCGAGTTCCGTTGGATGCACCACAATGTGAAGCATGGCCATGACGCGCTGTACCTTCGGAAGCCAGCGGGGGTCGATTTTGCTCCCGTCGCCATTCTTCACCGAGCGCTTCAGCTTGGCACTCTTAACGCGCTTCGCATCCAACATGGATACAAACAAAAACAGATTACTCTCTTGCCGTCAAGCGTCACGCGACGCCATACAGGCGGCGCCGTTGAGTGCCACCTGGAGAGCGGCAGCATTTCCCTCGACAGCAGGCACGATCCGGAACCGGATAGTAGCCCGGACTCGGCCTTATGCAGCAAAAGCGGGAATGACGCTGCGGCGCTGTCTCCAACACCTGCATTTTCGATTTTTCACAAGCTTCTGTGCAGTAGCAGCCGTACTCAAGCAGCCTTTTTCAAGCGGGGCTTGATGCGGAAGGTGCGGTACTCGATGTAATCCAGCACCTGCCCGGCAATATCGGCGCCCGTGGTCTTCTCGATGCCTTCGAGACCGGGCGAGGAATTGACTTCGAGCAGCAGCGGCCCTTTCGCGGACCGCAAGATATCCACGCCCGCGAATTTCAAGCCGAGCTTGCACGCGGCCCGGATGGCGAGCTTGCGCTCCTCGGGCGAGATCTTGGTTTCGATGGCCATGCCGCCCTGGTGGAGATTGGCGCGGAAGTCGCCCGAGGTGGAACGCCGCACCATGGCCGCGATCACCTTGCCGTCGAGCACGATACAGCGCAGGTCCTGGCCTGCCGATTCGGAAACGAATTGCTGCACGAGAAAGCTCGCCTCCGCGTTGCGCAGCGCCTCGATCAGGGAAGCGGCAGCCTTCCTGTCCTGCGCCAGCAGCACGCCCTTGCCTTGCGTGCTACGCAGGAATTTCACCACCAGCGGCGCGCCCCCAACCATCTTGATAAGGTCTTCGGTGTCGACATGCGCGCTCGCGAACGCCGTGTCGGGCATGGGTAGCTTATGCATCATCATGAGCTGGTGAGCGAAGAGCTTGTCCCGGCTCTGCACGATGGCCTGGGAAGAATTCAAAACCTGCGCGCCGGTCATCTCGAACTGCCGTACCACGGCTGTGCCATAGGCCGTGACGGTCACGCCGATGCGGGGGATGACGAAATCGTAAGCCGGGAGTGCCTTGCCCTCGTAATGCACCGCGCTGGCGATGGACTTGATGTTCATGTAGCAGCGGAGCGTGTCGATCGGCTCGATCACGTGGTCGCGCGCCTCCGCCGCTTCGATCAGCCGGCGATTCGAGAAGTTGCCGGGCTCCATGGTCAGGAGCGCGATCCGGAGCGAGCGGCGCAGGGGCGGTGTCGCCGCCTTGTCCGCGTAAACGTCGAAGCTGAGTTCGCCCTGCAGATATTCGCGCCAGGGGCGGATGTTGATCGACTGGGCTTCGAGCGCGCCGCGGCCGAGCAGCATCCGGTGCGCCATGGTGTGCCGGTTCGAAAGCGACACCTCGATGGGCCATTCCCGGCCGGCGATTCGAATCGGCGTTTCGACGATATAGCGGTTCTCGGCCTGCCCGTTGGAGCTGCGCACATAGCGGCGGTCGACGACCTTGGCGGTGCACCAGACTTCAACATCCGAATTGTAGTCGACCGGGTGAACGCCGAAGCGGACGCGGGGCGCATCGGCGGGGCCAAAGGTCTCGATGGAAAATGCGTGAAGCGCCGAGGTTTTGGCGCCGGTATCGATTTTTGCTTTCAACGCCGGCAAACCGAGTTGCGGAAGCGCAACCCATTCGCGCCAGCCCAAAACGAGCGGTTCCATCAATATCCCATCCCTCGGCAAAACCGGCCCCGGCAGGTACTCCGGCTACGCGCGCGCCGCAACTAAACCGGCATGCAAGCCCCCTTGTTCCGCAACCTGCTGCAAAACTAGCACCGGATCAATTAGGTTTTGTGACAAGTCCAGCAGCAAACGAGGCGGCGGGCGGATCGAAACTTGATTATCCGTATGGCTCCGCGCCGCCATAAATCGCAGGGTTCAAATTGCCAAAGGCGATAGGGGGAGGGACGGCGCTGCCGCCCCTACCTCCGAACCGTGCGTGCGGTTTTCCGCACACGGCTCCCCAGCGGGCGGTTTCCTCATCGGGGGTATCCCGCTTATTGCCAGGCGCACGGCTTAGGTAGCGCGCAGCAAAGAGGGGCGGTGATTACGCCCCCATCATAGTTAAAATCCGTATGGTTGACGGGGCGCGGCATTCGCTCCGGAGCCTCATTTCAGCGAAATTTTTGGCGATTTAGGTCGATTTCTGCGCTTCAAAAATCCGGTTAATATTAGAATCTTGCGCGAAGTAACCAAGAATCCAAACCGTAGGTTGAATTGCCATATCTCGCAACCAAGATGCCCCTGGTCCCACCAAGCGAACTATTGACAGCTAAAACAGTGACTTAGCGTGCAGGAAGCCCGCCTTTAAGTCTTCTTAAAAGCGCATTGTGTTACAATCTTCGCGTTAGATACGGAGGGGCGCCATGCGAAACTACATAGAAACATCTCGCCAATTCCGGTTAACGCCGCGTTACTTGCGCCCCGCCATCAGCGCCGCTTCTTGGGCTCCCGCGTCAGCAAAAACACCGCCTGCTGCGCGATGAGATTATGCAGCGGCGGCGGCACTTTCATGCCGAGCGGGTGCCCATAAGGCGACAGCGCGAACGACCGCTCCACCCGCGCGCCGAGTTGGCCGCAGAGCGCGCGGAAATCGAGGATGGTGCAGAAATGGATGTTGGGCGTCTCGTACCAAGCCTCGGGCAGGTTCCACGTCACCGGCATGCGCCCGCTGAACAGCATTTGCAGCCGGATGCGCCAGAAGCCGAAATTCGGGAACGACACGATGACATGCCGCGCGATGCGCAGCAGCTCCTCCAGCACCTCCTTGGGCCGGTAGGTCGCCTGCAGCGTGCGGGACAGGATCGCGTAGTCGAACGCCTGGTCCGGATAGGTGGCGAGGTCGTGGTCCGCGTCGCCCTGGATCACCGAAAGCCCCCGGCCCACGCACAAATTCACGCGCGACTGCCTCAGCTCGATGCCGCGCCCGTCCACAGCTTTCTGCTCTTCGAGGAGCTTCAACAACTCGCCCTTGCCGCAGCCCACGTCGAGCACGCGGGCGCCCGGCTCGACCATGCCGGCGATCACCAGGAAGTCGATGCGCGGGGATGCAGCCAGCTCCGCCTTGGCGCGCTCCTTGAACGTAGGCAGGGGCTCCTTGAGCGCGGTCATAGGCTGCCTCCGCGCGTAGCCGCCATTGGCAGGCCCCGCCGCTGCGCCGCCGCGTTCAGGAAGCCGCTGACCGCACTGAACAGCTCCGGCTCGTGCAGCAGGAAGGCGTCATGACCCTTGTCGCTTTCGATCTCGACGAAGCTCACATTCGCAGCCACCGCGTTCAGCGCCTGCACGATGGCACGGCTCTCGCGCGTCGGGTAGAGCCAATCGCTCGTGAACGAGACCACGCAGAACCGCGTCTTCGTGCCCGCGAAAGCGCAGGCGAGCACGCCGCCGCAGTCCGCCGCGAGGTCGAAATAGTCCATCGCGCGCGTGATATAGAGATAGCTGTTGGCGTCGAAACGGTCGACGAAACTGATGCCCTGATAGCGCAGGTAGCTCTCGACCTGGAAATCCGCGTCGAAACCGAACGTGACCTTGTCGCGGTTCTGCAGGTTGCGGCCGAATTTGCGGTGCAGCGCCTCGTCGGAGAGATAGGTGATATGCGCGGCCATGCGCGCCACCGCGAGCCCCTTGGCGGGGTTCGTGCCTTCCTCCAGGTAGCGGCCGCCGCGCCAATCCGGGTCGGCCATCACAGCCTGGCGGCCGACCTCGTGGAAGGCGATGTTCTGCGAGGAATGCCGGGGCGCGGTCGCGACCGGGACGGCGGAGAACACCCTATCGCCGAAGCTCGCGCACCATTCGAGCACCTGCATGCCGCCCATCGAGCCGCCGATCACGCAGAACAGGTCGCGGATTTCCAGGTGGTCGATGAGCCGCGCCTGCGCCCGCACCATGTCGTCGATGGTTATGACGGGAAAGTCGAGGCCGTAAGGCTTGCCCGTCTCAGGATTGATCGAGGCTGGCCCCGTGGAGCCCATGCAGCCGCCCAGCACATTCGAGCAGATCACGAAATAGCGCTCGGTATCCACAGGTTTTCCTGGGCCTATGACGGTTTCCCACCAGCCGGGCTTGCGGGTAACGGGATGCGGGCTCGCGACATGTTGATCGCCGGTGAGCGCATGGCACACCAGGATGGCGTTCGAGTGCTGCGCGTTCAGCGTCCCGTAGGTCTGGTAGGCGATTTCGAAGGGGGCCAACGGCCGGCCGCAATCGAGCGGCAAGGCGTCCTCGCTTCGAAAAATGCGCGATTGCTGCGGCGCCGCGCCAAGCTCGCGGTCCGGAAGGATCGGTTTGTTCATAGATACGCGGCCCGCCTCCGTGAAGGGACTAATCTCGTTCCGGCCGCTTATGTGTTGGGACCCTACGGGCCTCAGCCTTTTAGCGAGTTCTTTTACGTGGCTGCAAGCCGGCCGGCCAAATCACCACGGTGGGTATTAATAAAGGCAGCTGGCCCCGGCACGTCAAGCGCCGGAGCCAGCTTTCTGTCAGGTTCCGCTGGAATTGCCGCCCCTTGCGGGGCTGGCATGCTAAACTAGCGCGCGCTTTTTGTGAGGTGCGATTTTGCGGGCGGGCATCTTGCGGACGAGCCTGTTCCGGTGATGGAGGACCGTGAGTACCTCCATCACGGTGGACACAAACCGGCTATAGCTCCAGCCTTGCCGGTCCGAATCCAGCCACAGCTTCTCGATCTTCTTTTCCATCGAAATATTGAACTTGGTCCGGACCAGAGGTGGCTCGGCGACGATTTCTTCACCTGTGTAGGCTACAGAGATATCATGTGCAGTCTGCATTGTCTCTCCCCCGTAGAGTGTACTCATTTTTACTAGTCCTCTTAAGACTTCGTTATGATAATACTACATGCGCATTTACCGAGATGGTTAACGAATACTATTAAAAGTTTATCGCAAGCTGTCAATAACTTTTATTGCTATAGTTTTCAACACAACTTGCATGGCCGTGCACTATTTGTACTCTTTGGGTTTGTTATGCCTAAAAACTGATGAAAATAATATTTCAACGTCCGACAACAGCCTTGGCTTGGGTTGGTTCCCATAATCCACCTGCATTTTTTTTAAATGAGTTACAACGTGAGTTCTTGCGGTAGCGCTCAAGGTGGGTAGCTATTATTCTCCAGAACGGAGGGGCGGCGCGCGAAACCTCTTGCAAAGGCGCCCACGGAGGATTTGCCGCTTTTGTCCTATTCCGCTTTGCGCCGTTTGCGCTAAATAGGTGCGATCTGCCGGAAAAGAGGAAAATTATGCCTAGTTACAAAGCGCCGCTTGATGAGTATCGCTTTATTATGAACGAGGTTCTCAACGTGGGGGAGCTTTCAGCTCTGCCCGGTTTCGAGGACGCAACGCCGGATCTCATCGCCAGC
The DNA here is from genome assembly GCA_963760455.1 of uncultured Alphaproteobacteria bacterium. GTDB lineage: Bacteria > Pseudomonadota > Alphaproteobacteria > Rhizobiales > Rhodomicrobiaceae > Rhodomicrobium. The sequence continues at coordinate 9,764 of CAVXDM010000072.1, forward strand.
GTTCTCGAAGAGGGGGCGAAGTTCTGCGAGACCGTGCTGCAGCCGCTCAATCAGAAGGGCGATGCCGAAGGATGCACCTTTGAAAACGGTGTTGTCCGCACGCCTAGCGGTTTCAAGGAGGCCTACGATCTCTACGCTGAGGCAGGCTGGACGGGCCTAGCTTGCTCCACGCAATATGGCGGCCAGGGCTTGCCGGATACGGTGGGCTTCGCGACACAGGAGTTTTTATGCTCCGCCAACGTGTCGTTCGGCATGTATCCCGGCCTTACACACGGCGCCTACGAAGCCGTCAGTGCCCACGCCAGCGACGATCTCAAGAACCTCTATCTACCGAAAATGGTGGCCGGGGAATGGTCGGGAACGATGTGCCTGACCGAGCCCCATTGCGGCACCGATCTCGGGCTCATCAAGTCGCGCGCCGTCCCAGCGGACGGCGGCTCGTACAAGATTACGGGCACAAAGATATTTATCTCGGCGGGTGAGCACGATCTCACGAAAAACATTATTCATCTCGTGCTGGCCAAGCTTCCGGACTCTCCCGCGGGCACGAAGGGCATCTCGCTATTCCTGGTCCCGAAGTTCCTGCCGGACGCGAGCGGCGAACCCGGCCCGCGCAATGGCGTTCAGTGCGGCTCCATCGAGCACA
>CAVXDM010000073.1:0-4887 GCA_963760455.1 uncultured Alphaproteobacteria bacterium
TGGAAGCGGCAAGCTTTAGCCATGTGCGACGGTCCATCTCCAACTCCCGAAAACTGTGCCGTTGCACCGCGAGCAAGGCCACCGTTAAAGACAAAATGCCTCCAGCGGATCGCACTGCAAGTGGATCGTTCAGACTGGATACAGAATTTTGCTTGCCCGAGCCTCGTGCTTGAGGGTTTGGGGCTAGATGGGGCGATTTTGAGGCAGTTTTGGTAGTAGGCACAAAAATGCCGGCAGCCTGTGGCTGAGCTATGACGCCATAGGCCGTCAAGAACACGTTACAAATGCGTAAGCTTGTGTGGCGTAACGGTTTTTGGATAGGTCGCGCTTAAGCGCGCCATAGAGGACACTTGATATTGTACAGCGGGCAGGCCTATCTGAGCCTGCATAGAATTGGAGAGCTGAGCCTGATGGCAAACTGGCAGATTACGTCCGCCTTGGCGTTGACGATAACCGCCCTTGGCTTTGGAAATGTCATGGCCGCAGGCCAGCCGCCCCGCCATCACGTTGCGGCGGACCTTATCGCGGCAACATCCTCCGCCGCGCCGGGCAAGACGCTCACCGTCGCGGTGCGCGAGCGGATGGAGCCGGGCTGGCATACCTATTGGACAAACCCAGGGGATTCGGGCGAGCCGACCTCCATCGAATGGGCCTTGGCCGAAGGGGTCAAGGCCGGGCCGGTCCTTTGGCCGCTGCCGCATGTGATCCCGGTCGGCCCGCTGGTCGAATACGGCTATGACGACGAGGTGCTGCTGCTCACCGAGGTCGAGGTGCCGGCCAATGCAGCGGGCAGCGTGACGCTGGCGGCGAAGGTTTCTTACCTCGTCTGCAAGGACATCTGCGTTCCCGAGGATACGCGTGTCGAGCTTACGCTGCCGGTGGCTGGCGAGACCGCCTCCTCCGAAGCCGCGGGCGAAATTGCGAAGGCCAAGGCTGCGCTTGCTAAGCCGCTGCCCGGTAGCGCTAGCTACGCGGTAAACCCGGCCAAAGGCGCGTTGCGGCTTACCGTGACGGCGGAGCCGGGGCTGTTCGAAGGCGTCTCCGAGGCCCGCTTCTACCCGCTGACCTGGGGCTCGGTCTCGAATCCGGCCGCCCAGCCCAGGAAAATCTCGGGCGGGGAACTGACCCTCGACTTGCAGCAGGGCGACACCAAGGAGACGCCGGCAAAGCTCGAAGGCGTGCTCGTTCTGACCAAGGGCGGCGCCGGCGGCGCGCGAGCGGGCTATACGGTTCAGGCGGCGCGCGGGCCGGATTCCGCCAATGCCGGCAGCCTTTTCGATCATACCGGCGCGGCTGGCCACGTGGATTCCGGGAATTACGCCGCGGCATCCGGGGGCGTTTCGGGCAGTGCCGCCATCGCGGTGCTGTTCGCCTTCCTGGGCGGCGTCATCCTGAACCTGATGCCCTGCGTGTTCCCGGTGCTGGCGCTCAAAGCGCTGGGCTTCGCAAAGGCGGCGGAGGGCGGTCACAGGCAGCAGGGCGTCGCCTATCTGGGCGGTGTGCTGGCGAGCTTCGCAGCACTTGCGGCCGTCATCGCTGTTTTGCGGCAGGGCTCGGCGGCGCTGGGCTGGGGCTTTCAATTCCAATCGCCGGTCTTCGTGCTAGCACTGGCGCTGTTGTTCTTCCTGATGGGGCTTAGCCTGTCGGGCGTTGTCAGCTTCGGCGGCGGGCTGATGTCGGCGGGCGACAGCCTGTCGCGGAAGCCCGGAAATGTGGGCTACTTCTTTACCGGCGTGCTGGCGGCTGTCGCGGCGACGCCCTGCACCGCGCCCTTTATGGGAGCGGCCATAGGCTACGCCATGACGCAGCCCATCGTGGTTCTGGTGGCTGTCATGCTCGCCCTGGGTCTCGGCTTTGCCACGCCGGTTCTCGCGCTAAGCTTCAGTCCGGCCATGCAAAAAATTCTCCCCAAGCCCGGCGCCTGGATGGAGACGCTGAAGCAGGTGCTGGCCTTTCCGCTTTACGCGACTGCCGCCTGGCTGGTCTGGGTGCTTAGCATTCAGACGGGCAGCGACGGCGTGATGGCCGCCTCGCTGGGTATCGTCGGCGTAGGCTTTGCGGCCTGGCTCGCGGGCAAGACCGCGAACGCCCCCTTGGCCGTCAAGGCGGTGGCGCCGGCACTGGGCGCGGCAGCCATTGCGCTTGGCTTGGTGCTGGCCATGACGGCGCAGACTGAGAACGCGGCATCGGGCGCCGAAGCTTCGGTGCTCAACGAGGAGCCGTTCACCCAGGCGAGGCTCGACGAGCTTAAGGGCCAGGGCCGGCCGGTGTTCGTGAACCTCACGGCGGCTTGGTGCATCACCTGCAAGGTGAACGAGCGGATGGCGCTCCGGTCGGGCGAGGTGGCGCGGGCCTTTCAGTCGGCGGGGATCACCTATCTCAAGGGCGATTGGACCAAGGCCAACCCCGAGATTACCGCGCTTCTGGAGCATTTCGGCCGCGCAGGCGTGCCGCTTTACCTGTTCTATCCGGGGCACGGAGCGGGGCCGCGCGTTCTGCCTCAGATTTTGACGGAAAGCCTTGTGCTCGACGAGATCAAGACGCAGGCGGCCCTGTTGCCCGCATCCGGCAAGGGAGCCTGATGTGCCGCCGCTGAGAACTCGCGCAAACCTACTCCGCCGGAAAATACTTCTCCTCGACGATGGCGGAGGCGAACAGCGTGTTAATCTCGCGCTTCAGCTCAGAGCGCTTGTCGTTCTCCTTATAGACGCTGCGGGCAAGCTCGACAAAGGCCGGCCCGAAATCGCCCTGCCGCTCGCACCGGCGGATGGCGTCCTCGATGTCCCAGAGCGCGGCGTTGGTCCGCTTAAGCTCGGCGGTGAGCCTGTCGAGCCCGGCGCCAGAAAGCCCGCGGCTTTGGCGGAGCCCTCGCAGCAGTGCCAGCTCGCGCTCGACATTCGCGCGCTTGCCTGTCTCGGGAATGCGCTCCGCCTTGATTTCGAGGATGGCGATCTTGTCGAACAGTTCGCCAACGGCCGCCGGGATTTGCAGCGGCGCCGGCTGAGCCCCGGCCATCGCCTTCACCGCCTTTGCGATCTCCGCGAAAACGCCGTCCCAGCCGCCTTTGGTGCGCTGCCGGAACAGGCGCATAGTGGGATACCAGGGCGAGTCAGGGCGGTCGAGCATCCAGCGCCATTCGGGAACGTGCTTCAAAGCGACGAACACCGGCCGGCCCATGGCGCCCGCCAGATGCGCAACGGAGGTATCGACCGAGACGATCAGGTCAAGATTGGCCATCGCCGCGGCGGTATCGGCGAAGGCGTGCGGCCCGGTGTCGAAATCCTCGCCCAAGGTTTCGGCCTTCACGCTGGCTTCGGCTAGCTGAGCGGTGCCGAAGCCCTTCTGCAGGCTGATGAGCCGCACGCCCGGAATTGCGGCCAGCGGCGCGAAAGCGGCCAGCGGGGCGGCGCGCGCCATATCGACCTTGGGATCGGGATTCCCCTGCCAGGCGATACCGATCTTGAAGCCGTGGCTTCCGAGCCGCGCGGCCCATTTCGCGGCCAAGGCAGGATCGGCCTCGATATAAGGCACGCGCGCGGGGATGGTATCGAGCCGCGTCTTGAGCGCGCGCGGCAGGCTGAAAAGATGGACCTGGTAATCGAAGCTCTCGCGAGGGTCCACCTCCGCGACAATTCGAACGCCGGGCACGTTCTTAATCAGCTCGATCATGTGGGGGCGGCACTGGAACGTAACCTCCGCGCCCAGGCCGCCGAGCATGGGGAAATAGCGGGCGAGCATGAATATGTCGCCAAGGGCCGCTTCGTCCAGCACGAGCAGCTTCTTGCCGGCAACCGGTTCGCCGTTCCAGACCGGCCAAACGGCCTTCGCGTCCACCTTGCACTCATCGCCCCAGAGCTTGCGGTACTCGTAGCCCTCCCAGCCATTCTCGAAATCGCCCAGCAGCAGTTGCAGCGCGCCCAGATTGGAATGCCCCTCCACAAGCTCGGGGTTCAGCGCCAGCGCGTGCTCGAAATCGGCCAGGGCCTCGCCGAAACGGCCCAGCTCCTGCAGCGCCAGCCCGCGCCCAGTGTAGGCCGTCGCGCACGCCGGATCGGCTTCCAGGGCGGCATTGAAATACTGGAACGCCTCGCCGGTCCGCGCGTTCTTGAACTCGATGATGCCCCGGCCGAGCAGTGCCTCCACGGAGCGCGGGTCTTTCGCCAGCACCTCGTCGAACATCGCCGCCGCTTCGGGAAAACGCGCGAGCTGGCGCAGCGTTTCGCCCCTGTTGCAGAGCACACCCGCATCGCCGGGCTTCAGGGCCAGCGCCTTGTCGAACGCGGCCAGCGCTTCCGGCGCGCGCCCGAGCGAATAGAGGATGTTGCCGCGCAGGAACCAGGAGTCGAAGTCCGCCGGGGCCTTGTCGCAGACGTCCAGGGCCTCTTCCGGCCGGCCGAGCTTTTGCAGCGCCGCAGCCGCGCCGTAAAGCGCCTTGCCGTAGCCGGGATCGCGTTCGAGCGCCTGGCCGAAATACTCGTAAGCCGCGGCGTGCTCGCCCCGCGCGGCCAGGATCGCACCGCAATTGTACCAGGCGGTGGCATCGTCTGGGCAGGCGTGGGCAAGCGCGCGGTAGGCCTCCAGCGCCTCCCCGGCGCGGTTCAGATCGAACAGGATCGTTGCCTTGGCGGATAGCGCGGCGGCGGGATTGAAGGGAATGAGCGCTTCATAGGCCGCAACGGCCTCGTCAAGCCGCCCTGCCCGCTGTAAGAGCCGCGCCCGCGCCTCGATGGCGTCCGCGTAATCCGGTTTCAGCGCCAGCGCACGGTCATAATAGGGGAGGGCGGCGGCGTCCCGGCCGAGATTGACGTTGATGAGCCCCGTCAGATAACTAGCGAAGGCGTTGCCGCTGGCGGCTTCCGGGCACGCGGTAGCAATACGTAATTCTAG
>CAVXDM010000074.1:0-20992 GCA_963760455.1 uncultured Alphaproteobacteria bacterium
GCCTTCGAGAAGGCGGGGCAGGGCGGCGGCGGTCTGTTCGCCGTGAACATCGACCCGTGGAAATGCACGGGCGCTCGAATGCGTCGAGGTCTGCGGACCGGGCGCGCTCACCGAGCAGCAGCAGGACGACGCCATGCTGGAAGCGATGCAGGCGCGCTTCGAGTTCTTCACCCACACGCCGGACACGCCGGAGCGCTTCCTCGGCGACGCCCTTCACGACGATGGCGAGACCAAGCGGCTGATGCTCGACCGCAAGAACTACTACGCCACCATCGGCGGCCACGGCGCGTGCCGCGGCTGCGGCGAGGTCACGGCCATCCGGCTCGTGCTCGGCCTTAACCGCGGCATTCAGTACAGCCGCCGCGCCGGCCACATCGCCGAGACGCAAGACCTGATCGCCAAGCTGAACGCGAAGCTGTCCGGCTTGCAGAACGGCAGCGGCTCCGAGCGGCGCGAGCGCATCGCGCGGACGGTCGGGGCGCTGGAAGAAGGGTCTACCTCCTGGAAAGCGGTCCGACCGGCGAAGGCCCCACGCCCGCGATCATTGCCAACGCCACCGGCTGCAGCAGCGTGTATGCCTCGACCTTCCCCTTCAACCCGTACAAGGACCCGTGGGTCAACAGCCTGTTCCAGGACTCCCCGGCGCTGGCCAAGGGCATTTTCGAAGGCCTGACTGCGAAGTTCAGCGACGATGTCCGCGCGCTGCGCACGGCCAAGCTCGAAGCGGCTGACGCCTACGATCCGAAGACCCACGATGCGGCTCTGAGGTTCTTGGCCTGGGCCGATTTCACGCCGGAAGAGCTGTCGCTGCTGCCAACCATCTTCAGCATCGGCGGCGACGGCGCCACCTACGACATCGGCTTCGGCGCGCTGTCGCGTCTCTTGACCACCAACACGCCGGTCAAGGTCGTGGTGCTCAACACTGGCGCCTATTCGAACACCGGCGGGCAGGCCTCCACGGCCAGCTTGACGGGGCAGGACTCCGACCTTTCGCGCTTCGGCAAGGCCCACCAAGGCAAGCAAGAGCTGCGCAAGGAGCTTGGGATGATCGCCGCCGTTCATCCCAACGTCTTCGTGGCGCAGCTCAGCACCGGCGCGCGCGGCCACTTCCTGAAGAGCGTGATGGATTACCTGCAGAACACCAGCTCGCCCGGCGTGATCGACGTTTACACGCCGTGCCAGCCAGAGCATGGCATCGCCGACAACGCCTCCCACAATCAGGCGCAACTGGCCGTGGACAGCCGCATGAGCCCTGTGTTCGTGCACGATCCGCGCCGGGGCAAGAACTTCAGCGAACGGTTCTCGATTGAGGGCAATCCGGGCGTCGACAACGACTGGGGCATGCAGAGCATCGAGCATCTCGACGAAACCGGCGCCCGCAAGCAGTTGCGGGTACCGCTGACCCCTGCCGACTTCGCGCTCCGCGAAATCCGCTTCAAGAAGCACTTCAAGCCTCTTGGCAAGGATGATGCTGCCGGCGTGCCGCTGGTCGACTATATCGACATGGATGCAAGCGCGGCCGAGGGCAAGGTTCCGTTCGTCTGGAGCGTTGGCGCCGATAAGCGCCTCGTCAAAATCGCGGTCGGGCCAGGCATGGTCGAGCTGGTGCGCGACCGGCGCCGGAACTGGCGCACGCTGCAGTATCTGAGCGGGCGGCAAGTGGCGCGGATGGCGGCTGAGCATCGGAACGAACTTGAGGCTCTGCAGAAGCGCTACCAGGAAGAGGTCAGCGGGCACGACGCCTCGCTCGACCAGATCGCCCAGGCGATGTCCGAGTTGGCGGCTTCGTCCGGAGCGCCCATTGCCACGGGCCTTGGCGCGCTGCTGACGCCGTTTGGCGGAGCGGGCACCGCGGCGGCTGCTTCGGCCCCTGCGGCGGCACCCGCGGCGGGCGCAAACGGCGCCGGCCCCATCGTGACCATGGACGAAAGCAAGGCGGCGGCCTGCACCAACTGCAAGACCTGCTACCAGGACGCCAGCGAGATCTTCGAGAAGACGCAGATCGTTGTCGACGGCCAGACGAAAGAGGTCGCCCACATGATCCCGGGCGCGCTCGATAAGATCAAGGTGACGCCCGAGCTTAGGGCCAAGCTGACCAAGGTGGCCGCCAACTGCGATGCGGAGATCATTCATGTCCACTGACACGCAGACCGTCGGCGGCGGCCGGGCAGGCGGCGCGCCGCCGCCCTTATCGACAAGCAGCTCGGCCTCTTGCGCAAGCGCCTGGAGAGCGATCCCAGGTCGCTGCGCCAGATGTTCCTGGCCGACGGCGCCGGCGCCATCGCCTGGGAGTTCGACCAGGAGAAGCTTGGCGCCGGCTTCATCAAGGCGTTCTGGGAAATCTTGCTGCGCGGCGACGACATGAGCACCGTGCTGCAGCGCTTCGTCTGGAACGTCCCGCTCAAGTACAAGCGCAAGTTCATCCAGGCGGTGGACGAGCATTTGTCGGAGCGTTATCCGATGTTCAAGGGCTTGTCGCAGGGCTGGCCCGGCAAGAACTCGCTGCATCCCTACATCCGCCCGGCGGATGAGCGCGCGACCGACTTCGTGCTCGTTAACCAGGGCTTCCTTGGCTACATGAACCAGGGCTACAGCGCCCGCGAGGTCGATCTGTTCGTGTGGCTTGAGGTGTTGCGCGACAAGCAGTGCGACGACCGGCCTTGCGAGCTTGGCATCGCCATCGCTGGCAAGTTGGAGCCCAAGGGCGGCTGCCCGGTCAAGATCCACATCCCCGAGATGCTAAATCTCTTGGGCACCGGGCGGTTCCGCCAGGCGCTCGAACTGATCGAGGGCTGCAATCCGCTGCCCAACGTGACCGGCCGCGTCTGTCCGCAAGAGCTGCAATGCCAGGGCGTTTGCACGCTCAATGAGCGGCCCATCGAAATCGGGCAGCTCGAATGGTTCCTGCCGGAGCGCGAGAAGCTCCTTGCGCCCAAGGCGGCGGAAGAGCGATGGGCGGGGCTCGTAAGCCCTTGGGTGAGCGCTGAGAAGCCGCCAATCGCAATCGTGGGCTCCGGCCCCGCGGGGCTAATCAACGCCTATCTGCTCGCGGCAGAGGGCTTCCCCGTCACCGTGTTCGAGGCCTTCCACGATCTCGGCGGCGTGCTGCGCTACGGCATCCCCGAGTTCCGGCTTCCGAACACGCTTATCGACGACGTGGTTCGCAAGATCACGCTGCTCGGCGGCAAGTTCGTCAGGAACTTCGTGGTCGGCAAGATGGCGACCATCGAAGACCTCAAGGCCGCCGGGTTCTGGAAGATCTTCATCGGCACGGGCGCGGGGCTCCCGCGCTTCATGAACGTGCCAGGCGAGCATCTGCAGGGCGTGATGTCCGCCAACGAGTTCCTCACCCGCGTGAACCTTATGCAAGGCCACCAGGGCGATTACGAGACGCCGCTGCCGGAGGTCAAGGGCAAGCAGGTCATCATCATCGGTGGCGGCAACACCGCGATGGACGCCGCGCGCACGGCAAGGCGGCTGGGCGGCAACGTCACCATCGTCTATCGCCGCACACAAGCCGAGATGCCGGCCCGGGTCGAGGAACTGCATCACGCGCTTGAGGAAGGCATCGTGGTGAAGGAGCTGCGGGGGCCACGCGAATTCGTGGGCGACAATCACAGCGCGCTGCAGCAGACGATCCTCGATGTCATGGAGTTGGGGCAGCCCGACGCTTCGGGCCGCCGCTCGCCGGTGGTCACGGGCCAGACCGAGCTTATGGATATCGACCTCGCCATCATGGCGCTCGGCAACGACGCCAACCCGATCGTCAAGGACGCCGAGCCGGACCTCAAGACCAGCAAATGGGGCACCATCGAGGTCGTCGCGAGAGGTTCGCAGAAGACCTCGATTGAGGATGTGTATACCGGCGGCGACGCCGCGCGCGGCGGCTCAACGGCCATCCGTGCGGCGGGCGACGGGCAAGCGGCGGCGCGCGAAATCGTTGGCGCGATCCCCTTCACGCCCGCGCAAGTCAAGGAGCGCGTCGGGCAGGCCGCGCGCTACACCGCACTAGGCCAGACGCGCCAGACCATCCTCAAGAAGATCGAGGTGGCTGAGGGCATCGTCGAGTTCGTCATCCACTCGCCGCTGATCGCCAAGGCCGCCAAGGCCGGTCAGTTCGTGCGCGTGCTTGCCTGGCCGAAGGGCGAGCTTATTCCGCTCACGCTGGCCGATTGGGACGCCGCGAAGGGCACGATCACGCTCGTTGTTCAGGCGATGGGCACCAGCTCCATCGCCATCAACAAGATGAAGGAGGGCGATGCCTTCGCCGGTATCGCCGGGCCGCTAGGCCTGCCCAGCAAGCTCCATCGCTACGAGCGACGGCCGCACGGTGGTCTTCACCGCGGGCGGCGTGGGCCTGCCGCCGGTGTTCCCGATCATGCGCGCGCACCTGCGCCTGGGCAACCACGTCACCTTGATCTCGGGCTTCCGCACGTCGAGCCTGTTGTTCTGGACCGGCGAGCACGAGCGCGTCGCCCAGATGAAGGCCGAGTTCGGGGATCTGCTGGACGTGATCTACACCACCAACGACGGCAGCTTCGGCGTGAAGGGCTTCGTTACCGGGCCGCTGGAGGAGATGCTCAAGAAGGCGCAAGCCGGACAGGGCCGCGGGATCGGCGAGGTGGTCACTATCGGGCCGCCGGTTATGATGCGCGTCGTGAGCGACCTCACGAAGCCCTATGGCGTGCACACCGTCGCCAGCCTGAACGCGATCATGGTGGACGCCACCGGCATGTGCGGCGCCTGCATGGTTCCGGTGACGCTCAACGGCAAAATGGTGCGCAAGCACGCCTGCATCGACGGGCCGGAGATCGATGGGCATATCATCGATTGGGACAAGTTCCTGCCGCGCTTCAACCAGTTCAAGCGCCAGGAGGCGACGAGCCTCGCGGAGTACAAAGCAGCTTGCGGCGAAGTCCAGGCCGTGCAGCAGCCCGGCAGCGCACCGCAAGCGGCCGTCAGCGCGAAACCCGGCTGACTGCGCGGCAAGCTGCGCCGGATCTTCGGGCGCTGATGGAAGCCGCCGCGCACGCGGCGGCCGCTAGCAAGCCTTGGAGGGGAAAGCGGTCCGAGCTAGCCTCGCTCCCCTCACCCCAGCCCTCTCAGCAAGCTTGCCCTGGTGAGCTTGCAACCCGGAGTGTCCGCATTCGCTAGCGAATGCGGACGGGGAGAGGGAGTCTGGGCGTGCCCGTTGAGAAGGCGTTCCCTCTCCCGTCCATATCCGCTTGCGGATATGGACACTTTTGAGTGGCAAGCTCGCCAGGGCGAGCTTGCGTGGGAGCGGGACAGGGTGAGGGGCGATTCCGCGTCAGTTCATTCCGCCGCCGGCGTCACGTTTCCACGCGTGGCGTTTGCCGGTATCGCGGCGGGAGAACCCTTCAGTTTCCGCCGGCGGAAATATCGCCGTCCACGTAGAGCCAGCGCCCGTCCTCGCGGACGAAGCGGCTTGCCTCGCGAAGCTCGTGCGCGCGGCCCCCAGCCTTGTAGCGGGCGATGAATTCGACGATGGCGCCGCCGTCCCCGGTGCTTTCGTGCCGCAGAGATCTTCAGCCCCAGCCAGCGGCGTGGCGCCGAGCCAAGGTCGAGCCGCGGCGGCCGTGTGCTTGCATGCCAAGTCGCGGCCAGGTAGCCTTCAAGCCCCAGCACATAGGCCGTATAGCGCGAGCGCATCAGCGCTTCCGCGTCTGGAGCCGCCTCGCCGCCGTGCCAGCGCTGGCAGCAGCGCTCGTAGGACTGCCGGCTGCCGCAAGGGCAGGGGCCGCGATACCGGCGCTTCAGGCTTCATGCGGGGCGATCCTCGTGTCCTCGCCGGCGGGGCCGGGACCACGGCACTTGCGACGCCTCGCGAGGACGGCGGCAAAGGCACCGCGCGATCCAGAGCAGTATCCGCAGCTTAGCCTGGATTGCTTCGTTTCGCTCGCAATGACGGAGAGCGGTTAAGACCTATGTCCGGTCCGCTGCCTCGTCCGTCTTCGCGAGGCGGCAAAGCCGCAGCGGCGATCCAGAATTAGCGTTGCAATTCCGGCCTCCGGATTGCTTCTGGGCTTCGCCCCTCGCAATGACGGAAGTGGCCGCGACTTATGCCCGTTGGAATCGTGCCGAATCCGGTTGAACGCCTCGCCGCCCGCGATCCACGATAGCCGCAAGCCGGCTTCCGGGATGGCGGCAGAGCGAAGCACTCAACCGGATTTTGTATTCTGCGGCGGGCGACAGCGCGCGGCACTCAGTCCTCCCGGTGCGCCTCTTCCGCGTCGATTGCGCCGCGAAGGGCTTCGTGCAGCTTGCGAATGTGCTCCGGGCAGCCAGCCAAGAGCTGCTCGAAAGCCGCCGCCATGCGCTCTTCCAGCTCCGACAGGCGGACGTTCTCTTCCGCCGTCCGGTCCTCCGGCTCCAGCGAGACTGAATCCGCGTATTCGTCGTATTGGTCCGCGAGCGTCAGGTAGGCGTCCCGTTCCTCCTCGCCGCCAAGGCCGACGACGACGAACTCGACGATATCGGCGATATCGTCGAGCACCTCCAGCGTGGACAGACCCTCGGGCGCGTCGTCAAGTCTGGAAAGATCCTGGCTCAACATAAGCGCTCCTTTGGCTTTCAGGTCTAACCGGCCCTTTGCGGGCAGGCTATTGAATGGACATCGGTCAGCCGGTCCAGCGGGTTCTTCGCCGCCGCACCGGGCCTGCCTATATAGCCTCGCTCAGATCCTTGGCCGCGCGGAAGGCGATCTTCTTGCTGGCCTTGATCTGGATCGGCTCGCCAGTGGAGGGGTTCCGCCCCATGCGGGCCGCGCGCTTGCGGACTTCGAGCGTGCCGAGCCCGGCGATGCGGATGCGGGCGCCCTTCTTGAGGTGCTCGCCGATGGCCGTGATGGTGCTGGCAAGCACGCCGTTCGCCTGCTTCTGCGACAGGCCGTGCTCATCGCCGATCTCGGCGGCGAGCTGGCGAAGCGTGATGAGTTCCACCTTCACGGCTTTGGCGGCGGCTGCTGCTTTTGCCGGGGCGGCGCCCTTGGCCGGCGGCGGCGGGTTTCGCCGGGGCGGCTGCTGCTGCCTTGGGCTTTGCTGCTGGTGCTGGTGCTGGTTTCGTGGCTTTCGCCATGGGATTTCCCCTCTTGGTTATCGAAGTGGCCGTAGACGCGAATACCGCGCTGGATTTTGAGGCGCTAGCCAATTCCGCGCTACTTTTAAACATCTCAGCTTGTTACAATTCTATATCATTTTCGCTTGTGTCTTGAGAAGCACAGAATGCCGGCGTGGCGGGACTTGGCGTGCAAAAATGCCCCGCCGTGCCCCGTCTGGCGGGACTTGCCGCGATCCGTGCGCCGGCGGCTGCCGGGGAGCTGGCTAAGTCATTGTTCTGGAATATGAAACGCGGCGACGCGCAAATTTCATCGGCGCGCCGGGCGGGAAGCGGCGGCCTCCGGTTTCGCGGCCAGCAGTGCCTGAATTTCCGCGATTTGCCGGTTTTTGAGCCCGCGTTTCTCGAATTCCTTGAAATCGTCGAGCACCACGGCCTCCCACTGCCCGTGGCCCTTCACGTCCTGGCCCTTGTAGCGCGCGTAAAGCGCCCGCGCCTCCCAGTTGCGGCCCAGAAACATCAGCGCATGCGCCCTGTTCATGACGGCGGGGAGAAAATCGGGCTGCGCGGCGATGGCGCGTTCCGATGCGGCGAGCGAGCCCCTGAAGTCGTGCGCGAACAGCCTGTACCAGGAAAGCTCAAGCAGCGCCGTGGCGGTCTGCGGCCCCGGCCTGCCCGTTGCCGCGCGCTCGGCCTTCTCCCGGGCCTCCACGAGCTTTGCCTGGCCCGCCGCCGCCTTGGAATACTCCCCGGCCTCGAAGGCCGCCATCGCCGCTGCTCGCGCCTCCTGGAAGGGCGCCTCCGCGATCTGCGCCTCAATTTGCGGAATCCATCCGGCACGCTTGGCGTCCAGGCGGCCGGCATCGCGAAGTTCGGTGAGAATAGCCCAGGCCTGCCGCAACTCGGATACCCGCCGCTGCCCTTGAGCTTGCCCAGCCGCCATAGGGGAACGACAGAATTCACGCGCGCCTGCGGCTCTCCTAAGCGTGACACGAGGTCGCCATAGATGCCCAGAGCCCGCTGAAACGCGGCGATCGCCTCGGACGTTTTCCCGTCCCTGGCAAGCATGTCGCCCAAACGTTCGTTGCTGATGGCCAGATCGCGCTGCCATCCGGCATTGTTGGGATCGGCTTTGGCGAGCCGGTCTCGAATGGCGAGACTGCCTTGGAAGCTCTTCAGCGCCTCGGGCAGGTTTCCTTGCGCCACGAGCACGTCGCCAACCTTGTCGTAGCTCACCGACAGATCGCGCTGCCATCCGGCATTGTTGGGATCGGCTTTGGCGAGGCGGTCTGCAATGGCGAGACTGCCTTGGAAGCTCTTCAGCGCCTCGGGCAGGTTTCCTTGCGCCACGAGCACGTCGCCAACCCTATCGTAGCTCACCGACAGATCGCGCTGCCATCCGGCATTGTTGGGATCGGCTTTGGCGAGCCGGTCTCGAATGGCGAGACTGCCTTGGAAGCTCTTCAGCGCCTCGGGCAGGTTTCCTTGCGCCACGAGCACGTCGCCAACCTTGTCGTAGCTCACGCGACAGATCGCGCTGCCATCCGGCATTGTTTGGATCGGCTTTGGCGAGGCGGTCCGAATGGCGAGACTGCCTTGGAAGCTCTTCAGCGCCTCGGGCAGGTTTCCTTGCGCCACGAGCACGTCGCCAACCTTGTCGTAGCTCACCGACAGATCGCGCTGCCATCCGGCATTGTTGGGATCGGCTTTGGCGAGCCGGTCTCGCAATGGCGAGACTGCCTTGGAAGCTCTTCAGCGCCTCGGGCAGGTTTCCTTGCGCCACGAGCACGTCGCCAACCTTGTTGTAGCTCACGGACAGATCGCGCTGCCATCCGGCATTGTTGGGATCGGCTTTGGCGAGGCGGTCTGCGAATGGCGAGACTGCGCTTGGAAGCTCTTCAGCGCCTCGGGCAGGTTTCCTTGCGCCACGAGCACGTCGCCAACCTTGTTATAGCTCACCGACAGATCGCGCTGCCATCCGGCATTGTTGGGATCGGCTTTGGCGAGGCGGTCTCGAATGGCGAGACTGCCTTGGAAGCTCTTCAGCGCCTCGGGCAGGTTTCCTTGCGCCACGAGCACGTCGCCAACCCTGTCGTAGCTCACCGACAGATCGCGCTGCCATCCGGCATTGTTGGGATCGGCTTTGGCGAGGCGGTCCATCGCCTCTTGCGCGCTCCGGTAGATGCGCAACGCCTCCGGCAGGCTGCCCTGAGCGAGCGCGATGTCGCCCTGCCCATTCAGAGCCCAATAGCGGATGCTTTCGGCGTCTTCGCCCGAAGCTTTCAGCGCCGCCTGCTCGAAGGCCGCCTTGGCTTCGTCCGTGCGGCCGGCGTCCTGCGCGGCGCGGGCGTAATCGTCCCAGGTGTCTGCGTCGTCCGGGTCGAGGTCCGTGGCACGCTTGTAATAGGCCACGGCCTCGGCCACGTTGGTCCAGCGGGCGAGCGCGGCGATATTCCGCGCCGAAGCCGCCGCCTTCTTGCGCCGCTCCGCCCGCCGCTGGGCTTCGGCCTGCTCCTCGGCTTGCTCGGCGTCGATGTCCTCCTGGAACAGCCGCTTGGCCTCGCCGGTATCGCCGGATTTGAGCCTTTCCAGCGCGCGCTCGCCGCGATTGTCGTTGCGCGCGGCCAGCGACCGGGTGGCTTCCTTCAGCGACGCCAGCTCGCGCCGCCGCTCGTCCTCGCTGAGCGGCTTGCCGCGCTGCTTCTCGATCTGCGCCAGATATTCCTTGGCCGTCTCGCCCAGCTCCTGGTCGCGGGCGCGGTCGCGCTTCAGCGCTTCCAGTTCGCCGCTAAGCGCCGCCGCGCGCGGATCGGCCGCGCAAGCCTCGCCCGCAAGGCAGGTCTCGGGCGCGCCGCCCCGGATCAGCACCTCCGGGATTTGCGTGAAGATGCCCTTGGAGGTTTCCTCGATCACGGTCTTGGCGACGCGGTTGAACACCTGGTCGAAATGGATGTTCGGCGCGCCCGAAAGGGCGGCGAGCAGCGCGCGGGCGAAGGGCGAATGCGCGCCCACGAGCCCGTCGCTGGCCACCTGGCCGGGCTTGGTCGAGGAGACCAGCAGGAAGTTGCCGGCATCGGGCACCTTGAAATCGCGGAAGGTGAGCTTGGCCTTGGTGGCGGGCGGGCAGATTTGGCCCAGCGGGTTGTCGCGGCAGGCGTCGAGTACGACGATCTTTTGCTTGGCCCCGGCCAGCGCCTCCAGCACTTCGTCGACCAGCATGCCGCGCGCGATTTGCTGGCGCTCGCAGTCGACATCGGCGTCGACGGGGGCGAGCACGTTGCCTTCGGCGGCCTCCATGCCGTGGCCCGCGTAGAACACGAAGGCGAGGCTCGCGTCTTGCGCCTTGGCCTTGAGCTGGCCGATGGCGGCGGAAAGCCCGTCGCGGGTGAGGTCGAAGCAGCCGGGCCGCTTGCCGTCGCAGGAGATCGTGTCGAAGCCGCGCTCGCTGAGCATCTGCGCGAGGCTTTGCGCATCGGCCCCCGGATTGTCGAGCGCTTTAAGCTCCTTATAAGCGTTGTTGCCGATCACCAGGGCCACGCGCTTGCCCGGCGCCGGAGCGGTGGGCTGCGGCCGGAGCGTCAGCCTCCGCCGCCGCGACAAAGCCAAACAGGAAAATGCCGATGAGAAAGCCAATGCGCATAATCGGTCTCCAAAATATTGCACGGGGGCCATAGCCGCGCTCCGTGGCTTTTAATAGGCAGGTAAGTGCGGCATGGGGGAGTTGACGCGCTGAACTGCGCGCATCACCCCTCACCCCAGCCCTCTCAGCAAGCTCGCCCTGGCGAGCTTGCAACCCGGAGTGTCCGCATTCGCAAGCGAATGCGGACGGGGAGAGGGAGTACGCGCGTGCCCGTCGAGAAGGCGTTCCCTCTCCCGTCCATATCCGCTTGCGGATATGGACACTTTTGAGTGGCAAGCTCGCCAGGGCGAGCTTGCGTGGGAGAGGGTCAGGGTGAGGGGAGCGACCGTTGAACCTGGCACACCGCCTCGCAGCAGCGGAGTCCTACGCCGGCTGCCATTGCAACGACAGCGTCACAGCAAGGCATTGCCTACGAAACCGTAGTAGGCCGCCAGCATGGTTAAGAATTTCATGGTTAACGCCGCGCCGCGTTTTTCAAATTGCGCCGAATCGCGCGCATTTCTATCGTTTTCGCGCGGAAATACGTACTTCAAAATACCTGTTAATATTAGATTCTTGCGCGCATTAACCACAAATCCAACCCTAAGGTTGAGTATCTGTGACCCGCAACCGGCTCCAGAGCGCGAACAGTTCCAATTTTCTCTAACAAATTCAGCGCTTTACCCGCATTAAACCTTCGGTAAGGCGCATTCGTCTACAATTGGCGCCATTCGATCAAGAACGGCGCCACCATGTTTCCGCCCCGCCAAACCGTCCGCTCCCTAAGCGGCCTTTTCGATTTGAGCGAGTTTGCTATCGACATCGCGCAGCTCCGCAGCAAGGCTATGCAGCCGGACCAGCAGCTTTTCGGCGATATGCTTGGCTATGCGCGGCCGGGTTTCCATGACCCCGCGGAAAGCCTTGCGCGGGAAGGCGAGCGCGCGCACGCGTTCGCTAGCAGTGACCGTAACGGCGTGTACGGTTTCGACGAGCATTGCAAGCTCGCCGGCAAGCGTGCCGGGCCACAAATCGTCGCTAAGGACTTTGTCCTTGTCGTTTCTGGTGCAGCTAGCCTTGCCGGTCAGGATCAAGAAGGCAGTGTCGCCCTTCTCGCCTTGTGTGATGAGGTTTTCGCCGGCGACGAAGAACCTCTTATCCCCTGCGTTCGCAATGGCCTCAAGCTCATCGGCACCCAGGCCGGCGAACAAAGGGACGAGTTGCAAAAGCTCGATTTTCGAGTTGAGCATTGGTTCCACCCATTTTTTGTAACGGAGACTCCTTTTACTGGAACTAAACTAGAAGGAGTATTCTGCGATTCGGGATGGACCGGCAATGTAGCGGAGGTTGAAATATCGGGAATCTCCCCAGTCATCTGGCCGGGAGCAGGCGCCGCACCGGCATCGGCGGCGGATTCGACGGCAGGTGGGGCAAGAGCAGGCGGGCTACGGCCGGAGGCTCCGGCAGCGTACAGATGCCATAGTCCACGGGCGCAATCTCCTCGATATGGGCCAGGTAATTATCCAGCCGCCTTAGATCGCGGGCAAAACTATCTAGCCGCACGAGAAGATTATCGGAGATTTGCTCTGCGATGACCGGATCGCGCCGCATAAGCCACTTCATGGCGTCGCGATGGAAAGCGAGGGCTCTGATCCGCATATTTGCCTGGATGGTCAAGGAATGCACGGTTTCGACAAGCATCGCCAGCTCGCCTACCAGGCAGCCCGGCCCTATTCTCTCGCTCGCGGACGGCGTTCCGGGGAAGCCGGGGCATCTCGCTGCGCCGCTCAAGATCAGGTACGCGGCATCGCCCGCGCGGTTCTTTACGATCAAATTATCGCCGGGCTCAAAAAGTATTCTTTCTGCTACATCGAAGATATATGTGAGGTGCCTCCTGGACAGGCCTCTAAAAATGGGCAGCGCCTCAAGAAACCCGATCGTGTGGCCGAGCATGGGGATAACCTGATGTTTCGAGTGGACGACTCCTTTCAACTAACAGCTAAGGGCTATTTGTGGTTGATTCTCTGCGCTAAACTCAACCTTAAGAAGGTGTGAGTTGCTAGAATTCCCCCTGGCGATGCAAAGATTACACAGTGCGGTGCAGCGATTTTCAGGGGATAAGCTTGTAACCACCCGATTCAGTGATCAGAAGCTCGGCGCGGGATGGGTCGCGCTCGATTTTTTGGCGCAGCCGGTAGATGTGCGTTTCAAGTGTATGGGTGGTAACGCTGGCGTTATAGCCCCAAACCTCATGTAATAGCACGTCGCGTGAGATGACTTTCTCGCCTGCGCGATAGAGGTACTTCAGTATTGAGGTCTCTTTTTCTGTCAGGCGGATCTTGCTGCCCTTCTTGTCGACCAGGAGCTTCGCCGCCGGGTGGAAGGAATACTCGCCGATTGAAAAGACGGCTTCCTCGCTATGCTCGTGTTGCCTGAGTTGAGCCCGTATCCGGGCCAGGAGAACAGCAAAGCGAAAGGGCTTGGTAACATAGTCGTTGGCGCCCGATTCAAGTCCGAGAATGGTGTCTGAATCGCTGGCTTGCGCGGTCAGCATGATGATGGGATGCTTGAAATTGTTCTTGCGCAGCAGGCGGCAGGCTTCGCGGCCGTCCATGTCTGGTAGCCCAACGTCAAGAATGACAAGATCGACGTGCCCGGCCTTGACGGCTGCAAAACCCTGAGCGGCGGTATGGGCAACCTGCGCCTCAAATTCCTCATGCAGGGCTAGCTGTTCGGCCAAGGACCGCGCAAGGTCTTGATCGTCGTCGACAACCAATATATTGCGCGTATTGCTCATAATTGCCTCCGATAAGCGGCCCGAATTTATGTTTCCGATTTAAGCGACGAACCGGCTTTTCGCAACTGGCGGTTTTCTGTGCCCGAACCGAGCTTAACGCAAAATATGCGAAACAGAATAAGAAAATATGCCATGGCGCGGGTGCTTACGCTCTCTGATGGCGCCACGGCCGGAATATTGCGGTTTGAGAACCTGCATTTCCCTGTTGCCATTGGAAAAGGCGGGGTGCGTGCGATGAAGCGCGAGGGCGATGGGGCAAGCCCGCGCGGGTTTTGGCCGATGGTGCGGATTTATTACCGGCCTGACCGTTTGAGGCGGCCCCGCACGCCGCTGCCCGCCACCCCCCTGCGCCCAGGGCTTGGCTGGTGCGATGCGCCCTTGGACCGCAACTACAACCGTCCCGTCCGGCTGCCCTGTACGGCGAGCGCGGAGATGCTGTGGCGCGAAGACGGCCTTTACGACGCGATTGCCGTCCTCGATTACAATTTCAGCCGCCGCAGTGCGGGCCGGGGGAGTGCGATTTTCGTCCATGTGGCGCGCCCTGGTTATTTGCCAACGGCGGGATGCATCGCGCTGAAACGCGAGCATCTGCTGCGGTTGCTCGCGGTATTGCCGCGCGGTTCGCTCTTTGCCCTTGGGAAACATTTGCCTCAAATCAGCGCGGCCGGCGCGGGTTCAAATAAAGGTCGGCTTCCTGCTTGGCGAGGGCGAGCTTCAAGGCGCCGGCCGCAACCCTTTGGGTGACGCGGCCAACGTGGCGGCGGGCGGCGTGATTGAACTTCAGCATCGCGCTGACGAGTTGCAGCACGGGTGCGAGCTGGGCGGGTTGCCCGGCATCGATGGAGACATCCCAACAGCCAGCGGCATTGAAGAAATGGCCTTCCAGGCGCCCCACTTTCGCGCCCGTCTGATCGTAAAGCGTGTAGTCGCCGCCAAAATCGATCCAGTCCTGCCGTAGCCGGTAAAGCCGCGCCTCGCCATCCTGCATCAGGAAGAACGAGAATTGCTCGGGCATGCCGGGCCATTTGCGGGCCGAGCGCTCAAGCTGGATCACTTGGTCCATGCCGTCGATATTGATGGTATAGGCGATGACGGGAAAGCCGCCGGCGCCCGCAGAAAGCTGCACGCTGCGGCCCACGAGCATGTCCATGCTGGCCCGCCAGTTCATCGCCGGTGTGAAAAGCTTGAGCACGAGCCGCTTTTCGCCCGGATCTTCGGATTTCCAGAGCGCTTCGCGATAGGTGATGAGGCCCTTGCGCTCGCCGCCTTCGAGGATCTCGCCGATCACGTCGGCGTCCTGGGTGAACTCCCGCGACTTGGCACGGTGCCGTGCGTGGACGAAAAAGCCGATTTCCACATCGTGCAGATTGGTCCACCACATGTTGACCGTGAATGTGCGCTCCGCCGCCGGTTTCGCCATGCTTCGCCCTCGCAAGTAGAATCACTTTGCAAAGTCTGCGGGTAAGCCGCCGTCAGCGCGACAGTGGATAAGATGCAATCCACAGGTCATTTTGGGGCGAGGCCCTCAGCGGTAGAATTTCCACATGCGGTGGATGGTGCGGTGGATCTGGTCCGCGGGCGGCCTGAAGGGCTGCAGGTTGATGCGGACGATGTTGTCGTAGCCCATCGTCCAGGGCAGGCGCATCAGGAGCCGCCAGATCGCAAGCCTGCGCCAGTCGGCCAGCAGCGCGGACTGCACCGGCTGCTTGAGCTTGATGTGAAGCTCCTCCATTTCGAGGGTGCGGACGGAATAGGTGACGAAGCTTACATCCTCGATGGCGCGCCAGGCGATCAGCCCGAAGCCGTCGATGAAAAGCCCGTACTGGTTTGCGCCAAGGCGCACCCGGCTTTCGGTGAAGGGGAAGAAGTAGTAGGCCGAGCAGCCGGAAAGGATGGCAAGGATCGACAGGAGCTGAAAGCCCCAATTTACCCATGCCGCAAATGAGGCGGCGGCGATGAAAGCCAGCACGTGAAACCGCGCGGCCTCGGCGCGGTTATAGGGAAGGATGAAGCCTTCCTGCAAATAGCCAGGCAGTTCGGGACGCCGCGCCATAAATTGTTTCGTTCCAAGCCTTAAACGCCGGCTTCTGAGTTAGCCCATTTGTGCCCTGTGCCTCAGGAAGTGATCCGCGAGCACGAGCGCCACCATCGCCTCCCCAACCGGCACCGCGCGGATGCCTACGCAAGGATCGTGCCGGCCCTTGGTCTGGATATCGGTCTCCTGGCCTTGGGCGTCGACGGTGCGGCGGGGGCTCAGGATCGAAGAGGTTGGTTTTACAGCGAAACGCGCGACAACAGGCTGGCCGGTCGAGATGCCGCCCAATATCCCGCCGGCGTGATTGGAGAGGAAAACCGGCTTGCCATCGGCGCCGATGCGCATTTCGTCGGCATTTTCCTCGCCCGAAAAAGCGGCGGAGGCAAAGCCCGCACCGATTTCAACGCCCTTCACCGCGTTGATGCTCATCAATGCGGCAGCGATGTCCTGGTCGAGCTTGCCATAAAGCGGCGCGCCTAGCCCTGCGCCCATGCCTTCCGCCACGATCTCCACGACGGCGCCGCAGGAGGAGCCGTTCTTGCGCACCTCGTCGAGATAGGCAGTCCAGCCTGGCACGGCGCCCGCGTCCGGGCAGAAGAAGGGATTGCGGTCCACCTCGTCCCAATCCCATTTGGCGCGGTCTAGCTTCTCCGTGCCCATCTGAATGAGCGCGCCGCGTATCGTCACGCCCGGCAGCAACTTGCGCGCGACGGCTCCGGCCGCGACCCGCATCGCGGTTTCCCGTGCCGAGGAGCGCCCGCCGCCCCGGAAATCGCGGATGCCGTATTTCGTGAGATAGGTGTAGTCGGCGTGGCCGGGACGGAATTTGTCTTTGATCTCCGAATAGTCCTTGGAGCGCTGGTCCTCGTTCTCGATCGCGAGCGAAATCGGCGTGCCCGTTGTGACCTGGACGCCGGCCTCGTCCGGGAACACGCCCGACAGGATCTTCACCCGGTCGGCCTCCTGGCGCTGCGTCGTGAAGCGCGATTGCCCCGGCCGGCGCTTGTCGAGATAGGGCTGGATATCGGCCTCGGTCAGCGGAATGCGCGGCGGGCAGCCGTCGATCACGCAGCCGATTGCTGGGCCGTGGCTCTCGCCCCAGGTTGTAACGCGGAACATGTGGCCGAAGGTGTTGTGGGACATTTTGCGGCGGCCTTGTCAATGCCAGGTGGGTGTATGTCGCTCAATCATCAGCATCTTATCCTGGGGGGCGTCAAGGCGCAGCCCGGGCGGCGGGCAGCATCCGTTAACCTGTTGGTGGGCTATTTGCGGCCCTTTTCGATGTTGAGACAATATAGCAGAAGTGTTTTGAGGAATCGTTAAAGGCATTTTTAGCGCATAAGTCGCTGATGTGGCGCAATAAAAATTACCATGGCGGGCGCGCTTCCTGGTTAACTTCGGGTCTGTCCGTATATTTAACCGGATTCTAGAAACGCAGAAATCGACCCGAAACGCGAAAAATTTCGCAAAAATGCGCGCGAATAATGCATCGGCTGCGTGCGTTTACCATACCCGCATTAAGCAAAATCGGCGCTTACGCAAAGCGAACGATCCATTAAGGCGCAGGCGCCGGCGAAGCCGCGCGTAACCGTCAGCGCCCGGCCGCCTCCAGCCGCGCCACCTCCGCCGCAAACTCGCGCCGCAACGCCGCGGCTTCCTCCTCCGGCAGCCAATTCGCCATCCGCGGGAAGTTCGCCTTGTTCAGCCCCAGCTCGTATTCGCTCCAGGGGCACCCCTCCGCGCCCCGGAGTTGGCCAAGCATCGCAAGCATCTTCCGCCGCACCGTCCCGGGTTTCGGCGCGTAGCTCACGGGCGGCGGCGCGCCGAAGAGATCGCCCTGCGACGGGGCCGAGAATAGATCGCTCTGCTGCAACCGCTCCATGGCGACTCTCCCTTGGTCCGAATCACTGGGATTCTAAGGCCATGTGTGCGGATGCACACGCGGATTTGCGCGTTTTCACAGGCTTTGCGCATCGGCGGTTTGCACCGCACCAAGGGTACGTTCGCCTACCACGCTGTGCCCGCCAACTTTGCGGCGCTCAGCAAGTTCAGGCACCAGATCGCCTGGCTTTGCACCCAGTTTCAGCCCGCAGAGCACGAAGGGCGGTCGAAGACAGCTTCGACAGCGGCCCGGAAAGGTAGCACCAAGCCGGCGGAGCGAGACCCGGAAGGGCCGCGGCTCGTGTCTCCGGCACACGGAAGCGGGCGAATCTGGCCGCGGCGGGCGACGAGAGTGCCCGGTAGCGCCAGCCCGGCCGGTCCTCCACGGCGATGGGCATCAGGCGGAAGATCGTCTCCCACTCCTTCCAGCGGTGGAAGCTGGCGAGATTGTCCGCCCCCATCAGCCAAACGAACTGCACGGCCGGAAAGCGGCGGCGGAGGAAGCTCAGCGAGCGTTCGGTATAGGCGGTGCCGAGCGCTGCCTCGAAGGCTGTGACCTCGATGCGCGGATGGCTAGATTCCCGCCGGCACGCCTCGATGCGGCGGGCGAGCGGCGAAAGCCCGCCATGCTCCTTGAGCGGGTTTCCGGGCGTCACCATCCACCACACCCGGTCCAGGCCAAGGCGCTTGAGCGCGGTCAGGCTGATGAGCCGGTGCGCCGCATGCGGAGGATTGAACGAGCCGCCGAGCAGGCCGACGCGCATGCCAGCAAGCGCTGGCGGAGGGCGCAGGTCCGTTGCGGCAGGGCAGGGTGCGCTCATACGGAGCCGCTCCGCGTCATTGCGAGGCGCGAAGCTCCGAAGCAATCCAGAAGCCGCGAACGCAGTGCGGGGTCATGGATCGCCACGGCGGCAGGGGGCCGCCTCGCGACGAGGGCTGTTGCCTCGGAAAGGCCGGGTATCTTGCCGGGCCGCATCACAGAGGCCGGATCTGGCCATTGCCGCGCACGGCATATTTGAAGGTGGTGAGCTGCTCTACGCCCACAGGCCCGCGCGCATGAAACCGCCCCGTCGCGATGCCGATCTCCGCGCCCATGCCGAATTCTCCGCCATCGGCAAACTGCGTCGACGCGTTGTGCAGCACAATAGCGCTATCCACCTCGCGCAGGAACGTCTCGGCCGTGACGGTGTCCGCCGTGACGATCGAATCCGTATGCTGCGAGCCGTATTTGGCGATGTGCTCCATGGCGCCGCGCACGCCGGCCACGAGCTTCACGGAAATGATGGCGTCCAGATATTCCGTGTGCCAATCGGTTTCCGTGGCCTCGCGGACGCGGGCGTCGACGGCGCGGGTTGCAGCGTCGCCGCGCACCTCGCAAGCCGCATCGAGCAGCGCCTTCACCAGCGGCGCCAGCAGCCGCCCCGCGCCAGCCTCATCGACCAGCAAGGTCTCGGCCGAGCCGCAAATTCCGGTGCGCCGCATCTTGGCGTTCAGCACGATGGCGCGCGCCATATCGAGGTCGGCCGCCTGGTCCACATAGACATGGCAGATGCCTTCGAGATGCGCGAAGACCGGCACGCGCGCCTCTTTTTGCACGCGCTCCACGAGGCTCTTGCCGCCGCGCGGCACGATCACGTCGATGGCGCCGCCAAGCCCTTCGAGCATCAGCCCCACCGCATCGCGGTCGGTGGTCGCGACAAGCTGGACCGCGGTCCCAGGCAACCCCGCCTCTTCAAGCCCCTGAACGAGGCAGGCGTGGATGGCGCGGTTACTCTCGAAGCATTCCGAGCCGCCACGCAGGATCGCGGCATTGCCGGATTTGACGCAAAGCCCGCCCGCGTCCGCGGTCACGTTCGGCCGGCTTTCGTAGATCATGCCGATCACGCCGAGCGGCACGCGGACGCGCGAGATCTTGAGCCCGTTCGGCCGCTCCCAGGACGCGATCGCGCTGCCCACGGGATCGGGCAGGGCCGCTATCTCTTCGAGCCCCCGCGCCATGGCCTCCACACGGGCTTCGGTGAGCGTGAGCCGGTCGATGAACGAGCCGGGCCTGCCGGCGGCCTCGGCTGCCTTGCGGTCGGAGGCGTTCGTTTCGAGAATGTGCCCAACGCTTGCGCGCAAGGCGGCGGCGGCGGCGCGCAAGCCGCGGTCCTTCTGCTCAGCAGAGGCGAGGGCCAGCACGTGCGCGGCGGCCTTCGCCTGCTGGCCAATCGCGAGCAGGTCTTCGCTGAGCTTCGAGCGGGTTTTGGTGTTCATTGGAGCAACCGTTGAAATGCGCCTTGAGCCTAATCAGTCATTCCCTGGCAGGCCAACGAATGTCAGCCTAGAGTTTTCCGTTTTCGCCAAGTATTCTCGCAACACTGGGAAGGCCCCTTTTGCGAACTCAGCCAAGATCGCGAAGCAGCGCCATGTCGTCGCGATGGATCAGCGCGGCGCGCCCAGCATAACCAAGCACGCTCACGATTTCCATGGAATTGCGGCCCGCGATCTGGGCGGTTTCCTTCGCGCTATAGCCGATCAGGCCGCGGCCAACTTCGCCGCCGGACTCGTCGCGGATGATGACGGCCTCGCCGCGGCCGAACTCTCCGCTGACGCTCTTGACCCCGGCCGGCAACAGGCTGCGGCCCAACTGCAGCGCCGCGCGCGCGCCATCGTCGATCACGACCACGCCCTTGGGCTCAAGCGTGCCAGCGATCCAGCGCTTGCGGGCCGTCACCGGGTTGGCCGCCGCGAGGAACCAGGTGCAGGGCGCCCCCTCGCTCAGGGCCTTCAGCGGATGCAGCTCCTTGCCCGAGGCGATCACCATATGCGTGCCGGCGGTGACGGCGATCTTGGCCGCCGCGAGCTTCGTCACCATGCCGCCGCGCGACAGCTCGGAGCCAACGTCGCCCGCCATCGCCTCGATCTTGGGCGTGATCGCGGTCACGACGTCCAGGCGCTTGGCGTCCGGATTTTGCGCGGGCGGCGCGGTGTAAAGTCCGTCGATGTCGGAGAGCAGCACGAGGCAATCGGCCGTGACCATGGTGGCGACGCGCGCGGCGAGCCTGTCGTTGTCGCCATAGCGGATTTCGGTCGTGGCCACCGTGTCGTTCTCGTTCACGACGGGGATCGCGCCCAGCTTGAACAGCGTCTCGACGGTATTGCGCGCGTTGAGATAGCGCCGGCGCTCCTCGGTGTCGCCCGGCGTGACCAGGATCTGGGCCGCCGTAAGCCCACGGCTGGCGAAGACCGCCTGGTAGGCATGGGCAAGCGTAGATCTGCCCCACCGAGGCGGCGGCTTGCGCCTCCTCCAGGCGGAGCGGCCCTTTCGGAAGCCCGAGCGCGCCGCGGCCGAGCGCGATTGCACCCGAAAGAAACCAGGATCACGTCGCGGCCCTCGCGGCGGAGTGCCGCCACATCCTCGGCGATGGCTTCGAGCCAGGCCTGTTTCAGCGTTGCCGTTGGCGCCGTCCGTGAGCAGCGCCGATCCGATCTTGACCGCGACCCTCCGGGCGTTGCTCCATTCAAGCCGCACCGCATGTTTGCTTGCATTCGTCATGGTTTCAGGAACGGTGTTTTTTGGCGCCCGTCAAGCTTCCTCGCGTACCCG
>CAVXDM010000075.1:0-16585 GCA_963760455.1 uncultured Alphaproteobacteria bacterium
AACCATACCCGCATTAAGCAAAATCGGCGCTTACGCAAAGCGAACGATCCATTAACGTGCAGGCGCCGGCGAAGCCGCGCGTAACCGTCAACGCCCGGCCGCCTCCAGCCGCGCCACCTCCGCCGCAAACTCGCGCCGCAACGCCGCGGGCTTCCTCCTCCGGTAGCCAATCCGCCATCCGCGGGAAGTTCGCCTTGTTCAGCCCCGGCCGCTCGTATTCGCTCCAGGGGCACTCCTCCGCGCCCCGGAGTAGGCCAAGCATCGCAAGCATCTTCCGCCGCATCGTCTCGGGTTTCGGCGCGTAGCTCACGGGCGGCGGCGCGCCGAAGAGATCGCCCTGCGACGGGGCCGAGAATAGATCGCTCTGCTGCAACCGCTCCATGGCAACTCTCCCTTGGTCCGAGATCACTGGGAGTTCTAAGGCCATGTGTGCGGATGCACACGCGGATTTGCGCGTTTTCACAGGCTTTGCGCATCGGCGGTTCGCACCGCACCAAGGGTACCGGGGTTTCTTCGCCTACCACGCTGTGCCCACCAACTTTGCGGCGCTCAGCAAGTTCAGGCACCGGATCGCCTGGCTTTGCACCCAGTTCAGCTCGCAGAGCACGAAGCGCTGTTGAGGACAGTTTCGACAGCGGCCCGGAAAGATAGCACCACGCCGGCGGATCGAGGCTCGCGAGTGCGGCGGCTCGTGTCTCCGGGATGCGGAAGCGGGTGAACCTGCCAGCGGCGGGGGAGGGAGTCGCTTTGTAGCGCCATGCCGGGCGGTCCTCGGCCGCGATGGGCATCAGGCGGAAAATCCGTCTCCCACTCCTTCCAGCGGTGGAAGCTCGCGAGATTGTCCGCCCCCATCAGCCAGACGAAATGCACGCCGGGAAAGCGGCGCCGCAGGAAGCTCAGCGACCGCTCGGTATAGGCGGTGCCGATGCGCGCCTCGAACGCGGTAATCTTGATGCGCGGATGGCTGAATCCCGCCGGAACGCCTCGATGCGATGGGCGAGCGGCGGCAGCCCGCCATGCTCCTTGAGCGGATTTCCGGGCGTCACCATCCACCAGACCCGGTCCAGCGCCAAGGCGCTTAAGCGCGGTCAGGCTGATGAGCCTGTGCGCCGCGTGCGGAGGATTGAACGAGCCGCCGAGCAGGCCGATCCGCATCCCGGCAAGCGCTGGCGGCGGACGCAGATCCGTTGCGGCGGGGCAGGGTGCGCTCATACGGAGCCGCTCCGCGTCATTGCGAGGCGCGAAGCTCCGAAGCAATCCAGAAGCCGCGAACGCAGTGCGGGGTCATGGATCGCCACGGCGGCAGGGGGCCGCCTCGCGACGGGGGCTGTTGCCTCGGAAAGGCCCGGGTATCTTGCCGGGCCGCATCAGCAGAGGCCGGATCTGGCCATTGCCGCGCACGGCATATTTGAAGGTGGTGAGCTGCTCGACGCCGACAGGCCCGCGCGCATGGAACCGGCCCGTCGCGATGCCGATCTCCGCGCCCATGCCGAATTCGCCGCCATCGGCGAATTGCGTCGACGCGTTGTGCAGCACAATGGCGCTGTCGACTTCGCGCAGGAAGGTCTCCGCCGTGGCGGTGTCCTCGGTGACGATCGAGTCCGTATGCTGCGAGCCGTATTTGGCGATGTGCTCCATGGCGCCGCGCACGCCCGCCACGAGCTTCACGGAAATGATCGCGTCCAGATATTCCGTGTGCCAATCGGCTTCCGTGGCCTCGCGGACGCGCGGGTCGATGGCGCACGCCGCGGCGTCGCCACGCACCTCGCAGCCGGCATCGAGCAGCGCCTGCACAAGCGGCTGCAACAGCCGCCCGGCGTCAGCCTCATCGACGAGCAGCGTCTCGGCCGCGCCGCAAATGCCGGTCCGGCGCATCTTGGCGTTGAGCACGATGGCGCGCGCCATATCGAGATCGGCGGCCTTGTCCACATAGACATGGCAGATGCCTTCGAGATGCGCGAACACCGGAACGCGCGCCTCTTTCTGCACGCGTTCCACCAGGCTCTTGCCGCCGCGCGGCACGATCACATCGATGGCGCCGCCTAAGCCCTTCAAGCATGAGCCCAACGGCTTCGCGGTCTGTCGTCGCGATGAGCTGGATCGCGGTTCCAGGCAGCCCGGCCTCCACAAGCCCCTCAACGAGACAGGCGTGGATGGCGCGGTTGCTCTCGAAGCATTCCGAGCCGCCGCGCAGGATCGCGGCGTTGCCCGACTTGAGGCACAGCCCGCCCGCGTCGGCGGTCACGTTCGGCCGGCTTTCATAGATCATGCCGATCACGCCCAGGGGAACGCGGATGCGCGAAATCTTGAGCCCGTTCGGCCGCTCCCATGAGGCGATCACGCTGCCAACGGGGTCGGGCAGTGCGGCGATTTCTTCGAGCCCGCGCGCCATGGCTTCCACGCGGGCTTCGGTCAGCGTGAGCCGGTCGATGAAGGAGGCGGGCCGGCCGGCGGCTTCGGCTGCCTTGCGGTCGGAGGCGTTCGTTTCGAGAATGTGCGGCAACCCTTCGCGCAAGGCGGCGGCGGCGGCGCGCAGAGCCGCGATCCTTCTGCTCCGTAGATGCCAGGGCCAGCACGCGCGCGGCGGCCTTCGCCTCCTGGCCAATCGCGAGCAGGTCTTCGCTGAGCTTCGAGCGGGTTTTGGTGTTCATTGGAGCAACCGTTGAAATGCGCCTTACTCAGCCAAGATCGCGAAGCAGTGCCATGTCGTCGCGGTGGATAGGGCGGCGCGGCCAGCATAACCAAGCACGCCAGCGATTTCCATGGAATTGCGGCCCGCGATTTGGGCGGTTTCCTTCGCGTTATAGCCGATCAGGCCCCGGCCAACCTCGCCGCCGGACTCGTCGCGAATGATGACGGCCTCGCCGCGGTCGAATTGTCCGCTGACACTTATGACGCCGGCCGGCAAGAGGCTGCGGCCGGACTGCAGCGCCACGCGCGCGCCGTCGTCGATAACGATCACGCCCTTCGGCTCAAGCGTCCCGGCGATCCAGCGCTTGCGCGCCGTCACCGGGTTCGCCGCCGCGAGGAACCAGGTGCAGGGCGCGCCTTCGCTCAGGGCCCGAAGCGGATGCAAACCCTTGCCCGACGCAATCACCATGTGCGTGCCCGCCGAGACGGCGATCTTGGCCGCGGCGAGCTTCGTGACCATGCCGCCGCGCGAAAGCTCGGAGCCAACGTCGCCCGCCATCGCCTCGATCTTGGGCGTGATCGCGGTCACGACCTCCAGGCGCTTGGCGTCCGGATTTTGCGCGGGCGGCGCGGTGTAAAGCCCGTCGATGTCGGATAGCAGCACGAGGCAATCCGCCGTGACCATGGTGGCGACGCGCGCGGCGAGCCTGTCGTTGTCGCCATAGCGGATTTCGGTCGTGGCCACCGTGTCGTTCTCGTTCACGACGGGGATCGCGCCCAGCTTGAACAGCGTCTCGACGGTGTTGCGCGCGTTGAGATAGCGCCGGCGCTCCTCGGTGTCGCCCGGCGTGACCAGGATCTGCGCCGCCGTCAGCCCACGGCTCGCGAAAAACCGCCTGGTAGGCATGGGCAAGCGTAATCTGCCCCACCGAGGCGGCGGCTTGCGCCTCCTCCAGCCGGAGCGGCCCTTTCGGCAGGCCCAGCGCGCCACGGCCCAGAGCAATCGCACCCGAAGAAACCAGGATCACGTCGCGGCCCTCGCGGCGGAGCGCCGCCACGTCCTCGGCGATGGCTTCGAGCCAGGCCTGTTTCAGCGTGCCGTTGGCGCCGTCGGTGAGCAGCGCCGATCCGATCTTGACCGCGACCCTCCGGGCGTTGCGCCATTCAGGCCGCACCGCATGTTTGCTTGCATTCGTCATGGTTTCAGGAACGGCGTTTTTGTGGTCCCCGTCAAGCTTCCTCGCGTACCCGCTTGGCCGAGGCGGTGCTGGCGAAGGTGAGGGGCAGGGCGGTGGTGAACTTGATCTGCTCCATGGCGAAACTGGAGCTGACGTCGGTAAGCTCCATCTGGCCGATGAAGGCTTTGTAGAAGCGGTCGTAGCTCTCGATATCCGGAACAACCACGCGCAGCATGTAATCGACCTGGCCGCTCATGCGGTAGGCTTCGACGATTTCCGGAAAATTGCGCACCACCGCATTGAATCGCTCAAGCCAGGGCGCGTTGTGTTGGTTGGTCGTAATCGCGACGAACACGGTAACGCCCGCGCCCACGCTCTTGGGATTGAGCAGCGCCACCCTGCGCTCGATAATCCCGTCCTGCTCAAGCTTCTGGATGCGCCGCCAGCAGGGCGTCGTGGAAAGCCCGACTTTCTTGCCGATTTCGGCTACCGGAAGCGTGCTGTCTTCCTGCAGGATGGTAAGGATCTTGATATCCATATTGTCGAGCATAGCCATGTCCAGCAAATGTTTCTCAAAGAGCGCCCATTTTTGGAAATGCAGTCTATCCAGCTTAGCGTGAGCTGTAAATGAGAGAATGAAAAGCCCAGTCCTGCGCGCTGCCGGCGCCGCGTGGCTGGCGGCGTTGGTTGGAAAAGGGGGAGGACGCTATATCCTCACGAAACGCCCTGGCGGCGGCCCTTGGTTGAAACCCACGCACAACTCAGACAGAGCGAAAACGCTTTAGCGCTTTTTGCTGGCCGGGATCAGAACGAGCACCGCGAAGAAGCCCAGCACCCCGCTGGCCGCGCCGTATAGGAACACGCTTTGATGCCCAACCCGGTCCCAAAGCAATCCGGCGGCGAGGCTCGCGAAGAGCTGCAACAGCCCGTAGGTGGTGCTGTACCAGCCAACGCCGCTCGCCCGCAAATGCACCGGGACGAGGTCCGCGGCGAGCGCCTTGCCAACGGCCCGGAACATGCCTTGGTAGAGGCCGTAGACCAGGAACAGCACGGCGATGACGGCGATATTTTGGGTAAGGGCGAAGCCCAGATAGGCGGCCGTGAAAATTGCGATCGCGGCCAGCAGAACGCCGCGGCGGCCCAGTCTGTCGGAAAGGTGGCCGGCGGGATAGGAAATCAGCGCCGCCACGAGGTTGAACGCGGCATAGATCAGGATCGTGGTTTGCAGGGAGCTGTCGATATCCTGGGTGCGCAGGATCAGGAAGGCATTGCTGGAATTGCCGAGCCCGAACAGCGCCGTAGCCAGCAGATACCGCCAGTAGACGCGGGGGAATTGGCCGAAGCTTATGTCGATTTTGGCTTTCGTCGCGCCGTGCGCCCGGCCTTCCTTGACCAGGAGAACCATGCAAAACGCGAGCAGCCCGGGGATGAGTGCCAGGTAGAAGATGCTGCGCATATCGGCGTGCAGCGCGTAGAGCAGCAGCACCGCAATCAGCGGTCCCACAAACGCGCCGGCGTTGTCGCCGAAGCCTTCGAGCCCGAAGGCCTTGCCGCGGTGCTCCTCATCCGCCGACGCGGCCAGGAGCGCATCGCGAGGCGCCCCCCTGATGCCGGCGCCCAGCCGGTCCAGCGAGCGGGCGGCGAAGAGCTGCGGCCAGGCGCCGGATAGCCCCATCATCGGCTTGGAGATCGCCGAGAGAAAATAACCGAAGAGCGCTATGGGCTTGCGCCTCTGCAGCTTGTCCGATAGTGCGCCGGAAAAGCCCTGCACGATGTTCTGCAGCGCCTGCGCGAAGCCGTCCACCAGGCCCACGATGCTGCCGCTGGCCGCGAGCGTCTGCGTGAGAAACACCGGCAGGACCGGGTAAAGCATCTCGGTCGAGATATCGGAGAAGAAGCTCGCGAGGGCGAGCAGGTAGGTGCTCCTCGAAAGCCCGGAGAGATATCGCTTTCCCGCTGGATTGGCCACGGCCCCGCCTGTCAGTTGTAGCTGCCCGCTTGCTATGTTTTGCGGGGCTGTGAAAGTCAACCGGCGGGGGTGAATTTTGCCAAATCGGCAATGCCGATGGCTTCTTCGAGGCTTGCCACTTGGCTCACGGCTTTTTCGAAACCGTCTTCGCCGAATTTCCGCCTCTCGTCCTTCTCGAAGTCTTCCCCCATGGCGTCGAACTCGCTGGCGGTCACGACGCTTCTAAGCGCCGGGAACAGGACCGTATCCTCGCGGGCTTCGTGCGGGCGGTACATCCCGATAAAAGCCTGCATGGCGGCGACCGCTTGCGCACGGCTCTCGCCCGCCGTGCCGCTTGCCGGGGCAAGGCGCAAGATCGTTTCGGTGACGCGGCGTCCAGCCAAATGCTGCTGAAAAAGGATATCGACGAGACGGTTGAGCTTGCCCGCCTTCCGGAAACGCGGAAACAGATGATTTTCCTCGTTAATCTCGTGATAGTTCTCGATGAAATCGCGCACCGTTTGGGCCGATTTGGAGAGAATGGACGGATCGAAACTCTCGTTGCTGGCGAATTTTTGCATCGCGGCTTCGTAGATCAGTAGGAGCCGGTTCAGTAGCCCATGCTCGCGCATCAGGTCTTCCGGCGGGGTCACGTCCTCCATTTTTTCCTCGGGCTTCGTGTTCTCTCCGGCAATCGCAAGCGAAGGTCCCAGCAGACCCGCCGCTCCGCCCACTACCAGCAATCCCGATGCCGCGCGCACGATCTGCCTTCGATTGATCCCGGATGTCATGACTGCTTCCCCGAACTGTGTTGATATGTCGAAAGCCAGAGGCCTTCGATCTTGTTCCGCGGCGCTTGAGCGAGGGTTGCGGAAGGGCGCCTATCGCTTCTCCGGGCCGGTATAAATGCAGCCTTCGCGGCAGGTTGGGCGCGACACATGCACCTCGGCGAGCCCAGGTAATTCGGGGGCCAGTTCGCGCCAAATCCAGCCGGCCATGCGCTCAAGCGACGGTATCGCCAAGCCTTCGACCTCGTTCAAAAGCCGGTGGTCGAGCTTATCCTTTAGCCCGGCGAGCAGCCCCGAAAGCGCGTCGAAATGCACGATAAGCCCGGTTTCAGGGTCAGGCTCGCCCTCCACGCCCACGCGCACCACGAAGGAGTTGCCATGGAGCCGCGCGTTGGGATCGCCCGCCGGGCCTGACGGCAGGAAAAGGCCTGCCTCGAAGGTGAACTCTTTGTAGATACGCATCATGGACTTAGGGCAGGCCGATCAATTTATGGGTTTGCAGCGACAGGCGCCAGCGGGGATGGCTCAGGCAGTAGCGCGCCGCGGCCATCGTGTTCGCCCGCACGTCCGGGCCGTCCATCGGCTGGAGGAAAAAGTGGCGGAAGTCAAGGTGTTCGAAGCGGGATGGCTGGGCGCCGTCCTGCGGGAAGACGAGCTTCAGCTCGTCGCCCGAGGTCAGGACAAGCGGCGCATCGGCCTTGGGGCTCACGCAAATCCAGTCGATGCCGGGGGCTGCGGGCTGGGTTCCGTTGGTTTCGATGGCGACCTCGAAGCCGCAGGCGTGCAGCGCTTCGATCAGCGGGGTGTCGAGCTGGAGGAGGGGTTCGCCGCCGGTGCATACGGCGTAGGGGTTTGCAGTTCGCCCCCCCTCACCCCGGCCCACTCCCGCGAGGGGAGAGGGGGTGGGTCGTGCTAGTTGCGGGGCTGTGCCCGGTGCCTGGAGCGCATCCCCTCTCCCCTCGCGGGAGAGAGGCAGGGGTGAGCGGGGACCTGCAACCGCCGCATCCCAGCATTTGGCCACTGCAAAGGCCAGCGCCACTGCATCCGCGAATTTGCCGCCGCCCGGCCCATCTGTGCCGATGAAATCCGTATCGCAAAACCGGCATGCGGCGCCCTCGCGGTTCCGCTCAAGTCCGGTCCAGAGGTTGCAGCCGGCAAAGCGCAGGAACACCGCGGCGCGGCCCGTATGCGCGCCCTCGCCCTGCAGCGTCGAGAAGATTTCCTTGACCGTGTACATCGTTAGCCCGGTGCCGCCGCGCTCTGCCGCCACTCGCGGTAGCCTTTCGCGCGAAGCTCGCAGGCAGGGCAGGCGCCGCAGCCATAGCCCCAATCGTGGGCGTGCTCGCGGTCGCCTTTGTAGCAAGTGTGCGTGTGCTCCGCGACGATGTCCACGAGGGCCGCGCCGCCCAGCGCATGGGTCATCGCCCACGTCTCGGCCTTTGTCCGCCACATCAGCGGGGTGAGAAGCCGGAAACGCTCCTCAGTTCCCAGATCGATCGCATCGTTCAGGGCGGCAAGCGTCTCGCTCCGGCAGTCGGGGTAGCCGGAATAATCGGTCTCGCACATGCCGCCAACGAGGTCGCGGATGCCCCGCCGGAAGGCCAGCGCGGCGGCCAGCGTGAAGAACAGCAGGTTGCGGCCGGGCACGAAGGTGTTGGGCAAGCCGTTGGCGCCAATCGCGATTTCTGCCTCGCTCGTGAGCGCGGTTTCGCTCACCTCGCCAAGGACGGAGAGGTCGAGCATGTGGTCGGGGCCGAGCCGCTCCCGCCATTCAGGGAAGGCGGCGGCGATGGCCTCGCGGAGCTTCGGGCGGCATTCAAGCTCAACGCTGTGCCGCTGGCCGTAAGCAAAACCTAAGGTCTCGACATGGCTGTAGCGGGTCAGCGCCCAGGCCAAGCACACAGCGGAATCCTGACCGCCGGAGAGCAGGACGAGCGCCTTTGCCGCATCATCTTTCGGTGTCAAACTCATGTTTCAGGATGTAAGCCTCTTGGCCGGGCCGCGCGAAGTCCTTTAAGACGGCGGTGACTTCCCAATCTTCTCTGTAAGCTCGATGAGGTGCGCTCATGACCGCTATTGCCGATATCATTGGCCGCGAAATTCTCGATAGCCGCGGCAATCCAACCGTCGAGGTGGACGTGGTGCTGGAGGATGGCTCCCAAGGCCGCGCCGCGGTGCCGTCGGGCGCCTCGACCGGCGCGCATGAGGCAATCGAGAAACGCGACGGCGGCAGCCGCTTCCTGGGCAAGGGCGTGCAGCAGGCTGTCGACGCGGTGAATGGCGAGATATTCGACGCGCTGCAAGGCATGGAGGCCGAGGAGCAGCGGCGGGTCGACAACGCGCTCCTGATGCTGGACGGCACGGACAACAAGAGCCGGCTGGGCGCCAACGCGATCCTGGGCGTATCGCTGGCGGTCGCAAAAGCCGCGAGCCAGTCGCTCGACCTGCCGCTCTACCGCTATCTCGGCGGCGTGAACGCGCGGGTGATGCCCGTGCCGATGATGAACATCATCAACGGCGGCGCCCATGCCGATAATCCCATCGATATTCAAGAATTCATGATCTCGCCGCTTGGCGCGCCGACGCTCGCCGAGGCCGTCCGCTGGGGCGCGGAAATTTTCCACACGCTGAAGAAACTCCTGAAGGACGGCGGGCACAGCACCAATGTTGGCGACGAGGGCGGTTTTGCGCCGAATCTCAAGTCCGCCGACGAGGCGCTGACCTTCGTCGTGCGTGCCATCGAGAAGGCGGGCTACAAGCCGGGCGAGGACGTGGCCATCGCGCTCGACCCTGCTTCGACCGAGTTCTTCGCCAACGGCAAGTACGAGCTTAAGGGCGAAGGCAAGAGCCTCGACTCTGGCCAAATGGTCGACTTCTATGCCGATCTCGTGACCCGCTATCCGATTATCTCCATTGAGGACGGCATGGCCGAGGACGATTGGGAGGGCTGGAAGGCCATCACCGAAAAGCTCGGGTCCAAGATCAACCTCGTCGGCGACGACCTGTTCGTGACCAACCCGAAGCGCCTTGCCAAAGGCATCGAGGACGCGCGCCGCCAACGCCATCCTCATCAAGTTGAACCAGATCGGCTCGCTCTCCGAGACGCTCGACGCGGTCGATATGGCCCATCGCGCGGCCTTCAAGTCGGTGATTTCGCACCGCTCCGGCGAAACCGAAGATTCGACCATCGCCGACTTTGCGGTCGCCACGAACGCGGGCCAGATCAAGACCGGCTCGATGTCGCGCTCGGATCGCATCGCGAAGTACAACCAGCTCATTCGCATCGAGGAAGAGCTGGGCGATACCGCGGTCTATGCCGGCCGCTCGATCCTGCGCGCGCGTTAAGCCGCGACGCCCTTTATCCCGGTACCGGCTTTGCCGGTCGCCGGGAGCGCTACGGACACCGGCGCCTTTTGCGATCCCGGATAGCCGCAAGCGGCTTCCGGGATGACGGCCGGAGAA
The DNA here is from genome assembly GCA_963760455.1 of uncultured Alphaproteobacteria bacterium. GTDB lineage: Bacteria > Pseudomonadota > Alphaproteobacteria > Rhizobiales > Rhodomicrobiaceae > Rhodomicrobium. The sequence goes on from CAVXDM010000075.1 coordinate 10,008, forward strand.
GCACTCAACCGTATTTCGTGTGAGTTCGGCTGCTGGCAGTTCAGCACGCTTATCAGGGAACTCAGGCTTCCATCGAAGCCGGCATTCAGGGCACTGCATCGATCAGGGCGGCGGGCTGCCGTTTTGGTCACTGGGTCGGCCTTGCTATGCGCGGACAAGAAGCGATATCCCGATAAACAGGAGGACGGCGAGCACGATGGAGCGGAAGCGCTCCGCGGGGATATGCCGTCTCGCCCAGGACCCGAACTGAACCCCTGCAAGTGCCGGCGCCACGGCGAGGATGGACAAGCCGAGTCCGGGCGCGGACATTGTGCCCGTGACCCACAGCCCAAGTCCAAGGAATGCGGAGGCGATCACGACCGCGATGTTGACGGCTTGAACGAACAGCTCCGTTTCGAGCTTTAGCGACATCATGTAGGGCAAGAGCGGCATGACCTGCGATCCCGTGAGGCCCGTGAGCAGGCCATTAATAAGCCCAACCGGAACCTGGACCGCCCGAGCCAGTCCCGGCTGCAGCGTAAAGGCTGGCTTGAGCCAGGCCTGTATCGCGTAGGCGGAAACGATAATGCCCAGGATCTGCGCTGGGATGCGCTTGTCCACCAAGGCGAGCAGGGCGGTGCCGGCTAGGATGCCGGGCAGGGTGGCGATATAGAATGGCCAAAATCTCTTCAGCGCTGTGGAGAGCGAGCCGGTGGTCATCAGGACGGCGGCGTTGCTGGCCATGGCCGGCACCACGAGCAGGACGATGGCGGCCTTCAGATCGAGGGCGGCGGCCAGAAATGGAAGGGCACAGGAGGAATAGCCAATGCCGGTAGCGCCCTTGACGATGCCCGCGAAAAATAGGCCCAGGATCGCGAGAACAAGCAGGTTTTCATTCATGGGCAGCGTGACGGCCAGCCGGAGATTGCGGCGAAGTTTGACGGTTGGCGATAACCACGGCCGGGAGAAGCGAAAGTGCGGGCGATACCTTCCGGCGGCAAAGGGCCTTCAGGCAAAACGATACCCATGAAATGTAGTACCGGCGGCCGTGAGTTCTGACCGCTTCCGTCATGCGAGGGGTGAAGCCCCGAAGCAATCCAGGAGCCGGAATTGCAACGCTAATTCTGGATCGCCACGGCCGCCAAGGCGGTCTCGCGATGATGGGACGAGGCTGCGGAAGGGTCAAAACTTATGACCGTTTGCATGAGTCGGAGAAACCACGGAGCGGAGCAGGGCAGAAGCTGCCCGAGGCAGCCTTGAGCCGCTATTTGTCTGGCGGCGCTTCCCGAGCCCGTGGAAGAAAAGAAATATTCGTGGGCGCCCCCCGGCCCGCGCGGATAGCAATCCAGTCCCGCCTGCCAACCAATTGTAAAACATAGCCAACCCTACCTGAACAGAAGCAGAACGCGAAAAGGCTAGCACAACCGGTAGTGGCTTAGAAGTGAAAATTACCACCTATTAAGCCTACCGGCGTGCCTTGCTTGCGCTCCAGCCTGTAATCCTCCGTAATGGCGGGGATTTTTGCGGTGCGTCTTTTGCGGTGCGTCTCTGGATGGTCAAGCTGCGAAGCCGGTTCGGGAATTGGCGCCAGACGCTGGCACTGTGCATCGTGTGGGGTGCGCTGGCCGGCAGCGTGGCCCTCTGCTACTTCGCTCCCGCAAGCCTCCGCGACTGGGAGGCGGCGGGCCAGTTCACCGGCCGCGCCGCCGCGGTCATGGTCGCGCTGGCATCACGGGGATTTTAGGCTCCGGCCTGCTTGAATTCCGCTGGAAGCGCCTTCCATTTGAGAAGCGGAATAGACACGCATCGGCCAGCGGGGATTTCATGAAACGCTAGTGGCCTGTATCGGCTAAAATGAATAGTTATGACGCCGGGATTTTTTGACGTGGTGAAGCCAGACGGCGCAGGCTGTACTGGACGTACAGTCAAGCCGTCTGGTTTTGCCACGGCGAAAAAGACCAAGTCGGAACTGCTCATTTTAGCCGATATAGGCCACTAGTACAGCCCGAGGCAAGTTCGCACCCCATTCGCCGAGGGCTCGCAAGCGAACTTGCCTCGGATAAAGCTGTACTAGAAGCAATAGTTTGCTAGTACGCCTGATCCGCAGGAAGTCCATTCCGTGCCTGCCGCATGTGGGGCAGGACTTCCTGCGGGGCGTACTAGGGACTTATCGCCTGTACTGCCCTTTGCCTGTTTGTGCCGTCCATGGCGAGCGCCGAAACTTCCCAATCTCATTGGCCGCAGAATGCGAAGGTGTTCTTCGTCGCGCCGCAGGATGGCGCCACCGTCAGCAGCCCGGTCAAGGTGGCGATGGGTGTGGAAGGCGTAGAAATCGCGCCCGCTGGAACGGACAAGCCTGCGACCGGGCATCACCACATCCTGATCGATGCGGATCTGCCAAAGGGCGAGCAGGCCAAATCGCCGCTGCCGATGGACGAGCACGTGAAGCACTTCGGCAAGGGGCAAACGGAAACGGAGCTGACGCTGGCGCCGGGCAAGCACACGCTGCAACTCGTTGTTGGCGACGGCAACCATATCCCTTACGATCCCGCATTGGCTTCCGGGAAGATCGCGATAACGGTCAAGTAGCCTCGCGCGCCCCACCGCGCCGAAGGTCTGCCGGTTGAGCAATCCGCCGGCCCAAGTAGCCCGCGCGCCCCGCAGCGCTCGCCTCACGATGCCGCGGGCGCCGTGCCCAGCCCAACGGGGCAGCTCACGCCGGTGCCGCCGTGGCCGCAATAGCCGCGCGGGTTCTTCGCCAGATATTGCTGGTGGTAATCTTCCGCGAAATAGAACTCGCCGGCGGGCACGATCTCCGTAGCGATTTCGCCGTAGCCACGTGCGCTGAGTGCGGCCTGAAATGCCTGCCTTGGAGGCGCGCGCCTCCTGGGCCTGCCGCTCCGAATAGGTGTAAATCGCGGAGCGGTATTGCGTACCGACGTCGGCGCCCTGGCGCATGTGCTGGGTCGGATCGTGCCCCTCCCAGAAGGCCCTTAGCAGCTCGCTGTAGCCGATGCGCTTGGGATCGAAGACCACGCGCACCACCTCGGCATGGCCGGTCTGGCCGCTGCAAATCTCCTCATAGGTGGGGTTGGGCGTGAAGCCGCCGGCATAGCCTACGGCCGAGACAAGCACGCCCGGCAGGCTCCAGAACCCTTTTTCCGCGCCCCAGAAGCAGCCCAGGCCGAACATGGCAATCTCGCTTCCATCGGGGTACGGACCCTTGAGCGGTGCGCCGTTAACGAAATGCGAGGTGGCGGTAGGGATCGGATTGGGGCGTCCGGGCAGCGCTTTGCCGGGTTCGGGCATTGAGGTTTTGTTTTTCGTGAAGAGGGCCATGGCGCTTCCTCGTACTAGACCGCCGGACCCGTGATGCGCCCGGTTTATGCCCTATCTGGGCATGCTCCCGCGCCTTGGCAAAATCCCCATGCGTTCAACTTGCAGCGAGCCAGCCTCGCGGCCGTGCGGGAATCACTGCCGGACTCAATGGAAACGGCGCAGGGCACGAAATAGACCCTGCTTTCCGGGCGCAGCTTCGTTGGGTTGGGTAGGAGCGCAGCGGGGGAGCAGGACGGTTGTACCCCGCGCCGTGCTCACTCGTGGGTGAGCCGGTAGCCCAGGAAGCGCTGCGAGTCGATTGGATCGGTGCCGAGCCGTTGGCGCAACCGCTTGCGCAGCTTGCTGATGTGGACTCTCGATCACGTTCTCGTCGATGCCGTCGTCGAACAGGCCGTACACGAAATTGAAGATTTGCGACTTCGTGACTCGGCGTCCCTTGTTGGCCATTAAATATTCCAGGATACGGCGCTCGCGCCGCGGCAGCGGGAGCGGGAGACCGTCGATTTCGGGATCGCGGCCATCGGAGAATACGCGGATGCGGCCTGAGAGCGAGGCGGGAGTTTCGGTATGCTGACGGCGGCTGATAGCCTTGATGCGGGCGAGAATTTCGCGCACATGCACGGGTTTGCGCACCACGTCGTCCACGCCGGCCGCGAACAGCTCCAGCGTATCGTTCAGGGACTTCGTGTCGTTCATCGCGATGACCGCGGCGGCCGAGCGCGATTTGATCTTGATCGGGATCTCCTTCGCGATTCTGAAAATCGCCCAAAAGGAATGCTTCAACCGCATCGATATCGGGCTCCGGCGCGGTGTTCACCCATTGCCGGAAATCCTGTGGCGCTAGGCCCGTGGCCGACACGCCTTCGCGGCAAAACCAGGATGTGTAGCCGTTCAAGACGGTCTCGCGATCATCGACAATTACAATCATTGGTAGCCCCGGGTCGGAGATAAAACTTTCGATAAAACCTAACGCCCGGCCCCGGCTATAGCAACCCATGATTGTATGAATTGGTGGGACAACCGTTAATGCAGCCGATATATTCCTCCGGTTGTGGCACGAAAGACGCGCCTTGCGGATGGGGTAACGTTCGCACTAAGAAGTTGTAATCTGCCGCGGAGGGAGGGCTATCGCATGAGACTGGTTGCAAGGGTGGGTGTGGGCGCGGTTTTGCTCGCGGGGGCGCTTTCTATGACTTGGACGCACGCCGCGTCCGCGGGCGAATGTCTGGGCCGGTCCGATGAGCCGCTGGTGGGCTTGCTGCAGCCGCCGCCGTGCGAGACCTGCGAGGAGACCAAGGCGGAGCTTGACGAGTTGGCGGCGCTGGAGCGGGCGCGCGACGCTCAGCAGATGGAGCACGCGGCGCGCGACGCGGAGCGGACGCTCCCCCGGTTCCTCGAAGGTGCGGGCATTGCGTTCGAGGCGGAGGCGCTCAAGCCCTGCGAGGAGTTCTTCCTCAAGCGCCGCAAGGACGAATCGGCGTCGCTGGAGGCGGCGAAGTCGACGTTCTGCCGCCCCCGGCCCTTTGCAACTCCAGGTAATACCCTGCACCCGGTTGACGGGGCGAAGCCAAGCGACAGCTATTCCTACCCTTCAGGGCACTCCACCTACGGCGCGACAACGGGCTTCCTGCTCGCTGCGATGATGCCGGAGCGGAAGGCCGCGATCTACGCGCGCATCAACGATTACGCGCATAGCCGCATGGTTGCGGGCGTGCACTTCCGCAGCGATGTGGAGGCGGGCAAGCTCTACGGCACCGCGATTGCGGTGGCGCTGTTCGCCAAGCCTGGCTTCCAGGCCGAGTTCGAAGAGGCAAAGGCTTGCGTGCGCAAGGCTGCCGGGCTGCCATAGAGGCGGCCCCCCAAAGCGCCTGAGCGGTTAATACCGGCCGCCGCTTAACTGGGGTAGTGAAGCACAGCTATCTGATATGGATATGCGGCAAGTCGTTATAGCCATGCGGATCGCTTGAGCCTTTTGCTTTAGTCTTAGGCCGCGCCTTTTGTTTTTTTGCCCTATGTGCCGATGGCGCTTTGGGTTTCTCTGCAATCGCCGTCTTCTCCGCGGCTGGTGCAGCCGTGGGTTGGGCAGGCTCTTCCCTGGGTTGGAAAAGCTGGGGTTGGAGAACCATGGTGGAAACCGCCTTCGCCGTCACGGCGTCAACCTTTGTCCACGTTAGCTCGAAGCAAGGCATGACGTTAAGATTGCAACTCTCCACCACGAGCGTGGTGTCGCCGGTTAGATGCAGCGTGCCGTAATGCGTAGCGCCATCGAGCGGATTGTAGGCCGAGCCGCTCCACTGAAGGCGGGCAGTTTCTTTGGCGTGCCGCCAGATTTCTACGCCCACGACTGGCCGGTCGCGTAATGCCGGGTCGGGGTTGTTGATATCCTTGCTTGCAGGATCGAGCACCCACACCACCTTGGCGCAGATGGCGCCGTCGCAAGGGTAAATCTGGATGAGCGAGCCGTTGCCCGGATGCCGCCAGATGCCGTAGACATCCTGGGTGCCCAGCGCGGTGGCTGGAACCGCACCCAAAACAGCCGTCAGCCCGATAGTCGCCCGTAAAGTAGAAAGCCGCATAAAATCCCCCCGAATTTCTATACGCCGGTCGCTGATCCTAGTACGCCTATGCAAGTCTTTTTGTGGCCTTGGCTTGGCAGAACAAGGGCAGGGCGTCGCCCGCGTGCTGTATCGGCGTCAACCTTTGTCCACGTCCGCTGAAACAAGGCATGGCGTTGATTCACCGCCACCACCGGGTGGTGTCGCCTGTTAGATGCAGCGTGCCGTAAAACGGCGCCATCGTGGTATTGTAGGCCAGCCGCTCCACTGAAGGCTGGCGGTTTCCTTGGCATGCCGCCAGACTTCTATGCCCACGATAGGCCGGTCGTAGCGCCGATGGGGTTGTTGATATCCTCCGATCCACACCCACACGACCTTGGCGATGGCGCGCGCAAGGTAATGGATGAGCGAGCCTATCCGGATGCCGCCAGATGCCGTAGACATCGTTCGTGTCCACGCTGAGGCTGGGACCGCACCCAGAAAAGCCGTCCCCGCGCAGTTCGCCAGACCAGGCTTCTAAGCTGGGTCTGGAGAGGCGATGGCCTGCAAACGCGAGGTAGCGGGCTCAAAGTGAGCCACGGCGGGCCATTTAGTTTTCCGGCGCATTGCTACTAATGTGGAAATTCTGAAGAGTAACCGGCGCCAAGGACACGGCTATCTGGCGATATGTATATGCGGCGAGGTCTTCATAGCCATTCGGGTCTG
>CAVXDM010000076.1:0-138542 GCA_963760455.1 uncultured Alphaproteobacteria bacterium
GAGAATAGATCGCTCTGCTGCAACCGCTCCATGGCTACTCTCCCTTGGTCCAGATCACTGGGATTCTAAGGCCATGTGTGCGGATGCACACGCGGATTTGCGCGTTTTCACAGGCTTTGCGCATCGGCGGTTTGCACCGCACCAAGGGTACCGAGGTTTCCTTGCCTGCCACGCTGTGCCCGCCAACTTTGCGGCGCTCAGCAAGTTCGGGCGCGGCAACGGCCTGGCTCTGCACCCAGTTTCAGCCCGCAGAGCGCGAAGGGCGGTCGAAGACAGCTTCGACAGCGGCCCGGAAAGGTAGCACCAAGCCGGCGGAGCGAGACCCGGAAGGGCCGCAGCTCGTGTCTCCGGCACACGGAAGCGGGCAAATCTGGCCGCGGCGGGCGACGAGGTCCGGTAGCGCCAGCCCGGCCGGTCCTCCACGGCGATGGGCATCAGGCGGAAGATCGTCTCCCACTCCTTCCAGCGGTGGAAGCTGGCGAGATTGTCCGCCCCCATCAGCCAAACGAACTGCACGGCCGGAAAGCGGCGGCGGAGGAAGCTCAGCGAGCGTTCGGTATAGGCGGTGCCGAGCGCTGCCTCGAAGGCTGTGACCTCGATGCGCGGATGGCTAAATTCCCGCCGGCACGCCTCGATGCGGCGGGCGAGCGGCGAAAGCCCGCCATGCTCCTTGAGCGGGTTTCCGGGCGTCACCATCCACCACACCCGGTCCAGGCCAAGGCGCTTGAGCGCGGTCAGGCTGATGAGCCGGTGCGCCGCATGCGGAGGATTGAACGAGCCACCAAGCAGGCCGACGCGCATGCCAGCAAGCGCTGGCGGAGGGCGCAGGTCCGTTGCGGCAGGGCAGGGTCGCGCTCATACGGAGCCGCTCCGCGTCATTGCGAGGCGCGAAGCTCCAAAGCGATCCAGAAGCCGCGAACGCAGTGCGGGGTCATGGATCGCCACGGCGGCAGGGCGGCCGCCTCGCGACGAGGGGCTGTCTGCCTCGGAAAGGCCGGGGTATCTTGCCGGGCCGGCATCACAGAGGCCGGAATCTGGCCATTGCCGCGCACGGCATATTTGAAGGTGGTGAGCTGCTCTACGCCCACCGGCCCGCGCGCATGAAAGCGGCCCGTCGCGATGCCGATCTCCGCGCCCATGCCGAATTCTCCGCCATCGGCAAATTGCGTCGACGCGTTGTGCAGCACAATCGCGCTATCCACCTCGCGCAGGAACGTCTCGGCCGTGACTGCGTCCTCGGTGACGATCGCCTCCGTATGCTGCGAGCCGTATTTGGCGATGTGCTCCATGGCGCCGCGCACGCCGGCCACGGGCTTCACGGAAATGATGGCGTCCAGATATTCCGTGTGCCAATCGGTCTCCGTGGCCTCGCGGACGCGGGCGTCGACGGCGCGGGTTGCAGCGTCGCCGCGCACCTCGCAACCGGCATCGAGCAGCGCCTTCACCAGCGGCTGCAAGAGCCGTGCCGCGTCAGCCTCGTCCACAAGCAAGGTTTCCGCCGAGCCGCAAACGCCCGTCCGCCGCATCTTGGCGTTCAGCACGATGGTGCGCGCCATATCGAGATCGGCGGCCTTGTCCACATAGACATGGCAAATGCCTTCGAGGTGAGCGAATACGGGCACGCGCGCTTCCTTCTGCACGCGCTCAACGAGGCTCTTGCCGCCGCGCGGCACGATCACATCGATGGCGCCGCCAAGCCCTTCGAGCATCAGCCCAACCGCCTCGCGGTCGGTGGTGGCGATAAGCTGGACCGCGGTACCAGGCAACCCCGCCTCTTCAAGCCCCTGAACGAGGCAGGCGTGGATGGCGCGGTTACTCTCGAAGCATTCCGAGCCGCCACGCAGGATCGCGGCATTGCCGGATTTGACGCAAAGCCCGCCCGCGTCCGCGGTCACGTTCGGCCGGCTTTCGTAGATCATGCCGATCACGCCGAGCGGCACGCGGACGCGCGAGATCTTGAGCCCGTTCGGCCGCTCCCAGGACGCGATCGCGCTGCCCACGGGATCGGGCAGGGCCGCTATCTCTTCGAGCCCGCGCGCCATGGCCTCCACACGGGCTTCGGTGAGCGTGAGCCGGTCGATGAACGAGCCGGGCGCCAGGCGGCCTCGGCTGCCTTGCGGTCGGAGGCGTTCGTTTCGAGAATGTGCCCAACGCTCGCGCGCAAGGCGGCGGCAGCGGCGCGCAAGCCGCGGTCCTTCTGCTCAGCAGAGGCGAGGGCCAGCACGTGCGCGGCGGCCTTCGCCTGCTGGCCAATCGCGAGCAGGTCTTCGCTGAGCTTCGAGCGGGTTTTGGTGTTCATTGGAGCAACCGTTGAAATGCGCCTTGAGCCTAATCAGTCATTCCCTGGCAGGCCAACGAATGTCAGCCTAGAGTTTTCCGTTTTCGCCAAGTATTCTCGCAACACTGGGAAGGCCCCTTTTGCGAACTCAGCCAAGATCGCGAAGCAGCGCCATGTCGTCGCGATGGATCAGCGCGGCGCGGCCAGCATACCCAAGCACGCCAGCGATTTCCATGGAATTGCGGCCCGCGATCTGGGCGGTTTCCTTCGCGCTATAGCCGATCAGGCCGCGGCCAACTTCGCCGCCGAACTCGTCGCGAATGATGACTGCCTCGCCGCGGCCAAACTCTCCGCTGACGCTCTTGACCCCGGCCGGCAACAGGCTGCGGCCCAACTGCAGCGCCGCGCGCGCGCCATCGTCGATCACGACCACGCCCTTGGGCTCAAGCGTACCAGCGATCCAGCGCTTGCGGGCCGTCACCGGGTTGGCCGCCGCGAGGAACCAGGTGCAGGGCGCTCCCTCGCTCAAGGCCTTCAGCGGATGCAGCTCCTTGCCCGAGGCGATCACCATATGCGTGCCGGCGGTGACGGCGATCTTGGCCGCCGCGAGCTTCGTCACCATGCCGCCGCGCGACAGCTCGGAGCCAACGTCGCCCGCCATCGCCTCGATCTTGGGCGTGATCGCGGTCACGACGTCCAGGCGCTTGGCGTCCGGATTTTGCGCGGGCGGCGCGGTGTAAAGTCCGTCGATGTCGGAGAGCAGCACGAGGCAATCGGCCGTGACCATGGTGGCGACGCGCGCGGCGAGCCTGTCGTTGTCGCCATAGCGGATTTCGGTCGTGGCCACCGTGTCGTTCTCGTTCACGACGGGGATCGCGCCCAGCTTGAACAGCGTCTCGACGGTATTGCGCGCGTTGAGATAGCGCCGGCGCTCCTCGGTGTCGCCCGGCGTGACCAGGATCTGGGCCGCCGTAAGCCCACGGCTGGCGAAGACCGCCTGGTAGGCATGGGCAAGCGTAATCTGCCCCACCGAGGCGGCGGCTTGCGCCTCCTCCAGGCGGAGCGGCCCTTTCGGAAGCCCGAGCGCGCCGCGGCCGAGCGCGATTGCACCCGAAGAAACCAGGATCACGTCGCGGCCCTCGCGGCGGAGCGCTGCCACATCCTCGGCGATGGCTTCGAGCCAGGCCTGTTTCAGCGTGCCGTTGGCGCCGTCCGTGAGCAGCGCCGATCCGATCTTGACCGCGACCCTCCGGGCGTTGCGCCATTCAGGCCGCACCGCATGTTTGCTTGCATTCGTCATGGTTTCAGGAACGGCGTTTTTTGGCCCCCGTCAAGCTTCCTCGCGTACCCGCTTGCCGCTCCGCCGGTAGCGCCTGCGTTCTTGGCGCTGAACTTGCCTTTGCCGCCGCACATTCGCCCAAACGCTCTGCCATCGCCGCCTGATAAGGTCACCAGGGGGAGAACGCAAATGGTGCTGGGCAGGTTCGTACTGCTATTGTTACAGGTTATATCCATTCTCGCGATGATCTTAGGGCCGCTGATTACATATGCCACTTGGGAGCGTGAGACCTACCTGCATAAGATGCAATCCGAAGGCATCGAGACGAAGGCCGGGATCACGTCAGCCGGAGTGAAGGAAAAACCGGGCTCGGCGTCGCTGGAAAGCATCTATTTCGACATCGCCTGGACCGACCGGCAGGGCAAAGTGCATAAAGTCGAGCACGTGCAGGCCAGCCTGCAATACGGCATGCAATTCCTGACCCCGGTCAAGCCCACAGATACTAAGGATGCCTTTGCCGCGGCGTACGCGCTCACTGTGAAGGAGGCCCCCTTAAAGTACCTCGCCGCCGATCCGCGGCAGTTCATCCTCTCCGCCGACCCTAGGAACAGCGAGTATCATCGGGGCTGGGCCGCGCCGCTCGCCGTTTCCGTCATCGGCTTGGCGGTCTTCCTCGCGCTCGTCCGCGTCCAGCTGCGGCGCAAGGCTTTGGCTGCCGCAAAGCCAGGCGGAATCACGCCTGAAGAAATCGCAGCGGAGAAAAGGCTCAATCTGCAACTGGGCTGGCTGTTCGCATCGCTGGTTTTCTATGGCTTTTTGGTTGGCGCACATTTCACGGCCGGCGCCCATGCCACGGATATCAAATATTTCGGCGCCACTCCGTTCGGCTTGCCTGTGACGCTGGTGGCCGTTGCTATTGGTACGGTTCTCTACCTGCCGCTAATTTGGGTGCAGTGGCACGTGATGCGCCTCGCCTTTCAGGCCCGCGAAGACCACGGCATGCTCGCGCGGTTCTATCTGCCGCTTTACATAGTTACGGCTGGCGGGCATGCGCCCCTGCGCAATTCGCGCAACGCCGTTTGGCTGGGGATTTTGTATGTTTTGGCGCTGCTTGCGGCATGGATCGCCTATACGAAGATGAAAGGCATATAAGCGGGAATGAAAGCGCCGGATGTGGCTTTTTCAGCGCTGATCGAGCCTAAAACCAGCGTTCGATTTAGTGATAGCGCCCCGCAAGCCTGTCGTTGTCGCCGTATTTGAAAGGCGTGCGCCAGAATGATCTGCCCAACCGAAGCCGCCGCTTGTGCCCGCGCCGTCCGTGAGCAGCGCCGACCCGATCTTGACCGCGACCCTCCGGGCGTTGCGCCACTCAGGCCGCACCGCATGTTTGCTTGCATTCGTCATGGTTTCAGGAACGGCGTTTTTTGGTCCCCGTCAAGCTTCCTCGCGTACCCGCTTGGCCGAGGCGGTGCCGGCGAAGGTGAGGGGCAGGGCGGTGGTGAACTTGATCTGCTCCATGGCGAAACTGGAGCTGACGTCGGTAAGCTCCATCTGGCCGATGAAGGCTTTGTAGAAGCGGTCGTAGCTCTCGATATCGGGAACAACCACGCGCAGCATGTAATCGACCTGGCCGCTCATGCGGTAGGCTTCGACGATTTCCGGAAAATTGCGCACCACCGCATTGAATCGCTCAAGCCAGGGCGCGTTGTGCTGGTTGGTCGTAATCGCGACGAACACGGTAACGCCCGCGCCCACGCTCTTGGGATTGAGCAGCGCCACCCTGCGCTCGATAATCCCGTCCTGCTCCAGCTTCTGGATGCGCCGCCAGCAGGGCGTCGTGGAAAGCCCAACTTTCTTGCCGATTTCGGCTACCGGAAGCGTGCTGTCTTCCTGCAGGATGGTAAGGATCTTGATGTCCATATTGTCGAGCATAGCCATGTCCAGCAAATGTTTCTCAAAGAGCGCCCATTTTTGGAAATGCAGTCTATCCAGCTTAGCGTGAGCTGTAAACGGGAGAATGAAAAGCCCAGTCCTGCGCGCTGCCGGCGCCGCGTGGGCCAATAGGCAGGCTCCGGGTTGGCGGCCGCAGCCAGCGCCGAATTTGCGATAACGCTAACGGTCAGCGGTTAGACCCAAACGCTTAACGCTTTAAGCTTTCACCTGCAAAAAAAGTAGGTGCTCCGGGATTTAGCATTCCAGGTCGAGGCGCCTGAATTACTCCCAGGCTCTGACGCGAAAAGTGCTGTTTAGGACCGGCGGTCATACTGTCAGGAATGAAAAGTTAACGCCCCATGCCGCAGCCTCGAAGGCGAACAGGGCGCGCTGCTTGTGCGCTGCCGCTAGTGCGTCAACAAGGAGAAGAGCATGCGAGTTTCTCTGACGGTTGCAATTATCGGGGCATCCATCGCCGCCACCCAAGCGTTCGCGGCAGATGCCGATCTCTTGAAACAAGCCCAGGGCCTGTTCTCGCCTATTCCCGCAAATCCGCCTGCCCTCAAGGACAATCCGGCGACGCCTGCGAAAGTCGAGCTGGGCAAGGCGCTGTTTTTTGAGCCGCGCATGTCCAAGAGCCACGCCATCAGCTGCGCCTCCTGCCATTCGCCCTCGACCGGCGGCGACGATGAATTGGAAACCTCCATCGGTCACAAATGGCAGATCGGCGGCCGCAATGCGCCGACCGTGCTTAACGCCGTGTTCAACACAGCGCAATTTTGGGACGGACGCGCCAAAGACCTTGAGGCTCAGGCGGCAGGACCGATCGCAAATCTGGTCGAGATGGCTTCAACCCATTCCCATGCTATCGAAATGCTAAAAAAGATTCCGGGCTATCAGCCGCTGTTCGAGGCCGCGTTCCCTGGCGAAGCCGATCCTGTCACCTTGGACAATGTGACCAAAGCCATCGCTGTCTTTGAGGCCACGCTCATAACGCCGAATGCGCCCTTCGACAAATATTTGAAAGGCGATAAATCGGCGCTTTCGGAGGAGCAGAAGGATGGCCTTAAGCTCTTCATCAACAAGGGCTGCGCCAGGCTGCCACGACGGGGTAAATATTGGCGGCGGGAAATACGCCCCCTTTGGCGTGGTCGAGATGCCGGGCGCCGAGTTTTACCACCCGCCGATAAGGGCCGCTTCGAGGTCACCAAATCGGTGAGCGACCAGTATGTCTATAAGGTCCCCTCGCTTCGCAACATTGTGCTGACAGCTCCCTATTTTCACACAGGCAAGGCCTGGGACCTCAAGCAGGCCGTCGCGGTCATGGGTGCGTCCCAGCTCGGCATCAAACTCAGCCAGGGCGAAGTGAACAGCATAGTGGCCTTTCTGGACGGGCTTACCGGCGAGCAGCCCAAGGTAACGCTCCCCATCCTGCCGCCGAGCACGGCCGAAACACCCAAGCCCGAACGGTGACCAGGGCGGGCTTGAGGGAGCCTTTCGATAAGTAGAAGAGCACCGTACGCGAGAGGGCTGGGCTTCAAGCTCCAGCTTGGTCCTCCGCGTTAGCGGAAGGTTCGTTTCGCGTAGGCGGCTATCATGGTAAATGCGAACATGGTAAAGACGCCGAGCCCATGCTCCGAACGCGCGCATTTCTGCGCTTTTTTGCTCGTTTCGGGTCGATTTCTGCATTTCAAAAACCCCGTTAAATATAAACGAATGTTTGAATTAACCAATACTATGCCCGCCTGGCGTTGTTTCTCCCAGCCGATGCGTCGATATTCCGCCTATGTATCAACCGCATAGCCCGCTTAACGCACCATCAAGACATTTCTGCTAAATTACTTCAAAATCGGAATGCGCTCCCCCGGCCCCAAAAACAAGCCGGCGGAGCGGCCGGGAGAGTTAATTTGGCGTTACACCGGCACAGCTTAGGCTTCCAGCGACAGCCCTTCTTCGGCGGCGATGCAGCGGGTGGCGTCGATCTTGTCCCGCGCGGCCAGCATTTCCTCGCTCATATGGGTGAGCAGATATCGCTTCGCGCCGATTTCAGCGAACTTCGACGCGAGTGTCAGGTAATCGAGATGCATCGAGGACTTCGTGCTGAAGTAGGTGCACTCGATAAGATAAAGGCCGGCGCCGCGGCCGGCCTCCGTCACGCCATCGCACCAACTCGCGTCGCCGGAAAAGCTGAAGCGCCGCCCCTCGTCCACGAAGGAAAGTGCCAGCGACGGCGAGCCGGAAGGATGGTTGACTTCGAAGGCACGGATTGGCAGCTCGCGCCAGCATGTCTCCTTGCCCGGCGGCAGCTCGTGAAAAACCAGCTCGAAGTTGCGCGGCAGGTCCTTGATCGCGGGGTAGAGGCATTCGAGCAGGGCCTCCGTTCGCGCCGCGATGCCGGGAGGGCCGAGAATTTCCAGGGGCTTCGAGCCCCGCTCCATGAACAGCTTGTCGAGGAACAGGAAGGGCAAGCCGCCGAAATGGTCGCCGTGGCAATGGCTGACGGCAACGGCGTCGATGTTTGCGATGGTGAGCCCGGCGCGCTTGAGGGCCAGCGGGGAATTCGCGCCGCAATCGAGCAGCAGGCGGCCCTTGGAGGTTTCGAGGAGGTAGGAGCTGTGGAAGCGCCCGCCCGAGCCGAATGCGTCGCCGCAGCCGATGATTGTCAGTTTCATGGCGTTCCTCATAACCCAAACTGCGCGGATGCTCCATGCGTGGCGGCGTTGCGGCGAAGGGACGCAGTGCCGCACCGTTATATGTAGATGCTAACATAAGCTTGGGGCCGCCTGATGGCATTGGTTTCGCGAAGGGGCGGGCCGCCCCATGCCCTTGGCGGCATGGACCCCTCAGGTGGGTTTCGGGGATAGACACAGAGCAGTCTAACTTCGATACTTCCGTTAATAGATGACGATAAGATCTTCGCTGCATATGCGTAATCATAATATGCATTTTCGTGAGATCATTATAGGAATAGCTTAAGCAGTGCGCGTGTCACAGAAAAAACATATGAACGTGCATAATTGCGCACATCAAGCGATGATGAATATTCTGGGGAATTGTTGATCGTACTGAATGGCTGCTCACAAAATTGTGAGCGTGGTGTTACCTATGCGACACATTCGGTAAAATATATCGATCTTTTCATGATCGTCAGAATATTTTCTACGTTAGGCATCGTACGTCCAGTATTGAGCGGTGGAATCTGTCGCTATACTGACACCAACTGGCCACGGTCTGTGAACAACAGGAAGCGGCCAAGGAAAGGGTACATGATGAAGCATTTTTGCAAGGAGCAAGGGAAACTCCCGGGTGCGGGAGCCCATTCGACCGGTGCTGTCACGCCGCCGTTGTCAACGCCATTTGTGGGATGGCGTGCGTTACGGCTACGGCGAGCAGTTGCACATGGACTGATTGTGGCCTCGCTCGCTGCCATGTCCGCGCCTCTAGGCGCGCGGGCGCAAGACGCCGCTGATATCGGCGCTCGCAATAACTATGGCCAGTGGCGGGCCGCGGAGGCAACCGAGGCCGGCCTGAAGGCGCCGGAGCCCGCAAGCGCTGGCGATCGGGTGCGGTCCGATCCAGGCCAGGAGCGTTACGGCGGGGCCATATTGCTTCTCAAGCAGAAGCTGGAAACGAGAGAACGCACGCTCGGCAAGGAGCATCCTTTCACGCTCACCACCATCAACAGCCTGGCGTTGCTGTATAAGGCGCAGGGCAGCTACGGGGAAGCCGAGCCGCTGTACAGCCGTACCCTGGAGGCGAGTGAGCGTACGCTCGGCAGGGAGCATCCCTTCACACTCGCCACCGTCAATAGTCTGGCGTCGCTGTATAAGGACCAGGGCCGTTACAGCGAGGCCGAGCAGCTTCACCGGCGTACCGTCGCGGCGAGAGGCCGGACGCCCGGCAACTAGGCAGAGCTAACCAGGCATTCGGCGGTTAGCCAAGGAATGCCTGGTCAGGGCCGTTTGACATTTGATGGGTGGCCGGGGATGGCAGCTCGCTACCCGGCACGGTTAATCGCCGGCGGGGGCAACACGGCGCCGCCTGCACGCATGGCTCTCATTCATCCCGTTTTCCCGCTTAGCGTCCAACGATTGTCCCTCCTCGGCGCATCTGGCCGCCCGGAGCGCTGGGCCGGCATCTGATTTGCCCATCAGGCGGTGTACGAAGGCCGCGCGCGGACCTCATCGTACCAGCGTTTGAAGTTCGTGGCCTCATCCGGAACCGTGAGGCG
Organism: uncultured Alphaproteobacteria bacterium; assembly: GCA_963760455.1. Lineage (GTDB taxonomy): Bacteria > Pseudomonadota > Alphaproteobacteria > Rhizobiales > Rhodomicrobiaceae > Rhodomicrobium. Next base: position 9,721 of record CAVXDM010000076.1, read on the forward strand.
CGCGGGCTTCATGAAGTCCGTGGCGATCGTCGCGGTAATGTCCGCCACCGAGAAGCTGTCGCCGGCGAGAAACCGCGTCTTCGCCAGCGCCTGGTCGAAGATGCCGATGATTTCGCCCACGCGCGGCTTGTTGGCCTCGGCCCAGGCCGGGACTTGCGGCTTCTCAAGCTCCGCCATCGCCGGATGCAGGTGCCGGAAGACCTGCGCCACCGGCCAGAGAAAGTTAATCTCGGCGCGTCTGTTCCACATCTCGATTTGCGCGATTTCGAGCGGGGTCCGCCCGAACAGCGACGGCTCCGGGTGCAGCGCCTCGAAATAGCGGCAAATCGCCATCGTCTCCGCAATCGCGGTGCCGTCGCCGAGGATTAACACCGGCACGCGCTGGCTGGGATTGAGGGCGGTGAACTCCGCGGTCTTGGCCGCGCCGGTCATGATATCGACCTGCTCGTAAGGGACCGCGATCCCCTTTTCAGCAAGAAATACGCGCACCCTGCGAGGATTCGGCGCCCGCTTTTCATCCAATATTTTCATTGCGTTAAGCACCCTTTTCAAGGGATAATTCCTGAGCTGCAGCTTTCGATTGAGAAGCGTAACACAATATTAAGGCATTTAGGCAATCCTGACAGTGGGTACGCTTGGGGGCGAGGGGCAGGCGTACAGGCTTTTCCTTGCAAATTGGATGCGGGTATATGGGTACCGTTAGCTCTCTAAACTGGGGCGCCGGAGATAAACGGCAGGGCGGTTCTGCAAAGGCTCAGGATGCCGGGCGGCGCGGTGCGCGTGACGGCGGAAGCCACGGCCGCGATTTCGATTACGACCTGCTCACCATGTTCGTGCGCAACGAGGCCGTGGCGGCGCTGACAGTGCCGATCCTCGCCATCGTGTTCGCCATGACCATGCTGAACTGGGGCAATTCGCGCCAGCTCCTGCTGTGGCTTGCGACGATCTTCATTTCCGAAGGCATCCTGCTTGCGCTTACGCGGCAATTCAAAAAGCAACCGCGCGAAACGGCGGACCTGAACCAGTGGCGCCGCAATCTGGCGGCCGGCGAGTTCCTGTACGGCGTATCCTGGGCCGCGGTGGCCTTCACCCAGTTCACGCAGCCGAGCCAGGCCGCGTATTTCTTCCTGTTCGCCGCACTCATGGTCGTCACCGCGATCCGCATGTTGTTCGCGGCCTCGGTCATGACCATCCTGCACGCCGGCACGATCCCGGTGACGGCAGCACTTTGCCTGCGCTTCCTGATGACGGGCGAGGCCTTCTATTGGCTCATGGCCATCGTGGCGGCGGGCATCCACTTCTATTTCGTCTTCCTCGTGAAAAGCTTGCAGCGCACCGCGTTTTCGATGCTTGAGCACCGCGCCCGGAACGACCGGCTGATCGAGCAGCTTGAAAATGAGAAGGTATCGCTCGACCATGCGCTCGAAAAGGCGGAAGCGGCGAGCCTGGCGAAATCCAAGTTCCTGGCCAATATGAGCCACGAACTGCGCACGCCGCTAAACGCCATCATGGGCTTTTCCGAAATGCTCAAGGAGGAGATGCTTGGGCCAATCGGCAACGAACAGTATCGCACCTACGCTGGCGACATTCACGACTCCGGCGAGCACCTGCTAAAGCTCATCAACGAGATTCTGGATTTGTCGCGGATCGAGGCCGGCAAGTACGAACTCACCGAGACGCCGGTGGATTTCGGGGGCGTGGCGCTTGAAAGCCTGCACTTGCTGCGGCTTGACGCGCAGGCCAAGAACTTGAAGCTCATCACGACCTTCAAGCCGGACATGCCGCAAATTCTGGCCGACGAGCGGGCGCTCAGGCAGAATCTGCCTGAACCTCTTGTCCAATGCGATCAAGTTCACGCCGGAGAACGGCACGGTCGTCTTGCGCACGGGCCTCTTGCCCAGCGGCGAGGCGTTCCTGACGGTGCGCGACAACGGCCCCGGTATCCCCGAGGAAGAGCTGCCCGCCGTTATGAGCGCATTCGGCCAGGGTTCCGAGGCGTTGAAGCTGCCGAACAACGGCAACGGCACCGGATTGGGATTGCCCATCGTCAGCGGGCTTGCCGAGTTGCATGGCGGCCGCTTCGACCTGCGCAGCAAGCCTGGAGCTGGAACCGAAGCATCGCTGATTATGCCTGTGTGCCGGATCGTACCGCCCGTGGGCCAGGGCAGCAACAGACAGGCAGGCAACGTGATGCCCTTTCCCGTTCGCGGGGCCGCCTGACGCCGCAGGTGAGGCAAGCGTTGAGGCTGGGCCTGTTCCTTCTTCTAGTGGCCTGTATCGGCTAAAATGAATAGTTATGACGCCGGGATTTTTTGACGTGGTGAAGCCAGAGGGCGCAGGCTGTACTGGACGTACAGTCAAGCCGTCTGGTTTTGCCACGGCGAAAAAGACCAAGTCAGAACTGCTCATTTTAGCCGATACAGGCCACTACATAGTAGAGTGAAAAACTCAGCGGCAAGAGGCGGCTTACGGCTATAAGTCTTGGCCGTTCCGGAAGCCTCGCCGTCATCGCGAGGCGGCACCCGGCCGGACGGTTTGAACGCTGAAAATCGGGGCGCTTCTGGAGACGAGGATTTGCCGGTCGTGGAACCGCGCCAGGCTCGAACGATGGGCGACGCTGATGACCGCCGTACCCTTGAGACTCTCCAAAATCGCGGCGTAAAGCATGGCTTCGGAGTCCTCGTCGAGCGCGGAGGTCGCCTCGTCGAGGAACAGCCAGTGCGGCCGCAGCAGCAGCGCGCGCACAAAGGCCATGCGCTGCTGCTCGCCGGGGAAAGCTGCATCGCCCAGTTCGCCTGCTCCTTGAGCCGGGCGCCGGCCGCCGCCATGCCGCACATCGCAAGCGCCGCCAAAAGCTCGTCCTTGGCGTGGCTTGAGGCGGCATCCGGGTAGCAAAGCGCCTCTTCAAGCGTGCCAAGCGGCAGGTAGGGCTTTTGCGGCAGGAACAGCGTGCGGTCGCCCGCGGCAGGCAAAGGGCGCCGTCGCAGTAGGGCCAGATGCCCGAAAGCGCTCTCAGCAGCGTGCTCTTGCCCACGCCGGACGGGCCGGAGATCAGAACGCGGGCTCGCGCCGGAAGCTCGAAGCTCAGGTTCGTGAGCAGCGGCGAGCCGTCCGGCAGGTAGATGTTCACCTTCGAAACCGTGAGCGCGCGGGCGCCTGGAACCTCGGTTTGCGTAAGACCCGCCGGGCTCCGGTCCGCCTCGCAGAGCGCAGTTTCGAAGCCGCCAAGCCGGTTCACCGTCGCCTTCCACTCCGCAAGCTCGGTATAACTCGACACGAACCAGGAAAGCGCGGTTTGCACCTGGCCGAAGGCTTGGGCGGTCTGGATCAACTGGCCGAGCTGGAAGGCGCCCGAGAAATAGCGCGGGGCCGCAACCACGAACGGAAAGATCACCGCGATCTGCGAATAGGAGGAGGAGAAGAAGGTGAGAATCTTCTGCCGCCGCATGATCCCCCACCAGTTCGCGACCACGTTGGCAAAGCGCGCCGCGACCGTGGCGCGCTCCGGCCCCTCGCCGCCATAGAGCGCAATGCCTTCCGCGTTCTCGCGCAGGCGGACCAGCGAGAAGCGCAAGTCGGCCTCGTATTGCTGCTGCTGATAGTTCAGCGCGACGAGCGGCCGCCCGATGCGGTTCACGAGCCATGTGCCAAGGATGGCGTACAAGATCGCGGCCCAGAGCATATAGCCTGGGATGGCGAGCCCCGCGATCTCAAGCGTGCCGGACAGCCCCCAGAGAATGGCCGCGAAGGAGCCTAGCGTCACGGTGGCATCGAGGAGGCCAAGCCCAAGGATCAGCGTCTGGCCCACGAAGGTGTTGATATCCTCCTGGATACGCTGATCCGGGTTGTCCGTTGGCCCGCCCGAAAGTTGCAGCCGGTAATAGGCATCGTTCCCGAGCCAGCGCGCCACGTAGCGTTGCGTCAGCCAGTTGCGCCAGCGGATCTGCAGCATCTGGCGCAGGTAGATGCGGTAGACGCCCGCGAAAATATAGAGAGCGGCAAGCACGCTGAAGCGTAGGATCTGTGCACTGAAAGCAGCGAAGTTGCGGTCCTGCAGCGCGTTGTAGAAGAGCGCATACCACAGGTTCAGAAGCACGGTGATGTAGACCGAGCCCAGATTGAGCGCGATGACGGCCAGGAGAAGCCCGCCGGATTTCCACCGCTCTTCCGAACGCCAATAGGGACCGGCCAACGTCCAGAACTGCCGCACCAGACCGCGCATGTGAGAGAAACCCAGCTTTTGCCGTGCGGTTTCACAGGCAGTGTGCCGCGCGTACCGGCGGCGGACACGAGCCTTAAGCCGAATCCGGCGCCCCTATTCGCGACGGTTAAGATAACGCCGCCGGAGCAATGTGCCTAGCCTTCTTGCGACTCGCCTGCAAGGCAAAGGGCAGCCACGGCACACCCTGCCGCGCGCCCTGCCGGCGCCTCCCGCCGCAGGCCCCCAACAATTCACCGCCAAAAACCGCGGCAAAACAGCAACAGCACACGGCGGATTTACCACTTGGGGGCCGCCGCTCGCGATGCTTCCTTGTCTGCAACCTAAGGAGGAGCTAGGGTGCAACCCAAGGTGGTGCGTATTAATCATTAACATGGGATAACAAGAGATGCGAATTCTAACGGGGCCAGGCTCCATGAAAATGGCACTGCAAGGGGTCTCAGCATTGGCGCTGCTGGCGGCGCTTGCTGTTTCGCCGCAGACTTCATTTGCACAGGCCTTCGGCGGCGGTGCTGGCGGCGCTGGCGGTGCTACCGGCGGCGGTGGCGCTGGCGGCGCTGGAGGGAACGGTCGAACGGTGACGGTACACTCGGCACCGCTGGAGACACCGGCACGCTCACCGGCGGCGATGGCGGCGCCGGGGGCACCGCCGCTCGCCGCTGCTGATGGGCTCACGAGGGCGATGCTGCTGGCGCCATCGGCGGCGGCGGCGGCGGCGGCGGCGGCGGCGCGCGGGTGGCGGCGCTGCCGTGGCTGTCCCTGCTCTGACGGGTTCCTTTTCTGGAGGTGGCGGCGGCGACGGCGGTGCCGGTCTGACACCGGTGACGGCGGCGTTCGGCGGCGGCGGCGGCGCAGGTTACGCGGTCGTCAATGGCCTCGCGGTTACCTACACTTACGGTGCGGGTAATACAATTACCGGTGGCGCTGGCGGCAATGGCGGCGCCGCACTCGGCGCCGGCGATGGCGGCACTGGCGGCGTTGGCGGAACAGGCGTGTGGTTCGACACTGCCGTTAACGGCAGCACGTTTATCAACGGCGACAGCACCAACGGCGGCAACACCATCACGGGCGGTGCAGGCGGCAACGGCGGCAACTCCGCTTGGCGGGACAGGCGGCGATGGCGGCGAATGGCGGAGCTGGCGTGCTGGTTCAAGCTCGGTAGCGACCGTACCCTGACCAACTACGGCAGCATCACGGGCTGGCGCCGGTGGCGCTGCAGGCGACGGCGTCGCTGGCGGCACGGGTGGCGATGGCGGAGCTGGCGTGCTGTTCAACCCGCTGCTACCGGCCACACGCTGAACAACTACGGCATCATCACGGGCGGCGCTGCCGGCGGTACGGGCGGTGCTAGGCGGCGTGGGCGTGTCGGGCGCGGGCCTGACCATCGTGCAGGGAGCCCTCGGCACGATTGCGAGGCGGTACCGGGGCATTCGCAATCGCGTTCACCGGCGGCGCCAATACGCTGAGTTTCCTGAGGACAACCGATGGCCTGACCGGCGGTATCAACATCGGCGGCGCTGGCTCGCTCACTCTGGACCAGACGATAGCGGGAGCGGGCAACGTAACCATCAGCAATGTGATCTCTGGCGCCGGCAGCCGTTATTGTGAATGCCGGAGCCGCGCAATGTCATCACGCTAACAGCCGCGAACACCTACACAGGAGCCACGACTATCAACAGCGGCACCCTGGCAAGTGGGAGGTGTGGACCCGGTGGCAGATCTGCCAACCGCCGCGGGTTCCATTACGTCTGACACGACCGTCAACACTGGCGGTACCTTGCGCGGCACCGGGACCATTACGCCCCAGACGACTACCGGTAACGTCACGGTGAATGCCGGCAGCACTCTATGGCCCGGCGCAACCGGAGAGACCAGCGGTCATACGCTTACCGTCGCCGGCGCCAACGGCAACGTGACCTTCGCGGGAACCGCGCTGGCTCCGGCATATTTCGTATCCACCGGCTTCGTTAGCTCCACGGGTGTTGCGACGAACGACGTCCTGACCCTGACGGGCACGCTCACGCCTACGGAACACTCAAGTCAACCTGGACGGGGTCTTTCTACCGGGCACACACGTGTACCACGCTTATCAACTACGGCACCGAGAGAGTAGGCATCTTCACACGCGGCCGTCGCCACCGACCCAAACACGCTCATGCAGTTTGTAACGGCAACTATTCATTACAGCAACGTCGCCGGCGCCACCCGGCGCGGGCACGGTTTACGTCACCACCGGCGCAATGAATTTGGTGCCGGCGGCTCTGACGAATAACCAGGTCGCCACCGCCACCGGGATCGATACCGCCGCAAATCTTGGGACTTACGGGGCTGACGGCGCCCTCCTGCTTGACCGCCTGATCTCGTTCAATAATGCGGCGCGGCGCCGGGCGCGTTCGACGCTCTGTCGGGCGAGGGGATCACCGGGCACCAGCAAACCTCCCTCAATGCGGGCAATTTGTTCGCCACCGCAATGATGGACCAGGCCACGATCTGGAGCGGCAGCCAGGAGGCCGTGTATATCGGCATGAAGGACGGCGGCATGAAGGACCGCGCGCGTATGAAGGCGCGGGGATCAGGCGCCAGGTCAGCGGCCCGGCTTTGGGCCACCGGCTTCGGCCAGCAGGCTTCGCTGAGCGGGGATACCACCGTTGGCAGCGCCTCGCTTAGCAGCCGCGCCTCTGGCTTCGCGGCAGGCATGGACTACGAGGCAACGAGGAACTTCCTCCTTGGCTTCGCGGGCGGCTATACCTACTCGAACTTCTCGGTCTCCGATCGCGCCACCTCCGGCACGGTCGAGGGTGCGCATGCCGGTGTCTACGGTGTCGCACGTCGGGCGCCCTGTACCTCGCCGGCTCTGGCGAGTACGCCCACTATGACGACTCGACGAACCGCACCATCGCCTACACCCCCGGTGCGCTCGGTGCGTTCGACGAACTGGCGAAGGGCTCCTTCTCCGGCGACGAATGGCTGGGCCGCTTCGAGGCCGGCTATAAATACCAGGCTGGCTGGAACTTTACGCCCTTCGGCGGCTTCCAGGTTGCTTCGCTGAACAGCGGCGCGTTCTCGGAGACGAGCACTCTCGTTGGCTGGCGGGGGCGCCGGCGTGGCCGGGTCTCGCTGTATGCGCGAAGACGACGAACTCCGAAAAGGCCTTCACTGGCGTGCAGATCGACACGAAGTCGCTGATGGGGAGCTGGACGTTCGTGCCTTACGCGAGGTTGTCGTGGGAGCATGAGTTCAACGCGAACCGTCTGGAAACGGCCAATCTGCTTTCGCTGCCAGCTTCGGCTTTACCGTCTATGGCGCGGCGGCGGCACAGGACGTGGCCCGCGTGCAAACCGGCTTCAAGGCCGATCTCAGCTCTGGCGTGGGCGTGTTCGCCAACTTCGACGGTCAGTTCTCTAACCGTGGCGACAGCTATGCCGGCACGGGCGGCGTGGCCATCCGCTGGTAGTCCCAGCCTCAAGAATGCGATGGGTGGCAGCTGCTGCCACCCATCGTTCGCGTTACCGGACCGTGTACTTTGCGTAGGCCCTTACCGTGATTAATGCCGGTAAGGTTAACGCGCCCACCGCATGTTTTCCACCCGCCGCATTTTTGCGGATTTTTTGGCTTTTCAGGCCGATTTCCGTATTCCTAGAATCCCGTTAAATATATTTGCGGATCGCGCCTTAACGCGCGGGGCGGGCTCACCGCCGGGGCCGGCCTCCGCCTTTCGCGCATTTTCACCCGCAAAAACAAAGGCTTGCATCGGCATCATTGCGCTTAACGGTTTCTCAAGCCGCCTGTGCTATATTGACTCAAAATCGAAAGGCGTCCCGGTCGCGGGCAAGCGCCCGGAAAGCGTTAACAGAAGCAGCCCGGCCGGCCGGACCGGCGCCCATTCTCTAATCGAAGGCACAGCCTAGCGGAGCGCTTGACGATGCATGCACGGAATTTTGCGTAAAACTCGAACTAGAGTTATTTTAAATGGTCCTTTCCAGTTCGCACGCCGCTTCATGAGCCCCGCACGCACCCCCGCAAAGCGCATCCTTCGCCTGGCCACGCTCCTGGCCATGCTCTGGGCGCTTTTGCCGGGAACGGCCCTGGCCAACGGGGGCATCTGCAGAAAGTGGCCGGAGGATCGCCTCGCCATCAGCCCTAACCTCAAGGCGCGGCATTTCGTGCTTGAGCCGCTGGACGGGGTGCAGCAATTGCCGCCCTTCCTGGAGCCCGGCGCGCGCCGCGTCTTCCACCGCCCCTTCAGCCTGTCGCTCGACGCCGCCGAGCCCATCGGCATCTACCGCACCAGCTCAAGGAGGATCTGCGTCATCGCGCGCGAAAGCGACGCCGCCAAGCCGCTCACGGTACCGGTATTCTACATCGGCCGCGGCGGCCAGCCCGCGCCGGAGCTGCGGGAGGATGCGGAAAGGGCCGCCTTCTCCCGCACCTCCTCGCTCACGGATGTCGAGAATTTCACGGATGTCAGGTTCCATCTGAAAAAGGGCGGCTTTGCCTTCCCGGACATCGAGCCGTTCTTTGCCTGCGGCCTGCCGGGCGTCGTGCTCTGCGAAGGCAGTTGCCCCACCGATTTGCTGCCACTTGCCGAGACGCTCCTCGATTGGGTGCTTAGGGGGGAGAGCTGGCCGCTGGAAGTGCCGGACAGCTCCGGGCTGACGCCTAAGGCGAGCCCCGCGCCATCGGCCGATGCGGGGGCTACGCCTAAGGGAGCGCGCCGGGTGCCGGACATCGTGCCTCCGCCGCCGCCCCCCTCCCGTCAGCGCCGCGCCCAAGGCGCCTGCCGTTGCGGCAAAGCCCGAGAATCGCCCGCCGTCTTCGCCCGCAGCACCTCCCGTGGCGGCGCCGAGGCCGCCGTTGGCTCCGGCTCCCGCGCCTCCCCGTGGCGGCGCCGGGGCCGCCGCTGGCTCCGGCTCCCGCGCAAAATCCGGCCGCCAGCCTGCCGCCTCCTCCGGCATTGGCGCAAAAGCCGTTGAGCGCTCCTCCCATGACCGCCGTGCCTTCGCGAAACGCCGGCAGAGGAGCCGCCCGTGGCCGCCGCACCGCTGCCAAAGCCGGAGAACGAGCCGCCCGTGGCCGCCGTGCCCGAACAGCCGGCCGCGGCCGGGCAACCCGCAGGCGCGGCTGGCACACCGCAATCGCAAGCGCCGCAGCCGCCTTCTCCCGCCGCAGCGCCCGCCACCCGGCAACTCGTGCTCGGTTTTGAGCGCAAGGACGGCACGGCAATCGATGCGGGCGAGATCCTCCAGGCGGAGGGAAGCGTCACCGTCAAGGGCACGGCCGCCGCCCGGATTGCGGACGGCCTGGCCGTAACTCTGCCGGAGGCGGATTTCGAGGAAGCCACGAAGGCCGGAACGCTGCAGAACGCGCTGCCGCATTACCAGGTCTTGGGAGTGCGAAACGAGGAGGCGCGAACCGTCGTGACAGCGGAGCCGCTTTTCATCCGGGCCTCCGGTCTCAAGATCAAGATCGCAAGCAGCGGAAATGAGAACGTCACCGGCTGCGATTTGGCCCTGGAGGTTCTACAAAGCCGCAGGCTCGGCACCGGCTGGGCCAAGGCAAACGTGCAAAACCTGCGTTTCCGGGAGTTCGGGCAAGTCTACGCGCTGATACAGCCATTCAATGCCGACCGGAACAGCTTCCTGATCGACACCGCGCAGGATGGCAGCGCGGCCCGGCTCATAAGCCTTTCCTCCGGTTGCAACTTGGAGGCGCGGCCCTTTGTTTCCGCGGAGGAGATACGCTCCGGCTTGATCGTACGAAACCTTCGTGAGGCGGCCGGGCAGGTTCTCATCGCGCTGGTTTCGACGGACGGCGATTTTTCGAGCGAGGTTGGCGCGGCCGAGGCGGAGGGGTTCTGGGCTGCTGCCCTGGGCCTCGTGGCCTCGGTATCGGAAGGCGCCTGGGAAAGGAAGGTTCTCGGCCGCGCGCAGTTTCCTGGCACCAGCCCCGAGACGGGAATGCTCGAAGCCATAAGGGGCGGAAAGCTTGGCGCCGGGCCGAAGCACGATCCGGTGCTCAAAAAGCTGATCGAGGGGTCCCGGCAAGACCGCGATTATCTTCCTGAGGCCAGCTCGAAGCCCGTCCGCCGGGTCGAGTTGAACGCGGCACTCGAAATTGTGAGGCAGGACGCCAGCATCGTCCCTCGCGAAGGGCTGCCGCGGGAAGGCCTGCTGCTCATCACCGGCGGGACCGATCCGGCGAACGGCTTTTTCTGCCGCCACCCTTCGCCCCCCGATACGGTGTCGCCCGCGGCCGCACAATGGGTCAGCGGGGCGCGGCGGATCTTCGCGCTCGAAGTTTGGAGCGAAGCCTCGGCCCGCGGCCTCGAAAAAACCTCCCGCGCTGCGCTTGCCGAGGGCGCGCCGTCCGGCATCTATTCTTGCAACTTTCCGGCCCATGACGCGAGCGTTGCGCTTTACGGCGTACTGCCCGGAGCATTGAGCGCCAGCACCAGGGCTGCCACATTCGCTTACCTAACCGCCCGGGCAAACGGCTTTCTCAGGCCCTAGCACGAACCTTCAAGCGGCGAGGGAGAGTGAATTGCGTTTTGAGGCGTATGTCCAGGAGCTTGCCAGCGTTATCGGCCATAAGGATCGCGAGGAGCCCTTGCGCGACTACAGCCGGGGATTGCTTACGGCTTGCGGACGCAAAAGCGTGGAGCCTCTGGCGGCGGTGACGGCGCCGGCGGAGGTTGGCGCGAAACATCAATCGCTTCTGCATTTTGTGGGTAAAGCGCCGTGGTCAGACTCCGAGGTTCTGAGTAAGGTTCGTGAGCTGGTGCTGCCCGCGATCGAGACGCACGGCCCCGTCGAAGCCTGGATCATTGACGACACAGGGTTCCCCAAGAAGGGTAAGCATTCTGTTGGCGTAGCCCGTCAGTATTGCGGCCAGCTCGGCAAGCAGGACAACTGCCAGAACGCAGTTTCGCTCTCTATTGCCAACCACCACGCCAGTCTCCCTATCGGCTACCGCATGTATTTGCCGGAGGAATGGGTCAATGACGAGGAGCGGCGGAAGAAGGTGGGCGTTCCAACAGATGTAACATTCCAGACCAAGCCGGAAATCGCCCTCGATCTGCTCAAGCAAGCCTGCAACGCAGGCGTTCCCCGTGGCATGGTCCTGGCGGATGCAGGCTACGGGAGCGACACCGGATTTCGCGATGAGGTTACGGCGCTGGGCTTCTCCTATGCAATGGGCATCGGTCCTGGCGCCACCGTTTGGGCGCCTGGGACGGCGCCGCTGCCGCCCAAGGAATGGACGGGCAAAGGACGGCCGCCAACACGGCTCCGCCGCGACGGGGAGCACCAGCCGGTCGCTGTCAAAGCGCTGGCTCTGAGCCTGCCCGAAGATGCGTGGCAAGTAATAACCTGGCGCGAGGGAGCGGACGAGTGGCTGAAATCGCGCTTCGCGAGGGTGTGGATCCGGCCCGCCCATAGGGATTACCAGTTGGACCAACCGCGTCCAGAGGAGTGGCTGCTGATCGAGTGGCCCGAAGATGAAGCCGAGCCGGTAAAATACTGGTTTTCCACGCTGCCCGCCGGTATCGCCTTTGGCAAACTGGTCGATGCAACCAAGCTGCGTTGGCGCATCGAACGAGATTATCGCGAGCTTAAGCAAGAAGTTGGCCTCGGGCATTTCGAGGGCCGCGGCTGGCGCGGCTTCCACCACCACGCCACCCTGTGCATCGCGGCTTATGGATTCCTGATCTCCGAGAGGGAGACGATTCCCCCCTCAGGACTTGGCCCCGCCGCGCGGCTCAAAAAACCTGCCGTTTCCAAAGGTTACAGACCCCGAGGCGCCGCCAATCCGGCCCGAACGCCATGTGGCGAACTCTATTGCCAGTCTGCATAGGCGCATCGCCGTGGCACTCGCGAGAAGCTTGCCGCGTTGCCCATGCTGCGCTGCCCCGAGTAGGAAAGAGGTCAGAACCCGTAAATTTGTGCACCTCGCAAGATGTCCTGACCGCATGCAAGTGGCACCTCGTCATTGCGAGCCCCGGCTCGGGGGCCGGGGTAAACTCCGCGAAGCAATCCAGGAGCCGCATCTGTGTCTCCTGGATCGCAGCGGCTCTGGATGTCTTCTTGGAAGGGCCGCAACGGCGCCGGTGCGGAACTTCACGATGACGGCGATATGCGTCAGGACTTGCTGCGACCCATACTAGCCCCCCAAAAAATGCCAGGCTGCGCAAACACCCTTGGCGAAGCTCGCCTGGGGCTGTACAGCTAATGTTCATGTTTAGCGGCCTAGATAAGGGTTGGAGGCCGCTAACGGGGCTCTTATAAGTTTTTGACTAACTCCTCCGGCAGGACCGGCGAATAAGGATTCTCCGATCCGGCGATCGCTTGCCGCGGTTCTGGACGGAGTAGCCGGCGCCGTTTCAGAATTCGCAAAGCAGGATGATACAGTACCCGATATTCTTCGATCCAAAGAACCGCCGGGCCACGCATTTGTCCCGCGTTGCCTGGACGCTTGCCGTGATGAGCACGGTCGCGGCCGTCGTATTCCTATCGAGTCTCTTCGTCTTCCGGACCTTTCCCGAAGCGCTCAGGACCACGCCCGTACAGCGCTATGCGATGTTGAACGACGTGGCGAAAATCCAGCATCTGGTGCCGACGGTCCGCAACCTCGCCCGGAAGGCGCAGTCTCACAAGAATAGATTTGGGCGCTCGACGCATCCGCTGGCGATGGCGGCTGCGAGGGCGAAGGGGCAAAAGGCCACCGTGGAACGCCGCGAGAAGCCGCTGACCATCGGTTTTTATGCGAACTGGGACGATTCGAGCTTCGCCTCGCTCAGGAACAACCTCCAGCATCTGGACTGGGTGGTTGCGAGCTGGCTCTACATGCTCGGCGACAACATGGACTTGAGGGTCACTCTGGATGACAAGGCGCTTGAGCTGATCCGGCAGGAAAAGCCCCAGGCGGCGATTCTCGTCATGGTCCAGAACTCATCCGCCTATCAGTGGGATGGGGCAGGGCTGGCGCGCATGCTGGCCGACCCGCAAAAGCGGAAGGAGCGGATCGAGGGCATCGCTAAGTTCATCGAGGCCAACAACCTTCAGGGCGCCACCGTCGATTTCGAGCAGTTCCCCGATACCGCCCATAAAGATGTGCTGGCGTTCCTGACGGAGCTGAGCGCCGCCTTCAAGCCGCGCGGATGGCTGGTTACGGTTGCGGCACCGTTCGACGATCCGTCGTGGAACTACAAGGCCTATGCCAAGCACTGCGATTACCTCATGCTGATGGGATACGACGAGCACTGGTCCTCCGGCGATCCAGGGGCTGTCGGCTCGCAATCCTGGTTCTCGACCAGGCTCGCGCTGCGCATGCGCGACCTCGATCCGGCCCACACCATCGTAGCCGTGGGCAATTACGGATACGATTGGACCGAAGGCGCCCCGATGGCGGACGACATCACCTTTCAGGAGGCGATGCTGACCGCGAGGGACGCCAAGGCGGCCATCGAGTTCGATCCCGAGACGCTCAACCCGCGCTTTTCCTATGGCGATGGCGGCAAGACGCACCGGGTCTGGTTCCTGGACGCGGCGACCGCGTACAATCACCTTCGGGCGGCGGACAAATTCCGGCCCGCTGGCTATGCGCTGTGGCGGCTGGGCGCGGAGGACCCTTCGATCTGGTCCATCCTGCCCAGAAGCTACAATGCGCCTCCGCCCGCGTCCTTGGCCGAGATCAGGCCCACGAACGACGTGAACTTCATCGGGCACGGAGAGCTTCTGCAGATCGCCGCCGAGCCCTCGTCCGGCACCCGGCAGTTCAAGGTTGACGACGCGAATGCCACCGTCACCGGCGAAACCTACACCAAGATGCCCGCTTCCTTCGTGATCCGCCGCGGCGGCGAGATCCCGAACAAGCTCGCGCTGACCTTCGACGACGGCCCGAGCGCCGAGTGGTCGCCGAAAATCCTCGACATATTGAAGGAGAAGGGCGTGCACGCGACCTTCTTTATCATCGGCGAGAACGGCGCCGCCAATCCGAGGATCGTGCAGCGCATGCTGGCTGAGGGGCACGACCTCGGCAATCACACCTTCACCCACCCCAATATCGGCGAAGTGCCGGACAGCGTGGCGGGCATCGAGCTGAACGCCACGCAGCGGCTGATCGAGGCGCTGACGGGGCGCTCGACCAGGCTGTTCAGGCCGCCCTATTTCGGCGACGCCGAGCCGTCCACAGCGCAGGAGATCGCGCCGATGGAGGTGGCCGAGCGCCTGGGCTATCTGACCGTCGGCTTGAAGGTCGATCCGGACGATTGGCAGGCCAAGGTTACGCCAGACGACATGGTCAATACCGTTATCAGGCAGGCAACGAACGCCGATCCCGAGAAGCGCGGGCAGATCATTCTTCTGCATGACGGCGGCGGTGACCGCGCGCGGACACTGGTGGCGCTGCCGAGGATTATCGACACCATGCGGGAAAAGGGCTTCGAGTTCGCCACGGTGTCGGAGCTTGCCAAATGGACCAGGGACCAGGCCATGCCGCCTATACCGGCCGAGGAGGCGACGCCTCTCGTGAACCGGTATATGTTTTTCACCTTTAGCTGGTTGCAGGACTCGCTTGTCTCAATGTTCGTGCTGGCGATCGCGCTGGGCATCGGCAGGCTCGTGGTGCTGTGCGGGCTGGCGCTTGCCGGGCGGTACAGCGAGAATCGCCGGCAGCCGCCGCCAGACCAGGAGGGGCTTTCCGTCTCCGTGCTGATCCCGGCCTATAACGAGGAGCCGGTGATTGCCACCTCCATCAGCCGCATCCTTGCAAGCACGCACCCGAATCTCGACGTCATCGTCATCGACGACGGCTCGACGGACGGCACCTCCGAGGCCGTGCGCGCCTCGTTTGCGGATGAGCCGCGCGTCAAACTCGTCACGGCGCGGAATGGCGGCAAGGCCAGGGCAACCAATCTCGGCCTGCAGCGCGCCACGGGCGACATCGTCGTGGTGCTCGACGCCGACACGCAATTCGAGACCACGACCATAGCGAGGCTGGTGCGCTGGTTTGCCGATCCGAACATCGGCGCGGTTGCAGGCAATGCGAAGGTTGGCAACCGGATCAACATGCTGACGCGCTGGCAGGCGCTTGAATATATAACCGCGCAGAACCTGGAGCGCCGGGCGCTGGCGACGCTTGGCTGCATTACGGTGGTGCCGGGTGCGGTGGGGGCGTGGCGGCGCGAGTCGATCATGAAGCTTGGCGGCTTCCCCGTGGACACGCTTGCCGAGGACCAGGATCTGACCATCCAGGTCCAGCGCGAGGGCTACAAGGTGGTGTTCGATCCGTCGGCCGTGGCCTGGACGGAGGCTCCGGACACGGTCGCCGGGCTTGCGAAACAGCGGTTCCGCTGGGCATTCGGTACGCTTCAGTGCATGTGGAAGCATCGGCGCATGACCTTCAACCCCCGCTATGGGGCGCTTGGGCTCGTGGCCCTGCCGCAGGTGTGGCTGTTCCAGATCGCGCTAGCGCTCGTCTCTCCGCTGGTGGATTTGGCGCTTATCGTGCAGATCGTGCGGACGCTGACCGACTATCTGCAGCACGGAGAGCAGTTTAACTCCGAGAACATGCTCATCACCGCGAGCTACTATGCCGCCTTCGTGGCTGTCGATCTGACCGCCGCCGGCATCGCCTTCCTGCTCGAACGGAAGGAAAAGCGCTCGCTCCTGTGGTGGCTCGTTCTGCAGCGCTTCGGCTACCGGCAGATCATGTATTATGTGGTGGCGAAATCGGTGCTCAAGGCGGGGCAGGGCCGCCTTGTCGGATGGGGCAAGCTCGAACGCAAGGCAACCGTCACGACCGGCGGGCTTTAGCGCGGGGACGGCGATCCGCATCGACGGCACGCGCCCGTCACCCGGTCCCCTCGGGAAGCCGCTCGCGGCTACAACCGAGTGATCCGCGTTCGGCCAGCGAAGCGCGGCCGAGGCGCTCGCTCAGCGGCCCAGCGGGAACTTCTCAAGCGCCTCTGAGCGGTCATTCCAGGTGGCATGCATCGCCAGGCGAGCCGCTGGGAGAACTGGAGCAGGATACTCGACAGTTGCTGGCTGCGCGCGGCTATCGCGTGACGATGGCCTTCCACGGCCCTTCGGGCACCTGGGCCGCATCGACGAAGCGCCATTCGGTCCGCGCGCTGTCTTCGATGCCCAGATATTGCGCGGCGGCGGGCGAGATATCGAGGCCCGCCTTGAGCCCCTGCGTGTTCTTGGGCTTCTTGGCGTCGCCGAACACCCAATCGAAATCGTCTTCCCCGAACGGGCCGGCATCCTGCCACTGGCCATAGCAAGACTTGCCCTTATAGCGGATCTCGACCCAGCGGTTCCGGGCGAGCGGCTCGCGGCTTTCGCCAAATCCCGGGATTTTCTTGGTGGCTGCCTTGAGTTTACCCTCTGGGTCCACGTCGGCGAAGGGCAGGGCCACATAGAACGGATTTTGCTTGGGCGTGAAGCCGGCGGGGAAGTAGCCGTTGCGGTGCTTGGGAGAATCCACCCCGCCAAAATGCTTCACCCAATGCTGGTCCCAATAGCTACCGTGATTGTCGATGTAGGCATTTTCGCCGGTGGCATCTTCGCCAACCCAGAACACTGTGGTGATCGTCTTCTTGAAATCCTTCATGGCAACTGAGGTCTCCGGTGCGTAATTCACGCTACTCCGAACACTGCTGGGCGGGTTTTGGGCCTGCGCGGCAGCGGAAGGGTAGCAAAGGGGAAGCGCCAATAGAATGGCGCCTGCAAACCTGCGGGTCGTAAGTGTCATGTAAAATCCTGGCGAGAAGGTCTGCCGGGCAGCCAGCGCTCCTCCGGGAACGCTGCGAACTGCAATCCGGCTATACCTTCGAGGTTGGTGCGGCCCCTCCGGCGCGCCTGAGAAGAGGGGTGAGTTGGCGCTGGGCCGCCTGTTGCTGCCGGAAGTTTATCGCCAATTTTGGCGGCAATTGGATGACGGCTCCGGTTTTGCCGGAATGGCCGCCGGCCGGTCCTGAAATACGGGCCGGCACGAAGGCTGAAAAGTTCGCCAGAGGGGGCTTGCATCCCATACGAATTTGGGCAATAAAAGCGGGCCGGTGACGCAAGACACTGGATAGAGCGGGCGTAGCTCAGGGGTAGAGCATAACCTTGCCAAGGTTAGGGTCGGGCGTTCGAATCGCCTCGCCCGCTCCAATTAGATCGAAGGCTTCCATCCCCAAAGCCTCAGTGCGTAGCAAGCGCTAAGTCCGGTTCGCTGGATCGGTGCAGCCGTAACTTCCTCAGGCACTTCCCAACGCGATCCCGCGCTAGCTTTGCGGCGATCAATCTGGTTCGGCATCTTATACGCGGCCGGGCTTATAGCCGGCTCGATCACTTTCACGGCGATGAAGGGTATATAGCTTGCGCTGGACAGCGTCGTCATCCTTCGTGCGATCCATAGCGCCCGCGAGTGGAAAAGCGGAAGCTGCCCGGTGAGACGATCCCCGCCGCCGCCCCCAAATTAACCATACGCTAACGCTTGCTGGGCTATCGTTGACTCGGGCAAAATGGGCGATGGCAGCCAAAGGAGAGGGGCGGCGAATGCGGCAGTTCATCCTATTTTTGGTGCTGCTGAGTCTGATCGGCTACGTGGCCGCCGAAGCCGTGCGCGGGGCGCATGGGCTCGTGGCCAACCGCCAGATTCACGCCCGCGTCGAGGCGCTTACCAAGGAACTGGCGCACCTTCGGACCGAGCACGCGCGGCTGGAACGCGACGCGGCCCTCCTCAAGGACAAATCCGCGGCCGACCCGTCGCTCCTCGACGAGCAGGCGCGCTCGCTTCTGGACCTGGCCCGGCCCTCCGATATCGTAATTGTGAACGGCGAGAAATAGCAGGCTTGCGGCTCCGTCATCGTTTGGTCATGGCCATGACCGGCCGTCAAATCATGCCTTGCGGTGGCAACTCTTTGATAATGCTGCGGATCGCCACGGCGCTGCTCACAGCGGCGGTGGCCCCTGGCGGCCTTCGCGCCTGCGAGATAGCCGTCTGGCAGCCCTCTAAAAAAGCACCTATAGGGGAACCAGATAGCCGGTAGATGCTACAATAAGCCGCAGCTCATGCTTAGTAAGAAAGGGCCAGCCATGCTCGACGACCTTCCCCAGGAGGCAAGCGGACGCGCCCGCGTGCCTGAGCTGTCCCCTGAGGACGAGCTGCGCGCCTACCGGCTGATGCTGCTCATACGCCGCTTCGAGGAAAAGGCGGGCCAGCTCTACGGCATGGGCCAGATCGGCGGGTTCTGCCACCTCTATATCGGCCAGGAGGCGGTGGTGGTGGGCATGCAGATGGCGATAGGCGAGGGCGACCAGGTCATCACGGCCTACCGCGATCACGGCCATATGCTGGCCTGCGGCATGGACCCGAAAGGCGTGATGGCGGAGCTGACCGGGCGCCGGGGCGGCTATTCCAAGGGCAAGGGCGGCTCCATGCACATGTTCTCCTCGGAGAAGGCGTTCTATGGCGGGCACGGCATCGTGGGCGCGCAGGTGCCGCTGGGCACGGGGCTGGCGCTCGCTGACAAATACCGTGGCAATGGCCGCGTCTGCCTAACCTATTACGGCGACGGCGCCGCGAACCAGGGCCAAGTCTACGAGGCCTTCAACATGGCGGCGCTGTGGAAGCTGCCGGTGATTTATGTGGTCGAGAACAACAAATACGGCATGGGCAGCCGCATCGACCGCGTCTCGGCGATGACGGACTTCTCGCACCGCGGGGCCAGCTTCAACATTCCCGGCGAGCAGGTGGACGGCATGGACGTGCGCGCGGTGAAGGCGGCCGGCGATAAGGCCGTGGCGCGGGCGCGCGAGGGCAGGGGGCCATATATCCTCGAAATGCTCACCTACCGCTATCGCGGCCACTCGATGTCCGATCCGGCCAAGTACCGCTCGAAGGAGGAGGTCGACAAGATGCGGCACGAGCACGACCCCATCGAGCAGGTGCGCGCGCGATTGCTTGCGAGCGGGCGCTTCGACGAGGCCGGGCTCAAGGCCATCGACAAGGAAATCCGCGCCGTCGTGAATGAGGCGGCCGATTTCGCCCAGCGCGACCCCGAGCCGGATGCCGCGGAGCTTTACACCGATGTGCTTGCGTGAATTGAAACGGGGACGGACTGCCTGGGAAGCCCGGTGCCGATCCGGCTGTGGAGCTTCTTGAAGAAATGCACCGTAATTGGTTTTGAGGTTGTTATGCCGACAGAAGTTCTAATGCCAGCCCTATCGCCGACGATGGAGGAGGGCAAGCTCGCCAGATGGATGAAGTCGGAGGGCGACGTGGTGCGTTCGGGCGATGTTATCGCCGAGATCGAGACCGACAAGGCCACGATGGAGGTCGAGGCAGTGGACGAGGGCAAGCTCGGCCGGATATTGGTGCCGGCGGGGACGGAGGGCGTGAAGGTGAATACGCCGATTGCGGTGATCCTGACCGATGGCGAAGACATCGCTGCGCTGGCCAATGGATATGCGGCGAAGACCCCCTCGCTTGAACTCAATGGGCAGTTCGAGCGTCCCTCTCCTCGTCCGGACCCGCTAGCGGGTGCGGCAACAAAAGTGGTAAGCTCGCCAAGGCGAGCTTACGTGGAGAAGGACAGGATGAGGGGGGACTCGCCAGCAAGCACAAACCTCGCCAAGACCCCCTCACCCCAACCCTCTCCCGCAAGCCCGCCGAAGCGGGCTTGCCTCTTACGCTGCCGCATCCGCAAGCGGGTGCGGACGGGGAGAGGGCGCCTGCCGAAATTCCCGAGGGCACGGAGATGGTGCAGATCACCATGCGCGAGGCGCTGCGCGACGCGATGGCGGAGGAAATGCGCCGCGATGGCGATGTGTTCGTCATGGGCGAGGAAGTCGCGGAATACCAGGGCGCCTACAAGATCACGCAAGGCTTGCTCGACGAGTTCGGCAGCGCCCGCGTGATTGACACGCCAATCACGGAGGCTGGCTTCGCGGGGCTCGGCGTTGGCGCGGCCTTTGCCGGCTTGCGCCCCATCGTCGAGTTCATGACCTTCAACTTCGCGATGCAGGCCATCGACCACATCGTCAACTCGGCCGCTAAGACGCATTACATGTCTGGCGGGCAGCTCACTTGCCCCATCGTGTTTCGCGGGCCGAACGGTGCCGCGGCGCGCGTGGCCGCCCAGCACAGCCAGGAATATTCGGCGTGGTACGCGCATGTGCCGGGCCTCAAGGTGGTCGCTCCCTCGACCGCAGCCGACGCCAAGGGCTTGCTCAAGGCAGCCATCCGCGACCCGAACCCGGTCGTGTTCCTGGAGAACGAGATCCTTTACGGCGTCGCGGGGCCGGTGCCGAAGCTTGACGATTTCGTCCTCCCCATCGGCAAGGCGAAGATCGCGCGGCCTGGCAGGCACGTAACCGTCGTCTCGTGGTCGCGCGGCATGGTCTATGCGCTCGATGCGGCCAAGCAGCTCGAAGCGGAAGGCATCGACGCCGAGGTGATCGACCTGCGCACGCTGCGCCCGCTCGACATGGAAACCGTGCTCGCCTCTGTGCGCAAAACCAACCGCATCGTGACGGTTGAAGAGGCGTGGCCGGTCTGCTCGCTGGGCTCGGAAATCTGTGCGCGCGTCACCGCCGAGGCATTCGACTATCTCGACGCGCCGCCCACCAAGGTCTCGGGCGCCGACGTGCCCATGCCCTACGCCGCCAACCTCGAAAAGCTGGCGCTCCCTGGCGCGCCGCAGGTCGTGGCCGCCGTCAAAGCTGTACTCTACCGGAGTTAGCTGCTTATATGGCTGCTAATTTTTGGCGAGAGGGGCGAGACATGACGGAATCCGAAGTGCTGTCGAATGCAATCCAGGCGGCGCAAGCCACCTCGTCGATCTTCTCGCTATTCCTCACCATCGTCTCGGCCTACATCGCCGCGCTCTATTTCTTCCTGAACCGCGCGCCGTGCTTGCGGACCATGGCTTTCGTTCTGCTCAGCATCGCGTTCGTGGCGCTGGGCGCTCTCGCGCTGAACATGCAATATCTCGGCGAAGGCCTGCACACCGCCTGGCTGAAACTGCCGCAGAAAGCCACCGGGATGGAGGTGCTTGGCCCCCCAATCATGGTGCGCTCGCTGTTCCTGGATGGGCGCGAGGCTGCTGCCTGGGCGGCATGGGCTTTGGGCGGCGTGGTCTACCTCGCGCTGGCCTATCTGACCTTCATTTACCGCTGGCCGGCGCGCCCGGCACAGCTCTGAGGATCGCCCCATGCTGCAGCCGGCTGTCCGCAGTCAGATTGGTCATTTTGGCCGCCGCGCTTGGCGCATCTAGCACCTTTGCAAAAGAGATACCACTCCCGGAGCGGCCGCCCTGCCGCGCAAATGAAACTGGCCGGGATTGCTTCGAGCGCATTCTAGCTGACCGGGGGCACGAGCTGCACGCCAAGTTCCTCGCGGCGCGACAAGGCTGGTGCCGGTTTTACGGCCTGTTCGAGTACGCCAGTCGTCCAGAAGCGCGTCCCTTTTTTGCTGAGAGGTGCCACACCGCAGGCATAGATATCGACTCGGACGAGCTGAAGCTGGATGCCAAGGTTAGCGATGAGCAGGCTCTAGCGGAATTTACCGGGCGCGGGCGCTCGGCGAAGGCCGTTGGCATAGACCTGATCAACACCCTACGTTGCGGAGTTGTGCACACCGGCATGGACCTTGCCGATCCAACCCTACTCGCTAAGGCAGAAACCCCTATCTGCTGGAATCTGAATTACGAAGTCGAACTGTACGACGCTTACATTATGCTCGATCATTTGGGCGGCAAACTTAGCAATTGCTGCAGGCGTAAATCTTCGTAGAGGCATCATGTATCGCGGAGGCACATAATACATGAAGAGCCCCTCAATAATTCTGCGTGCCAAGCAAGCTGCTCAAGGATAACCCACCATGCCCACACCGATCCTGATGCCCGCGCTATCGCCCACCATGGAGCAGGGCAAGCTTGCGAAATGGCTGAAGAAAGAAGGCGATAAGGTCGCGTCCGGCGACGCCATCGCGGAGATCGAGACAGACAAGGCCACCATGGAGGTCGAGGCGGTGGACGAGGGCACGCTCGGCCGGATCATGGTGCCGGAGGGTACGGAGGGCGTGGCGGTGAATACGCCAATCGCGATTTTGCTGGGAGAAGGGGAGGATGCTTCGGCCATTTCCGAAGGGCATAAGACCCCCTCACCCCAGCCCTCTCCCCAAGGGGAGAGGGAGTGCCGGCCCTCTCACACGCGACGACAGTTCGGACGTTCCCTCGTCCCAACGGGGAGAGGGACAGGGTGAGGGGGGACTTGCCTCAGAGCAAGCCAAACGGCCACGGCAGCCGCATCTTCGCCTCGCCGCTGGCGCGCAGGCTCGCGGCTCAGGCCGGCATCGATCTCACGCTGGTGAAGGGCTCCGGCCCGCATGGCCGCATCGTCAGGCACGACGTGGACGAGGCTCAGCGTGGCGGCGTGCGAAAAGCGCCGGAAGCGGCCGCCGCGCCGCTTGGCGCCACAAAACGGGGCACAGGCGCTGGTGCCGTCGCGCGCCTTCCCGGCGGCGATGCCTGACGATCAGATCCTCGCGCTCTACGACAAGGGTAGCTACGAGGTCCGCCCGCTCGACAACATGCGCAAGACCATTGCGCAGAGGCTGACCCAGGCGGCGGCTACGATCCCGCATTTCCGCCTCAACGTGGATTGCGAGATCGACGCGCTGCTCGACGCACGCGAGCGCCTCAACGCCCGCTCGCCCAAGGACGGCCCCGGCGCGTACAAGCTCTCGGTGAACGACTTCATTATCAAGGCGATGGGACTGGCGTTGCAGCGCGTGCCCGACGCGAACGCGACCTTCACCGAGCGCGGCATCCTGATCCACAAGGCGTCCGACATCGGCGTCGCGGTTGCCATCGACGGCGGGCTGTTCACGCCAGTGATCCGCGGTGTGGAGCACAAGACGCTGGCGCAAATCTCCAGCGAGATAAAGGACTTGGCCTCCCGAGCGCGCCGCCGCCGCCTGGCCCCGCACGAATATCAGGGCGGCACCACGGCGATTTCGAACCTCGGCATGTTCGGCATCGACAGCTTCGACGCGGTCATCAACCCGCCGCACGCCACGATCCTGGCCGTGGGCCGGGGCGAAAAACGCGCCATCGTCAAGGGCGACAGGATCGTGGCCGCGACGATGATGAGCTGCACGCTCTCCTGCGATCACCGCGTCGTCGATGGCGCGCTGGGCGCCCAGCTCCTGGCCGCGTTCAAGGGCTTCATCGAAGAGCCTGTGACGATGTTGCTCTAAGCCCGAACGCAGCGCTGGAAGCCGTTAACCGCTGAGGAACTTACTTATGCACGCCGTCATCCTCCGTTACAAGGTCCCCCTCTCCGAAATCGAAAAGCACGTCGAGGCGCACCGTGTCTGGCTGCGGGAACACTATGCCGCCGGGCATTTTCTCCTTTCGGGACCGCAGCGGCCACGGGTTGGCGGCTTCATCCTGGCCGCCGCCATGGACCGGGGAAAGCTGGATGAAATTTTGCGCGAGGATGCTTTTCCGACAAGGCCGGCGCCGCCGATTACGAGGTGATCGACATCGCGCCCACCTCCACCTGCGAACGGCTGACCTTCCTGTCCGAGGCTCCTTAGCCACCGACGGGCACTGGCTACCGCCGGAATGGCACCTTCGTTGAGAGAACAAGCCACCAGCCGCCGGATTTTGACCGTCCGCTGCTGGCATTTTTCTTGACCTGCATCCTGCAGTAGGCACACCAATCGGACATGGCATTGCAACAGATCGAGGGACAGGCGTGGCGGAAGCATTCGACGTCGCAGTGATAGGGGCGGGGCCGGGCGGCTATGTCGCGGCGATCCGCGCGGCGCAGCTTGGGCTGAAGACGGCCGTGATCGAGCGCGAGCATCTGGGCGGCGTGTGCCTGAACTGGGGCTGCATCCCCACCAAGGCGCTGCTGCGCACGGCCGAGGTGCTGCGGCTGCTTCCAGCATGCGGACGAGTTCGGGCTCAAGGCCAAGGACATCGGCTTCGATCTCGCCAAGATCGTGGGCCGCTCGCGCAAAGTGGCGGACAAGCTGTCGAGCGGCGTCGCCTATCTGCTCAAGAAGCACAAGGTAGCCGTCGTCTCCGGCACCGCGCGGCTCAAGGGCAAGGGCCTGATCGCGGTTAAGGGCAAGGACGGCAAGCCACTCGCCGATCTGGAGGCCAAGCACATCGTCATCGCAACCGGTGCGCGGGCGCGGTCGCTGCCGGGGCTTGAGCCGGACGGCAAGCTCATCTGGACCGCGAAGGAGGCCATGATCCCCGATGTCACGCCGGAAACGCTGCTAGTTGTGGGCTCAGGCGCCATCGGTATCGAATTCGCGAGCTTCTACAACGCGCTGGGCGTCAAGGTCACGGTGGTCGAGATCCTGGATCGCATCCTGCCGGTGGAGGACGAGGAGGTTTCGGCCTTCGCCCGGAAGTCGTTCGAGAAGCAGGGCATCAAGATCCACACGGGCGCGAAAGTCACCACGCTCGAAAAGAACGCGAACAGTGTGAAGGCCACCATCGCGCTCAAGGATTTGAAGAAGGAAACGCTGGAATTCAGCCGCGTTATCCTCGCCGTGGGCATCGTGGGCAATGTCGAGAACCTCGGCCTGGAAGAGCAGGGCGTGAAAATCGAGAAGTCGCACATCGTCATCGACGAATATTGCCGCACCGCCGCATCCGGCGTCTACGCCATCGGCGATGTGGCAGGCCCTCCCTGGCTCGCGCATAAGGCCAGCCACGAGGGCATTATCTGCGTCGAGAAGATCGCGGGGAAGAGCGGCGTGCATCCGCTGAACGTGAGGAACGTGCCGGGCTGCACCTATTCGCATCCGCAGGTGGCCTCGGTTGGCTTGACCGAGGCGGCGGCGAAATCGAACGGGCGCCAGATCAAGGTCGGCCGCTTCCCCTATCAGGGCAACGGCAAGGCCATCGCGCTGGGCGAGCCCGAGGGCTTCGTCAAGACCGTCTTCGACGCCAAGACCGGCGAGCTTTTGGGCGCGCATATGATCGGCGCGGAGGTGACGGAGCTGATCCAGGGCTTCGGGCTGGCCAAGACGCTTGAGACCACCGAGGCCGAGCTGATGCAGGCGATCTTCCCGCACCCGACGCTCTCGGAGATGATGGGCGAGAGCGTGCTGGACGCCTACGGCCGGGTTATTCATATGTAGGGGATGTTCACTTACATAATCTGGCGCATCCGGATCTGGCTCAGATACGACGGCTTTCACCTCACCCCTGAGATGAAAGCGAGGGTGAAGACCTCAAGTCTGGGATTCCGTTACGGCTCATGGCTTGGGGTGCTCTCCGTCGGTCTCGCTGGCATTATTTATGTACAGGGAGAGGTGCTCGAACGGTATGCACTTCGAGCGCCGGGCAAAATCATCCGTGCTGAAAAGGCTGAGGGCTGGAAGCCAGCTCACCCGTTTCAGCCGGTATATCGATATACTTTGCCCGGCGGAAAGACATACGAGGCGAATGCCGGGTTCTGGACGCCATCTATCGAGTTTCAGGCTGGCGACGGCATTACGGTGTTGTATTGGGAAGCAAGACCCGGTGATGGAACGATTGAAGGCATCAATTCCGGGATTGCAAAAGACGTAGCCTTGAATGGCCTCTTCATTTTGGTTTTCTTCCGGCTTTTCGCGAGGCTGCTCATTAATGAAACGCTAGCCCGCATTTCCTGGTGCTTGCTGTTGAAACTGCCCTGATCCGATCATGTGCGATTTCCAATTGGACGTTGCCAGCGACGGCTGGAGAAGGCAGGCTAGACGCCTGTTCCGATGTTAATCATATATAGCCTCTGTTGAGGATGATCCCCGCCTGCTGAGGGCGCGAAGGCAAAGTGAAATGGTGACAATCGTCGATAAGCGCGAAGGCGGCGTAGTGCGTGGTAGCGTCAGCAACTTGCGGCATCCTGAAAAGGCGGGCCGGCCCGATACGCCGGTGCAGCGCAAGCCTGCGTGGATTCGCGTGAAAGCGCCGGGCTCGGCGGGCTATGCGGGTACGGCCAAAATCGTGCGCGAGAACGGCCTGCACACGGTCTGCGAGGAGGCCTCCTGCCCGAACATCGGCGAGTGCTGGGAAAAGCGCCACGCGACCATGATGATCATGGGCGACACCTGCACGCGCGCCTGCGCCTTCTGCAATGTGAAGACCGGGCTGCCGGCGGCGCTCGACGAGGCGGAGCCGGAGCATGTGGCGGAGGCCGTTGCAGCACTTGGGCTTTCCCACGTGGTCGTGACCTCGGTTGACCGCGACGACTTGGCCGACGGCGGGGCCGCGCATATCGCCGCCACCATCCGCGCGATCCGGGCCGCGGCCCCTGCCACCACCATCGAGGTGCTGACCCCCGACTTCCTCAAGAAAGGCGATGGCGCGCTCGAAACGGTGATCGCGGCCAAGCCCGATGTGTTCAACCACAATCTCGAAACCGTGCCGTCGCTCTACCTGGCGATCCGGCCGGGCGCGCGCTATTTCCATTCGCTGCGGCTGCTCCAGCGCGCCAAGGAACTGGACAAGACCATGTTCACGAAGTCGGGGATCATGGCGGGGCTCGGCGAGAAGCGCAACGAGGTGCTGCAGCTCATGGACGATCTGCGCACGGCTGATGTGGATTTCCTCACCATCGGCCAGTACCTCCAGCCGACGCGCAAGCACGCTGCGGTGGACCGCTTCGTCGAGCCCGCCGAGTTCGAGAGCTATAAGGCGATGGCCCACGCCAAGGGCTTCCTGGTGGTGGCGTCGAGCCCGCTGACGCGCTCGTCCTATCACGCGGGCGAGGATTTCGAGCGGCTGAAGGCCGCGCGTCTGGCGCTTCATGCCGGCGCGGGGAATGTTTAGCCTACCCCTCGTCCGGCCGCTTCGCGTCTACCCGATGCCGTAAGGGGAGAGGGTATATGCACACCGCAGCGGCAGACTCCTTTCCGCTGCCGAAGAGCAGGCGAGTACTCCTGTCCCGTCGCGGGAGAGGGGCAGGGCTGAGGGGGCTATCCCATGAAGCGCGTGTTGGTCATTGGCGGGCCGGGCTCTGGCAAATCGACGCTCGCGAGGTGGCTGCACGCCATCACCGGGCTGCCGCTCTTCCATCTGGACCAGCTCTATTTCCGCCCAGGATGGCAGAAGACGCCAAAAGACGAGTGGCAGCGGCTGATGGCGGAACTCGCCGCGCGCGAGGAATGGATCATGGATGGCTGCTACGACAGCTCCTTTCATATCCGCATGCCCCGCGCCGATACCGTCATCTGGCTCGACTTGCCGCGCCGCATCGCGTTTCCGCGCGTGCTCACGCGCATCGCGCTGGGATTTGGCCGCGTGAGGCAGGACGCGGCGCCGGGCTGCCCCGAGTGGCTGGATTGGGAGTTCCTGCGCTGGGCCTGGACCTTCCGGCGCGAGCATGCCGGAATATTCCGGCAGGCCTTGGCAGAGCACGCAAGCCATGCCAAGCTACACGTCTTCGCCAGCAGTCCCGGCGCCAACCGCTTCCTCGAAAACCTGCGCTCAAGTAGCCCGAAGGGCGGTAGCGCGAACAACCTGCGCTCAAGCAGCCCAAAGGGCGGTAGCGCGAACAGGCAGAACCCCTGATGCCCTCGTTCCACACCACGCGCCGTGTCGCGCACACCGCCACCGACATGTTCGCGCTCGTCGCCGACGTTCAGCGCTACCCGCAATTCGTGCCCATGTGCAAGGCGCTGCGGGTGCTCAGGCGCGACCATCACGGCACCCACGAGACGCTGACCGCGCGCATGACGGTGGCCTACAAGCTCTTCACCGAGAGCTTCACGAGCCGCGTGGAACTGCGCCCGGAGGAGCACGCCATCGTGGTCGATTACCTCGACGGGCCGTTCCGCCGGCTGCATAACCGCTGGACGTTCACGCCCATGGGCGAGGGCGCGAGCCAGGTGGGCTTCCATCTCGACTACGAGTTCAAGAGCCGGGCGTTCCAGCTCGTGATGGGCGCGGTGTTCGACCACGCCTTCCGCACCTTCGCCGATGCGTTCGAGGCGCGCGCGGATGCGGTGTACGGCAAGCGGGAGCCTGTTCCCGCGCCGCGCTGAGCAGCAATAGGGTTTCCCGGATGTTAACATGCCCGCTTTCAGCCTCCGCGGTTGTGTCTTTCGATCTTGAATAATATAGCATAAAGATATTGCGGAAGAATTTAAGGCGCAATTTCGCAGGCAATACAGTATCCGCGTTCGAAGGCGGAGGCGCTTCTTTACGGTTTGTTGGCGTTAATATTGGGTAATGCTTATAATTAACCGGGTTTTTGAAATACAGAAAACGGCCTGAAACGCGGAAGTTTTTGCGGAAACACGCGCGATTGAGACACTTGATTTGCGATCAGCCTTGCCGGAATTAAACATAACGAGGCTTACCGGGCGCCATGCGGGACGCCTATGGAAACAGCCGGCGCCTGCGTAGGGGCGATAGGCGGCATGCCGCGCCTGTTCGCCAAACCGGGCAACCGCATCCGCTTGCGGACACTCAAAGTTGCAAGCTCGCCAAGGCGAGCTTGCGTGGAGGAAGGACGGGAAAGGGAAGGGGCGAAGTGCCTGGCTTAAGCCTCCACCAGGCTGAGATGCTTCTCGATGCGCTCAATTCTTTCCGCGACACGGCCGTTTCGGACTTCGAGCAGCGAAACCCGCAGGTTCAGTTCTTTGAGATTGCTTTTGATCTCGCCAACATCGCTTTGGATATTCTTAATATCCGTCTGCATCGCGCTCATTTGCGACTGCATCGCATCCATACGCGTCTGCGCCGTCTCTTGCCCTTCGCGGATTTCGCGGAGCAGGCGCAGCATCAGATTATCGGCTTCATCGGCCATGGGTCAGCTTACATCATAGTTGGAACAATTTGCAATAAGCGGGGAGGCGCAATACACCTAATTTCCGGCGCTTCCCCCTCCCCCGCGCGCGGGCGTTGCAGTGATTCCGCGACGTGGCCGCGCCTTGGTGCCCGGAGATGGTGGTTGCGCCGGCGGGTTCGTTCATGATGGGCACAACGCAAGCGGAGATCGAAAAGCCCGGCAAGGAGTTCCCGGACTGGGCGGATTGGTTTGAGTGGGAAGCCCCGCAGCATAAGGTGACGATTGCCAAGCTCTTCGCGGCCGGGCGCCATGCCGTGACGCGCGGCGAGTTCGCGGCCTTCGTCAACGACGCGGGCTACAGCGTTCCCGATGAAGCCTACACCTACGAGGGCGGCGAATATGAGCTGCGCAAGGGCCGGTCCTTCCGCAATCCCGGCCTCAACCCGCCCATCCCGGCCTGCGCTTCTCCTGGAACGCGCGCAGCCCCTCCGCGCCTTCCTCCCCGCGCGCGGCCTTGGCGAACACTGCCGCCGCGTGCTCCACAAGGCTTGCCGGGTCCTCGAAACGCGCGCGCCGCAAGAGCTTCTTGGTCTCAGCGACTGCGCCCGGCGCGCAGGCGAGGATTTGGTTCAGCGTGGCGGCGAGTCCGTCCTCAAGCTCCGCCCCGCTCGCGCAAACCTTGTGCACGAGCCCGATGCGATAAGCCTCCCCGGCGCCGAAGCGCGCGCCTGTCACCGCGATGCGCCGCGCCTCCGAATAGCCCAGCCGCTCCACCAGGAACGGTGCGATCTGCGCCGGGATCAGCCCGAGCGAGGTCTCCGGCAGCCGGAAATCGGCCGTCGCCGCGGCGATGGCCACATCGGCGCAGCAAGCCAGCCCGAAGCCGCCGCCCATCACCGCGCCTTCAAGCACCGCGACGACGGCCAGCGGGCTTTGCGAATAGGCCGCGCAGACATGGCCGAAGGCGGCGTTGGCCTCGGCCATGGGGTCCGTCTGGTGCGCTATGGGGGTCTCGCGCGCCTGGGCCATGTCGTGCAAGTCCGCGCCGGCGCAGAAATGCCCGCCGCTGCCGCGCAAAACCGCCACGCGCACGCCGCCCGCCTCGGCCGCCGCGAGTGCGTCCAGCAGTTCGCGCAGCATGATTTGCGACATGGCGTTGCGCCGCTCGGGCCGGTGCAGCCGGATGGTGAGAACGCCGCCCAGGCGTTCGAGCAGAAGCGTGGCAGGGTTTTGCTGGCTCATGGCATTCGTCCTTCTTCTAACGCGCCGCCCGCCGTCACCGCGAGGCGGCTTTGGCGCCCTACACCGGTTATCGTCATCCCGGAAACGCCGCAGGCGTTATCCGGGATCTTCAAAGGCGCAGGTGCCGCTTAAGATCCCGTGTCCGCACAACAGCATTTCATGCTGGAATGCGCACGGGATGACGAAACTGCGGTGCGTGCGTTGGTGGCTTCAATTGCCGAAGCATGCCACGGCGTCCGCCGCGCCGCTATCGGAACATCAGCATGCGGGCGGCGATGACGAACAGCACAATGCCCAGCGTGCGCCGCAACAGCGCGTCGGGAATGTGGTGCGCGCAGCGGCTGGCGAGGCAGATGCCGGGGAGCGAGCCCAGCAGCAGCGAGCCCAGCAGCGCCAGTTGCACGTCGCCGATGAGCCAGTGCCCGCTGCCGGCCAACAGCGTCAGCGGCACCGCGTGCGCGATATCGGAGCCCACCAGCCGCACGGCGGGCATTTGCGGATAGAGGTGACGCAGGACCACGATTCCGACCGCGCCCGCGCCAACCGAGGTCAGCGACACGAGCGCGCCCAGCATCAAGCCCAGAAGGACCGTGAGCGCCGGCCGGACGGGGGAGGGGAGGCCCGCCATTAGTTTGCCGGCGAGGCGGTCGCCGGTGGGGCCGAACAATAGGCCCGCGGCGGCGACCGAGAGCGCGATGCCGATGCCGGCGGTAATCGCGTGCTCCAGCGCAGGGCTATGCGGCGGCAGGCGCCTGATGAGCCAGACCGTCGCCAGCGCGGCCGGCATCGAGCCCGCCGCCAGAAGCCCCACCACGCGCCACGCGACATTGCCGCGCCAGGCGTGGACGTTGGCGCCGGCCGACTTGGTGGCGGCGGCGAACAAGAGATCGGTTCCGACCGCCGTCGCCGGCGCCACGCCGAAAACCAGGATCAGCAGCGGGGTCATGACCGAGCCGCCGCCCATGCCTGTAAGGCCGGCCAGCGCGCCCACCGCGAAGCCGGCCACCGGGTACGCTATGTCCATCCGGCAGATTGTAGTGCGTAAGCCTTACATCGCGCAACCGCGTGCCAAAGCCTGAAAAAAGAAGCCGCGTCACTGCTGGAACGCGGCTTTAAGGCGGAGTACAATGTAACATTGTTACATGGAGCCATTCGGAAGGCAAGCTAATCTCGCCGCCACACCGTTGCCGTCCCGCGCCGCTCCTTAGGCTTCGCCGATAAATAAGTGCGCCATCCGGCTTGTTCTTTTGGCCGCCCGCAATTGCGCAAAACGGGGCGGAAACGGGGCTAAGGCTTCGTCACCGGCGCGGTTGCAAATGCCACGGGCAGAAAATCGGACTCTGGCCGGAGCGGCCGGGAGAGCAGCGCCTCGACGGCCTCGTCTACGGTCATCTGGCCTTTGACCACCGCGCTCACCGCTTCGCAGACCGGCATCTCGACGCCGTGCTTGCGGGCCAAGGCCACCACCGCGCCCGCCGTATGCACGCCCTCGGTGAAGGCCTTGCGCGCGGCGAGGATGTCCGCAAGCGCTTGCCCCTGGCCAAGTGCCAGGCCCAGCGACATGTTGCGGGACTGCGTGCTATGGCTGGTCAGGATCAAATCGCCCAGGCCAGAGAGCCCGGTCAGAGTCTCGAAGCGCCCGCCGAGCCTGGTTCCAAAGCGCACGAGTTCCGCGAAGCCGCGTGCGGTGAGGGCAGCGTGGGCGCTGGCGCCATACTGCCGGCCCTCGACGATGCCCGTGGCGATGGCCAGCACGTTCTTCACCGCGCCGCCGATCTGTACCGCGCGGATATCGTCCGTCCAATAGACGCGGAAGTTCCGGTGGGCCAGGGCGTGCATCAAGGCCTCGCCCAGCCTCCCGGTCTTCGCAGGCGAGCGTTACCGCCACGGGCAGGTCGCGCGCTACCTCGGCCGCGAAGCTCGGACCCGACAGTACCGCGAGCCGTGCCTGCGGCAGCTCCTGCCCCACGGCCTCGCTCATGAACGCGCCGCTGTCCTCCTCGAAGCCCTTGGTGCAGATGACCACGGGCGTGCCCGAAGCCAGATGCGGCGCGAGCTGCCGCGCGGCGGTGCGGATGAACTTCGACGGCGCCACGAACAGAATCGCATCCGCCTTGGCAAGCTCCGCGATGTTCGCGGTGGCCTCGATGCCGGGATCGAGCGCTACCCCCGGCAGATAGACGCTATTGGTGTGATGCGCGTTGATCTCTTCGATTGTTTCGGGCTCGTAGGCCCAGAGCGTCACATCGCGGCCCGCGCGCCTGAGCGACTGGGCGAGTGCCGTCCCCCACGCGCCGCCGCCAACCACGCCCACGCGCTGAAAGACCTGCCCCGGGGCGGACGCCGCCGCGTTTTCCGTATCTGCGCTCATGACCCTATGCTTTCCCTTGCGCGGTGCCAGCGGGCCTGCGCACCGCCGCTGCCTGTGGTAGCGTCAGCCGCCTGCCCATGCAAGCGTTGCCAGTGCCGGGCGGAAGACACAACCCCGGCGGATTCAATCCGCTGGACAGCGCGGCGGCCCGGCCGGTATCTAAACGGCGGGGTTTTGCATGGCTTGAGCTGCGGGCGCATGCCGGCCGGGTGCCGGAGCCGGCGGGTGTAGTCCGGTTGTTCGCGATCACGGGGTACTAAGATGTTCATTTCCGCCTGGCTATTCGTATTCCTGGTATTTGCCGCGCTGGGCGCGTCGTTTCTGGCGGCAACCGTCTCGCTATGGTGGGAGTTCAAGGACGCCTGGCTCGATTTCGCCGCCCTGGACAGCCACCTGTTCTTCTTCTTCCCCACGCTCGGGCTCGTGGCACTTGTCGCGTTCTACCTGCCCTCTGTTCTATTCACCGACCTCTACTGGCGGCATATCCGATTCGGGAAGCTCCGGTTCCTCGGCGGTTTCCTAGTGGTCGCCGCGGCATCCTACTGGCTTGCCGGCGTGCTGCTCGACAGCCCGCGCCGGTCCTATTGGGAGGGCGCCCCGCAGGTGGTGCTGGCGGATCAGGGCGAGCCCGCCGGCTGCGCCCAGCGTGGCGAGCCGTGCCTGCGCTTGCCGATGCTCATGGCGGTGCACAATCTCCGGCAGATTCGCCACAACCGGCTGGGTCTCGACGCGCTCATCCGCAACTGCGGCGCACACCCGAAGGATGCCCTCGTAGAGCGGGTGCAAAACCTGGAAAAGCGGCGCTTCTGCCTCGCGAACACACCGCTTTCGGCAAGCCCCCCGCTCCAGGGCGATGCGGAGTGCTGCAAGGCGCAAAGCCGGCTGGTTGGCGCTGCGCTGGCAAATTACACCAACGCGGCCACACGCTCGCTCACCTCGGAGGTGCACGCGGTCCTTCTGCCGCTTAAGGCATTCTTCCTGATCGTGGTGTTCACGATCAGCATCCTGCTGGCGGTCCACCACAAGAAGGTGGAACAGCACTACAAGGCGTACTTGCCGCAAATGGAGATTAGGGCTGTTCGCGGGCGCGCTGTGCATCCTGTTCTTCCCGGTGATGTCGGAGGCTTTCCTGCATACGGGCGACGTGCTTAGCGGCAATGCCGGGCACGGAACGTTCAGTGCGGCGGTGCCGATCATCAGCCTGCTCTCCATGATTTGGGTTCTGCTGATCGGGCTGTTCTTCTACCGGCGTAACTCGGAGGGCAAGCTCGTCACGGTGGGCCGCATCGCGGGCATGCTCGCCAGCAATATCGGCATCATCAAATACAACCTGGTGGTGACGGCTTTCGTCCTGGCGTTCGGCGCGGGCGCCAGCGAGCTGGGCCTCGCTGGATTGGCGGCGGGCTGCGTGTGCGCCGCGGTGGCCTTGCTGGCGGCCATGGCCTACTACCGGCCGCGACGGGATGGCACGCTGTAACACCAACAACCAGAGGTCTTGACCGTTCTCCGTCATGCTGTGCAAGTTTACACCGGCCGGATCGGCCGGCCCTTCTGGATGAAACCGCGAAGACCCCCTCACCCCAGCCCTCTCCTCAAGGGGAGAGGGAGTCAGGCAGTTGTGAAGGCGTCCCTTCTCCCATCCGCATCCGCTTGCGGACACCGAAAGCCGCAGGCTCGCCAAGGCGAGCTTGCGGGGAGAAGGACAGGATGAGGGGGCTTGCGACACGGGTTTCTTGCCAGGGCGAAGCCCCGAAGCGCAATCCAGTGGCCGGAAGCTCAGCGCCAGTTCTGGACGCCCGCGGCCGCCGGCGCATCCGCCCCTAAAATACCGCAAGCCGATCCTTTTTGCGCCGCGAAAGGGTGACGAGACTACGCGAGCCTTGTTGCCTTTGCGTCCTCGATTTGAAAAGAAGAGGTATAAAGCCGTGCACGTTTCGAGACTATTGGGCTATGCCGGCAAACTACTGCTCGTAGTGCTCCTCTCCGTCAGCCAAGCGCATTTGGCCCGGGCGGATGACACCGAGCTTTCCCGCGTGCAGGCTCATTTATATTCCGGGAAGGTAACGGAAGCGCGAAAGTCGGCGGAGGCGTGGGTGCAGGCTCAGCCGGCGAACCAGACTGCCAAGTTCGCGCATGCGTCCACCGGCTTCTTCCAAGCAGTCGAGAAGCTCGGCCAGGACTTCTACAAATACGGCCTGCGCAGCATATGGACAGACCCTTCCGGCGGCATGTCGGGGGTTCCATTCCTGCGGCTGCCCGTGCCGCAAAACCTCAATCCGGAGCGCGCGAGCTACGAGGCCATCAGAACGGTCCTCAGCGATTTCAATTCCCGGCTGCAGAGCGTCGACGCCGAGCTGTCCGGCATCGAGCTGAACGATTCAATCGATTACCCGCTGGATTTGAAGCAAGTCCGCCTGGATTTCAAAGGCAGCGGCAGCCAGGAAGGCCTGGAGCCGCTCTGGCTCGTATTCCAGCGCATATCGAGCGTGAGGCCGCCCGAGGGCGACTCCCCGAACCTGATCGTAAACTTCGACGCTGCCGACGTGGTTTGGCTTAGGGGATATACCCACCTGTTATCGTCCATCACCGATTTTCTTCTAGCCCACGACTGGCACAAGGGGTTCGAGACCTCTCTCCATAATATCTTTCCGAGGTCTAACCCTGAGTTTTTGCGCTTACTCACAAAGCAAAAAAACCGAACGGACTTCGAGCTTGGCGGGATCGCGGACCTCGTTGCGTTCGTGCATGTGGCAAACTGGCCGGTTGTGGAACCGGAGCGCATGCGTTCTTCCTTGCGGCACCTGGAGACGATGGTTGCCCTGAGCAGGAAGAATTGGGAGCTGATTTTGGCGGAAACCGACGACCGCAACGAATGGGTTCCGGGGCCGCGTCAAACCGCGGTACTGGGCGGGCTGCGGGTTCCGGAAGAGCGTGTGAAGGCTTGGCAAGCCTTTCTGAATGAGTTCGACGCCTTGCTGCAAGGGAGGAAGCTCATCCCGCATTACCGCTTCGACAAGGGCATCAACCTTCGCCGGTTTTTCCTCGAACCAACGACCTTCGATCCCGTGTTGCTCATACAGGGCAGCGCCGCCGTTCCCTACCTCGAAGACGGCGAAATGACGTCTCCCGAGACCTGGCGCGAAATCGTCGAACTGTTTGACGGCAACTTCTTCACATATTTCATCTGGTTTAACTGACCGGTGGCGTCGTCCCGGAAACGCCGGAGGCGTTATCCGGGGCCGTTACAAACGCTGGCGGCGTCATTGCGAATTTCGCACCGGCCGGGGAGAGGGAGTTCTGGCTGCGGCCGTTGAGAAGGCGTTCCCTCTCCCCGGCCGCATTCGCTCGCGGATGCGGCAGCGTAAGGATGCTAGCTCGCCAAGGCGAGCTTGCTGGGAGAGGGACAGGGTGAGGGGGCCTGGCAATCGCCGGCGCCCGTTACGATCCCACATCTGCGCAGCAGCATTTCGTGCCGCTACGGCACCGCCCGGCATCATGCCGGGGTGAGCGCATCCGCGGTCACTTCCGTCAGCGGCCAGCGGGCGCGGGCCGGGCATTCCAGGCTATCGGTGAGGCCCGCCGCAAGGCGCTGGGCGCCGGCCCAGGCAATCATGGCGCCGTTATCTCCGCATAGGCTCAAGGGCGGCGCATGGAAGCTGTAGCCGGCGGCCTCGCATTCCTGGAGCATCGCCGCGCGCAACGCCTTGTTGGCCGCGACACCGCCCGCCACTGCAAACCGCTTCGGCAGCCCGGCAGTATCGTAGAGCCGGAACGCCGCCTTGAGCCTGTCGCGCACGGTGTCCGCCGCCGCGGCCTGGAACGAGGCGCACAGGTCGCACACGTCCTGCCGGCTGAGCTTCTCCGCGGTTAAAGCGGCCTGCCGCACGGCGGTCTTAAGACCCGAAAACGAGAAGTCGGGCGCCTCGCGGCCCAGAAGCGGCCGGGGCAGCGCAAACCGGCCAGGGTCGCCGCCCTCCGCGTACCGCTCCACAGCAGGGCCGCCGGGAAAGCCCAGGTCGAGCATTTTCGCCACCTTGTCGAAAGCTTCGCCGAGCGCGTCGTCCAAGGTTCCGCCGAGCTTCTTGTAATTGAACAGCGCGCCAACCTGGACGAACTCCGAGTGCCCGCCCGAGACCAGGAGCAAGAGGTAGGGCGGCTGAAGCGCTTCGGTTAGCCCCACGGTGAGCGCGTGGCCTTCGAGGTGATTTACCGCCATCAGCGGCAGGTCGTGGACCAGCGCAATCGCCTTCGCGGTCACGAGCCCGACCAGGAGCCCGCCAATTAGGCCCGGCCCGGCAGTAACGGCGATGCCGTCGAGGCTGCGGAAATTGAGATGTGCTTCCTCAAGCGCCGCCTTGACCAGGCTGTCGAGCAGCTCGACATGCGCGCGCGCCGCGATTTCCGGCACCACGCCGCCATAGGGCGCATGCTCCTTGAATTGCGTGCGCACCGCGTTCGAAAGGATCGTGCCCACGCCATTGGGTTCGCGCCGCACAATGGCCGCCGCGGTCTCGTCGCAACTCGTCTCGATGCCGAGCACCGTCTGGCCGGGCTTTTTCTGTGCCATATGCATAAAAATGTCTTTGCCGATCCTGCGCCCGTGCATGATCCTGATTGCAATCCTTCGTAAGTGCTTTAAATACGGTATCTTTCGTTACGGGACTGCTAGTGTGGCGCGCAGACTTCGAAGCCGCTGCGCAGGCATCCACACCGGGCCGCCACCTTCAACAATCAGAAGAAGACCATGAAAAAAAACTTAGGTGCAAGAGCTATTCGCATCGGTACGCGCGGGAGCGCATTGGCTCTTGCTCAGGCAAACGAGGTCCGTGAACGGTTAAGCTCGGTCTGTGGAAGCGAAATTTCCTTTGAAACTTGCATCATCAAAACTTCGGGAGACAAAATCCAGGATCGCGCGCTGGCAGCGGCTGGAGGCAAGGGGCTTTTTACCAAGGAATTGGAGGAGGCGCTGCTTGAAGGGAGCATCGATCTGGCCGTTCATTCCATGAAGGACGTGCCTGCCATCCTGCCCGATGGCCTCGAAATCGCCTGCATCCTGCCGCGCGAGGATGTGCGGGATGCCTGGATCTCGCCGGTGGCCAAGTCTTTGAAAGAGCTTCCTGCCGGCTCCGTCGTCGGCACCGCCTCAGTGAGGCGCGGCGCATTCGTCCTGAACGCGCGGCCGGACCTCAAGACCGTGCTGTTTCGCGGCAATGTCGAGACGCGGCTGCGCAAGCTCGCGGATGGCGAGGCGCACGCGACGCTGCTGGCCGTTGCCGGCTTGAACCGGCTCGGCATGGCGGACAGGATCACGCGGATAATTCCTGTGGATGAGATGCTGCCCGCTCCGGCGCAAGGTGCCGTCGGCATCGAGATTCGTTCGGCCGATACGGCCACGCGCGAGTTGATTGCCAATATCCACGATGAGGCGGCGGGCATCGCGGTTACGGCCGAGCGGGCATTTCTCGCCTGCCTCGACGGGTCCTGCCGCACGCCCATCGCGGCGCATGCCACTGTTTCCGGGGACAGGCTGTCAATGAAGGGCATGATCCTCACCCCCGATGGCGCGCGGACTTACGAGACCTCGCGCGAAGGCGCCGCGAGCGAGGCAGCGGCACTTGGCGAGGATGCGGCGCAGGAGCTTTTGAAGCGGGGCGGAGAAGACGTGTTCCGCCCTGCGAGCTAGCTGGCGGGCGCATGCGCTTGCTCGTCACTAGGCCCGAACCGGACGCGGCTGCGATGGCGGAGGAGCTTCGGGCGCTGGGGCACGAGCCGGTTATCCAGCCGCTCTTGGAATTCCGTACCCTCGATTTCGATCTGGCTCCGCTTAAGACGGCCGGTGCGCTGATCTTCACGAGCCGCAACGGGCTTCGTGCGCTTCAGGGCAGGATCGAGCCGGCGGACATCGCGGCCTGCCCGGTTTTCTGCGTTGGCGGCGAAACGGAACGAAGCCTGCGGCAGGCGGGTTTCCAAGCCATCGTGGCGGTTGCTGAAACGGCGGAGCAGCTTGCTGTCCGGATCGCCGGGCTTGCCGCGAAAGGCCAGAGCCTCGTGCATGTGACCGGCGAGCATCAGGCCTTCGACCTCGCGGGGGCGCTGACGCGGGACGGATTTTCCGTGAATACGCTGCACGTCTACGAGATGAAGGCAGCGAGCGCTTTCGGAGCCTCGGCCGCCGCGGCGTTCGAGGCAGGCACCATTGACGGCGTCGTGCTGATGTCGCCGCGGACGGCGGAGATCTTCGTTTCGCTTTGCACGCGGCACGGCCTTTGGGACCGCGCAAGGTCCCTCGATTACTTTTGCTTAGCGAAAAGTGTGTCAAATAGGCTGAAACCGCTCGAAGCCGCTCATGTGCACGTTGCACAAAAGCCGGATCGGGCGGCGCTACTCGGGCTTCTGCCGCCGCCCGGCCAAGATCGTGTGAAATAAGAAGCAAACCTGAATTTTATAGGCTGACCTTCCAATGCCAGACGACAAACGGCCCAGACCGATGATTGACATGAGCGCGGATCGCGCGTCCCAGCCCGGCTCTCTACGGCCCGGGCTTCCCGGCGGCAGGGCCGGACAAGGCGCGCCCCAAAAGCGGGGAGGGGGCTTTTTCGGCTACCTCGCGGCGGGGCTGATCGGCGGCATGGTTGCGGCCGGGGGCGGATATTTTGCCCTGAAGCAAGGCGTGTCCGTTTTCTCGCTGACCGATCCGCAGGCCCGGCAAAAGATCGTCGGGCTGGAGGGGCGGCTCGTCTCGCTTGAGACAGCGCTTAACTCCCAGTCGCGGCCATCTCAGGCTAGCTCCTTTCAGCCGAGCCAGGGGCCTGAGAATTCGAATGAGGCTCGTTCGAGGCTCGACGCCATCGTCCAAGTGACGCGCGGCCTCGACCAGACCGTGCAAGCCCTGTCCCAGAAGGTGCAAAACCTGGAACAGAATCCAGGCGGCGGAGAAAGCCGGGAGACCGTGCGCGCCGAGATCGCGGCGCAGACAGCGGCCATCCAGCAGCGCCTCGCGTCCGTGGAGCGCGAGCTTGATGGGCTGACGCGCGCGCAGACCGAGCGCCTCGCTGACGCGCGGACGGCTTCCCTGACGCTGGCCTTGACGAACTTGAAGCGCGCGGTTGCCGATGGGCGGCCGTTCCCGGCGGAGCTTGCCGCGGTCGAGACGCTGTCTAGCGGCAAGCTGCCGGTGTCGCAGCTTGCACCTTACAAGGATGCGGGGCTCACCACCCTGGCCGTGCTCCAGATGGAGTTCGCCGAGGCGTCCAAGAAGACGATTGAGGCCCATTACGCCAGCAAATCCAGCGGTTTCATGGGCGACATGCTCTCGCGCGCTAAGTCGGTGGTGCAGATCAAGCCCGCCGAAAGCACTGGCGACAGCGTGGAAGCGATCGTCGGACGCATGAACACCGCGCTCAAGGGCGGCGACCTGAAAACCGCGCTGCAGCAAGGGGGCGCTCTTCAGCATGCGCCGCAGGAGATGATGGAGTGGTTTGCCAGGGCGCAGGCGCGCTCCAACGCCGAGGAAGCGCTGCGCAAGACCGACCAGGAGTTGCTCGCTTCGTTGACGAAGCCCGCCACCTCACGGCGCTAATAACCGGCCCAAGGCATTACGCACAGCCAGCAAAAACAATACTGAAGCGAATGAGATAAGCGATGATACGCCTTGTTCTATATTTTTTGCTAGTTGCCGCCGCCGCATGGGGGCTGTCCTGGGCCGCCGACCGGCCTGGAAAGCTTAGCATCGAGTGGCTGGGCTACGACGTTCAAACCAGCGTATTTATTGCCGCCATCGCTATCGTGCTGTTCTTCGCCGCGTTCTCGCTCGCCGCGTGGCTTGGCGTTTTGACATGGACGGCGCCGAAGCGGATCGCTCGGCGCATCAGGCAGCGGCATGAGCGCATGGGCCAGGAGGCGCTGCGGCGTGGCATCTTCGCGGCCGGGGCCGGCGACAGGCTTGGCGCTTTGCGGGCGGGCGCCGTCGCCAAGAAATATCTGGCCGAGGAGCCGCTGACCCTGCTGCTCGAAGCGCAATCCGCCCAGCTCAACGAGGACCCGATCGCCTCCCGGCAAGCCTTCGAGCGCATGCTTGAGAAGCCGGAGATGGCGGAGTTGGGCCTGCGCGGACTTTATATCGAGGCCAAGAAAGCGGGGCAGGCCGAGGCCGCCAAGCAATTCGCCGAGCGGGCGCTTGCGGCCAATCCGGCGCTGCAGTGGTCCACGAGCGCGCTTTTCGACATCCATTGCCGCGAAGGCGACTGGCGCGGCGCGCTGCATGCGCTGGGCCTCGCCAAGCAGCACCGGCATTTGCAAAGGGCCGAGGCGGACCGGCGCCGGGCCTTGCTTTTGACCGAGCTTGCTGTCGAGCTTGAGGATACGCAGCAGGGCAAGGCGCTGGCCTACGCGCAGGAAGCGCTGGGGCTTCTGCCTTCGCTTGTGCCGGCTGCCGCGGTAGCCGGGCGCATCCTCGCCTCCCAGGGCAACGCCGCGCGCGCCACCAAGCTTCTCACCCAGGTCTGGCAAACTTCCCCGCATCCCGAGATCGCGCTGATCTACGCGCACGCCAGGACCGGCAACTCGCCGCGCGACAGGCTTGCGAGGGTGAAAACGCTCGCGGGGTCAGGGCCTTCGAGCCTTGAGGGCGATGTCGCGGTGGCGGTCGCGGCCATCGAAGCCAAGGAATGGGACGCGGCGCGTGCGGCACTTCAGCTGCACGTCGCCAGCAATCCGCCCGCACGGGTGTGCCGGCTGATGGCCCGAATTGAGGCCGGCCAGAACCGGGATCTGGGCCGTGCGCGCGAATGGCTTGCCAAGGGCGCGCGGGGCACGCCCGACCCGCTTTGGGTCGCGGCCGATGGCTCGGTCTCCAAGGAATGGCATGCGGTTGCGCCGGGATCGGGCGCGCTCGGCGCGTTCGAATGGAAGACGCCGCCTTCGATGTCCGCGGCTGGCGGCGACAGCATGGCCGGCATGCCGGAGTTCGATGCTCCGCCGGCAGAAATAGGGCCGGTTCCGCCAAGCCCGGCATCAGGAGCGGCAGAGCCGGAGTTCATCCCTCCCGTGAAGGCGAATGCCGGGGAATTGCGTTCCGGGGCCGGTTCGGTGCGGCTTGACGCGCTGCCCAGCCTGGCCGGAGCGGGGGACGAAAGCGGCGATGACGAGAAGCGGCGGCCGGCCGGCTCCTCCACAATTCAAATCGTACCCAGGTCCGGACCCGGAACGCCCAAACCCGAGATCCGCAAGCCCAAGATTTTCGTGCCGGGGCCTGCGCCGGACGATCCAGGCCCGAGGCTGCCGGAGTCCGAGGAGGCCGAGACGCCGCTGAGCCGCTTCCGGCGGCCGTCTTAATCCACCGCGTATGCTGTATCTGTTGTGAGAAGTCTTGCGCCGGCGATGACCAGTTGATATTGATAGCGCTCCGGTTCGCAAACTGGAGTCGCCGCTTTAGCTCAGCCGGTAGAGCACATCATTCGTAATGATGGGGTCGGGTGTTCGAAGTCACCCAAGCGGCACCACTAAAATCATCGACTGCGCCAAGAACAAAGCGGAACTTGCGGGACACTTTAAGGTTCGCACCGCGATGCTTTAGAAATTCCGTTTTTCCCCTATTCCGATGGCCCGCTGCTTCCAAAGCCTACGGTGCGAGCCCCCGCGCCACGAGCCGGTTTAGCCTCGCCGCAAAGGCCGCCGGGTCTTCCGGCAACTCGCCGTCGAGAATCTGCGCCTGCTCGAATAACAGGGCGGAGAGATCGTCCACATCTGCCTGGCGCGATGCCCTTTGAGCGCTTGCGATGGCTTTCACAAGCGCATGGTGGACATTGAGTTCCAGGACCGGCTTTGGGGCGGTCCCGCGCATCTGGCGGGCGAGCAGGCGCTCGACCTGGAGATCGGGTCCGTGCCCCGCCGCGACGAGGCAAGCGGGGCTGTCCGCGAGGCGCCGTGACGCCCGCACCTCCGACACGCGGTCCCCAAGGACAGCCTTCACCGCCGCAAGCACGCCCTCCACGCCGGTCTCTTCCGGCTTCGACTCTTCCGCGGGCTTCTCTTCGAGGAGCGGTATCAGCCCGAAATCGACCTCGCCCTTGCTCAGCGACTTGAACGGCTTGCCGCCAACATCCAACGGAATCGCGGTCCAAAATGCGTCGATTGGATCGCTCAACAGCAGGACTTCGATGCCGCGCTCACGCGCCGCTTCCAGTTTGGGATTGGACTTGAGCCGCTCGGTGCTGTCGCCGAGGAGATAATAGATTTCGGTCTGATTTGGCCTCAGACCGGCAACAT
Organism: uncultured Alphaproteobacteria bacterium; assembly: GCA_963760455.1. Lineage (GTDB taxonomy): Bacteria > Pseudomonadota > Alphaproteobacteria > Rhizobiales > Rhodomicrobiaceae > Rhodomicrobium. Next base: position 52,610 of record CAVXDM010000076.1, read on the forward strand.
ACTCTTTGAGGGATCGAACCTCGCCCGCCGTCGTAACGAACCGCGTCAGCCCGAGCAGTGCCTCGCGCCGCTCATGGTCCTCGTAGAGACCTTCCTTGATGACCGTACCGAAGGCGTCCCAGATTTTTCCGAACGCCTGGGCATCCTTTTCCGCGAGGCTCTCAAGCTCCGAGATCACCCGGCCGGTCAGCGCCTTGCGCATCTGGGCGACTTGCGGATTGTTCTGCAGCATCTCGCGTGAGATGTTGAGCGGCAGGTCCTCGCTATCGGCCACGCCAACGATAAACCGCAGGTAGGCGGGAAGCAGGTTCGCATCGTCCGTGATGAACACGCGGCGCACATAGAGCTTCACATGCCCCTTGCGGGCCGGATCGAACAGGTCGAAGGGCTGCCTGGATGGCGCGAAGAGCAGCACGGCATAGGATTCCAGGCCCTCCGCCCGGTAGTGCAGCGTCATCGCCGGCTCGTCGAAGGCATGGGCAATCGTGCGGTAGGCCTGGGTGTAATCCTCGGGCTTAAGTTCGGACTTCGGCCGCTGCCACAAGGCGCTCGCCGAGTTGATCTGTTCGGCCTTGCCGCCGGCCTCGATAAGCTCGATCGGGAACAGGATGTGATCGGAATAGGCCTGGGCCACGCGCCTGATCTCGTGCGGTTCGAGATACTTCTTCGCGTCCGCCTTCAGGTGCAGCACGATTTCGGTGCCGCGCGGAACCCTTGCCGCTTGCGCCTCGCTGGCTGGCGCGATCTCGAACCCGCCGCCGCCTGTTGACGTCCAGAGCCAGGCCTCCGGCGATCCGGCGCGGCGGCTCACAACCTCGATGCGCTCCGCCACCATGAAGGCCGAATAGAAGCCCACGCCGAATTGGCCGATCAGGCTCGCGCCCTCTTTCGCCTCCGAGAGCTTGCTCACGAAGGCGCGGGTGCCAGAACGGGCGATGGTGCCGAGATTGCCGATGAGGTCCTCGCGGTCCATGCCGATGCCGTTATCGGCGACAGTGAGCGTGCCGGCGGCGGCGTCGGGCGCGATGCGGACTGCGAGCCGGGGATCCTCCGCGGTCAACTCCGGCTTGGCGATGGCCTCGTAGCGCAGCCGGTCGCAGGCATCCGAAGCGTTGGAGATCAGCTCGCGCAGGAAAATATCGGTCTCCGAATACACAGAGTGCACCATCAACCGGAGCAATTCGGCGACCTCGGCCTGAAACGAATGCGTCTCCGCGGCGGGTCCCTTCGAGAGGTTTTCCGTGTCTTCCATTTTGTCGCTTGGAAAGTAGATTGGAACTGCGTCGGATATAGCAGCCCTGTCTCGTCTTGCAAGCGGGGGAAATGCCCTGAGCCTCAGAGATGTCCGAAGCCCCGGCGCCGGCGAGGCCGGGGCGTTCTTGAAGGTTCCGCCCCTCATCCTGTCCTTCTCCCCAAGGGAGAAGGAACGCTTGAACGACGGTTGCAATATCGTCCCCTCTCCCATCCGCATCCGCTTGCGGATGCGGACACTCTGAAAGTGGCAAGCTCGTCAAGGCGAGCTTGCTGCGAGAGGGACAGGGTGAGGGGAGAGTCCCTCGTACAGACACACCAAGCTCCCATTCACCCGCCGGGCGAAAGCGCGACGCTATTCCCGCATCTCATGCGTCATACCGGGTCCGGTTGAGTGCTTCCCCGCCCGCCGCCGCGCTTGGCCGGTGCTGGTACTGCCTCACGCAGCCCGGCGCCCTTTACCAATGCGTAGACGGCCGGGATGACGATCAGCGTCAGCACCGTCGACGAGACCATGCCGCCGATCATGGGCACGGCGATGCGCTGCATGACCTCCGAGCCCGTTCCCGTGCTCCAGAGGATCGGCAGCAGACCCGCCATGATCGCCACCACCGTCATCATCTTCGGGCGGACGCGCTCCACGGCGCCCAGCATGATGGCGCGATTGAGGTCCGCCTTGGTGAATGCGCCGTTCCTGCGCATCGGCATTCGGCTTTCACATCGCGGACCGCATGATCGAGATAGATCAGCATGACGACGCCGGTTTCGGCCGCAACGCCAGCCAGGGCGATGAAGCCCGCCGCCACGGCCACCGACATATTGAAGCCCAGCGCCCACATCAGCCACAGCCCGCCCACAAGCGCGAAGGGCAGCGACAGCATCACGATCAGCGTTTCGGTCAGCGTGCCGAAATTCAGGTAGAGCAGCAGGAAGATAATCGAGAGCGTCAGCGGCACGATGATTTTGAGCTTGGCGATGGCGCGCTGCATGTATTCGAACTGGCCGCTCCACTGCAGGTAAGTGCCGGCGGGCAGCTTCACATTGTCCGCCACAGCTTTCCGCGCATCGGCGACGTAGCCGCCTATGTCGCGGCCCTGCATGTCGACGTAGATGTAGACCGCAAGCTGGCCGTTCTCGGTGCGGATCGCGTTCGGCCCGCGCGTTTGCTCGACTTTGGCAACTTCGCCCAAGGGAACCGCGCCGCCGGCTGGCAGCGAGACCAGCACGTCGCGGGCGATGGCTTCGGGATTGTCCCGGAAATCGCGCGGATAGCGGACATTGACCGTATAGCGCTCGCGGCCCTCGACCGTGGTGGTGACGGCCTCGCCGCCAAGCGCCATCGCAATCGTATCCTGCAGATTGCCGATGAGCAGGCCGTAGCGGGCAAGCGCGTCGCGGTCCGGCACGATGTCGAGGTAATAGCCGCCGATCACGCGCTCCGCATAGGCGCTTGTGGTGCCCGGAACCTTCCGGACCACGGCTTCTATCTCTTTCGCCGTCCGGTCCAGCTCGCCCAGGTCCTGGCCCAGCACCTTGATGCCCACAGGCGTGCGGATGCCGGTTGCCAGCATGTCGATCCGCGCCTTGATCGGCATCGTCCAGGCGTTGGAGACGCCGGGGAATTGCAGCGCCTTGTCCATCTCCGCGGTGAGGCTTTCGATGGTCACGCCCGGCCGCCATTCCTCCTTCGGCTTCAGGTTGATAATCGTCTCGAACATCTCGGTTGGCGCCGGGTCGGTCGAGGTCTCGGCCCGGCCAGCCTTGCCGTAGACGGAAGCGACTTCGGGGAAGCTCTTGATGATGCGATCCTGAACCTGCAGAAGCTCCGCCGCCTTCGTGATCGAGATCCCCGGCAGCGTCGTTGGCATATAGAGCAGCGTGCCTTCGTTGAGGCTTGGCATGAATTCCGAGCCCAGCCGGCTGGCAGGCCAGACGCTCGCGCCAAGGATGAGCAGCGCCGCAAGGATCGTGAGCACCCGCGCGCGCAAGACGCCTTGGATGATCGGGCGGTAAATCCAGATCAGCGCCCGGTTGATGGGGTTCTTCTGCTCAGGCACGATGTGCCCGCGCACGAACAGGATCATCAGCACCGGCACCAAGGTTATGGAGAGGATCGCCGCCGCCGCCATCGAGAACGTCTTGGTGTAGGCAAGCGGGCCGAACAGCCGGCCTTCCTGCAATTCAAGGGTGAAGATCGGCATGAAGGACACGGTGATAATCAGAAGGCTGAAGAACAGCGCCGGCCCTACCTCCTTGGCCGCCTCGATCAGGATTTCGGCGCGCGGCTTGCCCGTGTCGCGCTCCAGATGCTTGTGCGCGTTCTCGATCATCACGATCGCGCCGTCGATCATGGCGCCGATGGCAATCGCGATGCCGCCCAGGCTCATGATGTTGGCGCCGAGGCCCAGCCAGCGCATGGCGGCGAACGCCATCAGGATGCCCACGGGCAGCATGAGGATGGCGACGAGGGCGCTGCGGATGTGCAGCAGGAAGACGATGCAGACCAGCGCAACGATGACGCATTCCTCCGCAAGCGTGTGTTTCAGCGTGCCGATTGCCGCATGGATGAGGTTCGAGCGGTCGTAGACGGGCACGATGTCCGTGCCCTTGGGCAGGCTCGCCGCCAGCTCCGCGATGCGCTTCTTGACGTTATCGATGACGTCGAGCGCGTTGAGGCCGAACCGCTGCAGGGCGATGCCGCTTGCCACCTCGCCCTCGCCATTAAGCTCGGTGATGCCGCGCCGCTCGTCGGGGCCGAGTTCCAGCCGCGCCACGTCGCGCAGCAGGACGGGCGTGCCGTTGTCGGCCTTGACGGCGATCTTGCCGAGATCGTCGAGCCCCCGCAGATAGCCCTTGCCGCGCACCACGAACTCGAACTCGGAAAGCTCCAGCGTGCGCCCGCCCACATCGGTGTTGCTCGCCCGGATGACTTCCCGGATTTTGTCGAGCGGGATGCCGAGATCGCGGAGCTTCTGCGGATCGACGATCACGTTATACTGCTTCACGAAGCCGCCGGCGCTGGCCACCTCGGCGACGCCTTCGGCCTTGGCGAGGCCATAGCGCAAGGTCCAATCCTGCAGCGAGCGCGTCTGCGCGAGGTTCAGATCCTTCGAGATAACGGCGTATTGGTAGACCCAGCCGACGCTCGTCGCGTCCGGGCCGAGCACCGGAGCAACGCCCGTTGGCAGCCGGGAGGCCGCGGCATTCAGATATTCGAGGACGCGGCTCCGCGCCCAGTAGATGTCGGTGCCGTCCTCGAAAATGATGTAGACGAACGACACCCCGAAGAACGAGAAGCCCCGCACCACCTTCGATTTCGGCACGGTCAGCATCGCGCTGGCGAGCGGATAGGTGACTTGATCCTCGACCACTTGCGGCGCCTGGCCGGGATAGGTGGTGTAGACGATGACCTGCGTGTCCGACAGGTCGGGGATGGCGTCGAGCGGCAGATGCTTGAGCGCGTAGATGCCGCCAGCCGCCGCCATGAAGGTCGCGATCAGCACGATCATGATGTTGCGCGCCGACCAGTCTATGATCCGGGCGATCATTGGGCGTCTCCCGCGGCGAGGCTTTGCAGCGCTGCCCTGAGGTTGCTTTCGGCGTCGATGAGGAAGTTGGCGGCGGTGACAGCCTTATCGCCCTCCGAAATGCCCTCCTTGATCTCGACATAGCCGTTGCCGCGCATGCCGGTCCGAACCGGCCGTGGCTCGAAGCGGCCTTCGCCTTTGTCCAGGATGACGGCTTGGCGCGCGCCGCTATCGATGACAGCACTTTCGGGAACCGCGATCACGGGCGCCCCGCTGCCGCTTTCGATCACCGCATCGGCGTACATGTTGGGCTTCAGGATGCCGTCCGGGTTGGCAAGCTCGATCCGCACGCGGGCCGTGCGCGTTTCCTTGTTGAGCACGGGGTAGATGAGGCCGATTTTGCCGCTGAAGGTCCGGCCGGGATAGCCGCGCGGGGTCACAACGACGGTCTGGCCGGGCGCGATCAGCCCGAGGTCGCGCTCGGCCACATCGGCCAGAACCCAGACCACGGAGAGATCGGCGATGCGGAACAGGACATCGCCCGCCTTTGCCTGCATGCCCTCGACGACATTGTGCTCGACGACATAACCGTCGCGCGGCGCGGGCCAGGTGACGGTCAGCGAGCCTTGCCGGCTCTTTTCGATCTCCGCGATAATTTCGTCCGGGACGCCAAGATTTTCCAGCCGCTGGCGTGCCCCGCGGTTCTGCGGCAGGCCGCCCGTGTCACGAAGCCCAAGATCGGTGACGTATTGGGCGGCGGCGGCGGACAAAGCCGAGCTGTAGACGCGCATCATAGGCTCGCCCTTGTGGACGATAGCTGCCGGTAGTGATGTGCTCCAGCTCGTTCAGGAACGCATCGAAGCGTAGCGCCACGACCGCCTGGCGATGCTCGTCGGCCTGGACGGTGCCGGGCGCGCGGATCGGAACGGTGAGGACGCGGCGGGCAACGGCTTCCGATCTCACGCCCGTGCGCTGCAGCTTTCCGGGCGACAGCTTGATGGCTGGTCCGCCGTCATCCTCGCCTTCATAGACGGGGACGTAATCCATCCCCATCGAGTCCTTCTTGGGCACGGGCGATACGTCCGGCAGCCCCATCGGATTGCGGTAATGGAGGATTTTCCGGCCCGCCTCCTTCGGCCTGGCCGGTTTCGCCTGCTTGAAGGAGGCCTCTTCGTCCTCGTAGACCGGGAGATAGTCCCGGCCACCGGCCGTTTTCCTGAGCTCCGGCGAGAAATCGTTCTTGCCGTCCGGGTCCTTCCAATAAAGGACGGTCTTGGGTGCCGGGCTTTGCGATGCCTGGCCGCCTCCTGGGCCTGCTCAGAGCGGCACGATGGACCATGCGCCGGCCCCGTAACGGTAGCCGGCCATGGCGCTCGCGAGGACCGCCACGACGGCAGCCCCCGCAATAGCGCTCTTTCTCATGTGCTCAGTCCTTGGCGTTAAGGATGACCGTGCCTTCGACGGTCTCGCTCTCGCCCGGCACCTTGGCCATGAGCTTCAGCGCCCATCTGCCGGCCATGGTAGGCTCGGCCTTGAAGCGGTAGACGCCGGGCTCGGCCGATGGCGCAGGCGTAAGCTTGGCCGTCATGTCGCCCATCTCATCGGGGGACATATCCAGGCGGCTGCGGAAGATCACCGCATTGGCCACGGGGTTGCCATCTGCCTTATGAACAAGCCGCACCGCGACATCGCCGCCTGTGCCGGTCTTCGCCTCGGTCTGGACGCCTTGAAACTCATAGTCGCCCGCACCCGCTTGGGCGGTGGAAACGCTAGCCGCTGATCGCAAGCGCGGCGGCAGCAATCGCAAACAGTCTCGTATTCATGATTCGATCCTTGAAAAAGCATGGGTTGAGCGCACGCTTCAGCGGCGCCTTGGAATGCACGCTTGAAAGGATCAGGCTCGGGGAGGAGGGCCGGGGGGAACGAGCCGCAAGCCGGGTGGCCGCGCGGAATTTGGCGCACGATACTCGCCGGCACTCGCCAATTGGAGGGGCTCCTGCACCGCAAATACCGCCAGGGTCTGCGCGCCGCACTTAAAAATGCAGCCGCACCCCTCATCCGGGCATTTGGACTTGGAATGATCGCCGCAGCAGTCGTGATTGGCTGGCGCCCCATGATGGTGGTGCTTCGCCTTGTGGCAATCCGGCATATTGCTTTGGGCCGCAGCCATGCCCGCGCTCGCATGCATGGCTTTGGCCCCGCTCGCGGTGGTAAGCGGCGCCAGCGTAAGGCAAAAAGCTATGACGATTGCGAGCAGCCCGCGCAGTGCAGCCAAGTTCAGGGTACCTCCAGAAGCCATCATGATCCGATCCGCCCTACTGTCAATAGCGCCATGGATCGCATCCGGCTGCCATTAGGACATCGGCGGCAGCGAAGACGGCCGTTGGCCCGTCACCAGTTAAGCCTGTTTCGCGGCGCTGCCGCATCTGTTATGCGGGGACGGCGGTGCAAACCGGTCCCCAGGAGGGGCAAGAAACAAAGTGCAGTGAGGCAGGCGGGAGAGAATTGATGAAGATCGAATTTGGATTCCGGAAAGTAGTCTACCAGGTGGAGAATATGTTTCTGCTGGTGATCGCTTTATTCACTGTAATCGGCGTTGGCAAGGAAATCTATCTCATTATGGTAAGGCGTGACGTGGGCCTGCAAGACTTGCTGCTCATGTTTCTCTACGTAGAGGTACTCGCCATGGTCGGGGCGTATTATGAGAGCAAGCAGGTTCCCATCACTCTCCCGATTTTCATCGCCATTACTGCGCTGGCGCGAACCATGATCTTGCAGAAGGATCAGGAGCCGCTGAATATCATCTACCAGGCTTCCGCAATTCTCATCCTGGCTATAGCCTCCATTGCCGTAAACTATCGTCCCGCAAAAGTGGCGCCTGCAACCGGCCATGAGACGAAGCAGGTTTCACCAGAATAAAGCCGATCGCCATAAATCTCGACCGTTTCCGTCATTGCGACGGCGAGCGAAGCGCGGCTGGGAGCAATTCAGGTCAACCCGCGGATATTGCCATGGACGCCAGCGGCGACTTTGCCGCCACGCGGTGACGGACGCCGGTGCGGAACGGTCAAAGTCTCCGCCGGCCACCATGGGAATTGCGCTGAGCAATAGCCGCTCATGCCAAGATGCAGTGCCATGCACTTGCCGGGTAATGGTTAAGAACACCGCCGTGCGTCCTGGCCTGTAGTTGGCACGATGTAATAAAAACCTAAGAAAACCTTATAAGTTTGGCTCGTTGCTGCTTGCAGCAGCGGCAACGGGCGAGCCACGACGGTGGCGATTAAGGTTAAACAACGGTGAAGAGAGCGATGCACGCAAAACGTGTGTATTATCCTCTTGTTCCGGTTCAGTAGAGGTCGTAAAGCAATCATGGCAAGCAAAATTCCTGGTTCCATCCCCGCGAGCGTCTCAAGCAGGCTGAGCCAAGGCGAAGTTGCCGAGCTTTATCCGCTGCCAAAGCGCCTCATGAGAGCAGCATATCCCAACGCTGGCTCCGGCGGGCAATCCCCGCTGGAGGTTCGCCCCGGCGTCTGCCCGGAACTGCTTGCGGAAACGCAGGCGATTGTCTTCCCCGCCGGCATCACGCTTTGCGCCCTGGCCGCCGAAGTCTTCTACTTTGACGTTATACTCCATTCATCCGCGCCCGGCTCCTTTTATCTGGGCGCTGGCGTGCTGGCGGCCCTCGTTATGGCGCTGATCGGCAGGCTGGCGGACCTCAATTCAATTCCTGCCATTGTCGCAGGAGAGGCAAGGACGCGCATCATCCTGCTGTCCGTCAGCACCAGCTTCGCGCTGCTTCTCTCCATTTTCAATCTGTTAAGCATTTCCGGCAGTTTCCCGTGGGGCTGGTTCGCGCTCTGGTACGGCCTTAGCGTCGGCTTTTTGCTAACCGCGCGCCTTGGCATTCTGTTGTGGGCACGGCTTCTGAGAGCCGAGACCCGGCTGGCGCAGCGGGTTGCGGTCTACGGCACCATGGACCTCGCCGTCCGAGTGACGGAGCAGCTTTTCACCGAGGACCGCAATCTGGTCCTGACCGGGATCTTTAGCGACGATCTCTCATCGCTTAAGCACGGCTTGCCGGCCGGCGGAATGCGGGAGCTTATCGCCGCCGCTCAAATCGGCGCCTGCGACCGCATTATTCTTGCGATGCCCTCGGCGGCGAAGGAGGAGATCCTCGAAGCGATCGCCGAACTTGAGGTGCTGCCGACCGACGTTCAGCTCTGCCCGGACGCCATGTCGGTTCCCACCGGGATTTCGTGCATGAGCGGGGCGGCCAGCCTGGTTCTGGTCGATTTGCAGCGTCCGCCGCTGAATGGCCGGGGCATCATGTTGAAGGCGGCCATGGATTACGTGCTTGGTGCAATCGCGCTCGTTGCCTTCTCGCCGCTGATGCTTGCCATTGCCGCGGCCATCAAATTGGATAGCCGCGGTCCGGTGTTCTTCGTGCAGTCGCGGAACGGCTACAATCACCGCGTCATCAGGGTCGCGAAATTCAGGAGCATGACCGTTGCCGAGGACGGCGATGTCGTGACGCAGGCCGTGCGCGGCGACAAGCGCGTTACCCGCGTGGGCCGCTTCCTGCGCCGGACCAGCCTCGACGAACTGCCGCAGCTCTTCAACGTCCTGCGCGGCGAGCTGTCGCTCGTCGGCCCTCGTCCCCACGCTGTGGCACACAACGAATCCTACACCCGCCTTCTGAACAGATATGCCAACCGTCACAAGGTGAAGCCAGGTATAACCGGCTGGGCGGCAGTCAACGGGTTCCGCGGCGAGACGAAGACGCCAGAAGATATGCGCCAGCGCGTCGAGATGGACCTCTATTACATCAAGAATTGGTCGCCGTGGCTCGACATTCAAATCCTGGCCCGTACCGCGCTTGTACCGTTCTTTAGCTCAAATGCCTACTGACACCGACAAAAGCAAAGCGCTGGTTTGTGTTCCCCGTACTCAAGATTGGGAGACTGAGTTGACGATCGCATGGCTTCGCAAAAGTGGTTTCGGGACGGGCAGCAGGCCCCTCTTCAGTGCAATGCTGGTGCCCGCGGCTTTCGTGGCAACCTTGGCCGCCGGTTCCAGCGCGAGGCGTCGCGGCAGAGCCGGAGCACGCCGCGCCCAGCGAAAGGATGCAGGGGAAGGCGGCCGATGCGGTGTCGGGCACGGTCGTCGATGACAATTACCGCCTCGGTGGCGGCGACCGCCTGCGGGTTCGCTTTTTCGACCGCTACGACCGCGACGATCTCAACGGCGAGTACGTCGTTGGCGAGAGCGGCCAGTTGCGGCTGCCCCGGATCGGCGTGTTCGACGCGCGCGACAAGACGCCCCCGGAGCTTGAGCGCGAAATCCGGCGCAACGTCGAGAGCAGGGGCGAGAAGCTCGGTTATTTCTCCATCGATATCGCTCAATGCCGGCCATTCTTCGTTGCCGGACTCGCCAACCGTCCGGGCTCCTACCCCTATATGCCCGGCTACACGGTCTTGCACGCCGTTTCGGTGGCGGGAGGGCTCTACCGCTCGCCGCTTGCGTCGGTTGCCGACTCGATGCGCGAGAAGCGTTCTCTGAACGAGACGATAGATCGCCTGGGCGAGTTGATTGCGCGCCGGGCACGCCTGGAGGCCGAGCGCGATCAATGCCGAGGCGATCCGAATGCCGAAAGAGCTTGAGGAACTGGAGCCGTTGCGTGCCGGCGAGCTGATCGCAAGCGAGACGAACCTCTTGCAGCGTGCCCGCGAAGTGACGAAACGCGAAAGAACTGGGCTCGAAAGCGTGATCCAGCTCGCGAGCGCGGAGATTGAAAGCTACCGGGCCGAAATCGCCAGGACCGGCAAGCGCATCGAGGAGCAGGCGACGGTTTTCGACCAATTGAAGACGCTCCACGATCAAAGGGTGATTAACCAGCAGCGCCTCTTCGAAGCGACCGCGGCACTCGACTCCGCCCAGCGCGACAAGCAGGCAGCGTTTGCCGGGCACTCGCGGGCCAGGGCCGACCTGGAAAAGGCCCAGAAGGAGCTGTCCTTGCTAGACCTTTCCGCCAGCGCCCGTGCCGCCAAGGAACTCGCCGGGACGGAGCGGGAAATCGAGCGGCTCAAGACCGTGGCCGCCGAAACGCGCAGGCTTGCCGCCACGCTCGACACACTGTCCGGCCAAGGCGGGTCCGGCCAGGCCGTCACCTACAGGATCATGCGGCGCACCAAATCGGGCGAGCTTGTCTTCGAGCAGGCCACGGAGACGACCCCGATCATGCCGGGGGATGTAATCGAGGTCGGCGGCCAAGGCGGCGCAGGCGCGCCCGGCCTTCTTGCATCGCTCAATCGATAAACTCCGGGGGGATAGGCCAATGCGAGTCGCAATCGTTCATGATTGGCTCTACGTTCTCGGCGGTGCCGAGCGTGTGCTAAAGGAATTGCTGGCCTGCTACCCAGGCGCGGACGTTTTTACGCTCTTCGACGTGCTGACCGATGAGGAGCGGGCCACAATCGGCTTCAAGAAATCGCACACGAGCTTTCTGCAGCGGATTCCGCGCATCGGGAAAATCCACCGCGCACTGCTGCCGCTGATGCCGCTCGCCATCGAGCAGCTTGACCTTACCGGCTACGATCTCGTGATTTCGAGCAGTTGCGCGGTGGCCAAGGGCGTCATCACCGGCCCGGACCAGGTGCATGTGGCCTATGTCCACTCGCCGATGCGCTACGCCTGGGATCTGCAGCATCAATATTTGGCTGGGAGCGGCGGGCTCAAGGGGCTGTTCGCGCGGCTTCTGCTGCATCGCATCCGCACCTGGGATGCCTCCTCGGGGCTGAGGCCGGACGCCATCGTAGCCAATTCGGCCTACGTCGCCCGCCGGATCAGGAAGGCCTTCGGCCGCGACGCGGAGGTTATACATCCGCCCGTCGACGTAGCCCCGCAGAGCCGCTGGAACGCCCCGGCAGGACTACTTCCTCGCCGCCGGCCGGCTCGTCGGTTACAAGAATACGCACGCCATTGTGGAGGCGTTCAAGCTTATGCCGGGGCAGAGGCTGGTTATTGCCGGCAGCGGTCCGGAAGCTGAGAGCCTTCGCGCAATTGCCGGCCCCAACGTCACCTTCAAAGGCTCGGTAGGCGACGGCGAGATGCGGAGCCTCATGGCGGGAGCCCGCGCGCTGATTTTCGCGGCCGAAGAGGATTTCGGCATCGTGCCCCTGGAGGCGCAGGCGGAAGGCACGCCCGTGCTCGCGCTCGGCCGGGGCGGGGCGCGAGAAACGGTGATCGGGCACGGGCCAGGGCAGACGGGCATGTTCTTCGAGACGCCCGAGCCTGAAAGCATCGCCGCTTGCGTCAACGCTTTCTTAGCTAGTCAATCCGTATTCTCGCGTGAAGCGTGCCAAGAGCACGCCTGCAACTTTGGGGCGAGCCGCTTCCGGCTGCAGTTCAAGGCCTTGGCCCTGCGGGAGATGGAGCGTGTGCGTTTTGAGATCTCTTCTTCGAGGGCGGTGCAGCGCACGCCGCGCAAGCAGCTCGCTCTCGCCGGGTAGCCGGCCATGAACTTCGCCCCCGCGAGCTTGCACCGTCATGCTCCGCCGAGGGCGAATGCGGTGAACGGCCTGCTGCCGCAGATTTGGCGGCGGCGGCGCGTGTTCGCGCTGGTTTTTGCGCTCACGCTGCTTCCGGCGCTGGCGGCGATGATGCTTCTTTCCCCGGTCTATTACGCGGCGGGAACGGTGGTTATCGGCAACCAGGAGCCGGCAAGCAGTTCCGCATCGGCGGCATGGATCGAGAAGCTCGGCGATCCGGCGGACCTTGAAAGCCAGCTCCAGATCATTCAATCGCGGCGCATGCTGCGGCTGGCCCTTGCCAGGCCCGGCGTTATCGAGGCGGCGATCGAGGAGTGCCGCTATCGCCCCGGCGTTGCGGGCTTTTTCCGGCGCGGCGCGGACTGCTCCAAGATGACGCCCAACAGCCAGGAGCTGGTGGACTATGTCGAGGCCCGCTACGCGGTGCGTGGCGTCGGCCGGTCGCGCATCATTTCCATAGGCTACCAGTCGCCGCTGCCCGGCGTCGCCTTCGTCATGGCCAACGCCCTGATCGTCACCTATCTGGAGGATCAGCGGGCGGAAAATGCACGTGCCCGCGAGGTTACAGCCGCCTGGCTGCTCAAGGAGGGCGCAACCGGTGCCGCTGCTTCCACGGAGCGCGAAGGCGCGGGAGCGGGGGCGGAAGCCTCTGCCGGGCAGGCGCGGCAAAGGTTTTACCAGGACCTCTATAGCAAGGCGGCCGACATCGAGACCGAGCGCCGCGTGCTGCAAGGCGGCGGCCGGCTCGTGAGCCTGGCTGAGCTTCCGAAACATCACTATTTTCCCAAGCGGAAGCCCTTGACGGCGGCCGCGCTGACGCTGGCGTTCATGCTCGCCACGCTTGCCGCGCTTCGCAGCGATGTCACCGATGGCAGCGTGCGGCGGACGCAGGAGCTTGAGGAGATGGCGATGGTTCCCGTATTGGGGATTTTGCCGCGCATAGACCCGGCCGGCAGCGATTCGCGGCCTTCGCTCCGCCAGAGGGTCAGGCGGGCGTTGGCGAGGAGGATCGCCGCATTGCTCGGGGCGGACAGTCAGGACTTGGAAAGCGGGTGCCCGGAAGAGAGCGTTCAGACGCTATACACCCGGCTAATGCAGGCCGGTGCTGGAACGGCGCTTCGCGGCAGCATTCTCGTCTGCTCGGCCACGCAGGGCGAGGGCAAGACCTTCACGGCCATGGCTCTGGCAAAATGTGCCGCCGGAGCTGGCCGCAAGGTGCTTGCGATCGACTGCAATTTGCGCCGGCCGGCGTTGACGGAGAAGCTGAAGCAATCCGGCACGGCCGGGCTTGCGGAGATCCTGCGCGGGGAGATCGAGCCTGAGCAAGCTGTGACGGAGGCGGACGGCGTCTCGTTTATCGCGCGCGGCGCTGTGCGCGGCGGCCCGTCGCTGCTGCTTATGGAAGGCGGCATGCAGAAGCTGATGAGCTGGGCGGAGCGCTACGATTTCGTGCTGCTCGACGGCCCCGCCGTAGCCGGCTACCCCGATGCGGGGATTCTCGCTCAGTGCGCGGCCGGAGTGCTTTGGTGCGTGCGATGGGGGCATGCTCAACGGGCCGATGTCAAGGCCGCGCTGGACGGCATCGCAAAGCCAGGCGTCCGGATACTGGGCTTTGCCGTCACCCAGGCGAGCATGGAGGAGATGCGGTTTTACGAAAGTCCGCGCCTGTTCGGCTCGGTTTACGAGGCCCGGCGGTGAACGGCCCCCGCGTCCTGTTCCTCAATCACACCGGGCGCGATCTCGGGTGCGGAGATGGTGCTTCTGGATGTCGTGCGTGCTTGCGACAGCCCCGCGGCGTTCCTGTTCGAGGAGGGGGCGCTTGGCGGCAAGCTCAAGGATGCCGGCGTCAAGGTTGTGCAGTCCCGCTTCGGCGCGGGATTTGCCGGGGTCAAGCGGGACTCGAGCCTGTTCAAGGCGCTACCGCTGGCAGGAAAAATCACGGCGCTGGCGGCCGAGCTGGCCTTGGCGGCGCGGCGCTACGACGTTCTCTACGCGAATTCGCAGAAGGCCTTCGTGCTGGGATCGCTCGCCGCGGCAATTTCCCGCCGGCCGCTGATCTGGCATTTGCACGACATCATCGGCAAGGCTCATTTCGGCACCGGGCAGCGCCGCCTGCAGATCGGCCTTGCCAACCGCTTTGCGCGCTGCGTCGTCGCGCCCTCCCGGTCCGTGGCCGATGCGTTTGTCGCGGAAGGCGGCCGGTCGCAGCTCGCTTGCGTGGTTCCGAACGGCCTGGATATAGAACCCGCGCGGCTGCCCAAGGCGGAGTTGCGCCCGGAGCTGGGCTTGCCGCCGGGGCCGCTCATCGGCGTGTTCAGCCGCCTTGCGCCGTGGAAGGGGCAGCACATCGTCCTGCAGGCGCTGGCTGGGCTGCCGGGCGTGCATGGCATCTTCGCCGGTAGCGCTTTGTTCGGCGAGGACGCCTACGCCGCAAGCCTGCGCGCGCTTGCCTCGGAGCTGGGCATTGCGGACCGCGCCGTTTTCCTGGGCCAGCGCGGCGATGTGCCGGCCCTCATGCGGGCGGTCGATATCGTTGTCCATCCGTCGGTCGATCCCGAGCCATTCGGGCGGACGCTGGTCGAGGCGATGCTGGCGCGCACGCCGGTTATCGCGACGGACGCGGGCGCCGCATCGGAGATCCTTGGCGGCGGCGAGGCTGGGATGCTGGTGCCCCCAGGCGACGCGGCGGCGCTGACGGAGGCGATACGCGAGACGCTTGCGGGAAGCCCGGCGTTGGCGGAGCGGATCGATATGGCGGAAGCGCGCGCCCGCGTCCTGTACGGCACGGGACCGATGCGGCAAGCCATCGCGGGGCTCATCGCCCGCGTTGCCGAAAGGGGGCGCCTATGAGAAGGGCGGCTCTCGTTGCGGCAGGGCCGGAGCGCGCCGTGCCGGGTTGGCTGCCGGCTGTAATACTGATCGCGGGGACGGCGCTGATTGGGCCGCTGCTCGGCGGCGCCGCCCGGCCGCTGTTTCTGCTAGGCTGCCTTGCCGCGGGCTGGTTCGCGTGGTCGCGCTCGCCCGCCGCGCATTTGCAGGCGGTGCTCGCTTTGCTCTGTTTCGCCCCGCTTTTGCGGCGGCTTGTGGACCTGTCCGCCGGGTTCGATCCGGGCGGCATCATGATCGCGGGGCCGCTTCTTGCCTTGCTTGCGCCGTTGCCGGAATTCCGCGAGTTCGCGCAGCCGGAAGGACGAACGGTCAAGGGGCTCGGCCCCATCCTCATATTTGGCGCCTGCGTCCTTTATGCCGTGCTCGTTACCGTTGCGCAGGGGGAGCTGTCTCAGGCCGCCGGCGGCGCACTCAAATGGCTCGCTCCGGCCATCTACGCCGTGGGGCTCTACCGCCGGGCGCCCGAGGCGGACGAGATCCTGAACGGCGCCGCAAGCGCCTTTCTAGTCATTCTCCCGGTTACGGGGCTGTATGGCATCTATCAGTATGTCGATCCCCCGGCTTGGGACCGTTACTGGCTCCTGAACGCCTCCATCACTTCGGCGGGGCTTCCCGCGCCCTTCGAAGTGCGTACATTCAGCACGGAGAATGCTCCGGCCGTGTTTGCGACGTTCACCGCCGTGGGGCTGCTTCTGGTTTACGTGCTCCGGCCGGGCTGGCTTGCGCGCCTGGCCATGCTGCCGGCGGTGCTGGCGCTGGCATTGTCGCTCTACCGCACGGCGTGGATATCGCTCGCGGCGGGCGTGCTGTTTTGCTTGCTGATGCCGGTGACGAGGGCGAGGGCGGGTGGAGTTGTGGCGCTGCTGGGCGGGGCCATCGCAGTGGCTGTGCTGTTCACGCCGTTCGGCGACACTCTTGCCGGGCGGTTCGCGACATTCGGCGACGCCTCGAACGACGGCAGCGGCCAGGAGCGGCTAGGCGAATTCGCGTTTTTGTGGAGCCTGCCCGGAAGCGGGCTCTTCGGCATCGGGTTTCACTCCATCGACACGGGCACCGCGGGCGCCATGCCGCTCGACGGGATGTTCGCCGTTTGCTGGGCGTGCATGGGCATCGTCGTGGGCCTCGTGTGCCTCGGCACGTTATTCTACACCATTGGCGGCGGCATTGCGGCGGCTCTTCGCAGCGGGACGCGAGAGAGCGTGGTGCTTGGTGCGCTCGCCTGCGGCTGGCTCGTGCAGTTGCCGCTGGCCGCCATCGCGTCGGGCGAGCTTGGCTTCCTGTTCTGGACCACGTCGGCGCTGGCCGCGTGCTTGCCCGAGGCGGAGGCGCCCGCATGAAGCCGCGGCTTGGCCTTTCCGCATTGCTTCACAGCCGGTCGGACGCCGTCCGGATGGTGGCGTTCCTGGCGAGCGGGGCGCTGCTCGGCAAGATCCTTGGCTTTGTGCGCGAGTTGCTGATGGCGCGCGTATTCGGCGCCTCGCTGATCGCCGACAGTTTCCGGGGTGCCGCCACGGCAGTGATAATGCCGCTGATCCCGATGCAGAACGAGGGCGTGCCGGCGGTGATGATCCCCATGCATCGCGCCTGGCAAGAGCAGGGCAAGGCGCCGGAATATCTCGCGGCCCTCTGTGCCGGGCTCACCGCCATCGCAGCCTCGATTGCGCTTGCCATCGAGGCCGGCGGAAGCTGGTGGGTTGCCGCGATCGTGGGCCGCATGGAGCCCGAGGGGCAGGCCATCGCGCTCACCTTCGTTCGGGTGATGGCGGTTTGGATGCCGGCCTCGGTGCTGCTCAACTGCCTGTCGGCGGCCGAGATCGCAACCGGCCGCTCGCGCATCGCGGCACTTCGGCCTACGGCGCTTAACGCCTCTGTCATGACCGGCATCGTGCTCTATGCCGTCACAGGCAAGCTGCTCTTTCTGCCCGCTGCTTTCGCCCTGTCCTTCAACGTTCTTGCGATCTGGGGCGTGTGGACTCTGTGGCGGGAGGGTGCGCTCGATCCCAAAGGCCTGCGCGCGTGCACGATTACCCGGGTTTTGCGCGAGTTTCTGCGGCGCCTCCGGCCGCTGATGGCGCAGCCGCTGGCGGAGCAGGGGCAAGTCTGGCTGGAGCGGATCGTGGCTTCCGGCTTCGCCGTGGGTACGATTGCCTCCATCGACTATGCGCGCACCTTGACCGACAGCGCGGTATTGCTCATTGCCCAGCCCATCGGCATGGCGGTTTTGTACAAGGGGATTTCCGCCAATCCGCGCGCCGCGGCCTTGTCCCTCGCCGGCCCGCTGCTCGCCGTGACCGTGCCGGCGTCGGTGTTTCTGGCCGTGTTCGCCACGGACATCGTGACGCTCATTTTCGCGCGTGGCGCCTTCGACGGCACGGCGGTCATGCTGACGGGCGGGGCGTTGCGGGGCATCGCGTTCGGTCTGTGGGCCACCACGCTCGGCATGATCCTGCTGCGGTTCCTCAATAACGCAGGGCGCAACGGCCGTGCGGCGCTGATCCTGGCCTCCGCCTACGCCGCGAACGCGGCCTTGAACCTGCTGGCGTGGAGGCTCGTCGGGCCGTTCGGGCAACGGCAGCATCCTGATCGGCTTCGGAGAGGCGGCGCGGGGGCTCGTGCTGCTGGCGGGCACGGCGGCGGCACTCGGCATGCTGCGGCCGCTGTTGCGGCTCGTCGCGCGGTGCGGCCCGCTGGCGGCGGTCATGGCCGCGCTGTGCATCGCGATCCAGCAGGCTTGGACCGGGGTCTGGACACACTTGCTGGCCGGCGGGGCCGTCTGCCTCGCAACTACCTTGCTTGCCGCCTGGCTGTTCGGTTCCGGCAATATCGCAGCCTGGCGCGGCCAACTCGCCGGAGTACGCGAATGAAACGCCCTGAGCCGGCAGGCACGGGCGAGGATTCCGTGGCGCCGTTCCAGCGCGGGCGGCGGTCCATTCCCGAAGCTGGAACAAGCCCTCATATGGGGCCGCGCCTTCGCGGGAACGGCGCCGCGGCGTCGAAATTCCGCCCGTTCAGCCTTTCCCGCGTGTATGGAGCGAATTCCATGAGTTCACTGACTGCCCGCGCCGCCGAGTGGCAGAGATCGGCCGGCTGCATGCTGACGTTTCACCGCGCCGCACCGGCCACGCGATGGGCGGACCTGCCGAACAAGGGGTTCTACTTGAACCTCGATTACCTGGATCATTTGCTGGGGACGCTCAAGCGGGACGGGTGGGAGATCGTCACCGTGGAGGAACTGACGGGCCGCCTCATGCGCGGCGAGAACGGCAGCCGGCTCGTCAACTTCTCGGTCGACGACTGCTACCGGGACACCTTCGAACATGTGGTGCCGCTGTTCCGGCGCCACGGCGTGCCTGTAACGCTGTTCGTGACCACCGGCATTCCAGATGGTAGCATGCCGCTAGCTGGGCCGGGCTCGAGTCGATCCTCGCGCGAGCGGTCGCATGTGATCTTCGAACGGCGAGGCCATCGAAGTTTCGACGCGGCAGGCCAAGCAGCAATGGTTCGCCAGGATCGGCGCGGCTTGGGACGCTAGCGGTTTCGATAACGAGTATGCGGAGTTCTGCCGCGTTAACGGCGCGGACGCGGCGAAGTTGCGCGAAGAGCATGCCATCAGTTGGGAGATGCTCGAAACATTGCGGAGCGATCCGCTGGCCGAGATTGGAGCCCATACCGTGTCGCACCCGAGAATTAGCGCCCTTCCAGCGGAGCAGGCCCTGCAGGAATTGGCGGGCAGCCGCCAGCGCCTGCGGGAGCGGCTTGGCATCGAATGCCGGCATTTCGCATTCCCCTATGGCCGGAGCGCCGACTGCGGCAAGCGCGATTTCGGCCTGGCCCGCGAGGCTGGCTTCGCCAGCGCGTCCACGACCCGCAAAGGGCTTGTGCAGCGGGGCCAGGACGTTTTCAGCCTGCCGCGCAATACGCTGAACGGCGTGCATCAATCCATGGCCTACGCGAATTTTCTGCTTTCGGGTTTGGCGGGTCTTGCAGCAAAGGTATTGGGCCGTGTCTAAACGTCCGCTCCGGGTCTTGTCGATTGCGCACACCGCGGTAAGCCGGGAAACCGGCCGCCTCCGCTACCATCCCTTTGCGAACATGCAGGGCTTCGAGGTGCACTTGCTGGCGCCCAAGCACTGGCGGCAGTTCGGGCGAAGCACTGCCGCCGACGCTCCCGCCGATCCCGGCGTTACGATGCACATCGAGCGCGTGCTAGCTGCAAAGCCTGCCGGGGCTCAAATGGTACGGCCATTTCTATCCGGCGCTTGGCAGGCTCGTAAGAGAGATCGAGCCGGACGTGATCCACCTTTGGGAGGAGCCGTGGAGTATCGTGGCGCTCCAGGCGACGCGCCTGCGCGGCGACGCCGCCCTGGTGCTTGAGGTGGACCAGAACATCCTGAAGCGCCTGCCGCCGCCTTTCGAGGCCATCCGCCGCTACGTGCTACGCCGCACGGACCTGGTCCTGTCGCGCAGCCCCGATGCAACAGCCGTTGTCCGCGCCTGCGACTACGAGGGACCGGCGCGGCCCATCGGTTACGGCGTGGACCAGGCCGTGTTCAACATGGCGCTCGATACGCGCCTGCGCGGCGGGAAGGCAGGGCATTGCGGCTTGGCTACGTTGGCAGGCTCGTCGAGGAGAAAGGGCTCGAAGACGCGCTGGCAGCGATGAAGCTCGCCAAATCGCCGGTGGAGCTTGCGATCATGGGCGAGGGGCCATACGAGCGCCAATTGAGCAAGCGCGTCCACCAGCTTGGACTTGACGCGAAGGTCAGCTTTCGCGGCTGGGGGAGTGCGGGCGAGGTCGCGGGCTTCATCAAGGCATGCGATGTCACGCTGTTGCTGACCAGGACGACGGAGGCAGTCCGCGAGCAGTTCGGGCGGGCGATCATCGAGTCGCAGGCTTGCGGCGTGCCGGTAATCGGGTCGTTATGCGGCGCGATCCCCGATGTGGTGGGGGAGGGCGGTTGGATCGTCCCCGAAAGCGATCCGGCCACGCTGGCTGCGCTGCTTGAACCACCTTCATGCCAATCCCGACGAAATCGCGAACCGGGGCGGCGCGGGCTTCAAGAACGTGGCCAGCCGTTTCACCTATCCGGCCGTGGCGCGCGCGCTCGGCTCGGCCTGGGGCGAGGCGGACGTCTTGAACAAGCAACGCCGCATGCCGTCGCCTCAGGACGCTGCCGCCGACGAAAGGAAACCCGGGACAGGCTTCCGGATCGTCCAGGCCGTCCAGGAATTCAGCACCGAAGGCGGGGTTGAAACGGTGGCTTTCGAGCTGGCCAAGGCCTGGGACGAGGCCGGCGTGCCGAATTCGGTCCTGGCGAGCGTGGTTGGCTGCACGGACGGTCCCTGCAAAAGGCTTGAGCGCGTGGCGCCGTGGCTTGAGCGGATTCCGACACGCGGGCCTATGCGCCATATCGGGCGCCTGATCGTCGTTCCGTTCTTTACGTTCGCGGCAACGCTCGCGCTCCGGAAGCATCGCGACGCGGTGATCGTGAGCCACGGCGACACGCTTTCCGGCGATGTGCTGGTGGTGCATGCGGTCAATGCCGTGAACCTCAAGGAAAAGAGCCGCGCCGGCAATTGGAAGTGGCTTTTCAACCCCATCCATTTGTGGGTTGCCTGGCGCGACCGCTTCATGATCGGAGGCCGGCGCTACCGCAAATATGTCGCGGTCTCGCCCAGGGTCGCGGGCGAGCTTGAGACCAATTACAAGGTGCCGCCGCAGCTCATCTCGGTGATCCCCAACGGCATCGACCTCGGCAAATTCAAGGCCGATCCATCGATGGGGCGGGCGATACGCAGCGAATTCGGCATCGCCCCGGACGCGCGCCTTCTGCTGTTCGTCAGCCACGAGTTCGACCGCAAGGGGCTGGCTTTCGCCGTCGAGGCGCTGAAGCAGCTCGACGGTACTGTCCGCCTCCTGGCCGTGGGCTCGGACGATCCGGCGCCGTACCGCCGCCTGTTGCCGGATGGGGACAAGCGCTTGATCTTTGCCGGCTCGCGCAGGGACCTGCCTGCGTTCTACTCCGCGGCGGATATCTTCGTGCTGCCGACGGCCTACGAGACGTTCTCGCTCGTGTGCATGGAGGCGCTCGCATCGGGCGTTCCGGTGATTGCCACGAGGGTGGGCGGCATCGAGGACTACCTGAAGGACGGCGTTAACGGCTACGGCATCGAGCGCGACCCCGCGGATATCGCGGCGAAGGTCCGGACGGTGCTGGGCGATCCGGTGCACTTGGCGGCGCTGAAGGAGGGGGCGCGGGAAACCGCGGAGCACTTCGACTGGAACACGGTCGCCGCGCGCTACGTGGTCTTGCTGCAGGAAATTTGGGAATTGAAGCACCGCTCGTGCGCGCCTGCCGCAGCCCAGGAGCCAAGCCACAAGACCAGGCTCGCCCATTAGCGCGTTAAGCTGGTGATCCCAAGCGCGGTGCGAGCCGCGAAGCGGTGTGCTGCTGACATGAGGATCGTCGCGAAATGCGGTCGAGTGCTTCGCGAAGACCCCCTCACCCCAGCCCTCTCCCCAAGGGGAGAGGGGGGCAGGCCGCTGCCGTTGCGAAGGCGTCCCCTCGCCCCAACGGGGAGAGGGACAGGGTGAGGGGGTCTTCGCGAAGTAATCGGGCACCGGATAGTATGGGTTCACATTTGGACCGGCTCAGGCCCGCAGGCGGACCAGCACAACCCCGGCCGCGGCCTGCACGGTGACGGCGTTGCCGGAAATTGGGAGCGCGTTCCAGGCGCTGCCTCGATCGAGCGTCCTGAACGTGGCTCCGGATACCGGCGCGCCGAGCCGGGCCGTGAGCGGCATGGCGCTAACTTGAACGTCGCGGGCGGCCGCCGGGTCCCAGCAGCGGACCGCCCGCCAAATCGCCAGAACGGTGCTGCCGTCCGCTTTGCGGAATTGCAGCATTCTGGCCTTTGGCGGGGCATCCACGAGCGTTGCCGTAAGCGGTTTTGCGGCACCTGGCGCGGCGGCCTCTCCGTCCTGGAGCGCGTCAAGCAGAATCGACAGCGCGTGGTAGGCGGGCTTCGGCGCGCCATCGTACCGGACGAGGCCCCAATGCTGCTCGGTATCGTCCGGGCTCATTCCCTCGTCGAGGAGTTCGTAAAGAAAGGTGCGACGCACCCCGGCGGCAAAATTGTTCAAGAGCTGCCGGGGGATATAGATCGCGGCGGCGGCTTCCGATATGCCGGATTTGCCAGGCTGGACCAGGGTGTAGTAGCCCGTCTCGGTCGCCATCGCCGGCGCGCCCGGTTTAAAGCGGTCGCGCATGTTCCGCAAATACCAGCTTAGCGCCGCATAGGGCGCCTCCGTCTCCGGTTCCTCGCCATGCTGTGCATAAGAGTGAATCGCCACCGCGTCGCAAAACGGCGCGGCTTCCCGGATGGCTTCGGCATCGTCCGGCTTCCAGTCGAGCACCGACGGTGAGAGAATGGGCAGTGCTGCCGCCGGATAGCGCGAGCGAAGGGCCTCGTAGACCTCGTGCTGATAGGTGGTGACGGCCGCGCTCCAATTCCCGCCTGCGGCCCTTTGCGCCATGAACCACTGGCTGTCGCCTTCGTTCTGCCCTTCGATAGCCGAAACCTTTTCAACGCCCAGCGCCTCAAGATAGTCCAGCATCTGCTGTACGGTGTTCGTCGCCGGAGAAACCAGGAGGTGGCTGCGGATCTTGTGGCGTTCGAAAAGTTCGCGCCAGGGCTTGAGGCTGGTGTGGGGGCGCAACTCGTCCCGGACGTGGCGGATATGCGCGGCGGCGAGCAGATCGCGAATCGTCCCAAAGTGGCTGGGGTAAGGCTCGCTGCTTAGGTGGGCGTTGACGCCTACGCTATCCACGAATGCCGCGGCGGAGTGTATAATGGGCACTTGCGCGCGCAGCGGAGTTGTGAGGAGCGTCGCGGCGCTGCCTGCCACGAAGGCGCGGCGCGAGAGGAGTGGGCCTTTCATGCGGGGGTCCCTGAGGCGCAATTCCGGCGCCGTATTGCGCATAGTAAGCTCGCATGTTTAAAGGTTTCTTTTCAGCTTCGGATTGCAATCATGATCGACAAGCTTGAGTTTCTGATTGCCCTTGCCCAGGAGAAGCATTTCGGGCGCGCGGCGGAGGCCTGCCGCGTCACCCAGCCCACGCTTTCCGCTGGCATAAGGCAGCTTGAGGATACGCTGGGCATCATGCTGGTGCGGCGCGGCTCGCGCTTCCTGGGTTTCACCGAGGAAGGCGAGCGCGTCCTGGGCTGGGCCAGGGAGATTGTGGCAGCCACGCGCGCCATGAAGCAGGACGTCGACCTGCACAAGCGCGGGCTTACGGGCCACTTGCGCATCGCGGCCATTCCGACGGTGCTGCCCATGGCAGCCGCGATCACCACGCCATTTCACGCCCGCTACCCAGGCGTTCGCTATACAGTCCTTTCGCGCACCTCGGAGCAAATTCTTGAGCTTCTGGCGAACCTCGAAATCGATGTTGGGCTCACCTATCTCGATAACGAGCCCTTGGGCAAAGTGAGCACCATCCCCCTGTACCAGGAGAGATATTGCCTCCTGATCCGGCGGGGGAGCGAATTCGCCGGCGCCAAGTCCCTGAGCTGGGCCGAGGCCGCATCGGTGCCGCTATGCCTGCTCACCGGCGATATGCAGAACCGCCGCATCATCGACAGGCACCTGCAGCAGGCTGGGGCAACGGTCAAGGTCATGCTCGAAAGCGACTCCATGATCGTGCTGTTCTCCCATATCCAGACGGGGCAATGGGCGGGCATCATGCCCGTGCACCTTACCCGGATTTTTGGGCTATCGCCTGAAATCGAGGTGATACCGGTCGCGGGGCCGGAAATCGCCTTTACAATCGGGCTGGTCGCTGGGCCGCGCGAGCCGATCACGCCGCTCATCTCCGCCTTCATGCAGGAGGCGAAGCGCGTTGCAAGTCAATTGGAAGAACCGGCTGGCTAAAATCAAGAGCTGCGGCATCCATTCATATAGTATGTCTTAAACCTTAAGCGTTTGCGCTCGTTTTTGTGTATAGGCTGGCAGGACTTTTCAACTATTCGTGATGTAGCGTAAAGTCGCCTTAAAGCCACCGATAGATAATCTCTATCGAACCATGCGACATTAGCATTGATCCTTGTCCTGGTTTTCTGCTTTAATTGGCGTAACTAGAAAAACCAGGAGGAATCGTGACAGCGGCCATCGAGGATACCGCGCGCGCCATCATCTCGCGCCATCTCGCGCTGGAGGGTGCGGCGCTGCCGATCCTACACGCCCTTCAGGCAGAGTTCGGGTACATTCCGGAAGAGACGCTGCTCCTTGTCGCGGAGGCGTTGAACATATCGCGTGCGGAAATTTACGGCGTGGCGACCTTCTATCACGATTTCCACCTTGAGGCGCGCGGCAAGCACACGCTGGCTTTGTGCCGGGCGGAGGCGTGCCAGTCCATGGGCGCCGTTGGGCTCGCCAACAGAGCCAAGGCCCGGCTAGGCATAGACTTTGGCGAGACCACGCCGGGCGGCGGCGTAACGCTTGAGCAGACGTTCTGCCTTGGGCTTTGCGCCTGCGCGCCGTCCGCCATGGTCGATGGCAAGCCGGTTGCCCGGCTTAACGCCCAGAAGCTTGATGAGATTATCGCCGGAGTGCAGGAATGAGGATTTTCGTCCCAGGCGACGCTGCCGCTGTTGCGGTTGGCGCCGGCGACGTAGCCCAGGCGATCGCAGACGCGGCAAGGCAGCGTGGAGCCGCCGTTGAGATCGTGCGCAACGGCTCCCGTGGCATGTTCTGGCTTGAGCCGATGGTGGAGGCCGAGACGCCAGCCGGCCGCATCGCTTATGGCCCGGTGGGCCGCGCCGATGTTTCCGGGCTGTTCGAGGCAGGCTTCCTCGAAGGCGGAGCGCATCCGTTGCGCATCGGCAGGCCGGAGGAGCATCCCTTCCTCAAGCGGCAGACGCGGCTTGCCTTCGCCCGCTGCGGCATCACCGATCCGCTGTCGCTGGACGATTACCGCGCTCATGGCGGCCTCAGGGGCCTGGAACGCGCGATTGCCATGGGTCAGGCGGCAATTGTCGAGGAGGTCATTGCCTCCGGCCTTCGCGGGCGCGGCGGCGCGGGTTTCCCCACGGGCATCAAATGGCGCACGGTGGCCGATACGAAGGCCCAGCAGAAATACATCGTCTGCAACGCCGACGAGGGCGACAGCGGCACATTCTCCGACCGCATGATGATGGAAGGCGATCCGTTCTGCCTGATCGAGGGCATGGCGATTGCCGGCATCGCAACGGGCGCCACCAAGGGCTACATCTATATCCGCTCGGAATATCCGCACGCCATCGCGGCGATGCAGGAGGCTGTGACCCGCGCGCGCCAGGTACGGTCTGCTCGGCGCTCGGGTGCTTGGCTCGGGCTTCGCTTTCGATATGTCGGTGCGCGTTGGGGCCGGCGCCTATGTCTGCGGCGAGGAGACGGCGCTGCTCGACAGCCTCGAAGGTAAGCGCGGGCAGGTGAGGGCGAAGCCGCCGCTGCCAGCTCACGTGGGCCTGTTCGGCCAGCCGACCGTCATAAACAACGTCATCTCGCTGGCATCGGTGCCCTTCATTCTCGCGGAAGGCGGAGCGGCCTATCGCGATTTCGGCATGGGCCGCTCTCGCGGCACGATGCCCATCCAGCTTGCGGGCAACATCAAGCATGGCGGCTTGTTCGAGACGGCCTTCGGCATCACGCTGGGCGAGCTTGTGGACGAGATCGGCGGCGGAACCGCAACCGGCCGCCCGGTGAAGGCCGTGCAGGTGGGCGGGCCGCTCGGCGCCTATTTCCCGCGCGCGCTGTTCGATACCCCCTTCGATTACGAGGCCTTCGCCGCGCAGGACGGCTTGATCGGCCATGGCGGCATCGTAGTGTTCGACGATACCGCCAATATGCTGGAACAGGCGCGCTTCGCTTTCGAATTCTGCGCCTTCGAGAGCTGCGGCAAGTGCACGCCATGCCGCATCGGCTCCAAGCGCGGCGTCGAGACCATCGATAAAATTCGCGCGAATATCGATGCCGGGGCGAACTTAGCGCTCGTCCAGGAGTTATGTGAGACATTGAAGTTTGGATCGCTCTGCGCGCTCGGCGGGTTCACTCCGTATCCCGTCTTGAGCGCCATCAGGCATTTCCCCGAGGACTTCGGGGCCGCTGTGCAACTCGCCGCGGCGGAATAGGAGGACACCATGTGTCTCATTAACGAGCCCGATTACGGAACGCCCGCCTCCAAGGCAACGGAAACGGTAGCCCTTACCATCGATGGGCTGAAGGTGACGGTTCCGGCCGGCACCACGATCATGCGCGCGGCGGCGGAGGCCGGTATTCAGATCCCGAAGCTCTGCGCGACCGATATGGTAAAGGAGTTCGGCTCCTGCCGGCTCTGCCTTGTCGAGATCGAGGGCCGCAACGGCACGCCCGCGTCGTGCACCACGCCGGTTGCCCCAGGCATCTCGGTCAAGACGCAAACGGAGCGCCTGAAGCGCATCCGGCGCGGCGTGATGGAGCTATATATCTCCGATCACCCGCTCGACTGCCTTACCTGCGCGGCGAATGGCGATTGCGAACTGCAAGATATGGCGGGCGCGGTTGGCCTGCGCGAGGTGCGCTACGGCTTTGAGGGCGAGAACCATCTCAAGGACAAGAAGGACCAGTCCAACCCCTATTTCACCTACGATCCCGCGAAGTGCATCGTCTGCTCGCGCTGCGTCCGCGCTTGCGACGAAGTGCAGGGCACGTTCGCGCTGACGATCGCGGGCAGAGGCTTCGATAGCCGCGTGTCGGCTGGCATGGCGGAGCCCTTCCTGCAGTCGGAATGCGTCTCCTGCGGCGCGTGCGTGCAGGCCTGCCCGACCGCGACGCTGATCGAGAAATCCGTCTACGATATTGGCACTCCCGAGCACTCGGTTGTCACCACCTGCGCCTATTGCGGCGTCGGTTGCGCCTTCAAGGCCGAGATGCGCGGCGACGAGCTGGTGCGCATGGTGCCCTACAAGGACGGCAAGGCCAATCGCGGCCATTCCTGTGTGAAGGGCCGCTTCGCTTTCGGCTACGCCACGCACAAGGATCGCATCCTGAAGCCCATGATCCGCGGCTCCATCCAGGAGCCCTGGCGCGAAGTGAGTTGGGAGGAGGCCATCGGCTATGCGGCCTCCGAGTTCAAGCGCATCCAGGCGAAGTATGGGCGCACGTCGGTTGGCGGCATCACCTCCTCGCGCTGCACGAACGAGGAGACCTTCCTCGTCCAGAAGCTGATCCGCGCGGCATTCGGCAACAACAACGTCGACACCTGCGCACGCGTCTGCCATTCGCCCACGGGCTACGGGCTCAGCACCACGTTCGGCACCTCCGCCGGCACACAGGATTTCAACTCCGTCGAGCATACCGATGTCGCCTTGATTGTCGGCGCCAACCCGACGGAAGGCCACCCGGTGTTCGCGTCGCGCCTCAAGAAGCGGCTGCGCGAGGGTGCAAAGCTGATCGTCATCGATCCGCGCCGCACCCCCATCGTGCGCTCGCCCCATGTTGAAGCGGCGTACCATCTGGCGCTCAAGCCCGGCACCAATGTCGCCGTGCTGACCGCGATTGCGCATGTCATCGTGACGGAAGGGCTCGCGAACGAGGCGTTCATCCGCGAGCGCTGCGACTGGGACGAATACGAGCATTGGGCGTCGTTCGTGTCGGACGCTCATAACAGCCCGGAAGCGGTCGAGAAGTTCACCGGCGTCCCCGCCGCTGATATCAGGGGTGCGGCCCGGCTCTATGCCAAGGGCGGCAATGGCGCGATCTATTACGGCCTGGGCGTCACCGAGCACAGCCAGGGCTCGACCACGGTCATGGCCATCGCGAACCTTGCCATGGCAACCGGCAATATCGGCCGGCCGGGCGTGGGCGTGAACCCGTTGCGCGGCCAGAATAACGTGCAGGGCTCTTGCGACATGGGCTCGTTCCCGCACGAGTTTTCCGGCTACCGGCACGTTTCGGGCGATGCCACGCGCCAAATGTTCGAGGCGCTCTGGGGCGTGACACTCGACAAGGAGCCGGGCTTACGCATCCCGAACATGTTCGACGCGGCCATCGAGGGTTCCTTCAAGGGGCTCTATTGCCAGGGCGAGGACATCCTCCAGTCCGATCCGGACACCAAGCACGTTTCCCGCGCGCTTGCGGCCATGGAATGCGTGGTGGTGCAGGATCTGTTCCTGAACGAGACGGCGAACTACGCGCATGTGTTCCTGCCGGGCTCGACCTTTCTTGAGAAGAACGGCACGTTCACCAACGCCGAGCGCCGCATTCAGCGCGTGCGCAAGGTGATGGCGCCGAGGAACGGCTTGGAGGATTGGGAAGTCACCGTGGCGCTGTCCGAGGCGCTGGGCTACCCCATGCGCTACGATCACCCGAGCCAGATCATGGACGAGATCGCGCGGCTGACGCCGACTTTCGCGGGAGTCTCCTACGGGAAGCTGGACGAGCTGGGCTCGGTGCAATGGCCCTGCAACGAGAAGGCGCCCGAGGGCACGCCGATCATGCACATTAGTGGCTTCGTGCGCGGCAAGGGCAAGTTCATCATCACCGAGTACGTGCCGACGGAAGAGCGGACCGGCCCGCGCTTCCCGCTCCTGCTGACCACAGGCCGCATCCTGAGCCAGTACAATGTCGGGGCGCAGACGCGGCGCACGGCCAATGTGACCTGGCATGCGGAGGATGTGCTCGAAATCCACCCGCACGACGCCGAGCAGCGCGGCATCCGCGAAGGAAACTGGGTGAAACTCATGAGCCGGGCGGGCGAGACGAGCCTTCGCGCCACGCTTACCGATCGCGTCGCCCCCGGAGTGGTCTACACCACCTTCCATCATCCAACGACGCAGGCGAATGTCGTGACCACCGAAAATTCGGACTGGGCGACCAATTGCCCCGAATACAA
The DNA here is from genome assembly GCA_963760455.1 of uncultured Alphaproteobacteria bacterium. Classification (GTDB taxonomy): domain Bacteria; phylum Pseudomonadota; class Alphaproteobacteria; order Rhizobiales; family Rhodomicrobiaceae; genus Rhodomicrobium. The sequence goes on from CAVXDM010000076.1 coordinate 81,737, forward strand.
GGTGACGGCGGTGCAGGTGATGCCGTCCAATGGTCCTGGGGACTGGCAGGAAAGCTACGCCAAGCTTTCGGAGCGCAGCCGGCGGATCGCAGCGATGGAGCCAGCGGAATAATGGACGGAGCGCGGAAACCATTTGTCGAGGTAACGCCAATAGCCTGGCGTGCGGGGGCGCCGGAGCGAACGCGGCGGGCCATCCCCGAGGAGATGCCCATCGCGCTGACTTTCGACGGCTCGTCCTATGCGGTCATGATGGCGACGCCGCAGGATCTTGAGGATTTCGCCGTTGGCTTCGCGCTGACGGAGGAAGTCGTCGATGCGCCGGGCGATATCGAAAGCCTGGAGATCGTCGAGGCCGGGGATGGGATCGAAGCCCGCATATGGCTCAAGCCCGAGGTGTCGCAGCGCCAGCGCGCGCGGCGGCGCAGCATTCTGGGGCCGACGGGCTGCGGCCTTTGCGGCAGCGAGAGCATCGAGCAGGCCTTGAAGCCGGTGCGGACGGTTGAAAGCGCCCTGAAGGTGCGTCCCCGCGAGCTTGTGGCGGCGATGGCTGCGCTGCAGTCGCAGCAAGCCTTGAACGCCAGGACGCGTGCCGTTCATGCCGCCGGGCTTTATGCCGCTGGCGGCATTATCGTCCGTGAGGACGTTGGGCGGCATAACGCGCTCGACAAGGTGGTTGGCGCGGCCATGCGGGCGGGCGTGCCCGCGGAAAGCGGCGTGGTGCTCCTGACCAGCCGCGTGTCCATCGAACTCGTGCAGAAGACCGCGAAGCTCGGCGCCTCGGTCATCGCGGCCATCTCGGCCCCGACCGCCATGGCGGTGCGGGTGGCGGAGAGTGCCGGCATTACCCTGGTTGCGGTGCTCAGGGGCGAGGATTTCGAGGTGTTTACCTATCCAGAACGCATTGTTGAGGAGGCTTTGGCGGATGGCGCCTGACAAGCTGGTCGTAATGGCCAATCAGATTGGCACGTTTTTTACGAGCCAGGGGCCGGAGAAGGCAGCGGCGGAGACCGCCGCTCATCTGAGGAAGTTTTGGGAGCCGCGCATGCGGGCCGCCATCGTCGCTTACCTGCGCGCGGGTGGCGAGGGGCTTAGGCCTGAAGCGCGTCTCGCGGTTGAGGAACTGGCGCGGGAACGGAAAGAGTAATACCGGCGCCATAGGCGGCCAGAGGCCCCGCCGGATAGGCGAGCTGTGGGAGTAGTAGCAGTAGTAGTAGCATTTTTAATAAAAGGGTGGAAACATGTCAACGATCACCGGGTATGCCGGTTCGGGAGCAGCGACTAATGGGGGCCTTCTAAGCCGTACTAGAACCATCGCAAAGCCGGGATTTAGCCGGTGGATGGTGCCGCCGGCAGCTCTATGCGTTCACTTGTGCATCGGGCAGGCTTATGCCTTCAGCGTCTTCAATCTGCCGATGACCAAGCTGATCGGCATCACGCAATCGGCGCCAGACGATTGGAAATTGACTGAGCTTGGGTGGATCTTCTCGATAGCGATCTTTTTTCTCGGCACGTCGGCGGCAGTGTTCGGCCGGTGGGTTGAGGAAGGCGGTCCGCGCCGCGCGATGTTCGCCGCGGGTCTATGCTGGGCGGGGGGATTTCTCGTCTCCGCGGTGGGCGTGGAAATACATAATCTTTGGCTCATCTATCTGGGCTACGGCGTGCTAGGCGGCTGCGGCCTGGGCATCGGCTACATCTCGCCGGTCTCGACGCTGATCAAGTGGTTTCCGGACCGCCCTGGCATGGCAACGGGCATGGCGATCATGGGCTTTGGCGGCGGCGCTTTCATCGCTTCGCCCCTGTCGGTGTGGCTGATGGGCAAGTTCTCCACCCCAACCCATATCGGCGTCGCTGAGACCTTCGTGGCCCTGGGCGCGATCTATCTGGCCTTCATGTGGGTTGGTGCGGCGATTGTGCGCGTTCCGCCGGCCGGTTGGCATCCCGAGGGGTATGTCGAGCCCGCTCAGCCGCGTAGGCTTGTCACGAGAAACGACGTCTACGTCTACGACGCGCTGAAGACCCCGCAGTTCTGGCTGATCTGGGGCGTGCTGTGCCTCAACGTTACCGCGGGCATCGGCGTGCTGGGTCAGGCTTCCGCGATGAGCCAGGAGATGTTCCCAGGCCAGATCACCCCGATCGCGGCTGCGGGTTTCGTCGGCCTTCTCAGCCTGCTCAACATGGGCGGCCGGTTCTTCTGGGCCTCGATTTCAGACCTGATCGGGCGGAAATACACGTATTTCTGCTTCTTCGTCCTGGGGCCGGTGCTTTACGCGGCTGTGCCGTGGACCGGTCAAATCCATAGCGTCACGTTCTTCGTGCTCTGCTTCCTGGTCATCATGAGCATGTATGGCGGCGGCTTCGCGACGGTGCCTGCCTATCTCAAGGACATGTTCGGCACCCGCTACGTCGGCGCGATCCATGGCATGCTAATCACCGCTTGGTCGGCTGCGGGCGTGTTCGGCCCGGTTCTGGTGAACTACATCCGCCAGTACCAGATCGAGAACGGCGTGCCGAAAGCGCAGGCTTACAACACCACCATGTATATCATGGCGGGGCTCCTGGTCGCGGGCTTCATCTGCAACGCGCTGATTAAAGCCGTGCATCACCGCTTCCATATGCCGGCGGATCACGAGACCGCGCGGGCAGAGATGGAAGTTGCCGCCGCCGGCGATCCCGCGGGCGCGTAAGGAGGAGGAAACGATGAAAACCAAAGGTACGACAGCGTTCGAACTCTTGCTCGCCTGGGGCTTCGTGGGGCTCCCGCTCGGCTGGGGCGTGGTTCAGACGGTCTTTAACGCGATGAAGCTGTTTCAATAGCCTGCCGCCGGCGCTGGCGCTTTGCCGGGGCCGTTCGTGCAGGGATGAAGGCAAGGCGGCGCCACTGTGCGCCGCCTTGAGTTTATGTGTTCTCGCCGCTTTCTCGCACAGTTTCAGGAGGACGCGCCGTTACTCTTCCTCACCGGAGCCGGCCGCTTTTCCGCGAAACCCGGTCGCGAGCACGTAAAGCTCGGGAGATTCCGCGCGGCTGGCCTTGGGCTTGACGTGCCGCACGATGGCGAAGTCGCGCTTGAGTATGTCGAGCAGGGTCTTCTCGGTGCCGCCCTGGAAGACCTTCGCAAGGAACGCGCCGCCCGGCGCCAGCACTTTCAGCGCGAAGTCGAGCGCCTCTTCCGCGAGACCGATGATGCGCAGATGGTCGGTGGCGCGGTGGCCGGTCGTAGGTGCTGCCATGTCGGACAGCACCGCGTCGGCCTTGCGGCCGTCCAAGGCTTCGAGCAGGCGGATTTCGGCCACGGGCTCGCTGAAATCCTGCTGAAACGTGATCGCGCCGGGGATCGGATCGAAGTCGAGGATGTCGAGCGCCACCACTGCGCCGCGGCCGTCTTCGGCCTTGACGCGGGCCACCGCGATCTGGCTCCAGCCGCCGGGTGCCGCGCCAAGATCGACGACGACGCCGCCCGGCTTCAGGAAGCCGTACTTGTCCGCGATCTCCTCAAGCTTGTAGGCCGCGCGGCTGCGATAGCCGTCGCGCTTGGCCGCCGCGACGTAGGGGTCGTTGAGCTGGCGCTCAAGCCACAGCTTGGACGACATTGTGCGCCCCCGCGTCTTCTTGAGCTTGACTTTGAGGGCTCGCGCCTGGTTCGGGTCGCGATTGGTCATGGCTGGGACCGATTCTGGTTGAAGGCTCTCGAAAGTCCCCCCTCACTCTGTCTCTCTCCCCGAGGGGAGAGAGGAACCCCGGAACTATCGCTGCGGGTATTTTGAGCGTCTCCTTCTCCCCTTAAGGAGAAGGACAGGGTGAGGGGGTCTTTTGCAACTCTTATATGACGCGATGCGGCAGCGGCCTAGCACTTCCGGTGGTGCGGCGATCCGTTGCCGTGCCCGCCATGGCCGGCGCCGTTGCCCTGATTGCGGCCATCGATCAGGTCCTCGGCTATGAGGGTCGCCAGTATGCCTTCGCGCAGGCCCCGGTCGGCCACCCTGAGCGACTTGACCGGCCACACCCTGAGCATTGCCTCCATGATGGCGCAGCCGGCCAGGATCAGGTCGGCTCGCTCCTTGCCGATGCAAGGCTCGGCGGCCCGCTGCTGGTAGTTCATGCCGGCGATGCGCTTGGAGACCTCGCGAATGCTCTGGGCGGAGAGCCAGCAGCCGTCGACCTTGGCGCGATGATATTCGGAAAGGCCCAGGTAAACGCCAGCGATGGTGGTGACGGTGCCCGAGGTGCCCAGCAGGTGTGCGCCGCTGGTCCTCATCTTGGCGGCTATCGTGTTGCGCTCGTTGAACGGCTTCAGCGCGGTTTGGACGAAAGCCACCATCTCCTCGAACTGGTGGCCTTCCACGCAGGATTTGCCGAATCGCTCCGCAAGCGTGACCACGCCAAAGGGGAGGGAGGTCCACGCCTCGATGCTATCCTGTGCCCGCAGCCGGTCCTCGATGGATATGCGCTTGGAAGGGCGGCCTCGTGCCAGGTTGAGCCAGACGAACTCCGAGGAGCCGCCGCCGATGTCGAAAACCAGGACGTAATCGCTTTGCTTGTCGATGAGCGAGGCGCAGCCGGAGACGGCGAGGCGCGCTTCGGTCTCGCGCCCGATGATCTCCAGCGAAAGCCCCGTCTCCCGCTCGACCCGCGCAATGAAATCGCCGCCATTTTGGGCGATCCGGCAGGCCTCGGTCGCAACCAGCCGCGAGCGCGTGACACCCCGGCGGACCATTTTGGAGGAGCACACCTTCAAGGCATCGATGGTACGGGCCATCGCTTCCTCGGACAGGACGCCAGTGCGGCTGACGCCCTCGCCGAGCTTGATGATTCGCGAGAAGGCGTCGATCACGAAAAAGCCGCGCCGCGAAGGCCTGGCAACCAGGAGGCGGCAATTGTTGGTGCCGAGGTCCAGCGCGCCGTATATCGGTGCCGGCTCGTTAATGCCAGGGATGGACCTTGGCGCGAAGGCGGCGGGTCTGACTGCCGCGGGCGCCGCCGCGGCCGTGGACATCAATGGCGGGAGTGGAACAGCAGGAGCCGGGGCAAGCAGCGCGCTTTCCCCCGCGCCCTGCCCATCGGGGGGAGCGAAAAGTGGGGCGCTGCCGTCAACCGCAGCCATTCCCGTCTCTCCGTTGTTCACGCTGCCCCTCCGTATCGGACCCTGTTTCGAGTGACCGCCCGCTAAACGGAAAGAGTAACAGTTTTTTCACGTTGCGCAAATCCGTTCACAAGTTCGCGACCGCGCCGGAATTAAGGCCGGGTAATGCCCGGCTTCGTCTCCGCCGCGCTCTGTCAGTTCACAATGTCGCGACCGCGCGTTTCCCGGATGAACAGCATGCCCAGGACGAAGGTCATCGCGGACACTATAACCGGATACATAAGCCCGGCATAGATATTGCCGGTTGCAGCCACGATCGCGAAGGCGGTAACAGGCAGGAAGCCGCCGAACCAGCCATTGCCGATGTGATAGGGCAGCGACATGGCGGTATAGCGGATGCGCGTCGGGAACAGCTCGACCAGCATGGCGGCGATGGGGCCGTAGACCATGGTCACATAGAGGACGAGGACGGTAAGCAGGCCAACCACGGCCCAGTTCACGCCGTCGATCTTGGACTTGGAAGGATAGCCGTCCGCCTTCAGCGCGCCGGCAAGTTCATTCTTGAAGCGTTCGCCTTCTGCCTTCGCATCGGGGGCGGCAGCGTCGTAGGATTGGATGCTTTGGTTCCCGATCCTGATCTGGGCCGAGCCTGCGGGGCCTGCCTCGTTGCCATAGGGCACGCCCGCCTTGACCAGCGCCGCCTTGGCCACGTCGCAGGGTGCCGTGAACTTCGACTTGCCGACCGGATCGAATTGCAACCGGCACTGAGACGGATCGGCGACAACCGTGACGGGCGTCCGCTCGATTGCGGCGGCCAGCTCGGGGTTCGCCGCGCGCGTCAGCAGTTCGAAGATGCCGGGGTAGGCGTATCGCTCTCCGCCTGGAATGTGTTTTAGGATGCCGGTGGGATAGTAGGTGAACACCGCCAGCAGGCAGCCCAGCATGATGATGGGTTTGCGGCCAATCTTGTCGGAGAGCCAGCCGAAGACGATGAAGAACGGCGTGCCGATCACAAGCGACAGCGCAATCATGATCTGCGCCCAATAGGCGTCGACCTTGAGCGTTTGCGTAAGGAAGAACAGGGCGTAGAACTGGCCCGTGTACCAGACCACCGCCTGTCCCGCCGTCAGCCCCAAGAGCGCAAGAAGCACGATGCGGCCGTAGGTCCAGTTGGCGAAGGCTTCGGCGAGGGGCGCCTTGGACGAGCGGCCCTCCTCCTTCATCTTCCGGAACATTGGCGATTCGTTGAGGGTCAGCCGAATCCACACGGAGATCGCCAGGAGGAAGATGGAAAGCAGGAATGGCGCGCGCCACAGGCCGTATTCGGCGTTGAACGACGCGGCTTTCTCTTCGGCGGTCGAGCCGGGAGCGAGTTGCCGGCACAGGAGGATCACGATCAGCGAAAGGAACAGGCCTAGCGTGGCGGTGGTCTGAATCCAGCTTGTGCGGTAGCCGCGCCGCTCAGGCTCGGCATGCTCGGCCACATAGATCGCCGCCCCGCCATATTCGCCGCCAAGGGCGAGGCCCTGCAGCAGCCTGAGCGCGATCAGGATGACGGGCGCCGCCATGCCGATGGTGCCATAGGTTGGCAGCACGCCCACCAGGAAGGTGGACAGGCCCATGATCACGATGGTGATGAGGAAGGTGTATTTGCGGCCGACCATGTCGCCCAGGCGTCCGAAGAAGATCGCGCCGAAGGGACGGACGAAGAATCCCGCCGCGAAGGCGAGCAGGGCGAAGATGAACTGCCCGGACTGAGTGAGGCCGGAGAAGAAGTGCGAGCCGATGACGGCGGCGAGGGACCCGTAGAGGTAGAAATCGTACCACTCGAATACGGTGCCGAGCGAAGATGCCACCACAACCTTGCGTTGTTCCGACTCGCTGATTTCGCTAGCTGGGTTAAAGGGCCTTTCCGCAGTAAATGCCATCGAATTCTCCTGACCCGTGTAGACGCGCCCCCCTGGCGAGACCGCAAGCTTTGCGATATGTTTTGCTTGCGAAATTTCAATAGCTTCTAACACACGCAGGGGGGGTGCCGGTGAAGATATTCGAGCTAATACCATCTGGGTACGACTTTGGCATGAAGCAGGCGCGGCGCTTTTGCCATAGAAGCACATAAGCCGGCGGTGCAAAAAATCTCGCTCGCCGGCCAGTTTGCGGGTAGGTTCGCGCGGACGTGCAGAAAGAATCGGAAAACTACGTGCACGCGGGTGTTATGGGGAGAGAAGAGCGCCCAGCAGCCCGGCCAAGCCCGGAGGCGCAATAGATGGTCCAGCCTTTTCTTGTTTCGCGCGCTGAAACGCGAAAAGTGATTGCTGCTTCGTCGGCGGGGACCGTTTTCGAGTGGTATGACTTCTATCTCTACGCCGTGCTAGCCCCCTTTTTCGCGAAGCTTTTCTTCCCGCCCGAAAATGAGACTGCCGCGCTCATGGCCGCGTTTGCCACCTATGCGGCGGGCTTTGTGGTCAGGCCACTCGGCGCTGTGATCCTGGGCCGCCTTGGCGACCTTACAGGGCGAAAATACACCTTCCTCATTTCTATCGTTATCATGGGCTTTGCGACCTTCACGGTGGGCCTTCTGCCAACCTTCGAGCAGCTCGGATGGATTGCGCCGATCCTGCTTGTCACGCTCAGGCTGATACAGGGGCTTGCACTCGGCGGCGAATACGGCGGGGCGGCCACCTATGTCGCGGAATACACCGAAGGCTCGCGGCGCGGCTATGCGACCGGCTGGGTTCAGACAACCGCCACCTTGGGGCTTCTGCTCGCGCTTATCGTCATTGGCGCTTGCCGGATGCTGCTTCCGGCTGGGGAGTTCGAAGTCTGGGGATGGCGGCTGCCGTTCCTCGCGTCGATTGTGCTCCTGATCCTGTCGATCTATATCCGCGTGAGTTTGCGCGAGACGCCCGTATTCCTGACCATGAAAGCCGAGGGCCGCGCCTCGCGAATTCCCGTATGGGAGAGCTTCTTCCAATGGCCGAACAATAAGTACATCCTTCTGGCGCTGCTGGGGGCCACCGCGGGGCAGGGCGTCGTCTGGTACACCGGGCAATTCTATTCGCTGTTCTTCCTGACCATCACATTGCACGCCGATTATCTGTCCGCCTACATTCTGGTTGGGGCGGCGTTAGTCGCGGGCATGCCATTCTTCGTCTTCTTCGGCTGGCTATCCGACAGGGTGGGCCGGCTGAAAATTATTCTCGCCGGGTGCCTGCTGGCGGCGGCTACCTACGTTCCGCTGTTTCATGTCCTGTCGCTGGCGGTCAATCCCGAGCTGGTGGCCTTCCAGGTGAACAATCCCATTTGGGTGCGCGTCGACGAGCGGACCTGCAACTTGCATATCTTCCCCGGACCCTGGTCGAAATACACGCCTTGCGATCAGGTAACGGACTATTTGACCAAGCTGGGCCTCTCCTTCAGCAAGGCAAACGCGCCCGGTTTCGATACCGCGGACGTCACAATCGGCGGGCAAACGGTCGAGGTCGCCAATAGCGGCAAGGCTGGGATCGAGCGTTCCCTGAAAAATGCTCTGTTCGGCGCCGGCTATCCCGGATTGAACTGGCAGTACGCCGATGGCGAACCGCAGGTGGACGAGCAGGGCGCGCCCATCTTTGAATTCAAAAACGCGAACCCAGCGCTTATCAACTATCCCGTCGCCTTCCTGGCCCTGTTCGTCATGATGCTTTACGCCACCATGGTCTACGGGCCGATGGCCGCGTTTCTCGTTGAGCTGTTTCCTCCGCAGGTGCGCTACACCTCGCTCTCTTTCCCGTATCACATCGGCAATGGGATCTTCGGGGGAATGCTGCCGCTGCTGGCGACCGCAATCGTTGCCGCAACCGGGAATATCTATGCGGGGCTTTGGTATCCGATTGCCGTGGCTGGCCTTACCGTCGTAATCGGCTCGCTCTTTCTTCGAAGACGGCGGCAGGAGACGGTGTAGAAACGCTCCAGGGGCGCCTCTAAAACGCGTTCACGGGGACCTTCAGAAAGGCCTTCCCGCCAGCTTCGGGTTCGGGTAGATGCCCGGCCCGCATGTTCACCTGAATGGACGGGATCATAAGCTTCGGCATAGCGAGCGTCTTGTCCCGTGCGCTGCGCTTGGCCACGAATTCATCCTCACCGATACCGTCCCGGACATGAACGTTGCTCGCGCGCTCTTCCGCAACCGTCGTTTCCCAGCGGATTTCGCGGCCGTTGGCGCCGTAATCGTGGCACATGAATAGACGCATCTCCGGGGGCAGGCTCAAAACTTTCTTGATCGAGCGGTAAAGTTGCCGCGCGTCGCCACCTGGGAAATCGGCGCGCGCCGTGCCGCTGTCGGGCATGAACAGGGTATCTCCCACGAAGGCCGCGTTCCCGATCACGTGCGTCATACATGCGGGCGTGTGGCCAGGGGTGTGCATGGCGAAAGCGGTAAGATGGCCGATGGTGTAGGTGCCGCCGTCTTCGAACAGACGGTCGAATTGGCTTCCGTCCCGCTGGAATTCGGCGCCCTCGTTGAAGATTTTCCCAAAAACCTCCTGAATCTCACGGATATGCGCCCCGATGCCGATCTTGCCGCCAAGCTTATCCTGAATATAGGGCGCGGCGGAGAGATGGTCGGCGTGGGCGTGGGTTTCGATCAGCCATTCGAGCTTGAGCCCGGTATCGCGGATGAAAGCGATAATCCGCTCAGCCGAGCCAAAGCTGGTGCGGCCGGAGGCATAGTCGAAATCGAGGACGGGATCGATCGCCGCGCAGGCATTAGATGCCGGATCGCGGACCACGTAGCTTACGGTGTTGGTGGCAGGATCGAAAAAGCCCGTAACCTCTGGCTTCTGGCTCATGTCAATCGGATAGGCTGTCCCGGTCACGATGTCCTCCAAACTCGAATGGGCGAATGAAAACTTCAACACCGGAACAATACCGGTCTCCCATCATTCCGGCCGTTTCCGGCGGGATTCGCTCATTCAACATTCGCCCTCTCCCCGGCGGTCCGGAGAGGGGGAAGAGTGCACCCGCCGTCCGCGCCGTGGGCAAACGCGGTGTTCCTTGGCAATCCGCACTGTGCGGCCTCATCCCCGCCTTAGCGGGTGGTAAATTTCACGTAGGCGCCTATCATGGTAACTGCGAAGATGGTGAACGCGCAAATCGCGTGTTCAAATCGCGCGGATTTTTGCGTTTTTTTGCTCGATTTAGGCCGATTTCCACTGTTCAAAAACCCCGTTAAATATACGCGAATATTTGAAATTAACCAAGGAAGAGCTTGCTGTGAACGGCAAGATGGAGCGTGCTGATAAAAAGTGTGTGCGATATCCGTGTGTTATCGCTTAACGCTTACTCAAGTCTTTTGTGCTATATTACTTCAAACTCGAAAGACGGCCCGCCGCCAGCCATAACAGGGGGCCTGAAGTAGTAAGGAGCGTTAAGAATGGATTACGATTACGTAGCGGCAAGGCAACCGGAAACGTCAGAACTAGCGGCGGCAGGAATTACACAGCCGGGCGCTCAGGCTTTTGCGGGCGGAAAAGGTGCATTTCTGGGTGTCAGGCGGGGTTCCTGTGGTTCCTGGTCCAATCCTCGTATGAGCCCTTCTCATAGCCCTTTTCCCGGATGAAGCGGAGCAGGGTGAGAAGTTCCCCGGGTTTGAGATATCCCGCCCGGCCCAGCTCTTGGACCGCCGCGGCATCCGTTGGCCTGAAAAACTGGAAGGTCGGCGTGGAATTGACACCGAGCTTGTAGGAAAGGTCTTCCTCGGTGAGCTTTTCCCCGTCGAAGCCGGTGAGTTCCCGCTTGCCGCGCAAATTGAGCTGGACCAGGCTGAAATTCGCCTGCAGGTAAGCGGCGATATCCTCCCTCGCAAAGTTTTCCATATGCAGGAGTTTGCACCAGGGGCAGCCACGCATCTCCCAAAGCACCGCAAAATTTTTCGCCGATTTTGTAGCGGCGGCGAAATCCGTACTCAAGTTTCCAGATGTCTTATTAAGCCAAGGTTCGTTGTAAAGCCCGTCCAGATCGAGCCGGGGCGAAGCATACGCGACCGCCATGCCGCCTAAAAGCGATGCTCCGGCTGCCACAAAGGTGCGCCTTGACAACAGAGCAGGGGTTTTTTTGCCGATGTGCGTCATTACCGCTTCCCGAATTGCAGATATTTGCTACCTTCGCTATCACATTCATATATATAATAGCAAATATGAGAACTGCTATTTTAGATAAGGGGCTAGGAGCTGCATGACCGCAAAGAAATGCACGACCCCCGCGGATGGCTCTGGCGCGGAACCCCCCGCGCAGTGCGACGGGCTCCCCGATATCGAGAAATTGATGCAAAACGCGCATCAGGCGAGCCATTTCCTGAAGGCGCTTTCGCACGAAACGCGGCTAGTGCTGCTATGCCTACTGTCCGGGGGCGAACGCTCGGTCACGGACCTGGAGAACATCCTCGCCCTCCGCCAGCCGGCGGTATCCCAGCAGTTGGCGCGGCTGAGGCTCGACGGCCTTGTAGGCACCAGGCGCGACGGCAAGGTCATCTACTACAGCATCGCAAACGAGGAAATCAGGCAGGCGATCCTGCTGGTCTACGAGGTCTTCTGCAAGCAAGGGACGGGCGCTCCCAAGAGCCTTCACTCTTGGCAGAATTGAGACGCGGCCAGGGACGGGGATAAGCGCCAGGGCGCTTGTCTGCGTAGGCCCGGGCCGATTGCTTTCCTTGCCGGCGTCATCCCGGAAATGCCAACGGCATTATCTGGGATCGTTGCGAACGCCGGCGCCTGTTACGATCCCGGATACCGGCAAGCCGGTTCCGGGTGACGAGCGGCGCTTATATTAATCCTTCTTGGCCATCTCGGTCTGGATTTCGATGGAGACGTCGTCCGAAACCATGGGTGCTGCGTAAGACACGCCGAAATCCGTGCGCTTGATTGCCGTAACCGCTCCAAGCCCCAGCGTTTGCTTTTTGCTCATGGGGTGCGGGCCGGCGAAATTGAGCGTCACGTCTAGCGTCACCGGCTTCGTCACGCCCTTGACCGCGAGGTCGCCGGTCACTTTGCCGGTCTTGTCGCCCGTTTTTTGGAATTTCGTGCTCTTGAACGTGATCTGCGGGAATTTCTTTGTGTCGAACAGCTTCTCGCCCTTCATATGATCGTTGAACACAGGCACCAGGGTCTCGATGCTATCGGTCATGAAGGTGACGGTAACGCTGCTGTTCTCCGGGGCAGCCTGATCGTAGAGAAGCTCGCCGTCGTATTTCAGGAAATGCGCGCATTGGCGGCTGACGCCGAGATGGTTCCAGCAGAACCGGACCTCGGTGTGCATGGGATCGAAGGTGTAGGCCTCGGGGGCCGCCGTGGCACCGAGCGTCGCAGCGAAGAAGGCGGGGACGGCAAAGGCAAAGAGCCGGGTTATGGTCATTCAGGGGTTCTCCTGGTGTGCGTCATTCTGGCACAGAGCTAGCTTGGCCTTGGCGAAACATCAAGAAGTTACCTGAAGGTAACTATCGCCGGCAGTGCCTCTGCCTTGGCAGCCTTTGAGAAAGCCGCCGGCGGGATATTGCAAGATTCCGCAGGGCCGGAATCGATCTATTCGTTTACGAAAGCAAGCTGGAACTCGACGCGGCGATTGCGGCTGGCAGGGCCTCTATCGCCTGAAATGAGGCCCTCTTTTGCCCTACCGGCGATGGTCAGGCGGCTGGCTGGAACGCCAAGTCCGATCAACTCGTCAGCAACGGCTTTCGCGCGATTGAGCCCCAGCCGCTCATTGTTATCCATGTCGCCCAAGGCATCGGTGAACCCCACCAGCCGAAGGTGCAAGTCTGTGCCTGCCAGCAGGTCTCTCAACTCCAGTAGCTGTTTGCGAACGGTGTCAGGCTCGCGGAATTGAGCATCTTCGGAGAAAAAGATGGCGTTCCGCGCTACCCACGCGGCCAGGCGCCGCTCGGGCGTGAACGTTTCCTGCCTTAAGGCAGAGATATTCGTCCGCTGTTCGCTTAGGCCGGCGTTAACGGCCGCGAGTTCCTTGGCCAAGCCGAGGATCTTTGCATCGGCTTCCTCAAGGCCCCGCCGCTCGGCCAGATCGTTGAGCCTGGCTAGCACCTGCGAAGCCGTCCGCTGAAGCTCGTCAACTTTGTTGGCGTCGGGTATCACGAGCAGCGTGCTTTCGAGCGGCACCTCCGGAACTTTGGCCCGGATGCCGCGCTCAAGGTCTTCCTTGATCGCGTAGGACGAAACAAAGCCCGACACTGTGAGTTTGGAGCGCTGCGGATCAAGGCTCACGCTGACGGGAAAGCCGGCAATGCCAGGGTGACTTCGAACCGCACCGGCGGCAGCCTGGTAAATCCGTTCGCTCTTTACCCGTTCCCATTGCACCGAGCCGATCCAGGCCGCAAGCAGCGCCCCTATCAGCCCGAACAATGCGAACGCGAAAACGGGGGTGCGCCGGTTTTGGACTAACGTTTGCTGGAGTTTATCGGCCAGGCTCAGAAGGGCCTGCCGCCTCGCGCGCAACGCTTCCTCTGGATTGGCCGACTGCATCGGCGGTTCGTAGATTTCGAGAATTTCCAGGATCGCGGCGTCGAGGGATTTCAGAAGCTTGCGCCCGCCGGAGCCGGACGCCCGCACAGCGAACAGGCATTTGGCTGCTGTTCGCAAGTAAAGCTGGGAAGCGCCGGCGTCGACGATACGCAGTTCCTGGTGCTTGGCCTTAAGCGTTTCGGTGGAGAAACGGTTAATCGCCGCGAGCATGGCGGTGAATTGGGAGGTGCTTTCATCTGGCGGCAGTTCGTTCGCCTGGGAGTCAGGGGTAGTCCACTGCTCAAGCAGTACGCCTTTCTCGGCGTCGATCAGCATGATGTCTTGGATACGGAAGGCCCCGCCTTCCCTGAGCAGAAGCTCGGCATACGGGGTCCCGGTGAAAAGGCTCTTGAGGCGCAACCGCAGAAGCCGGCCGGACAGGCGGCTTTCGAGCCGCCGGTTGGTTTCCTCGACAAAATCGCGGAAAACGCTGAGCACGTAAGCCGAAGTAAGCCGCCCCATGATGGGGTAGAGGGCGTCCACAATCTCGTTGCGGGAGTTGCGGATTTCACTGCGGATACCGTCGATGATTACGGGAGCTATGGCAAGCGCAAGGCTTTTGCGGTTCTTGACCCCGGCGGATTTTAACGCGTCCGCCAGAATCGCGGCGACGTTCTCGCACAGGCGCTCCGAGGTGCCGATGCGCAAATCGTGATCGGCTACGATGCGGCGCATTTCCTCCAGAAGGGCATTTTCGCGTCCGAAAAGAACGTCCTTCAGTGCGATATAATCGCTATGAGACGACATTGCCCGACGCTCCTTCGCCTGGCTTAAGCCCCTGCGCGATGTGGGATATAGCGTCCGCGATCTCGGCAAGCGCTTTTTGCTGCGATTGCCCGGATTCGGCGGCGACCGCCTCGATCCGGACTGCAAGCGCGGAGAGCTTGCCATTGACATCCTGCGAAAGAGAAGCAAGCCGCTCTTCAAGCTTTTCCATGCGGGCTTCATGAGTCCGCCGGAGGTCGCTTAGCAAAATATCCTTGATTATTGCGATTTCGGGAGCGGCTTCCTTATCTTGATCCGTACCGTCGGTATCGGGAAACATATTCGCCATCCTCATTACACTTTGACGAAAATCTGTTTCAATACCCTGCGGAGGTTGCGGTCAAGTGAGGAAAGCCGCATTGGTAAATGCGGCCTCCAAATTTTGCAATCTTAGGTTAACTTTGCAACAGCCGGCCAGGAATGCGTTCGGCCGGGTCAGTGGTGTATGTGGCTCTGCAGGGACCGGATATCTTCGGGTTTGAGTTCGTAGCGCACCATGATCTCCTCGATGCCGTCGCGCAGGCGGAGGCTCCAATCCTCCATGCCCATCGACTGGAAATCCTCCATCGCGATCATCAACAGCTTCGCGAGCATGATGGCATAGCTCTGGCTGGCACTGGCACCTTGAGCGCAACGATCAATCCTGTTCATGCGATACTCCCCACAAAATGTACAAGCGTTAGCAGAGCAAAGGTGCGCTTGGCTGTCGATACGGGGAGATTCCCTAGTTTTCAGGAGGCCCTGCGCGGCCGGGGATTGATGGGTAAAGGCAGCAAAAACCTCTTCCGAAACGGAAAAAATAGGCTAAAAGTGTTGTAACAACCCTTAAGGGTAGGGGCTGGGCAATCGGAAAGGTCGCGGGGCAGGCTTCGCTTCCTCCGATAGTGGGTCTCGCTGATCGGATGCAAAAGATCGCGCTGAAGGTAATGCTCCTGGGTGAGGTTGGCGTCGGAAAGACGTCGATCGCGCGCCGCCTTGTGCACGGAAAATTCGATACGAGCTACAAGGCCACCATCGGCGTGGACATATTTTCCCACATGCTGAAGCCTGGGATGACTGGACGCGATGGCGAAATCGAGCTGCTTATCTGGGATGTCGACGGCGAATACGAGCAGAATATATTTTCCCACATATACATTGAGGGTGCAAACGCCGCGCTGATCGTGTCGGATGTTACTCGGCCCAGTACCCACAAGACTGCGTTGGGTCTTTGGGAAAGCTTCACGCGCGTGTTTCCAGGCCGTCCGGCGGTGCTTGTCATCAACAAGTGCGACCTCCAGCCGGGAACGCCGCCGTTCCTGGCGCCTCAATCGTTGGGAATCGACACCTTGTGGACCAGCGCGAAGACGGGCCAAAACGTTGCAGAGGTCTTCGTGCAAGTGGCGCTAGGCTGCATCGAGCGGGGGCTTGATCGATGACAAGAAGCGGCACCACGGAAGCTGCCGCCATGGACGCGCTTTTCGACAGCGGCGAGTTTGGCCTGGCTCTGGCCGACGCTCATCAGATCGTCTACTTCACGCGCGGCACGCTGGCCCAGGCAATCGCCTTGCATAAACCGCTGTGCCTTGAGTTCCCTCCGCTCGTGGGCCTGATGCCAAGGCTCGCCGGCCTTCAGGCTGAACGGGCCGCGGCACTGACCGTCCCGCGCGTTTCCGTTGTCCAGGGGCGGGGAAAATACCGAAGGATTTCAATCGAGATCCTGTGGAGCAGGGATGCCGGCCGCTACACGATCTTGATCCACCCAGCGACGAGCGGCGAGGAAGAGGAGATCGCGCGCACGCTGAGGACCAAGCGCCTTGCGGAAAGAAATATCAGTGCCGGCGCCGCGGCGGGTTGGGATGGCGGCCCCGCCGCGCAAGCGGCTGCACCGGTTCCAGCCAAGGCGCTGGCGGCGCTTACGGCGAGGGAGCGCGATATTGTCGGACTCCTGATTTGCGGCCATTCGAACAAGACTATGGCCCGCATGTTGACTTTGAGCCCCAAGACGGTCGAAGCCCACCGCGCCCGGGCGATGAAGCGGCTGGGACTTAAGACGTCGGCTGAGCTGATTAAGCTGGCGGTGGAGGCGGGCTGGCCAGAATGATTCCGCTCTTCATGCCTGAAGCCGCAGGCTATCCGGGATCGCAACAGGCGCTGCGGCTCGTATCGATCCCGGATAACTGGAAGACGCCCAAATCCGCCCTTCCGTCTTAACCATGCAAGCGGAAGTTTTGCTTGACGGCTATCCACAAGCGGCACGGAATGCACCGATTTGCGGTTAATTTCGCGCGGAAAATATATTTAACCGGATTTCTGAAACGCAGAAATCGACCCAAAACGGGGAAAAAATCGCAGAAAAGCGCGCGATTGAGACATGCCCCTCCGCCGTTTACCATGTCCGCGTTAAGTATACCCGGCTAGACAAGGGGAGGGCAGGGTATGCCGCCCCGTACCCTCCGCGGGTTGCTACCCAGAAAGCAGAGTTTGCCCGGCCCCCGAAGAACGGAAGTGGCAACGGGAAAGCGCGTTCGGGTTGACTTGCGGACTCGCCCCGATCGGTTATGTGCCAAGCGGCGCGATGGAACGCATTGCAGACATCGGCGGCCTGCGGAACTGCCGCTCGCAAGTGCATGAAACAACATTCGCTATGGCTCGGACGTACCGGTATAGCGAAGATAAGTTCGGCACCTGCCAAACCGAGGCATATCGCGCCGGCTTCGTGCATACCTTCGGCCTTTTTGCAGATTTCCCGCGTATCGGCTTGCCGGCTGACGAGCTTCGCCCCGGCTTCCGCCGCTACCGCTATCAATCGCACGACGTTTTTACACCGGGGAGGCCGGTCGCATCGCGATCTGCGCCATTATCCGCACCAAGCAAAACCTTAGACCGCAGCTTTTCCGCTAACCGCAACGGGCCGGCACCGTTCCGGCGTGCGCCGCCGGTCAAAAAGGCGCAAGCCCCGCGCCAACAGCCCCCCTTGACAGGCCGCCGCGAAACGTGTCTCTGGCGCCACGGGCCGTGACCGGCAAAGCTGCCGCCACGCCAAAAACAAGACGTGATCGCCACGCGAGCAGCATGACATTTGCATTTACATTTCCGGGCCAGGGCAGCCAGGCTGTAGGTATGGGCCAAGCGCTTGCGCAGGGTTTTCCCGCCGCGCGAGCCGTGTTCGAGGCCGTCGATGAGGCGCTGGGCGAGAAGCTGACGCGCCTCATGTGGGAAGGCCCCGAGGCGGAGCTGACGCTCACCAAGAACGCGCAACCGGCTCTGATGGCGGTGTCGCTGGCGGCGCTTGCCGTGCTGCGCGAGGAATATGGCGCGGAGGCGATCGAGCCAGCCTTCGTCGCGGGCCATTCGCTGGGCGAATATTCGGCGCTCGCGGCTGCGGGCGTGTTTACAGTGGCGGATGCGGCGAAGCTCCTGCGCTTGCGCGGGCTCGCCATGCAGGAAGCCGTTCCGCCAGGGCAGGGTGCGATGCTGGCCCTGCTCGGCGCCGAGATTGAGCCGGCGCAAAAGCTTGCCGCCGCCGCCGCCGAGGGCGATGTCGCCCAGGTCGCGAACGACAACGCGCCGGGACAGGTGGTCATCAGCGGCTCGAAGGCGGCCATGGACCGGGCCGTGAAGCTCGCGGGCGAATTCGGCATCCGCCGCGCCGTGCCGCTGCCGGTGAGCGCGCCGTTCCATTGCGCGCTGATGCAGCCCGCCGCGGACCGCATGGCCGAAGCGCTGGAGGCCGTGACGCTGTCCGCGCCCAGCGTGCCGCTTATCAGCAACGTCACCGCCGCGCCCGTCACGGACACGCAAGAAATTAAGAGCCTGCTCGTCCGGCAGGTCACAGGAGTTGTACGCTGGCGCGAATCCGTCGCCTATATGGTTGACCATGGCGCGTCCACGCTGTTCGAGATTGGCGCGGGGCGCGTACTTACTGGGATTGCCAGACGCATTCGCCCGCAGGCCGATGCGCGCTCCGTGGGCAGCCCGGAAGACGTTGCGGCCTTCGGCGAGTGGCTGAAGGCGCGGACGGCAGCTTAAGCGCGGCAAAGGATACGGTCATGTTCGATCTGACAGGAAAATGCGCGCTGGTTACTGGCGCTTCGGGAGGCATCGGCGAGGCCATCGCGGCTGCGATGCACGCTCAGGGCGCTACCGTGGCGCTCTCGGGCACGCGCCGCGAGAAGCTCGACGAACTGGCTGTCAAGCTTGGCAGCCGCGTGCACGTCCTGCCCTGCGACCTGCGCGACCGCGCCCAGGTGACGGCCCTTATAGGCCAAGCCGAGGCCGCGATGGGGCAGGTGGATATCCTCGTCAACAATGCGGGTGTCACCAAGGACAACCTGTTCATGCGCATGAAGGACGAGGAGTGGGACGACGTTCTCGCCATCAACCTCACCTCGGCGTTCATCCTGTGCCGGGCGGCGCTGCGCAACATGATGCGCCGCCGCAACGGCCGCATCGTCAATATCGCCTCGATCAGCGGCGTCTTCGGCAATCCGGGGCAGGGCAATTATGCCGCGTCCAAGGCCGGGCTCGTGGGCATGACCAAGTCGCTCGCGCGCGAGGTGGCCTCGCGCGGTATTACGGCCAATTGCATTGCGCCGGGCTTCATCGAAACGCCGATGACGCACGCGCTCAACGAAAAACAGACGGAAGCCATCGCAAACACCATCCCGGCGGGCAGTTTCGGCAAGCCAGGAGACATTGCGGCGGCGGCGGTGTTCCTCGCTAGCGAGGAGGCCCGCTACATAACAGGAGATACGCTCCACATCAATGGCGGCATGGTCATGGTGTGACGCCTGCGTGCGCAGAGGCGCGCAGGCTCAGGCAACCGGGTTTGGTTCGCTTTGAGGCTGGAAAGAATGGCGCGGGGCTAAAAAAAAGCTTCCGCCGCTCACCCTTCAATGCTACCAGCCACGTCGCGCCCGGTTGAGTTCCATGTCCGATGTGTTGCGGCGTTGTAATATACCAAGCTTACCGTAGGTAAGTTGGGCGTTAGGATCACTAGGGGAGACCGTGAGGAAAAACATGAGCGATATATCGGACCGCGTAAAGAAAATCGTCGTCGAGCATCTTGGCGTCGAAGCCGACAAAGTAACGGATAACGCCAGCTTCATCGACGATCTGGGCGCGGACAGCTTGGACACGGTCGAGCTTGTGATGGCCTTCGAGGAAGAATTCGGCACCGAAATTCCGGACGACGCCGCTGAGACGATCCAGACCGTGGGCGATGCCATCCGGTTCCTGGAAGCTCATTCGACGAAGGGCTGATCGCCCGGATTTTCAAGAGCGCGCCACCTTCCCGCATCTTGCGGGGGTGCCGCGGCCGGCCGGGCGCCGGCAGTTTGCAGGCCAGCCTTTGGCCGCTGATCTCGCATTTGAGAGCCGGAGGGGAGCATGCGGCGCGTCGTCATCACCGGAATGGGTTTGGTCACGCCCTTGGGCGTCGGGGCCGGGCACGTCTGGGCGTCTTTGCTCGCAGGCAAGAGCGGCGCCAAGCGGATCACCGAGTTCGACGTCTCCGACATCGCCTGCCAGATCGCCGGCGTGGTCCCGCGTGGCACGGCACCTGGGGAGTTCAATCCTGACGACTGGATGGAGCCCAAGGAGCAGCGCAAGGTCGACGATTTCATCGTCTACGCGGTCTCGGCGGCCGATCAGGCCATCGCCGACTCTGGCTGGAGCGCCAGCACCGAAGAGGAGCGTGTCCGCGCAGGTGTGCTGATCGGCTCGGGCATCGGCGGCCTTCAGGGCATCGAGAAGTCCTCAATCCTGCTTCAGGAGAAGGGGCCGCGCCGCATCAGCCCGTTCTTCATTCCAGGCCGGCTAATTAATCTGTCGGGCGGCTACGTTTCGATCAAGCACGGGCTCAAGGGTCCCAATCATGCCGTGGTTACGGCATGCTCGACCGGCGCCCACGCCATCGGCGACGCGGCCCGGCTGATTGCGCTCGACGATGCCGATGTGATGGTGGCTGGCGGCACCGAAAGCTCGGTTTGCCGGCTTGGGCTCGCGGGGTTTGTCGCCTGCCGCGCGCTTTCCACCGGCTTCAACGACCGGCCCGAGCAGGGGTCGAGGCCCTACGACCGCGACCGCGACGGCTTCGTCATGGGCGAAGGCGCGGGCGTCGTGGTGCTTGAGAGCTACGAGCACGCCAAGGCGCGCGGCGCCAGGATTTACGCCGAGATCATCGGCTACGGCCTTTCGGGCGACGCGTATCATATCACCGCCCCCGCCGAGGACGGCGACGGCGCGTTCCGCTGCATGAAGGCGGCGCTGAAGCGGGCCAATGTTGCGCCGTCCGAAATAGATTACGTCAACGCGCACGGCACATCGACGCCCATGGGCGACGAGATCGAGCTTCGCGCCGTCGAGCGGCTGTTCGCAGATGCGGCGAACGGCCTCACCATGTCGTCGACCAAGTCCGCGACGGGGCATCTGCTTGGCGCGGCGGGCGCCGTGGAGGCCATTTTCTCAGCCCTGGCAATCAGGGACAACATAGCCCCGGCCACGCTGAACCTCGACAATCCTTCGGTGAACACCGCTATCGACCTCGTGCCGCATAAGCCCAAGGAGAAGCGGATCGACATCGTCTTGAGCAATTCATTCGGCTTCGGCGGGACCAACGCAAGCCTGATCCTTAGGCGGGTAGATTAGTCTACCCAAATTGGCCCCAATTCGTTTGTAGAAATCCTGTTGCGCAGGGATTATACGTCTTGCTGGCGTGCGGCAAGCCGTGATTAGCAACGCCCGGGGGCGGAGGAAAGTAAGCGGATCGCATGGCGGGAGATAGGCGCTATTCCAAGCAAAACACCGCTTACCGCGGCCAGCGCGACTACTCCATCTTGCCGCGCAGCCCGTCGGAAGCGCTTGAGCCCGACCGCGCGCCCGAGCCGCCACGTGGAAGCCGGGGCCGTCCGCAGCACTGGTTTGTCGTTTTCTTGCACAGGTTCGTAACGTTCCTGCTGATCGCATCGATCTGCGTGGCCGCGCTGTTTTACGTCGTGCGCCGCCAATTCGATCAGCCAGGGCCTCTCGCCTATCCGACCGTGTTCGTGGTGCCGCGCGGCGAAGGCGTCAGCGCAATCGCCCGGCGGCTGGAGCAGGAAGGCATTATCAACGACCGCTGGACGTTCATCATCGCTGCCCGGCGGTTCAAGATCCAGGACAAGATCAAGGCGGGCGAGTACAATATCAAGGTGAATGCCAGCCTGCGCGACGTGCTGGACACGCTCGTCGAAGGCAAGTCGATCCTATATAGCGTCTCGATCCCTGAAGGGCTGACTAGCTATCAGATCGTCGAACGGCTGAAGGCGAACCCGAATCTCGTCGGCGACATCGCGGAAACTCCGCCTGAAGGCAGCCTCTTGCCGAATACCTACCATTTCGCGAAGGGCAACTCGCGCGAGGAGTTGATCCGGCGCATGCAGGGCGAGCAGAAGAAGTTCCTTGAAGGCTTGTGGCCGGCGCGGTCGCATGAGCTGCAATCCTGGAAGCCCGAGGACTTCATCAATATCGCCGCAATCGTGGAGAAAGAGGCGAGCCGCGCCGACGAGCGGCCGCGTGTGGCGGCGGTCTATTGGAACCGGCTCAAGAAGGGCATGCCTTTGCAAGCGGATCCGACCATCATATACGGTGCGAGCGAGGGAAGGGGCACCCTCGGGCGCGGCATCTTGAAGAGCGAGCTTCACGACGAGGATAACCCTTATAACACCTATAAGAATAAGGGGCTTCCGCCGACGCCGATCGCCAACCCTGGGCGGGCAGCAATAGAGGCGGCGCTAAACCCGGCGAAAACCTCCGACGTATTTTTCGTTGCCGACGGCACTGGCGGGCACGCCTTCGCGGAAACCTATTCCGATCACCAGCGCAACGTTGCCAAATGGCGTCAGATCGAAAAGGAGCGCGAGGAGGAGCACGCCGCTGCGCTCACGCCCGCCGCAAGCACCGGCACCGGCTGGAGCAGTACGACCCTCGACAAGCTTCAGGCTTCGGACATTCCCTTGCCGCAGCGCAATCCCCATCGCTGACGCGGGCGGTTTTTGGGCGGCAGGCTCGCTCGGCGAGAAATTTGTGGACCGGCGCGCCTAATGCTGAAAGATGACCGGCGTTAATTCAATGTCGAAAGTACCGGCAGTTCCGGCACACTCCTCGTCATCGCGAGGCGGACCTGGCCGCCGCGGCGATCCATGCGCAATATCCGCAGCTTAGCTGGATTGCTTCGCTTCGCTCGCAATGACGAAAAATGTGTCAAAACTTATGGCCCTTGGTATTACACCAATGCTTCCGCTGGTGACTTTGGCTCACCCCTCACCCTGTCCCTCTCCCGCAAGGGGAGAGGGGACGCCATCTCAACGGGCACGGCCCGCCCCTTCGTCCGCATCCGCTTGTGGATGCGGTTACTATGGAGCCGCAAGTACGCCAAGGCGTGCATGCTGGGCGAGAGCCGGGGTGAGGGGGTTCACAGCCGCTAGCGGAAGTATTGGTGTAATCGAGATTCAATTTGGGAGTCCCGCTCCATGTGGGTTGACTTTTTCGGAAGAGATGCGGCATGAGCGCTGCTTTATTGCCCGCACGGCGCGGACTTTGCTTGATTCTGTCTTCGCCCTCCGGCGCGGGCAAAACCACGCTCGCCCGCGGCTGCTCGCCTCGGATGCGGGTCTAAACAGCTCGGTCTCGGTGACGACACGGCCTCCCGTGCCGGGGAAGTGGACGGGGAGCACTATTTCTTCGTTTCGCGCGAGCGGTTCGAAGCCATGCGCGTGGGCGGCGAGCTGCTCGAATCCGCGGAGGTTTTCGGCAATTTCTACGGGACTCCGGCGCGACCGGTCAAAGAGGCGCTCGCGCAAGGCAAGGATATCGTCTTCGACGTGGACTGGCAGGGTGCTGCCTCCATCGCCTCTATCCTGCCTGAGGATACGGTGCGCGTCTTCATCCTGCCGCCCTCGGCTGAGGAGCTTGCCCGCCGCATCTATACGCGCGGAACCGACGCCAAAGAGGTGATCGAGAACCGGCTCAAGGCCGCGGCGAGATGAGATATCGCATTGGAACGAGTACGACTACGTGCTCGTCAACCGGGATGTTGAGGAGAGCCTGTCCGCGCTCAAGGCCATTCTTCAGGCGGAGCGCTAAGGCGTGCCCGCCAGCATGGCCCGATGCCGGGCTTCGTCTCCGGCGCCTGATTTCGGGGATACGGGTTGGGTTGAAGTTTCGCGCGGCACCCTCTCGCCCTGCGGGTGAGGGTAGGCGAAGCGCTCGGAAACCGGATTTCCGAGCAGTTAGCTTCCTAAGCCTTCTGGCTCGCGAGCTGACGGGCGAGGCTGACAAAATCCGCGATGGTGAGCCGTTCCGCGCGCTGGGCGGGGTCTATGCCGGCGTTCTCAAGAAGTGCCGCCGTATCCGCGCCGAGCGAGCCGAGGCTTGAGCGCAGCATTTTCCGGCGCTGACCGAAGGCGGCGGCCGTCACCCTCTCCAGGAAGGAAGATCGGCACCGCGCCGGGCGCTTGGCTCTGCGGCACGATTTCGACTAGCGCGGAGGCGACCTTGGGCGGCGGCACGAACACGCTCGGAGGCAGCGTGAAGAGGAGTCGCGGGCGCGCGCGGTATTGGGCCAGCACGGCCAGCCGCCCGTAGTCCTCGCTGCCGGGTTCAGCGACAAGGCGTTCCGCCACCTCGCGTCTGCAGCATTACGATCAGCTTATCGAACCAGGGCAGCCACGGCCCCACGGTCAGCCAGTTGGACGATCAGGGCCGTCGCGATGTTGTAGGGAAGGTTCGCCACCACGCGCGTAACGCCGGTTTCAGCGGCAACCGCGCGGCATAATCGGTGTGGAGCGCGTCCTGGAACAGCACCGAGAAGCGGCCCTGGCTGTGTGCCTCGATCTGGCTCAGGATGGGCGGAAACGTTCGTCGCGCTCGATTGCCACGACCTTGGCGGCGCCTTCGAGCAGCAGCGCGCGGGTCAGGCCGCTCCGGGGCCGGGGCCGATCTCAAGCACCGTCACGCCCTGCGAGCGGGCCTGCGGCACGGGCGATGCGGCGCGTGATGTTGAGGTCGAGCAGGAAGTTCTGGCCGAGCGACTTTCCTGGCGGAAAGCCCCAGCTCCTTGATCGCCTCGCGTAAGCGGCGGCAGGGTTGCGATTGGATCGAGGGCGGTCATGGCTTGGAAGCCGGCGGCTGGCGCGGATCGCGGCCTCGTGCATGCGCTGGGCGAGCTTCAGGGCCTCGATGAAGCTCGTTGGATCGGCGCGGCCGGTTCCGGCCAGCGCAAAGGCGGTGCCATGGTCGGGCGAGGTGCGGATGAAGGGCAGGCCCAGCGTGACGTTGACGCCATCCTCGAAGGAAAGCGTCTTGAAGGGGATTAGCGCCTGGTCGTGGTACATCGCCAGCACCGCGTCGTAGCTCTGGCGGGCCGCCGCATGAAACAGGGTGTCGGCGGGCAGGGGGCCGAAAGCGCGGATGCCGCGCGATTGCAGCAGCGCCACGGCCGGCGCGATGGTCTCGATTTCCTCGCGGCCGAGCTGGCCTTCTTCGCCGGCATGCGGGTTCAGTCCGCAGATCGCGAGGCGCGGATTGCGCATGGCGAAGTAGCGCGTCAGCCCCGAGGCTGTAACCTCGGCGGTGCGGACGAGGCGATCTTGGGTCAAGGCGGCGGGGACTTCCTTGAGCGCGATGTGGACGGTGACGGGCACCGCCAGCAGGCGCGGCGAGGCCATGAGCATGACCGGGAAGGCGTCCGCGAAGCCGTGCTGGATGGCAAGCTCGGCAAGGAATTCCGTGTGGCCGGCGTGCGCGAACCCCTGTTCCAGAAGGACATGCTTGGCGATTGGCGCCGTTACCACGGCGGAGGCCTCGCCGGCCAAGGTAAGGGCTACGGCCTTTTCAATCGAGGCGACGATTGCAGCCGCGTGCGCGGCGCTGGGGTTGCCCGCAATGACGGGACCGCAGCGCTGTTCCAGCGGCAGTACCGGCAGGGCGCGCGCGAACACGGCGTGCGCTTCGGCCGGTGTCGCAATGGTTTCGACGGGGCATTCGCCCGCCGCGTGGAGGGCCGCTGCGCGCTGCGCGTAAACCGCCGGATCGCCAATTGCGAAGAACGCTGGGCAGCCATGCTCCGCCCGCTGCAGCCAGCTTAAGATCGCGATATCGGGGCCGATGCCAGCGGGGTCGCCCATCGTGACCGCGGCCGGCGAATCTTTCGGGGCGGCTGCCATTACGTGACTGCTATGCGGCCTGAGTCTGCGGGACTACGATCCCCGGTAATCGATGGATGCTTTCTGCTTCAGCTCTTGCAGGTAGCTGCGGGAGAAACGCTCATATTCGACCTGGCGCGCGTCGGGCTTTTGCTCGCCCTTTGCCTGCTGTTTCGGCGCCGCTGCGCCCTTGTGGCAGACCGCGTAGGTCTCCACAGCGTTGCCGACAAGAACCGGCGGGGTCATCTGGCCCTCGCTGACCTTCTCGATAAGAGGCTGCACGTCTTTCGGGAAAGATGCAAGCTTCGCCTTGTCCATGGCCTTCACCGTGGCGCCCGCAACGAGCTTCGCCTCCTTGTGGAGATCGGCGCAGGAGTGGAACTTCTCCTTCAGACTCTCCGCCTCAAGCATGCGCTCGCCAATGGCTTTCTGGTCACCCGCATCCTTCGACCGCGAGCCGCAGGACGCGGACGTCGAACACCACGTCGCCTTGCGCGCTCTGGGCATTGGGATCGGATATCGACGCGAGCATGGAGGCGATCCTCGGCCCATACTGCCGGCCGATCACGTTACGCCAGGCAAGCTGCGCGCGGAAAACTTCCTGAACCGTCCTGCGGGCAATGCCGTTGGATTCGAACTGTTGATAAAACTGCTCGACCTTGGCCTTTTTGTCGTCGCCCTCGGCGCCGGTGCGCTGCTCGATGGTTTCCTCGACCTCGCGGTCGCTGACCTTGAGGCCCATCTTGTTGGCGGCCTGCAGCTTCAGCTTATCCTCGATCAGGGTATCGATAACCGCCTTGCGGGAGGTTCCGCCGCCCTGGGCAAGCACCTGGTGCTTGGCCTCCTCGATGAGTTGCTTCTTGATCCTCTCGGCAGCGGCCTGGGCTTCCTGCTGGGAATGCGGTTGCGCAGCCATCATCAACTGCTTGAACCGGTCGTTGATGGCAGGGTTGGTAAGCCGGGCCTTCATTTGCTCGCCGAAATTATGCGTGATCGCGGTCCAGCGTACCCGCTGGTCCACGTCGAATGACGTTATCGGGTCGTCGTTTACGACGACGAGGATGGTTTGCGCAACTGCCTGGCCGGGCGTCAACAGCGGCGCAAAGCATAGGGTGCCTATCAGCAAGGCAATCGAGCGGTTGTTCAATGTGGCGATTCGCATGATGGGAAGTTGGCCTGAATTTGCGGCAACAGTATGCCCCACAACCTTCTGGCGGCAAGCCGTCCTCTATGCTTGCAGCGGCGCGGATAGGAGCAACCCCCGCGTTCAAGACGCACGCGAATTAGAACGGTACGCTTAGCGGTACGCTGCTGCTTCCGGTGACAAATCGTAGATCGACGTTGGCACGGTTTGCTGGCCGAAGCCTTTGATGCCTACGCGAAGCACCACGGCGGTATCGGGCTTGATGTCCTGAATCTGGACGTTGGTTTGCTGGAAACCAAGCGAGTAAATCACGCATTCGTCGGTGTATTGGACACCCACGCTGTTGCGGATGAACTGACCGAGTTCGAAGTCGTAGCGCATGTCGCCGTATATAGACCACTCGTCGGTGACTTTGAGGGCACCGAAGCCGGACACTTCCTGCCGTGCCTGCACGAAGCCCAAGGTCGGCTGAGCCCGCGCGGCCTCGTAGCTCGCCCCCGCCTGCAGGAAGCCCAGCTTCGCCTGCACCGTGTAGGACTGATTATCCAGGGTCCAATCGTTCTCGTTAAAGCGGAGTTGGGCGATACCGCGGATCATGTTCTTGTAATCGACATAAGATCCGAGCACGTAGTCCGACCGGACGTTCTCCAGGCCGGAGCCCTGATAGATCGTGTTGAGCGAGTAGGCGTTCGGCCCAGCCACCTGGATGCTCTCGCCAGCACTGGTGCGGACGCTGATCCCGTTGTTGGTGCTGAGCGTATACTGCACGCCGAAATTCGTGCGCGTGCCAGTCTCGATCTGGTCCCAGCCTGAGAACTTGTTGATGTCGAACAGCAACGTATCGCTGAAGATAAGGCTCTGCGCATCGGTGATGGGAACCAGGGCGTTGTTTGCCTGGCCCGCGCGCGAAACGATCTGACCCACCGGCTCGATCACGTGAGTTGCTGCCACCGGTGTATGCGATGAAGGGGTAGCGGTAATCGAAGCCTATCCCAGCGATGTCGCGTGTGAAGGTGTTCGCCTGCCCGCTAATGTTGTTCTGCACGAAGGAGGACACATTATAGACGTCGCCGCGCACGAACACGAACGGGGTGTAAACCTGGCCCAGCTCGTCCTTGAACGTCCGGCGCCATTGGGCATCCGTCGCGACATGCTGCGTGTTGCCCTGCGTGACGTTGGCGAGGTTGGGTATACTGCTGAGGTGGGACGGATCGTTGATCGAAAGCGCGACCGCGTTCACATCGAAACTGAACTCGCCGCCGAATACCGGTTTGTTATGAACGTAGTTATAATCCAGAGTTGGATAGGCCGTGGTCGTCACGGTGTTCGTCGTATATTTTCCGGTTGCGTAATCGTAGACCTCGTTGCCCAGCAGGTTGCCGTAACGGCTCACGGCGATGTTGAAATAGTTCCGATCCACCATGCCGGTCAGATAGGCCGTGGAGACGCGTTCGTAAGCGTAGATGCTATCGATGTTGTAAAAGCGCCGGAAGGTTTGGTCGCTCTCGATAATGGCGTTCCAGCCAAAGGTCCAGTTCTTAGCGATCCCGAAGCTGCCCTTGGTCTCAGCACTGCCGCGCCAGTTGCGGTCGCCCCAGAAGTCGTTGGCGGTGCGGTCGTAGGAGCCGTAGAGCTTGACTTCGTAGGCGCCGTTCCAAAGCCGCTGGCGCCAGTCCGCCTCCATGAGGTAGCCGGCCTGCGTGGTGACGGTCGGCGACATCGTTATGTCGTAATTGGGCGACGCCGCGTAATAGTACGGGATCGTCAGCGCGTAGCCCGTCGTCGACGAATGATAGGAGTATTGCGGCTGCAAGAAGCCGGAGCGCTGCTGCACCGTGTTGTCCGGGGTGTAGAAATAGGGCACCCAAGCCACGGGAATGCCGTAGAATTCGAACAGCGCATTCTCGTAGTAAACGTTGTGGTCTTCGCTGTCCTGAATGACGCGGCTCGCCTTAACGCGCCAGATCGGCGGGGTTTCGGGATGCGCCTCGCAGGGTTTGCAAGTGGTTACGACGCCCTTTTCGAAGACGGTCTGGTGATCCTTCTTGTAGGCATTCGCGGCGCCGATCCGGGTATCGTCCTGCGTCAGCGCAGTCAACGAACGCACGAACCCGTCGCGGAAATTGCTCTTGAGCGTGAGCCGCTCGGCATTCACCACGGACCCATCGGCCTCTTTAAGGCGGACATTGCCGACCGCGCTCAGGGTGTTCGCGGTCTTGTCGTAGACGATCTCGTCCGCGAGCAGAACGTTGTCGTCCTGATAAATCTCGACGTTGCCGCGGGCGACGACCCTGTTGTTGCGGTTGTCGTAAATGAGGTCGTCAGCCTGAAGCAGCAGCGGAGCTGCCTTGTTCGGCGAAACCTGTTTCGCAACCGTTGTTTCCGCCGCCGGCGATTGCTGTCCGGCCGCCTGCTGCTGCGCGAATGCTGTGCCGTACAAGCACGGCAAGCCAGCCATGAGCGTTATGACAACTCTGCTAAGCATCCGCCGATTTTCCCTACCGCCGCCCGCACCACTCAAGACGTCCGCCCCCCTCATCCCCATGAGCCCGCCTACCCGTCCTCTTGATATAAGAGAACTGTAGCCGAAAGAAGGAGCGCTACAAGCGCTGGCCCCCAAGCCGCGACAGTAACCGGTACCATGCCCGTCGCGCCGACCTTCCTTGAAAACTCGGAAAAGATGAAGAAGCCAAACCCCCCGCTTAAGCCCGCCAGAACCATAGTTTGAATTTTGCCAAAACGGAAGGGTTTCAACGAGCTAGTTGCAGCGATAAGGACCATTGCGGCCAAAAGAATAGGCTTCGTAAAGAATAGCGCATATTGCAGTTCGTAGCGTGTGGACGGTATGCCGGCTTTCTTCGCAAAGTCGATAAAACCTGGTAACTGCCAAAACGAAAGTGTTTCGACCGATCCTAGACTATCCATGATCTGAGCTGGTGTTAGATAAGTGCTTACGAAATACTCATCGTAGTGCCGGGGAGCCTCGCCCGCTCCTTGGGCTATGGCGTTCTCCAACCTCCAATACCCATGCCGCAGTTCCGCCTTGTTAGCTTGGACCTGCTCATAAAATCTGTTGTTGAGGTCAAATTGCAACAGGGTCACGCCGCCCAGCGTAAGCCCCAGGTTGGCGGCGCTTTTTGCATGCAGGATCGTAGGCCCGTCGAGGCTCTCCTGCCTGAGCCAGGAGCCGGTTCCCTTGGCGGATGTGAAGGATTTATTGGCGTCGAAAAGCTCGGTCATACATCCGCTCGGATTCCGCTTTCGCCGCGGAGGCCAGCGGGTTGTACACGGTCACGGCGAGCACGCCAAAGACGAACGCCACGGCAACGGCGGGCTGCAGGAACTGCCAGACCGATAGTCCAGCCCCCCTGACGATCGTAAGCTCGGAGCTGCGGCTCAGGCCCAGGAAAGCGCTCATGGTGCCGAACAGCACCGCGAAGGGGAGGGCGATCTCGGCAAAAATCGGAACGCGTAAAGCGGAGATCATGACGAGCGTGCTGGCGCTGACGCCATCCTTCTTGGAGCCGATGCGCATGACCTCGATAAAGTCGATAAAGAAGATCAGCAGCAGCATCAAAAAGAACACGCCGAGTATGGTTACGGCGAAGCGCTTGGCCATGTAACGCCCGGCCGTGCTGAAGGTGGCGTTCATGCGGCGCCTCCCGCGGCGCGCTTAGTCCCCCCAAGCCGGAAGGGGAGGGGCAGTTTAAGGCTTGGCAGTGAGATGGCCGGAGCCGGGATATCGAGCTGGAGCATCAAAACGCAAATCAGGGCCAATCCGGCGGGCACCCCGTAAAGCATGCCAAGCGCCCACAATTGCTTGCCGACGATGTTAATGCTGGTGATACCGAGGCCGAATACCGCCGCGCCGATCAGGAAGGCGGTGAAGAGAAGGCTCACGCGGCCTTCGCGCGTGGTTCGCGGCCGGCCAAGATAAGCGACGGCGAGGAGCGCATAGACCAGCGAAAAGAGCGGCGTGGAAAGCCGTTGATGAATTTCCGATCTGAAAGCCGGAGCGTTCCTTTTGTAAAAGTCGCTCTCCAGGTCGGGGTTCAGAAGCTCGGTCATGGAGAGTTCTCCAAGCCTCGGCTCGCGCTTGCCGCCCTTGGCCGAGAAGTCGCCCATGTCGAAGGAATAGGTTTGGAAGGCAATGAATTGAGCGCCGGGCTTGCCGTCCTGCTGCCTTAGGATTTGGCCGTCGTGAAGGTCCATTTGGGCGCGGCCGCCATCCGTCCAGACTTGGCCCCGCTCGGCGACAATGGTGTTCACGCTCTTCTTGTCGCGCTCGTCGCGCACCACCACGCCCAGGAGATCGCCGTTTTCGGCCCGTGCGCGCATATGAAAGGTAAGCCCGCTTTCAAGGTCGCTGAACTCTCCCGGCTGTAGCACCTGGGAAAGGACATCTGCCTTGATTTGGGAAATATAGTCGTTGAAGAGCGTCTCCGCTGGCGGCAGCACAAAAAGGTTCGCGATGAGCACCCCCGCAAAAACCATCGTTCCCAGCCCAAAATAGGGAACGAGCAAGCGCCATGCCGACGATCCCGAGGCCGAAAGCACGATCAGCTCGCTATCTCCGGCGAGGCGGTTCAGCGTGTGAAGGCTGGAGATGAGAAACGCGATTGGCGCCACGGTGGCGAGCAGCTTTGGGATGCCCAGAGCGGTGATCTTTAGGAACAGAAAGAAGGCGTGGCCATTGGAGGCCAAAAGCTTCATTTGGTTAAGCAGCCCGACAAGCCAGACGATCAGCGTCAGTGTAATAAGGATCATGATCAGCGCGGACGCCGTCTGCCGGAATATATAGCCCGCGATGAGCATGCTGTTTGCCTAACTCCGCCGGTTTGCCGCCATGGCTCCGGCGCCGCTTGAATTTTCACCTATTCATGGCGCATTTCGGGCCGGCTGCATACTAAGGCCGCGTTTGCATTCGCGGGGCTTTTCTGTAGGCTTCCCACCGCCCATATGCGTCGGGTTATCGCAGTCCAGTTTGGTTTTTGCATCCATGACAACGCCACCTAGCATCTCGTTCGCCTCTCTTGCCGCCGAGCCGCAAGCCGATACCCTGATTTACTTCGTAAGCGAAGGCGATTGCCTGCCGGCCAGCCTCAAGAAACTCGACCAGGATTCGGGCGGCGCCGTCTCCAAGGCGATGCAGATTACCGATTTCAAGCGGAAGAAGAAGAGTACCATCGAAATTCTGGCGCCGCATGGCGTGGCCGCCGGGCGGTTGCTGATCGCAGGTCTGGGCGATGCCAAGGCGCTCAGCGCGCGCGACTGGATGGAGATCGGCGGAGCGGTCCGCGGCAAGCTCCACGCCAAGGTGCGCGAGGCCGACGCGGTGTTCTCCGGGCTCGAGCCCCTGACGGAGGAGGCCCCGCTGGCCTTCGCCCTGGGCTTCGGCCTGCGCGGCTACACGTTCAAGAAGTACAAATCCAAGGCGTCGCCCAAGAACGGCGAGGAGGACGCGCCCGAGGAAAACAATAACACGTCCCCGGGCCTGAACGTTTTTTCGCAGTGGGGCGAGGGGCTTGGGCACGGCTTCCAAGGGCAGCTTGCGCTGTGCGAGGCCGTCCATTTCGCCCGCGACCTCGTGAACGAACCCGCCAACGTGCTGACGCCGCCCGAGTTCACCGGCAGGCTCAGGGCGCTTGAGACGGAAGGGCTTAAGGTCGAGGTGCTGGACGAGCGCGAGCTGAAGTCGCTCGGCATGAATGCGCTGCTGTCGGTGGGGCAGGGCAGTTCGCAGCCTACCTCCGCCGTGGTGTTGCGCTGGGACGGCATCGGCGGCGAGGGGCAAGGCCAAAACCTTGTCTTTGTGGGGAAGGGCGTTTGCTTCAATTCCGGCGGCATTTCGCTCAAGCCCGGCCAGGGCATGGAGGACATGAAGGGCGACATGGCCGGGGCGGCGGCGGTGGCGGGTGCCATGCTGGCGCTCGCGCGCAGACGGGCGCCGGTCAGGGCCGTGGGACTCGTCGGCCTCGTCGAGAACATGCCAAGCGGCACGGCGACCCGGCCCGGCGATATCGTCACCGCGGCGTCCGGCCAAACGATTGAGATACTTAATACGGACGCGGAAGGGCGCCTCGTGCTCGCGGACCTGATCTGGTACGCGCAGAAGCACCTGGAGCCCAAATGCGTGGTCACGCTGGCGACGCTGACAGGCGCGATCCTGGTGGCGCTCGGCAAGGAGAATGCCGGGTTGTTCTCCAACGACGACGCTCTGGCGACGCAGCTTACGGAGGCGGGCCTCGATACGGGCGAGACGGTTTGGCGGCTTCCACTGTCGAAGAAGTACAACAAGCTGCTCGATTCGAAGACGGCGGATATGAAGAATATCGGCGGCCGCGACGCTGGCTCGATCACCGCGGCGCAGTTCCTGCAACGTTTCGTGAACACCGGCACGCTCTGGGCGCATCTCGACATCGCGGGCACGGCGATGGGTTCTCCGTCGAGCGACATAAACCAAAGCTGGGGCTCAGGTTTCGGCGTGCGTTTGCTCGACCGGTTCGCCTCGAAGTTTTACGAGGGCTAGACGCCCTCCCCGAGCCCGAGTTTCCATAATGCATCTTATGCAAATCACCGCAACGCGGTGATTTTGCGTTTTTGGGGCGTCTCGCGGCGGCTTGCAATGGGTGCAAATTGGGGATCGTTCGAAGGCTGTTTTAGGCGCACACAACTCACCGCTCCGCCTGAAACGGCGAACATTGCGCGAACAAAGCGGCTTTTTGGGGAAAACCGAGACAATACTCCCCCATCTACACAAAAAGTGCAGTTGTTTGCAGGCACCATCTCCCTATCGCCATTTCGTACCCCCTTCGGTACGGGCGTTTTCAAGATAGCCGCTCCCGTTCCTTGACAAAGCAAGGTTAACGGCAAAGTAAATTTTCATTTTGTGAGGAATTGAGCCGCGCTAACGTCCGGGACGCTCATTCCTGCCGCCGGATAGCCTTGGAAGCGCATAGGCGCCACTTCCTCAGCCGCCGCGTCCTTTCGAGGGCTGCTCCCCTCCTGGGACGCTCCGGGAAGCCGCTGACGCGCACGCCAAGGCTTTCCGTGGGCTTGAGGCCGGTTAAGGAGGGCCGGTGCTGGAATCTCTGGAACATCGCCTGTTTCGCTCGCTGCCGCTTGCCGCGGCGCAAAGTTAAGGGTATGGCGATTGGCAACATGGGCGGCGCGGCGGAACGGTCCGGCATAGGCGCGGCATGGCCCTGGCGCGGGCGCCCTTTTGCGAATCTTTACCAGATAGCGCTGGCAATGGTTAAGGCTTGATTAACGGCAGACGAAAAAACTCGCGTATTGGTAGAACATTGCGCCACGGAGCAATAAAATGAGAGAAACCGCGCAAAATGGGAACGCCAACAGCGGCGCGCCGGACGCTTCCGGACCAGGCAAGACGTGCTCCGAGCTGGCGCGGCTCTTGGAGATCATGGCCCGGCTGCGCGATCCGGTGCGTGGCTGCCCATGGGACCGGGAGCAGACCTTCGCGAGCATCGCGCCCTACACCGTCGAGGAGGCGCACGAGGTGGCCGACGCCATCGAGCGCGGCGATCTCTACGACCTGAAGGACGAGCTGGGCGACCTGCTGCTGCAGGTGGTCTATCACGCGCGCATGGCCGAGGAGGCGGGGCACTTCGCCTTTGCCGATGTCGCGCAGGCCATTTGCGAGAAGATGATCCGGCGCCATCCCCATGTTTTCGGCGATGCGGCCGAGGCGGCGCCCGGCATGTGGGAAGCCATTAAGAAGGCCGAGCGCGAGGCGAAGGCGGCCAAAACCGGCGAAAGTGCCGAGCCTGGGCTGTTCGGCGGCATTCCGGCGGGGCTGCCGGCGCTCATGAAAAGCGCCAAGCTGCAGCAGCGCGCGCGGCGCACAGGCTTCGATTGGCCGTCCGTCGAACCCATTTTCGCTAAGCTCGATGAGGAAGTGGCGGAACTCAGGGCCGAAATCGCGGCTCCCAAGGGCGCGGAGCAGGAAAAGCGGCAGTTCGAAGAGTTCGGCGACGTGATGTTCGTGATCGTAAACCTCGGCCTGCACCTTGGCATCGACGCGGAATCCGCCATGCGCGCCGCAAACCTGAAGTTCGTTCGCAGGATGGAATCCGTGGAGGCGCAGGCCAAGGCAGCCGGCAAGGAGCTGACTGGGATGACGCTTGACGAGATGAACGCGCTGTGGGATCGGGCCAAGGAAGCCGAGCGCGGGGGAAGCTGATCGAAGAAGGCCCCCTCATACCAGCGGCCTCGTCCGTCATCGCGAGGCGGCGTCCGGCCGCCGCTGGCGTCCAGAATTAGCGTTGCAATTCCGGCCTCTGGATTGCTTCGGGGCTTCGCCCCTCGCAATGACGGAGGCGGTGGGGCCTTTCCCAAAGCTAATGCGCGGTGCGGCGCAGATGCCGGTCGAGGTCGCCTTCCCGCTCCTGGGGCACGCGCACCTCGAATTCGACATCGCCGCCCGGATCGTCGCGGCGGACGAGGATTTCGGTGTTCTCGTAAAGCCAATGGATGAGCGGGCCGCCGTCGTGGCTCACCACAACGGTACGGACGGTGGTCTGTTTCTGCAGGCGCTGGCGGATGAGGTATGCGAGCGCGGCAAGCCCCTCCCCTGTCACGGCGGACACGAGCACCGCCGAATGCCTGCCCTGCCCGGCCTGCTGTGCGAAGCGCTCGCGCTCCTCGGGCGGCAGAAGGTCCGACTTGTTCCAGACCTCGATGACGCGGGCATCCTGTTCATCGGCGCCGATGCCGATTTCGCCCAGAACCTTCGCGACCTCGACGCGCTGGGCCTCCGTGGACAACGAGGCGATGTCGCGCACGTGCAGGATCAGATCGGCTTCGAGCGTTTCTTCGAGCGTCGAATGGAAGGCCGAGATGAGTTGCGGCGGCAGCTCCGAGACGAAGCCCACCGTGTCGGAGAGGATGAAGGTTTCGCCTTCCGGGAATTTCACGCGGCGCAGCGTCGGGTCCAGCGTTGCGAACAGCATATCCTGGGCGAGCACGCCGGCACCGGTCAAGGCATTGAAAAGCGTAGACTTTCCGGCGTTCGTATAGCCCACCAGCGAGACCGTCTGCAATTGCGTCTGCTTCCGCCGCTTCCTATGCAGGCGGCGCGTGCGCTCGACCACGCCAAGCTCGCCCTTGATGGTGTCGATGCGCTCGGCGATGGCGCGCCGGTCGGCCTCGATCTGCGTCTCGCCGGGGCCGCCAAGAAAGCCGAAACCGCCGCGCTGCCGTTCCAAATGCGTCCAGGAGCGCACAAGCCGGCTTTTTTGATAGGTCAGCCGTGCCAACTCCACCTGCAGCCGGCCTGCCTTGCTCTGCGCGCGCTCGCCGAAGATTTCGAGGATAAGCCCGGTCCGGTCGAGAACCTTGGCGTTCCACGCCTTTTCGAGGTTGCGCTGCTGGATCGGGGTCAGCGCGTGGTCGACAATAACCACCTCTGCCTCTTCCGCGCTCACAATGGCGCCGATTTCCTCAACTTTGCCGGAGCCGAATAGGGTAGCGGGGCGCGGCTGGCTGAGCGGCACCGTCCCGGCGAAGCAGACCTCAAGGCCGATCGCCTTGGCAAGGCCTGCCGCCTCCGACAGGCGCTCCGACGGTGTCAAATAGTTTCTGAGCTGGCCCGGGGCTTGCGTCTCCGCCCCCTTGCGGATGGGCACGGCGACAACGGCCCGCGTGGGGCTAACTGGATAGGCAGGTGGCGGAAGGTCCGCCTTCGCGGGCCTGCCTTGCGCCTGGCGCTCCTCATGAGTGAGTTTCTTCAACGGTGCTAACGGTCTCCGTTCTGATCTCCGTCCAGGAACGAGATGGGGCCGCCCGGCATGATTGTCGAGATCGCATGCTTGTAGACAAGCTGCGAATGGCCGTCGCGCCTTAACAGAACGCAAAAATTGTCGAACCAGGTCACAATGCCCTGCAGCTTTACACCGTTGACCAGGAAGATCGTGAGTGGCGTCTTGTTCTTTCTTACGTGATTAAGGAATGCATCTTGTAAGTTTTGTTGTTTCTCTGCAGCAGCCATGACCTGTCCGTTTTTCTCTCGCGGCACTCGCGGCCGCTTGTCGTACTCGCTATTTTGCCCCAAAAACCGCGCCCGGCATCGCCAGACCCGGCTGCAGAATCCGCGCCGATCTTGCTCTCCTATCCTTAATGCGGAACTTTGCCGTTTATGTAAAAAGCGCACCGGGTGACGAGATTTCGGCCGCGGTGTGGTAAGCTTGCCTTAAACTCAGCGCGATCTCGCCCGGCTTGCCGTTTCCGACCGGCTCGCCGTCGATTTTCACCACCGGCATCACGAGCCCCGTCGCCGAAGTCTGGAACGCCTCTCTTGCCGCTTTTGCCTCGCTGACCGTGAAGGCGCGCTCTTCCAGGCGCAAATCGTTCCGCCGCGCGAGGTCCATCACCACCTCCCGCGTGATCCCGCGCAGGATACCAAAATCCGCAGGCCGCGTCACGAGATTGCCAGCTTCGGTGACGATCCAGGCGTTGCACGATGCGCCCTCGGTCACGAAGCCGTGCCCGTCCACCATCCATGCTTCGTTGGCGCCGGCGTCGATGGCCTGCTGCCGAGCCAACGATTGGGCGAGCAGCCCCGTGGTCTTGATGTCGACGCGGGTCCAGCGGATATCGGGCACCGTGATGACGGAAATGCCGGCCGCCGCCCGCTTGGTGCCTTTGGCGCGTTCCAGCGTATGCGCGAAGCACACCACGGTTGGCGCCACATCGGCTGGCGGGAAGGCAAAATCGCGGTGCGATACGCCGCGGGTGACTTGCAGATAGACGATGCCGTTCCTGACCCGGTTGCGCCGGACGGTTTCACGCAAGATAACGCCCAGCGCGCGCGGGTCCATGGGCTCCGCCATGCGCAGTTCTGAAAGCGAGCGCCGCAGCCTTCCCATATGCCGCCGCTCGTCCACCAGGCAGCCGTCGCGCACTTCGCAGACCTCGTAGACGCCGTCCGCGAACTGGAAGCCGCGATCCTCGGCGTGTACGGTCGCGTCCGCGTATGGGGCGTACACCCCGTTGACATAAATAACCCGCGCCATGCCGTCCCCGTTTATCGCTTTTCGCCCTCTGCGTGCGCTTTAGATGCTGTATCGCGGGCGGATGTCAACCGGGCCGCCTTGCGATGCGGCGTTGCAGCGTTGCAGCTAGGTTCACGTCGCCGGCCGACATCGCGAGGCGCGGAACGCGCCGTGGCGATCCAGAAGCAGCTTGCACCGTTCTCGCGCACATCGCCTTCTGGATTGCTTCGGGGCTAAAGCCCCTCGCAACGACGGAATGATTGGCTAATGCCGCAAGTCCCCGGTGCGCTCGTTCGAATTGACGCCTAGCGCGCGCAGCTTCCGGTGCAGCGCCGAGCGCTCCATGCCGACGAACTCAGCCGTGCGGGAGATGTTGCCGCCGAACCGGTTGATCTGGGCCATGAGATATTCGCGCTCGAAAATCTCGCGGGCGTCGCGCAACGGCAACGACATGAGATGCTCCCCCCCTCCCCCGTTAGACGACAAAGGGACGTTGGCTCCGATGTCGTCGGGCAGCATGTCGGCCGTAATCACGCTATCGGGCTCGCCGTTGGACATAATCATGACGCGCTCCACGATGTTGCGGAGCTGGCGCACATTGCCTTGCCATTCATGCGATTGCAGCACCGCCATGGCGTCGTCGCCGATGACGCGGGGCGGAAGGCCCGAGGAGGCTGCGATCTGCTTCACGAAATGGTCGACCAGCTCTGGGATATCCTCGCGCCGCTCGACGAGCGAGGGCACGCGCAGCGGAACCACGTTGAGCCGGTGATACAGGTCCTGCCGGAAGCGGCCCGTGGT
The DNA here is from genome assembly GCA_963760455.1 of uncultured Alphaproteobacteria bacterium. Lineage (GTDB taxonomy): Bacteria > Pseudomonadota > Alphaproteobacteria > Rhizobiales > Rhodomicrobiaceae > Rhodomicrobium. The sequence goes on from CAVXDM010000076.1 coordinate 120,248, forward strand.
CATATCGCGCTCAAGGTCGCGGCTGGTCGAGGAGACGATGCGCACGTCCACCGACACTTTCGGGCCGCCACCCACGCGCTGGAATTTCTGCTCGACGAGCACGCGCAGCAGCTTGCCCTGGGTGTCGACGGGCATGTCGGCTACTTCGTCGATATAGAGCGTGCCGTTATGCGCCTCTTCGAGGGCGCCGACTTTCCGCGAGGTCTGCCCGGTTTCCTCGACGCCGAAAAACTCGTTCTCGACGCGGTCCGGGGCCATGGATGCGGCGTTGACCGCCACGAACGGCCCATTGGCCCTGCTTGAGCTGGCGTGAAGATAGCGCGCCGCCAATTCCTTGCCAGACCCTTGCGGCCCCGTAATCATGACACGGCTGTTGGTCGGCGCCACCTTCTGGATGTTCTGCCGCAGGTGGTTCATGATGGGCGATTTGCCGATCAGCTCGGAGCTGTAGTAGCTTTTCTCCTTCAGCTCCTTGTTTTCGCGCCTGAGCTTCGAGGCTTCGAGCGCGCGGGCCACGACCAGCACGAGCCGGTCCGCCTTGAAGGGCTTCTCGATGTATTCGTAGGCGCCGCGCTTGATGGCGGTAACGGCGGTTTCGATATTGCCATGGCCGCTGATGATGACGACCGGCAGTTCCGGATGCGCCTTCTTGATGCGGGCGAGCACGTCCAGTCCGTCGAGCTTGGAGCCTTGCAGCCAGATATCGAGGATGACCAGCGATGGCCGTCTTTCCTCGACTGCGCGCAGCGCTTCGTCACTATCCTTGGCCAGCCTTGTCTTATGGCCTTCGTCTTCAAGAATGCCGGAGACGAGCTCTCGAATGTCCGCTTCGTCGTCGACAATCAGAATGTCAGACGCCATGGCTAACTCCCTCTTTCCGCGCTAAGCCGCCGCACCGGGCGCGCTTGCACGCTCCATGCCATTCGGCTTCAGTTCGCTGTTTTCCGCTTCCGGGCCGCTGGCTGGGAGCGATACCGAAATCGACATTTTTATACATGCGCCGTGCGAGTAGCCTTCCTCTGCCGGCGCATCTTCCAGCTCCAGCACACCGCCATGCTGTTCAGTGATGCGTTGCACGATGGCGAGCCCGAGCCCTGTACCTTTTTGCCGCGTCGTGACGTAAGGCTCAACCAGCCGGTGCCGGTTTTCCGTCGGCAACCCACAGCCATTATCGATGACGCCGATGACAAAGCGATGATCGCTCGTGTCCAGGCGGATGACAATACGCCCCTTCTGCGGCTCCCTGCCGTTGGAGCTTTGATAGGCGTCGACGGCCTCGCTCGCATTCTTAACCAGATTCGTGACCGCTTGCGTCAAAAGCCTGCGATCGCACAGCGCATGCAGCGGCTCGGCTGGCATCTCGATCTTATATTCAATCTCGGGCCGGCTCATCTGGAACAGGATCACAGCCTCGCGGACCATTTCGCGGATGTCCTGCTCCTCGAACACCGCGTTTGGCATGCGGGCGAAGGAGGAGAACTCGTCCACCATGCGGCCGATGTCGCCGACGTGGCGCACGATGGTCGCGATGCACTTGTCGAAGACCTCGCGGTCCGTGGTGATGTGGTCGCCGTATTTGCGCCGGATGCGCTCGGCGGAAAGCTGGATCGGCGTCAGCGGGTTCTTGATCTCGTGCGCGATGCGCCGGGCCACGTCCGCCCAGGCCGAGGTGCGCTGCGCGACCGTCAGCTCGGTGATGTCGTCGAACGTGACCACCACGCCGTAGCCGGACTTGTCCTCTTCCTCGCGCGTGACCTGCACGGCGAAATTATGCTCGCCGCTTTCCCGCACGATGGTGATTTGCGCATGGACGGGCTTGGCCCTGCCCTGCCGGCGCGATTTCTCGACGATCTCCGCGAATTCCGGAACGGTAGCGATCAAGGGTTTGCCGATCAGCTTCTGCTCCTTGAGCCGCAAGAGCACGCGGGCGGAGCGGTTTATCAGCGTGACGCAGCCCTGGCTGTCGAGCCCGATGACGCCCGCGGTGACGCCCGCCAGCACAGCCTCGATGAAGCGCCGCCGCTCGTCGAGCTGGGCGTTGGCGCTCATGATCCCGGCGCGCTGCGTCTCAAGATCGACCGTCATCTTTTTGAAGGTGGCACCCAGCCTGCCGATATCGTCGCGCGCAAATCCCTCGTCGAGCTGGACGTTGAGATTGCCCTGGCTCACCTCTTGCGCCGCGGCGATCAGCTTGCGGATCGGCATCACCAGCCGGTTCGCGAAGGCGAGGCCCATCCAGATCGCCGAGGTCAGCAGCGTCAGCGCCAGCAGAATATACATGAGCCCGAAGGCAAACTCGATGCGCCCGCGCAATTTCTCAAGCTGGGCGAATTCCAGGATGTTGATCTGGGTACGCTGCAGGAGCCGGTAGACGTTCGGATTTACCGGCCGGATGACATAAAGGAACACATCGTCGAAGGCGGACAGCTTCTTCAGCGCCGCCATGCCGTTCGAGAGATCCCAGCTTAGAGGCACGATCCGGCCATCCGTGGCGCGCAGGATGTCCGGCGGCGGCGGAACCCGGTAATCCGTGCCGTCGCTCGCCGCCGACAGCAATAGGTTTCCGCGGGAATCTATGAGGAAGGCGGATGGTAGATTGCGCATCGATACGACGCCGGAGAAAAGCCTCCCGAACGAGGCCCTGTCGTCGCGGAACGAGGCGGTGTTCTCCTCAAGCTCGCGCGCGATGCCCAGCATGTCGGAGCGGATCACCTGCCCGCTCTCGGCCAGGTAGGATTGCGCCACCTCGACGGAGTTGCTCACGATGCTTTTGACGCGGTTCGAGAACAGGGCGTCGAAATTGTGCTCGATTGAAACGGTCGCGAAAACTGCCGTCAAAACAGCCGGGAACAGCGCCACGAGGCTGAATATGCCCGCCATCTGCAGGTGAAGGCCGGCGCCCGCGGCCTGCCTGCTGCGCGCCTTGAGGATCTTGACCGCCTGGAAGCCCACAATGCCCACGATGACAAGTACCAGGGCGGCGGTCAGGCCCAGCGCGCTCAGGACGACGATGTCCGTGGGCACGATGGGGGTCAGGCCGTTCAGGATCAGGAAGGTTGCGATGCTCGACGCCACCGCGGCAACGATGATCGCCAGGCTGATCCAGAAGCGCGTTCTTTCGCCAAAAGCGGGCATGGCATTGCCGATGGCGTTGCCGGCCTTGCGGACGGGTTCCGGAATCGGCACCGCCGGGATGGGGATGGCGCGGGCAAGCTCGCTGCCACGCCGGCGCGCCGATGCGTATGCTTCCGCCGTGGCCCGCCAGGCGGACTTAAGCCGCTCCATCAGGCGCTCTCTGTCTTGCTCATCGAAATAGTTCAAGCAACCGCCTCACCCCTGTTGCCAAGCAGCATCAGTGTATGGCGAGTTTGGGAAAATTGTGGCACGGGCACCACATTTCTATGTGTAGTCTGTGTCAAAAACGTTTCTGAGCGGCATGGCCTGCACGCGGAGGGGGCATGCGAGAAATTTGCCCCGTGAGGGCATTGCTCATTCTCCTGCCCGGAAACACATGCGCGCGGGGGCTTGCGAATCGCGCAGGCCAAATGGGGTTACAGAAACTTGATTGCGCCTCCCTGGAAACCTGTTAGTTCTATGAATCACTGCCTAACGCGAAGCTGGAGGGACACGGCCATGCGCTATCTTTGTTCGATTGCATTCTTATGTGCGTTTGCCGGAACCGCGGCAGCGCAGACCTTCCCTACCCAGCCCGCCGCCAGCACGGTTCCAACCGGCGTCAAGCGCCAGATCGGCTTCTTCACCTCACTAAATGCCGACTGCACTCCGAACGGCGACATTCAGAGCCGGCTCACCAAACAGCCCGCGAACGGGACCTTGGAATTGGACGACGGGCCAGGATACCCGTTCTATGCGGCAGGCTCTCCGCGCAATGCCTGCAGTAGCCGGCAGGTCATGGGTGTGCGCATTATGTATACGTCCAAGGACGGCTTCACGGGCAAGGACTCGTTCGAGGCCCAATTCTTCACCCCTTCGGGGCAGGAAATCGTCTGGAAATATTCCGTCACGGTTAAATAGATCCGGCTCGCTAGAGTGGAGGGCGCGATGCAAGACGCCGCAAGGAATGCTTCCGCGGTGACGTGGCTGCTCTTGGCCCTGCCCGTGGTGGGCTGCGCCGCGCTTTTTAATCCGCCCCCGGCCGATGCCCAGACTGGCGCACCAGAGATCCAGTCTAAGGTTGTTCCTTCTGGAGAAAAAAGGCAGCTTGCGTTCCTGACGAGCCTCAACCCCGATTGCTCCGCGAACGCCGAAACAACGGTGCGCGTGGTCAAGCAGGCAAGCCACGGCACGGTGGAGATCGACAGCGGGCTTGGCTACACGAGCTATCGCCGCTGGGATTTGCGATACCTTTGCAATCTCGCACTCAGGGAAGGCTATCAGGTCACCTACGCCTCGAATGATAAATTCACGGGAGACGACGACTTCGAAATCGAGTTCTTCGGCCCTGCCGGACATTACACGCTCACGCGGTATGCCGTCACGGTTAAGTAGGGTTCGCCAGGAAACAAACGTTCACGAGTGGAGCGCGCGCGAGATGAGACTTGGATTAATTGTTCCGGTTCTACTTCTATCCATGTCTGGCTGGGCTCTGGCTCAGTCCCAGCCCCCCACGACACTCACCCCGGTTGTGCCAACCGGAAAAACCCGCCAAGTGGGTTTTTTCGCTGCCCTAAATCCCGACTGCAGCAGCGCCGGCGATGTCGATGCGCGCCTTCCCAAGCAGCCGGTTAACGGTGCGGTCGAATTGGAGCCGGGAACTGGATTTGTTCTTTATCCTGAAAAGAACCCGCGTTCCATCTGCAATACCAAACAGGTGCAGGGTATCAGGGTCAAATACACGTCCAAGGACGGTTACCTCGGGAAGGACACCTTTGAGGTCGAGTTCCTGACCCCCGCTGGCGGCGACTTGACCTGGAAATACTCTGTCACGGTTAAATAGGGCCAGCCGGTTGCCCTTGGAGATACCATGAGATTAGCTGTAATCTGCGCCATATCCGTCACGGCGGCCGGCTCTCGCCTGGCTCAAACGCGCCCTCCACAGACAGTCACTCCGGTTGTCGTTTCCGGTAAACAGACGCAAGTGGGCTTCGTTTGGGCGCTCGATCCAGACTGCTCGACGCGGGGCGAGACCGAATTGCGCATTCTTAAGAAGCCTGAGCACGGCACGATGGAGATAACGCCGGGAAGCAGCTTTCCGCACTTCCCGGAAAAAACCGTATTATTCCACTGCAATAGCCAGAAGGTGCCTGGGTCGTTGATTATGTACAAGTCCGGCGATGGCTATACCGGCAAGGACTATTTCGACATTGAGTTCATCGGTCCACGCGGCGCGGATTATACGATCAAATATGTGGTTACGGTGAAATGACGCGGCGGAGCCGCGTCCCTCGGTTTCGCGCGGGCGGAAGCGGCAAGAAAATAGGCCGCTTACGCCGCTTCTTGACGGCGCGTTCGGCCGGCCTGGCGCACGATGCACTAAATCGGGCTTCGCACCACGCGGATCTTCTGCTCGCGAACCTTCTTGCGCAGCGTATTGCGGTTGAGGCCCAGAAGCTCGGCGGCCTTGATTTGGTTGCCGCGCGTGGCCGCCAGCGCCGCCGTGATGAGCGGCGCCTCGACATCGCGCAGGATGCGGTCGTAGAGGCCAGGCGGCGGAAGCTGCTCGCCATAGGAGCCGAAATAGTCGGAGAGATAGGCCTCCATCCACTCGTTGAGCTTGGCCTTGCCGGGTGGCGGCGTCTCAGGCGCGATGCCCGAGCTTGACGACAGCTCGCTGTCGACGATGTCGGCCGAGATCATCTCCTGCGAATAAAGGGCGCTAAGCCGCCGGACGAGGTTTTCAAGCTCGCGCACGTTGCCCGGCCAGCTATGCCGCTTCATCCGGTCGAAGGCCTCCTTGGTGAGCGTCTTCGACGGCAGCCCGCTCTTCTCCGCGAGCTTCAGGAAGTGCCGCACGAGGTCCGGAATATCCTCCAGGCGCTCGCGCAAGGGCGGCATGCGCAGCGGCACCACGTTCAGGCGGTAATAGAGATCCTCGCGGAACAGGCCCAGCGAGAATCTGATGCTCCAGGCTCTTGTTGGTGGCAGCGACGATGCGCACGTCGGTCTTGATCGGCACGCGGCCGCCGACGGTCATGTACTCGCCTTCCTGCAGCACGCGCAGGAGCCGCGTCTGCGCCTCCATCGGCATGTCGCCGATCTCGTCCAGGAACAGCGTGCCGCCGTCGGCCTGCTCGAAGCGCCCGATGGAGCGCGCGGCGGCCCCGGTGAACGCGCCCTTCTCGTGGCCGAACAGCTCGGATTCGATCAGTTCGCGCGGGATCGCGGCCATGTTGATGGCGATGAACGGGCCTTTGCGCCGCTGGCCGTAATCGTGCAGCGCGCGGGCGACCAGCTCCTTGCCGGTGCCGGATTCCCCGGTAATCAGCACCGTGAGGTCGGTGTGCATCAGCCGCGCCATGACGCGGTAGACGTCCTGCATGGAGGCGGAGCGGCCGATCAGCGGCAGGTTGTCGCTGTCCCCGTCCGCGGACATGGCCGACTTATTGTGCTTGGGCTCGCGCAGCGCCCGGCCCACCACCGCGACCAGTTCCTTGAGGTCGAAGGGCTTGGGCAGATATTCGTAGGCGCCACGCTCGGCCGCCGTGATGGCGGTCATGAAGGTGTTCTGCGCGCTCATCACGATGATGGGCAGCTCGGGCCTGATCTTCTTGATGCGCGGTATGAGGTCGAAGGCGTTTTCGTCGGGCATGATGACGTCGGTGATGACCACGTCGCCCTCGCCTTGCGCGACCCAGTTCCAGAGCGTGGCCGCGTTGCTTGTCGCCCGCGCGCTGTCGCCGGCCCGTGCCAGCGCCTGGTTGACGACGGTGCGGATGGCTGCGTCGTCGTCGGCTATGAGGATGTTGCCGCGCCCCATGTTACACCTCCCCGCTTCTGCGCGCCGATGACTGATACATCGGCAGGAGCGTGCGGAACGTAGTAAGGCGCGCGCGCGATTCGCATTCGATCACTCCTCCGTGATCCCCTATGATCTTGGCGACGAGGGCTAGGCCTAGCCCTGCTCCCTTCGCCTTGGACGTTACGAACGGCTCGAACAGGTTCGGCTTAACATCGGGTGGCACGCCGTCGCCGTTGTCGGACACGCAGATTTCGAGCGGCAACCCCTGGCTCGCGTCGGAGTTGGCCAGACGCATGCGCAAGCCCGGCCGGAAGGCGGTCGACAGCGTGATTTGCCCGTCCGGCCGGTCGCCGATGGCCTCCGCGCTGTTCTTCACGAGGTTCAGGAAGGCCTGGATGAGCTTGTCGCGATTGCCGGGCACCTCGGGAAGGCTCGGGTCGTAGTTTTGCGCGATCTGGATGTTGCGGCCGAAGCCCGCATGGGCGATCCGGCGCACATGGTCGAGCACGGTGTGGATGTTCACCGGCTCCTTGCCGAGCGGCCGCTCGTCGCCGAACACCTCCATGCGGTCCACGAGATCGCGGATGCGGCCGGTTTCATCGACGATGAGCTGGGCGAGCGGCCGGTCTTCCTCGGCGGCCCCGGCTTCGAGGAGCTGGGCCGCGCCCCGGATGCCGGACAGCGGGTTCTTGATCTCGTGGGCGAGCACCGCCGCCATGGCGGACACTGAGCGTGCGGCGCCCCGGTGCGAAAGCTGGCGCTCGATCATATTGGCCATGCTGCGCTGCTGCAGCATGAGCATGACGAGATCGCCCTCCTCCGAGAGCAGCGAGGCGAACACGTCGATGGCCTGGTTCGGCCGGTCGGGCATGGACAGCTCAAGCTCGTATTCGTTCACGGTCTGGCGCGTCTGGCGCACCTGGTCGGCCAGGCCGGTCAGCGGATGCGCAAAGGCCAGCACGGTATGCAGTGCCCGTTTTTTGAGCACCGCCTCGCTCATGCCGAAGAACTCCTCGGCGGCCAAGTTGGCGAAAACGATGCGGTTTTCGCTGTCGACCACCACGAGGGCGTGCGGAAGGCCTTGGACGAGTGCCTCAAAATTAAGCGCCACGGCGCGCAATGCGGCTCTCTTTTTGCCTTTTTCGTTCTTGTTTGTCAGGCTTAGCAAAATCACCTCAACCGGCGGCAGGTTCGGCGCCTTGGAATAGCTTTCTGGAGTGCATTTTGCCCAAAAACTAGGCACCAATTCAGGGCGGTCATTTTGGAGGCATTGTATCAAAGGGTTCCCCGTCTCAGCAATCGAATAACTGCTTGTGCAAAAGCGCTTGGCGGTTTCCAAGGCGCCCTATAAGTTGGGGGCCGGTGAAGACCCTCAGGGCCATGCAACGGCACTCGTGAAAACTCTATGCAAAAACAGGACCAAAACCGCAAAGTTAATGCCGCGCTGATCGTGGCGGGCGGCAGCGGCGTGCGCGCGGGGCTTGCCCAGGGGCGCCCGAAACAGTATTGCAGCATCGGCGGAGAAGCTGTTTTGCGCCGTACCGTCCGCGCATTCCTTGAGCACCCCCAAATCGATCATGTCATCGTGGCCTTGCGCCAGGGCGACGAGGCGCTTTACGAGGAGGCCTTGGCGGGCCTCTCCTCGCCCAAACTGCTGCGGCCCGTGCCCGGCGGTGCCACGCGGCAGCTTTCGGTCAAGGCGGGCCTCGACGGGCTTGAGGCGCTGGCTCCCGGCGCCGTGCTGATCCACGACGCGGCCCGGCCCTTCATTAGCGCCGCGTGCATTTCCGGGACCATCGCAGCGCTGGAGCTGTTCGACGGCGCCATCGCCGCGGCGCCCGTGACCGACACGCTCAAGCGCGGCGATGGCGGCGCCATCGCTGGCACCGTCTCGCGCGAAGGCCTCTGGCGCGCGCAGACGCCGCAGACCTTCCATTACCGGAAAATCCTCGACGCCCACCGCGCGGCGGTCGAGGCGGGGCGCACCGATTTCACCGACGACGCGGCGATCGCCGAATGGGCGGGGCTTACGGTCGGGCTGGTCGATAACGCGGCGGAGAATATGAAGATTACCACAGCCGGGGATTTGGCCATGGCGGATTTGATCGCGGGCGGGGCCACGGCCGACGTGCGCTGCGGGACAGGCTTCGATGTGCATGCGTTCGGCGAGGGCGATCACGTCACGCTTTGCGGCATCAAGGTTCCGCACAGCCACGGGTTCAAGGCGCATTCCGATGGCGACGCCGCGTTGCATGCGCTCACCGACGCGCTGCTCGGCACCATCGGCGCGGGCGACATCGGCGACCACTTCCCGCCCTCCGACCCGCAATGGCGCGGCATGGACTCGGCGGTATTCCTTGACCATGCGCTGAAGCTTGTTGCGGCACGCGGCGGGCGCATTACCAACGCCGACATTACCATCGTCTGCGAGCGGCCCAAGATCGGCCCGCATCGCGAGGCGATGTGCGTGAAGGTCGCGGGCCTGCTCGGCGTCGAGCGCGAGCGCGTCAGCGTGAAGGCCACCACCAGCGAAGGGCTGGGGTTTACCGGCCGGCAAGAAGGGATTTCCGCGCTCGCCACGGCCACTGTGGTTTTTGGGCGGTCTTGAATCTGGGCGAAGACCCCCTCACCCCAGCCCTCTCCCCAGGGGGAGAGGGAGTCCGCCGCGGACCTATCGTCAAGGGAGAGGGCAATTCGAGCGTCCTCTCTCCCCGCTCCCTTGGGGAGAGAGACAGAGTGAGGGGGTCTTGCCATAAGCACAGGTCTATCGCCAATGCCCACGACCATCGAAAGTCTCGCTAAACAAGTGCTGGAGCGCGCGCGCGGGCTTGGCCTCACGATTGCCACGGCGGAATCCTGCACCGGCGGGCTGGTGGCCGCGGCACTCACCTCAATCGCTGGCTCGTCCGATGTGTTCGAGCGCGGCTTTGTGACCTACTCGAACGAGGCCAAGGAGGAGATGCTCGGCATCGACCCGGCGCTGATCGCGAGCCATGGCGCGGTCTCGGCCGAGGTGGCCATCGCCATGGCGGCGTGCGCGCTGCGGCAGTCGCGGGCGCAGCTCGCCGTCGCCGTCACCGGGATCGCTGGGCCGGGCGGGGGAGCTGCGGAAAAGCCCGTGGGGCTCGTGCACTTCGCCGCCGCCAAGGCGCTGTCACGGGAAGGCGACATCGTGGATTTCGCCGCCATCCATCATGAGGAGCGCTTCGGGGATATCGGTCGCGCGGAGGTGCGGGCGAAGTCGGTGGAGACGGCGCTAAGGCTGCTGCTGCGTGCGGCGAAACTTGATTGAGTGCTTTGCCCTCCCCTCCCCTGCTACAATGGCGCGCATGATAAAAGCCCTGGAAGTCGCCATCGAGAAGCTGAAGCGCCTGCCCGAGGACAAGCAGGCTTACGCGGCCAAGGTCATCGAGGAGATCGCTGCTGCGGATGACGCTTTCCGTATCCCGGACGATCACCTGCCCGGCGTGCTTGAGGGGCTGGCTCAGGCGGAGCGCGGCGAGTTCGCGAGCGACGAGGAGGTCGAGCGCGCGCTAAGGCGGCCATGGCGCTGAAACTCCGCTTCGCCGTCCGCGCTATCGCGGATCTCGATGAGATACGTGTCTACCTCTTGCCGCGAAGCCCAATGGGCGCGGATCGCGTTCGCGGCCAAATCGATCTTACCATTGACGCCCTTGCGGACATGCCGGGCATGGGACGCCGCACGTATATTCGCGGCGTCCGCTCAGCCTCAGTGAAGCGCTATCCCTACATCGTCTATTACCGGGTAACGGATCGCGATATCCTGGTCCTTCACATCCGCCACGGCGCGCGCGCCGCGCTGAGTGCCATAGACTTGATGTAGGGGTTCCGTGGAGACTGGCCGGCTTCGCGTTCTGGAAAACGGCGGCGGAAATCCACGGCTCCTGTCAGCCGGCTCAGGCTCAAGACAGGCGCCGTGGCGGTTACGGGCACAAACCACTTGCCCCGGCCATGCTCATCATGAACGGCCCAACAGACCGCAAGTCCGCTGCCTGCCGCCGATGTCATCGCCCCTGACCATCGGCCATCCTCCGGGCAAGCCCTTCCCGCGCGAGCCATGCCCGCGCGGGTGCAAACACAGGATTGCGTAACCGCCTCTTAATAGGCCGCTACCGCACCTTGGTCATATCGAAGCGCGAGTAGCATTCGCGGCTCGGCAAATTGTCGTGGCCGCTGATGGCATCCGCCAGCGCTTCCTGCAGGTTCGCACCGTCCGCCTTTGCGCGCACGCCCGACAGGATGATCGGCCGCTCGAAGCTCGTGTCCTCGGCCTCCTGGTGCTTGCAATCTTTGCTATATTGGCCGAGCGTCAGGCTCCAAAGCTCCTGGCTGGGGCTGCCCACCTTGGTAAGCCAACCGGCGATCGTTTGCGCCCGCGCCACGGCGCGCGCCTCCTCCGCCTCGCGCTCGCCTTCCTTGGAGGCAAGGCCCACCGAAATCAGGTCGCTCGCGCCGGCCAGAGACTCCCGGATTTTGGGAGACAGCACGCGCTCGGCGGTGCTGGCCTCCGGAACCGGGCCGTCCTTCGCCACGACCTCCGTGGTGCTCCCCAAGGCCCAGGTGTAGTCGCCGGTCAAAATGATGAAATCGAAGGACGCCGCGCGCCCCGCCGTGTCCTTGCCGTCGACGCGGAAGAAATAGGCGCTTTCGATCTTCTGGCGCTCCACGTGGACGGGTTGAGGAACGGGCGCCGGCTGGGCAACCTGCACCGCCTTCGGCTCGCCGTGGTGGTGGCTCAGATACCAGAAATACCAGCCCGTTATGCCGAGCACAATGGCCGCCAGATAGGCGGGGCTCCACCACCAGAAGCCGCCCACCTTGCGGTCCTCTTCCTTCTTCTTCTCCGGCTCGTTCTCAAGCCCACCGTTCTGCGGTCCGGGAATATTCGATTTATTCGGCATGCGATAAGGCTCCATGAATCAAAAGCACAAGCTGGCGCCGCATCTGGCATAGCCTCCGGGCGCGATTATGGCCACTTTGAGAAGCTTCGTCACATTTTCGCCATCTGTGGCGTAGCGGTTGGCCCTTCGTGCGGCACCGGCCAAATTGTCAGGCCGCATTTCTTAACCTTACTGCCAAATTGGCATGATTGTTTCGCCCCGATTATCAAACGGGTAACGATTTCCCCCGCTTCTGCCCTGCCATTCTGGCAGGTTTTGGCGTGCAAAAACGCCCCACCACCACCCAGAGCTTTAGCGTAATGGATTGTTTCATAGGGATTTCCATATGTGTCGCCCAAGGTGGCACGAACCTTGCCATTAAGGGGACGGTGACAAGGACGGGAGGCGCAGATCGCTGTGTTTGGCAGAACTCTAAGGTTCGCCCATTGGGCAATCGTGCCGCTGGTGGCCATGGCTACCGCCGCTTTGGCGCAAACGCCAGCCTATATCGCGGGGGTACAGCCGGATAGCCTGCCGGCAGCCGCTCCAAAGATCGAGCGCTTCGACAAACCCGCCGGCTGGCTCGGCCAGGCCACGCGCGGGATCGGCAAGCCGCTCCCGGACAGCCTCAAATTTCTGGACGACCAGGGCGCCTGGTACACGCCGTTCACGCGGCCGGGTATGACTGGCCCCTACGACATCAGACACTTCCACCGGTCTGGAAAGGCCGGCCACGGCAAGGGGGCCGCGAAGGCCGCCCGCGCGCAGATTACCCACGGGACCGGGTTCAATTCCGGATTATCGCTGCTGGTTCCCGCTCATTCGAGCGAAGCGGTGTCCAATCGTGCCGTTAAACCCAATGGAGGGAATTATGACCTTAGTGAAACTCGCCGCCGGAACGGTTCTTGGCTTGGCCGCTCTCACGGGCGCAGCATACGCGCAGGGCGTGGCTCAGCCAGGGCCGGACTATGTTTGCGTGGAATATGTGGGCGGCGGCCAGACCGGCATGTCGGGCATGTCCGGCATGAGCGGCCAGCAGGGCATGTCCGGCATGAGCGGCATGTCAGGAATGTCGGGCATGAGCGGCATGTCCGGTATGTCCGGCATGAGCGGGATGTCTGGCATGTCCGGAAATGCCCCTTGCGCGAAATGGGCGAAGAAATAAGCTCGCAGGACCGGGCGGCTCTCCACGCCGCCCGGCACTCCCCCGCCTGCCGCTCCCTTTGGGCGGTCCGTTCTTCCGCGCTAGCGATATAAGGAGTTCTGTCCGTGAGAGGGAAACTTGGGCGGCCCGCCCTGCTCGCCGTGGCGCTTCTTTTGGCGCCGGGCGGCTTGCTTGCCGGCGTCACGATGAAAGCGGCGGCGCAGGAGAGCCCCGCGGAGCTGGCGAAAATAACCGATTATCAAGCGGCGCGCTGGCATAGGCTGCACTTCAAGCCGGCCTCCGATACGGCCACCAACGAACAGTGCCTGGCCTGCCATAAGGAAATTCTAACGGGCAAGGTGCGCGAGGCTTCGCCGGCGGGGCTCAAAGCGGCGAACGCCGAAGCCTGGTACCAGACGCTCGACACCTATGCCGGCCCGCAGGAAACCTTCCATGCCCGGCATCTGACCACGCCCTTCGCCAAGCAGGTGATGAACCTCAACTGCACCTTCTGCCACGAGGGCGCCGATCCGCGCGAGAAAGCGCCGGGGTCGAGTGCCACCGTGCCGGTCAAGGATGCGCCGTTCACCCTGCGGAAAACCGTCAATCCCTCCACGACCTGCCTCAGATGCCACGGGCAGTTCCCCAATCAGAATATGGGACTTGAGGCCTGGCCAACCATTCGCGAAGGCATGGAAACGCCGGAAACGCCCAACGGCTGCATGACGTGCCATGCCGAGCTGTTCCGCACCAATCGCCACCAGGTCAGCTACCTGAAGGCCGATGCCATCGAGGCCCTGGCGAAAACCAGCGCGGACGTTTGCTACGGCTGCCACGGCGGCCGGGGCTGGTATCGCATCAGCTACCCCTATCCGCGCCACCCGTGGCCCACCATGGACGCCAGCCAGGTGCCGGATTGGGCGAAGGACCGGCCCACAGAGTCGGAAGCCAAATACCGCCTGCCGCAGAAGTGAGTCGCCGGTATGATTTGCGAAGACTCCCTCACCCTGTCCCTCCTTCTCCGCAAGCTCGCCTTGGCGAGTTTGCAACTTCCGATCCCGCATCCGCAGGCGAATACGGATGGGAGAGGGGACACCCTCTCAGCGGGCACAGCCAGACTCCCTCTCCCCTCGGGGAGAGGGCTGGGGTGAGGGGGTCTTGCGACCCGGTTGTGAGCCGTTCAGCACGGACGCAAGAAGCAAGAACCTGCGCTCAAGTGGCCCGAAAGGCGATAGCGCCTAGAACTTACGCTCAAGTAGCCCGAAGGGCGATAGCGCCTAGAAAGAGAGTGTAGCAATGCCCGATCCGAGGAAAGCAGGCTCCTGGCATCAGGTTTCGTGGAAGGCGGCGCTCAATCCGAACCGGCGCAATTTCCTCCGGCTGGCCGCTGCGAGCGCCGCCGCGGGTCTGGTGGGCGCTGGCGGATCGAAGCCCGCCCAAGGCTTCGCCTACGAGCCCTATCCGCGCGACGACGAACTGACCACGATGGTCACGAGTTGCGCCCACAATTGCGGCTCGCGCCACATGCTCGTGGCCCACAAGAAGGGCAACGTCATCGTCCGGCTTTCGACCGACGACGGCCGCTATCAGGAAGGCGGCGAGTTCGGCAAGGACACGGCCGAGGAACCGCAGCTCAGGGCCTGCCTGCGCGGGCGCTCCTACCGCTCAAGGCTCTATTCGGCCGAGCGCCTGCTCTACCCGATGCTGCGGGTCGGCGAGCGCGGCGAGGGCAAGTTCAAGCGCGTCTCCTGGGAGGAGGCGCTGAGCTTCACCGCAAACAAGATGCAGGAGATCAAGGCCAAGTACGGCCCGACCGCGCTGCTCGACCAGTCCTACGCCGGCGCGTCCTTCGGCGTGCTGCACAAGTCGGACCAGATCGAAGGGCTGCTAGGCCGCTTCATGGGCATGTTCGGCTGCCGCACCAGCTCCTGGTCGGTGCCCTCCTACCAGGCCACGACCTTTTCCTCGCGCATGACATTCGGCACCATCGAGGACGGCAACGAGGACGACGCCTACGCTCACTCGAAGCTCATGATTATGTGGGGCTGGAACCCCGCCTACACTTTCCACGGCGGCAACACCTTCTACTACATGCGCATGGCCAAGCAGAAGGGCTGCAAGTTCGTGCTGGTCGATCCGCAATATACGACTCCGCCGCCGCCTACGACGCGTGGTGGATACCGATCAAGCCAAACACGGATGCGGCGATGCTCGCGGCCATGGCGCAATACATCTTCGCCAACAACCTGCACGACCAGGCCTTCATCGACAAGCACTGCCAGGGCATGGACGAGGGCACCATGCCGGGCTGGGCCAAGGGCAAGGAAAATTTCAAGGACTACATTTTCGGCAAGTACGACGGCCAGCCCAAGACGCCCGAATGGGCGGAGCCGATCTGCGGCGTGAAGGCGGACGACATCAAGAAGCTCGCCCGGATGTACGCCACCACCAAGCCCGCCGCGCTCAAGGCCTCCTGGGCGCCTGGCCGCAACGCCTATGGCGAGCAGTATAACCGCATGGCGGCCGCGGTGCAGGCCATGACCGGCAATATCGGCGTGCTGGGCGGCTGCGCGGAGGGCGTCGGCAAAGCCTGGCACGCCGAGTCCGTCGCCTATCCTTACGACGACAACGCCAACATCTGGTTCGCCTCCATCAAGTCGGATCGCTGGGCGCATGCGTGTGCTCAACTACCCGAACGTGAAGCGCGAGGAAATCGGCTGCTGGCCGCGCGGCGACGCCGCGGACGGCCAGATCCCCAACATCAAGGGCATCTTCTGGCAGGGTTCGGACTGGTTCAACCAGCTCACGAACATCGACAAGCAGATCAAGGCCATGAAGAAGCTCGAACTCGTGGTCTGCTCGAATTCGACGATCACGCCTTCGGGGCTATGGGCGGACGTGCTGTTCCCCATCGCCACCCACTTCGAGCGGCACGACGTGGCGCTGCCCTGGTACAAGGGGCACTATTACATCCACCGCCCGAAGGTCATCGAGCCCATGGGCAAGTTGAAGACCGACTTCCAGGTCTACACCGAACTGGCCTACCGGCTGGGCTTCGGCGAGAAGTACAACCCCAAGGCAACGCGCGACTACTTCAAAGACGATACCGCCGTGGATGAAGCCTATCTGACGGCGTGGTGGGAGAAGGTGCAGCACCACCAGGGCGTCAAGATGGAGTGGGAGGAGTTCAAGAAGCGCGGCGTCTACAAGTTCAAGTTCGACAAGCCGCACGTCGCTTTCGAGAACCAGATCGAGAAGGGCTGGAACTTCGCGACCGCCTCGGGGAAGATCGAAATCCTGTCCGGCCAGCTCGCCAGCGTGACCGATTGGACCAAGCTCGCCTACGGCTACGAGATCCCCTACATCCCGAAGTGGATCGAGCCCTGGGAGTCGCTCAACAGCCCGAAGACCAAGGAATTTCCGTTCCATCTCATCAGCCCGCATCCGCGCTGGCGCACGCACTCGATCTTCAACAACATCCCCTGGCTCAGGGAAACCTACGACCAGGAAGTGACGATGAATGCGTCTGACGCGGCCAAGCTCGGCATCAAGACCGGCGATACGGTCGAGGTGTTCGAATGCACGCGGCAAAACCGTGGTTCCGGCCTACGTCACCGAGCGCTGCATGCCGGGGGTCGCGGTGCTGCACGAAGGCGCCTGGATGGACCTCGACGAGAACGGCGTTGACCGCTCGGGCAGCCCCGACTTCCTCACCCTCGACGAGCCGAGCCCGGCGGGCGCCTTCGCCTACAACACCGTGCTCTGCGACATCAAGAAGACCAACCTCGAACACCGGCCGGGCTGGGACCGGCTCGCCACCTCTCGCAGCGCCATCTTCCGGCGCGAACTCTAAAGGACGGGGAGCTGAACGATGGCCACGCCTGAAGACAAAGCCAAGATCAAGGAAGCCGCCGAGCGCAAGAAGCGCGAGGTCTACGAGCCCGTGCAGCCCGATATGCAGCTCGGCTTCATCCATAACAACGTCGATTGCATCGGCTGCCGCGCCTGCGAAATCGCCTGCAAGGACAAGAACGGCCTGCCGCCGGGGCCGCGCTTCAGGCGCGTGATGTATATCGAGGGCGGCACCTATCCGGACGTGTTCGCCTATAAGGTCGACATGTCGTGCAACCACTGCGCGAGCAGGCCTGCCTGCCGAGCTGCCCCACCGGCGCGATCTTCAAGCGCAAGAAGGACGGTATCGTCGACATCAACTCGACGCTCTGCGTCGGCTGCCGGCGCTGCGAGGCCGCCTGCCCGTTCGGCGCGCCGCAGTTCATCGCCGAGCGGAACATCGTCGGCGAGTGCAATGTGTCGTCGACGAGATCGAGGCCAGGCCGCAAGCCGTACTGTGTCATGGCCTGCATGATGCGCGTGCTGGACGTCGGGTCCATCGGCGAATCCGCGATGGCAGCTACGCGACCAAGGCGAAGGGGCCGGACGATAAGCTCGCCCGCCAGGTCAAATCCATGTCCAATATGAACTCACCAACCCCTCCATCGCCTTCGTGGCGCATTCGCGGGGTTCGTGAAATGAACGGCGGCGGACAGCCAAGAGGCCAGCACGGATAAGTCTGGCGTAACCGCGGCGATTGCGGCGGACCTGGAACTCTTGGCTGATCTGCACGACCGCGAGCCCAGCCGCGAATGGCTGGAAGCGGCACGCGCCCCTGCCCATTCAGGCGCAGCTCGGGCTTGTGCTCGAAAGTGCCGCCGGCCGCGCGGCGCAGGTTGAGTTCGATGCCGCCGTGGCGGAGCTGCCCGAAGACCTCAGCCAGCAGGAATCTCGACGGCCTGGCCGCCGAATATGCCAACATCTACTTGCGCTTTCTCTACCGGGCGGCACCCTGTCCGAGTCCGTCTGGATCGACGAGGAAGGGCTGCAGCAGCAGGCGCCCATGTTCGACGTGGAGGCCTGGTACCAGCGTGGTGCTAATCTCGTCTCGCAGGATTGGGCGAAGCGGTCCGGCGATCATCTCGTTGTCGAGCTGCGCTTCGCGGCCTTTCTCTTCTCGCAGGCCAAGGACCGCGACGGTCTGGCCGAAGCCGCGCGCTTCATGGACGAGCATCTCCTGCGCTGGACCGGCCGCTTTGCCCGCCGCGTCGCAGCCGAAACGCCCCTCCCCTATTATGCCGCGGCGGCCCTGCTGACGCTGGTCTACCTCGAAGAGCTGCGCGATCATCTTGAGACCGCGGCGAACCTGCCGCGGCAAGCCCACACCGTCAAGACCGCCCAGCCCGTCCTCACCTGCGGGGACGAGGTGAGGCCATATGTCCCAGGCACAGCGCCAAGCTGGTAAGGAGAGTGCCAGCCGCCTGAATGTGTCATAATAGC
>CAVXDM010000077.1:0-8073 GCA_963760455.1 uncultured Alphaproteobacteria bacterium
CCTCGAAGCAATCCAGCGGCCTGAATTGCGCCGCTAATTCTGGATCGCCACGGCGGCTTTGCCGCTCGCAATGACGGGGAGTGTGCACTTGTTTCCGGGCGATGCCTAAGCGTGCTCCACGGTGGTGAGCCGCTTTTCGATGAGCGTCAGCCGGAGCACAACTTCGCGGGCGATGGCCTTGGTTTCGCTGATGTCTGCTTGCGCGCGAGCGATCTCTGCTTCAACACGCTGAAAGCGCTCGTTCATCGAGTCTTCGAGATCGCCGATGCGCTTGTCCATCCGCTGCAACTGAACGGCAATAAAGCGAAGGTCCACATTTTCCGGTATATCAGTCATCGGACGTCCCCTTGGCCTTGCCTGGCTCCTTACGAATATCCGCTCGATCCGCGATGCGGAAGGCTCTCCTTGCGGCCGAGCACATGCAGCACGTCGAAGACCGGCGGCGAGGTGGTTCGGCCCGTGAGCGCCGCGCGCAAAGGCTGGGCCACGCCGCCGAGCTTGGCCCCGGCCTCTTCAGCATAGGCGCGAGTCGCTGCTTCGAGCGCGGCCGGCGCCCAATCCTCAAGCGCGGAGAAGCGCTCGTTCAAAGCCGCCAGGTGCTTGAGCGCATCGCCCTCCAGATGCTTCGCCGCCTTCTCGTCGATGTCCAGGGGCCGCTTCACGAACAGATAGCGCGCAGAGACCAGAAGCTCCACCAGCGTCTTCGCGCGCTCCTTGAGCCCGGGCATCGCTTTCTTGAGCTTGCCCCAGCCCGCCTTCGTAATGTTGCCCGAAAAGTCCTTGGCCGCCTCGATCTCCGGTGCCACGGCCTCAATCTGCCTGACCAACTCGACGTCGGGCGTGTTGCGGATGTAAATGCCGTTGAGGTTCTCAAGCTTGGCGAAGTCGAAGCGCGAGGGCGAGCGGCCGATGGCGTTGAGGTCGAACCACTCGACGGCCTGCGCGGTGGTGAAAATCTCGTCGTCCCCGTGGCTCCAGCCCAGCCGCGCGAGATAGTTGCGCATCGCGTCCGGCAGATAGCCCATGGCGCGGTAGGCCTCGGCGCCCAGCGCACCGTGCCGTTTCGAGAGCTTCGCGCCATCCGGCCCGTGGATCAGCGGGATATGCGCGAAGGACGGAACGTGCCAGCCCATGGCGTGATAGAGCTGCGTCTGGCGCGCAGCGTTGGTTAGGTGATCGTCACCGCGGATGATATGGGTGATGCCCATGTCGTGATCGTCGACCACAACCGCGAGCATATAGGTCGGCGTGCCGTCGGAGCGCAGCAGCACCATGTCGTCGAGGTCTTTGTTCGCCCAGGTGACGTGGCCCTGGACGCGGTCGAGGATCGAGGTCTCGCCCTCGCTTGGAGCGCGCAAGCGAACGACGTAAGGCGCATCGCTGCTTGGCGGCAGCTTATTCCCGTCGCGGTACGGCGAGCGAAACGCTCGCATGTTATCCTCTGCCTTGGAAAGGAGGCGGGCGATATCAGCTTGCGGTGCCTCCTCCTTCCTGGCTTGAGCGAGAGCTTTTCGCGCCTCGTCCGCTGCCTGGCGCCGGGCCTCCAACTCCGCAGGCGTTACATAACAGCGGAAAGCGCAGCCGGCTTCGACCATTTGGTGCGCCACCTCCGCATGCCGCTTGGCCCGCGCGAACTGATAGATCGGCTCGCCCTCCCAATCGAGGCCCAGCCATGTGAGCCCGTCGATGAGCGCGGCAATCGCGGCTTCGGTCGAGCGCACGCGGTCGGTGTCCTCGATGCGCAGCAGGAACCTGCCGCCCGTGTGCTTGGCGTAGAGCCAGTTGAACAGCGCGGTGCGCGCGCCGCCGATGTGCAGGTAGCCGGTGGGGGAAGGGGCAAAGCGTGTTACCACGCCGGTTGAGGACGTCATCGGAATGCTTTCGATCAAGTGGACTTCTTGCTTGGCGTGGTGTAGCACGGCGGCTTGCCGAATGATAGCGAGCGCGACAGCGTTCGAGTAATCGCTAAGCCCGCTGGATTCCCTGAGAATAATGATCTGCATCCGGCAATTTCGATAACTCGGACGCGAATACCGGGTAAAGTGATAGGAACGCAAAGCAAGGTCTCAACGAGTATTGGAGATGCTATGAGTGACATTAAGCCCTTGCTCCGGAACCGCGGGAGCAACCTGCACATAGCGTCCCCTAAATCGTGGCCCGAAAACTTTACCGTGGCCGCTGGACTGCTTGTGTTTTTTCTCGCCTGGACGTTTCACGCCGCCATTGCCGGAGCCGATAAGTCGTCGCATTACGACGTACTGGAGGCGTATGCCTGGGGAAAGGAATTTCAGCCGGGCTATCATCAGCACGGGCCGTTTTGGGCTTGGATCGCGGGCGGCTGGTTTCTGCTATTTCCCAACACCGATACATCTTTTAGGATGCTTGAGGGGTTGAATGCGACTATCGGCCTGTTAGGCGCATGGCAGCTTATCGGACTATTCGTAAGTGGCAGAACCCGCCTTACCGCAACATTGCTGCTGCTGGCGACCCCATTTTATACGTTCCTTGCCTATAAATTCAATGCCAACACCATCTTTATTTCGCTTTGGCCATGGACGTTATACTTTTTCGTTAAATCCGTAGACCACATGAAAATGCGAGACGCGCTGCTTTTTGGACTGCTTGCGGCGGCATCGATACTTTCAAAATATTACGCGGTTACAATTCTCCTGACTTGCGCGCTGTCGCTTGTTTTTCATCCCAATGGTCGCCGCTATGTCTTGTCCGCCCTGCCCTGGGCAGCCGCGGCAGTGTTCTTTGCATGCGTCTTGCCGCATTTCATCTGGTCTTTCGAGAGTGGTTCTCCTCCCGTTGCCTATGCCATGAGCTTGACAGGAAGGAACTTGCTGGCTGTGGCAAGTTGGAGCGTACGCACTCTTATCGATGCCGCGGCATATCATGTCCTCGTGGCCGCCATAATCTTCATGGCTTGGCGGGGCGCCCGGTCCGGCGGCGTCGCCAGTGAGGAACACCTTGTTTTGCCTGCTGCCCGGCGAAAATTCCTGGCCGTGCTCGCTTTGCTGCCGCTGTTCCTGACCGTGGTATTCGGACTGGCGTTCCGCCTTAAGACTTCGGCAATCATGGCGTTGGGAACCTTCCCCCTCATGCCTCTCTTTCTGATGCAACTCGCGGCGCCTCTGAACGCCGGGCGGTGTTTCCGGCTATCTTCGGCCGTGGCATTGGCGATAATGTTTGGGGCGGCGGCGGCGGCCCCCATTGAAAGAGCGATCACAGACCGGCTAGCCAACGATCAAGGCATGATCGACCCCCAGCACGAACTGGCTTTACGCGTCACCGAGCTTTGGCACGCCGAAACCGGGTTGCCTCTTCGCTATGCTGGCGGCACGATCAGATACGCCAATGGCATCAGCTTTTACAGCACAGACCGGCCATCGGCCTTTGCGGGGCTTGACTTCAGCCGAGCCGGATGGTTGACGCCCGCCAAGCTGAAACAGGAAGGGCTACTTATCGCTTGCGCCGACACCGACACGGAGTGCCTTGGCAGAGTAAACCAGTTTCTTTCTGGAAAGTGGAAGCAATTCTCCATTAACCTAAGCCGGCGGATCGGATCGCGCCAGACGCCCGATATCGGGTTCCAAATTTTCATTGTGCCGCCACAAGCTGAACAGGAACTGGCCTCGCCGCCCCGGTAGCCATCGATAGCGGTACCACGGTCCGCCGTTCAATTTTCCCGCTACTTGCAAATTCGGCCTTTATCTAGTTTGTCCGCTATTGCAAAACAGCTATACCCCAGGAGAGAAGGGTAGCGGTTCGGGTATTTAGCGTGAGTAGTTCAGTTCCGGCGTTTGGGGTAGAGGTTCCGGCACGATCGCCGGCCTTGGTCCGGGCCATCAACGGCGCGGGCCGAGCGCTTGCGGCGCAGCTCGACGCCGAGCAGGGGCGCTGGTTCCTGTGGCTGCCGGTGTTTTTCGGCGCGGGCATTGGCATCTATTTCGAGCTGCCCGTGGAGCCAGACCTTACACTATCAATGGGGCTCTTCATCGCGGCGCTGGCGCTGCGGATGCTCGCGCGCGGCAACCTGCTCCCCTTCCTGCTCACGAGCGTCCTGCTCTGCATGGCCGCGGGCTTCCTTGCCGCGAAGCTTCGAACGGACATAGTGGCCGAGAACGTGCTGGAGCGGCATGGCGCCTACAATCTCGAAGGCTTCGTGGAGAGCTTCGACCGGCAGACGGCGAGGAAGGGCCGCACCATTGTCCGGCTCACGAGCATGAAATATGAGGAAGAGGAGGTGGCCAAGCGGCCCTTCCGCGTGCGCGTGAACGTGCGGGGCGGGGTGACGCTCTCGCCCGGCACTACGGTGAAGCTGCGCGCGATCCTGGGGCCGCCGCCCGAGCCGGTGATGCCCGGCGGCTACGATTTCGCGCGCATGAGCTTCTACCAGGGCGTTGGCGCGTCCGGCTATACGCTGTCGAGGCCCGAGGTGTTGGAGCCGCGCGAGTTGCCGCTTGACATGAAGGTCCGGACGCGGCTGGCCGAACTTCGCGCGCGGATCGGGGCGCGCATTACGGGCGTACTTCCCGGCCAGACGGGCGAGATCGCGGCAGCGCTCACCGTCGGGCAAACGGCGGGCCTCGATGAAAAATCCATGCGGGATCTTCGCGGCTCGGGCCTCGCGCATGTCATCTCGATCTCAGGCCTGCACATGTCGCTGGTCGCGGGCACGGTGTTCTGGTTCCTGCGCTGGCTGCTCGCGTGTTTTCCGTCCATCGCTCTGCGCTTTTCGGCGCGGACGATTGCCGGCGGCGCGGCGCTCGTTTGCGTCACCATCTATTTGTTGCTATCGGGCGCGGCCATTGCGGCGGTGCGCTCCTACCTCATGATCGTGGTGGTATTCCTCGCCATCCTTTTGAACCGGCCCGCGCTGTCGCTGCGCAACGTGGCGCTCGCCGGCCTGCTCATCCTGATCGTGCTACCCGATAGCCTGATCGACCTCAGCTTCCAAATGTCGTTCGCCGCCACCGCCGCGCTGATCGCTGGTTACGAACGCTTCGGCCGCTACCTGCATTTCGAGGCGCGGAACGTGCGCGAGCGGTTGACCTGGCAGCCCGTCTATATCGTTGGCGGCGTGCTCATGACCACGGCTACGGCGGGCCTCGCTGTCGAGCCCTTCTCGGCCTACCATTTCCACAATCTCACGACCTACGCGGCGCTGGGCAACCTGCTTGGCGGGCCGCCGGTCGACCTGCTCGCCATGCCGGCCATGATCGTGGCGCTCATCGCCATGCCGTTCGGGCTCGACGAGGGACCGCTGAAGGCGATGGGCCTGGGGGTAGACGGCATGATCGTGGTGGCCAAGTGGGTGGCGGCGATCCCGGGCTCGATCGTCAACGTGCCGGCCTTTCCCTTTGCGGCGCTGCTCGTCATCGTGTGCGGCGGGCTTTGGCTGATCGTCTGGCGGCGGCCCTGGCGGCTTTCGGGGCTCGCGGCCATCGGCGCAGGCGTCGCGCTGACTTCCATCCACGACCGGGCCGACGTGCTCGTCGACCGGGACGCGAAGGTGGTCGCCATCCGCGACCGGGACGGCAAGCTGCAGGCGCCGAAATCGCGCCGCGCCTTCTACACCATGGCGCAGTGGCTCAAGGCCGATGGCGACAACCGCACGCCGAAGGAGGCATCCACGGGCGCTGGCTGGCAGTGCGACGCATCCGCCTGCGTCGCGATGGTGAAGGGCAAGCAGGTGAGCCTCACCATGAAGCGGGAAGCGGTGCAGGAGGATTGCGAGCGCGCCGCGATCCTGGTCGCGCCGATGGATATATTGGTTCCGTGCCGCGCGCCAAAGGTGTTGCTCGACCGGGCGCGCTTTGGGAGAAGGGCGCGGCGGCGATCCGGATTGCGGACGGGAGGCTGATCGTGCGCGCGGCGTCGGAAAGGCGCGGGGTGCGGCCTTGGGCGCCTGCGCGGCGGCGGCGCGAGGCCGTCTCGCCGGCCCCGGAGGCGTCAGAGGGCGGGAAGCAAGGGGAGGAGAAGCCGACGGAGGAAGCGCAGAATAGTACCAGCGGCGGCCAAAGGTCTTGACCGTCCCGGTTCGGCACCGTCATCGCGAGCGGCCTTGGCTGCCGTGGCGGAGAAGCTAGCACCGCGTTTGTTGTTTCCGGATTGCTTCGGCTCCTGGAAGAGACGCAGTTTCCATCCAGTAGGCCGCCCCGGTGCGAACTCAGCAATGACGCCGCTGTCAACCTCACGGCGGCTGGTTCGCGAAGTATTCGTATATGGGCGAGGGTCGCTTAGAGTAAAAACGCGCCGATGGCGTTAACCCGGCGTTCTGTAGCCTCCAAGCACCGCCGGAACACAACACTGTGGCTGAGGATGTCTTTACGAGAACGTCCAACCGGAGGTTTACAATGTCCCGCAGCTTTATCTCAACAGCGCTTGTATCCGCAGCGCTTTTGGTTGCCATACCAGCCGCCGCCCAAACCGAGCAAATCGAAAAGAAAGGGACAACGCCCTATGTCACCCATTTCGTCTTCCGTCCCCTTCAGAGCGTCGACGTAAAAGGCGCGGGAACGGTCAACCTGCTGGAGGCGGTCGGCACCACCCAGAACATGAAGGGCGAGGCGATGCTCGATAAAATGTCGGCGCGCTGCAACGCGCTCCAGGTCGAGGCGGGCGAAAAGAAGTACATCGACGGCGCCTGCGCGCTGACCGATAAGGACGGCGATGTCATCTTCTCGACCTTCGACACGCGCGATATCGATCAATCGCAGCCCAAGATGAATTGCGGCACGCACGTCATTACAGGCGGTACCGGGAAGTATACCGGAATCACGGGGCGCGAGCCGTTCGCGTGCGACGACATGCCCAAACTCGCGGGCGCCGGCGGCTGCTTTGCGATGGACATCCCACACAACACGACCTGGGAGATCAAGCCGAGGTCGGCGCGCGAGTCAGCGCGGCGATTCCTGCATCCGCAACTGGGCAGGCTGCGGCGGCGATGAAGGTGGCGCCCGCGCTCAGGCGCTCCAATCCCGGCGCGATCCGGAAAATGCGAGCGACAGAATTTTTCGCCCATAGCGCGAGCGTCACGGTTGCTGGAGTGCACGAAGGCCTGGGACGCTCGAACAGCTTGAGAATTCTACCGCGTCGAACGCCGCACTGCAGGAATCGCTCACCGGGAAAACGCCGGGCCAAGTGGTGGCAGGGCTTGAGCAGGGCCAAGGCGGCGCTGACAAGGCGGCGGATAAGCTTGCCGGACCGCAGGCAATAAATCACCCCGGTGGAAACTGTTCCCAGACTGGAATAACGCTTGATCAGCGGGCTTTGCCGATTATGTTGGCCCCATCGCTCGCCCCGTTCGTCTAGCGGTCAGGACGCGGCCCTCTCACGGCTGAACCAGGAGTTCAATTCCCTCGGGGCGCCCAATAGTCTTCGATGCTATTGTTTTCAATGGTTTTTTCACGAGGCGGGACAATGAATGGGACAGCGTTTCCGCTCGTCATAGATGCGATCTTTTCTATCCAACCCGGCCAAACCCAAAAATGAGGGGTTACGCAAGGGGAACGATCACACATTGCGCGCCTCTGGGAACAGATCGGCCCCGGCACTATCTTGAGCGACTTCTATCGACCGCGTGGACGGTCGCTATGGAAATAGACCGGATCGAAACACGCTTCCGACTGCCGCCCCGTCGAGAGCGAGCGCCCGCTTCCTGGCGGCGAGTTCCACATTCTGGAACACCAGATTCGCCGCCACGCCCGCCCGTTGATTTCAGTTTCCAGAGCCCCCTTCGCTGCTTCCCTTAAACGCGACAAATTTGATGAAAAGACGGAAATGTCCTGGAGGGCGCGCGCAAGTAGCTCGTCCACCTCGATCCACTCCGGCGCGCGGATTTCGGTACCAGCCTGGGCCGGCGGCGCGGCATCCGCGGAGAGCGCCTCCTCCAGCGGCAGGCCAAGGCGCTTCGTCAGCCGGTTGACGGCCCTAAGCACGGCGTGAAGCGGTCCGGGTCCGATGGAGCCGCCCGTTTCAGGCGCGGCGATTTCCGCCTCCAGCCACGCCCAGCCCCTCCTGGTAAGAGCCAAAGTGAGCGGCTTGGAACTGACCTCAATGAACCCC